>JAZRAX010000050.1:0-66380 GCA_045634745.1 Acetatifactor sp. | reverse complement strand
TCTGGACTTATCCACCATATAAAAAGCTTCTGTAATTTTCTTACATTCCTCCTTAGGTATTCCAACACCATAGTCTTTTACCGCAAACAAATAACCATTCTCCTGTTTATGTCCGAATATTTCCACTTTACCGTCTTCCTTAGATGCCTTACAAGCATTATCCACTAAGTTTACAAGAACCGATTTTAATAAATCTTCATCTACCTTTATATTCGCAATTTCATATTCACAGCATACCCGCACTGTAGGATGCTCTCCAAACATTTCTCTAAGATAAGTAAATAATACCTCTGTACTAACAACGTTTTTCTCAATCTCCGCACGCTTTGTAACAATTAAATCCAGCAGACGAAAAGACATTGTCTCTAAACGCTTTCCTTCCGCATAAATATAATTAGCTGACAGAAAATGTTTCTCTTCATCCAACTTTCTGGAACGCAACATATCAGCATAGCCAATAATTGCAGTCAACGGTGTTTTTAATTCATGGGAAAAAGCAGCAATAAAATCTTCTCTGGCCTTTACACTTTCCTCCAATTCGTTAATATTCTCTTCCAAAGAATTAGCCATCTTATTAAAATCTTCCGTCAATTGACCCATTTCATCATTACTAACTACCTTCGCACGATAGCTGTAATCTCCGGCAGTCATTTTTCTGGTTGCCTTTGTAAGCAAACGTATAGGCTTTGTCAACCAGGAAGTAATAATAAATAACACCACAGTTGCAATTCCCAATACCATTAAGATCACCTTACGATATAACGCAAACCCCTCGCTACGTTCATGATATACCTGCGTTACATCCTTCATGGTTTCCAAATACAATGTCCTGTTCAAAACATTCATTTGAATACCTGTCTGCACGTAATAACAGTCCCCTACACAAAGCACCTTATATATTCTGTTTTCCTTTGTTATTTCCTGTAAAAACTCTGTTTCTGTCACGAATCCGTCACTGAAATAAAGCGGTTGTCTGCTCTCGTTTGACAAACGAAGCAATCTGCCGCTTCCATGACCACTATTTTCCAAATTAAACCCAATCTCTTCAATGGTGGTATCCTGCAACACATCATATCTTGAAGGAATATTTAATGCCGCCGTTTCAAATGCAAACTGTAAAATATTACTTTCCTCCATGGCCTGATTGACTTCTCTCTCCATAGAGGTATTAAATACAAAGTTTACAAATATATAGCCACCAACACTCAATGAAACTGCCAGGATTACAATATTCCACAATAACAGTTTATATAAAAATTTCATAAGCGTCCCTCAAACAACTAGATTTCCAGCCGATATCCAACTTTATATACCGCTACCAGATTTTCTTCCCATGACATTTTCTTACGTAAACGTTGTACATGAAGCTCCAAGGTCCGGCTGTCTGCGATATATTCATCACCCCAAACCTTTTCATAAAGAGTTTCTTTAAAAAGAGCTACATTTTTATTGCGTATAAACAAAAGCAACAAACCATATTCCTTATTGGTCAAAACTACCGTTTTTCCCCCCTTAGTTACTTTTCTGGCTTGGGTATCCACTACCACATCACCTACCTGCAATAGCTTTTGGCTTTTATGAAAACGTCTGCAAACCACTTCCACTCTTGCAAGAAGCTCTACCACATCAAAGGGTTTTACCAAATAATCTTCGGCTCCTAATTTCAAACCCTTTACCCGGTCCTTCACCTCATGCTTGGCCGTAATAAAAATTACTGGTATTTTTAAAGGTCTTATGTATTCCAAAATATCATAACCATCCGCCCCTGGAAGCATAATATCCAAAAGAATCAAATCAAACTCTTCACTTTCAATAATATCAATTGCTTCCAAACCATCCTGTACCGTCTTACAAAAATAACCTGCAGCACTCAAGTTCATATCTATTAAATCACATATTGCTTTCTCGTCATCTACAATCAGTACTTTAATCATTTCTTCCCGCCTTACTTTACTGTCAATCTATATTCTCTTCCAACTCTCTTGTTTCTTTTATCTTTTCCTCTGCCAATTCTGCTTCTTTAGATCTCTTTTCTAACATATATTCCTTTACTTCTTCTGTTTCCCAACCCCAATAAGCACGAATTTCATTAATCAAAGCCTCCATGGTAAGCTCGTCCGTACACTGAAACTGCTCCGTAAAGTCAACATCTATATCAAATCCACCAGTACGTTGATAATAAATGGAACAGGCACTTTCCACCAGCAATTCGCCCTCTTCAGACTCATAGCTGTATCTGGCCAATACTACCAAATCCTTCATTCCGTCGCCATCTACATCCTTACCGGACATTCCACGCAAGGAATAAAGATTATCATACTCACCCATAGGCTGAAAACTCCAAACAATATTTCCTTGGGAATTAATTAAATAAATCATGAAAATATCATAATCACCCATATTAAAAATTCCGGGAACCACCTGTAAACGTCCTAACTTCTCAAATTCCCTGTAATAACACTGCTCTTTCACAATCTCAAAATCATTTTCCAGCAATTCTTCCTCGGTGGTAGCCGTATATAAAAACTCTGCAGAATCCCCATCACGCACAAAAGAAACGATACACTTTGCACTCTTATTCATACCAAAACGGTTTATTTTATCAGAAATACGGTAGTCTCTATAAAAATCTTCCTCTGTCTGGAATAAAACATCGCCGATTTTGTATAATTTACCTTCATAATCACCATCTTCATTCATGCACTTGGTAATTAAAATAATATCCTTTTGCTCATCTGCATTTACATCCACAAAAGAAACTGCCGCAATTTCTTTTGTATTTTGCTTCATTTGCCCCAAAACACGGTTATTGGTTTCCAAATAGTTGGTTTTATATACTATTACGCCGCTTTCATCTGCCAAAAAAACAGACAATCTGTTATATTTATTATCCAATGCGGCCATAAAAGTCAGAGGCGTATCACCAAAGGACTCAAATACTTCCTGAAATACTTGTCCTTCAATAATCTCAAATCCCTGCATTTCAATATCATCCACTGTTTCAATAGACGCAAAGCGGTTTTCATACTCTTCGTACTGTTGGCGAACCAACGAAACACGGCCTATATCGGACGCATAAACGGTCAAAGAATTCTCTTGCAGAATCCATAGTCCAAACATAGTTGTGCAAATTACAGTTAATATCCGACAAATACTTCTTTTCATTGAACCTCCAAAAATAAAATTTCAATTTGTCTATGTTACCATTTTTAGTATATCATCTTTTGTACTACAATGGGGCATCATTTTTGCATCAAAAAAAGAACCCTTACACATTTTCTTGAAAAAAGATATGTGCAAGGGTTAAAATTTAAGTTTTATTTAACCAAACGTACAGTTTCTCTTGCGATAGCAAGTTCTTCGTTGGTAGGAATTACCATTACCTTTGTCTTAGACTCAGGAGTAGTAATTACAATATCCAAACCTCTCTTATGATTTGCTTCCTGATCAAGTTCAATGCCCAAATAACCCAAATACTCACAAACCATATTTCTAACAATCGGTCCGTTCTCGCCAACACCTGCGGTAAAGCAAATCACATCTACACCATTCATGGCTGCCACATAAGAACCTACATACTTAGCCACACGATAACAGAAGGTCTTCATAGTACGGATAGCGTTCTCATCGCCCTTTAAAAGCCCATCCTCCAAATCACGGAAGTCGGAAGATAAATTATCAGAAAGACCCAAAACACCGGACTTCTTGTTTAATACAGAAAGTACCTCATTTAAATTCAAGTTTTCCTTCTGTGCAATAAATTCAATGATAGCCGGGTCAATATCACCGGAACGGGTACCCATAATAAGTCCCTCTAATGGAGTCAGACCCATGGAAGTATCCACGCAAACACCATTCTTCACTGCGGAAATAGACGCGCCGTTACCCAAGTGACAAACGATGGTCTTTAATTCGCTGTAATCTTTGCCCAAAACCTCTGCTGCTCTCTTAGATACATAAGAATGGCTGGTACCATGGAATCCATATCTTCTAACCTTGTATTTCTTGTAATATTCATACGGCAAACCATACATATATGCTTCTTCCGGCATAGTCTGATGGAATGCGGTATCAAATACAGCCACCATAGGAGTTGTAGCCATTAATGACTTGCATGCATTAATACCAATTAAATTAGCAGGATTGTGAAGAGGTGCCAAATCATTACATTCTTCAATTGCAGCAATTACCTCATCAGTAATAATCGTTGCTTCTGCAAACTTCTCTCCACCATGTACAATACGATGACCTACTGCACCGATTTCATCCAAACTCTTAACCACACCTGTCTTATCATTGGTAAGTGCCTGCAAAACCAATCGAATCGCTTCTGTATGATCCGGCATAGGAGTCACTGTCTTCTCCTTCTCGCCACCTTCGGGAGCATAAGTAATCATACTTCCTTCAATACCGATTCTTTCGCAAAGACCTTTTGCGATACACTGCTCTGTATCCGAATTAATTAACTGGAATTTCAAAGAAGAACTTCCACAGTTGATAACTAAAATATTCATTATATTTTCCCTCCAAATTTTATAATTAATGTTTAAGGGCAGAAACCTCTCGAAAATGCTTCGCATTTCCTCGACGTTTTCGCTCGTCAAATCTCCACATACAGGTGCTCAAGCCAGCCTGACACCTGTATGTGTCGGCTTGACTCTGCCCTTAAACAAGCTGAGCCTGTACTGCAGTTAATGCTACTACACCCACAATATCCTGCCATGAACAACCACGTGACAAATCATTTACCGGCTTCGCAATACCCTGAAGCATCGGACCATACGCCTCTGCACCACCCAGGCGCTGTACTAATTTATAACCGATATTACCTGCATCCAAGTTAGGGAAGATAAGTACGTTTGCATTACCGCCAACTACACTACCCGGAGCCTTAGACTTCGCTACAGAAGGAACCAAAGCCGCATCTGTCTGTAATTCACCATCCACTGTAAGCCAAGGATATTCCTCGCGCGCGATTCTAGTTGCTTCTACGACCTTATCAACCAAAGGATGCTTTGCACTACCCTTCGTAGAGTGGCTGAGCATAGCAATACATGGTTTCGGACCAACCAATGCCTTAAAGCTTCTTGCAGAAGAATCTGCAATGGCTGCCAATTCCTCAGCGGTAGGATCCTGATTCAAACCACAATCCGCAAAAATAAAGGTACCATTCTCACCCAAATTCTTAAACTGTGTATCCATAACAAAGAACGCAGATACCAACTTCACACCGGGTGCAGTCTTCAAAATCTGAAGTGCCGGACGAAGTGTTGCTGCAGTAGAATGACAAGCACCTGCCACCATGCCATCTGCATCATTTGCCTTAACCATAACAATACCATAAGTCAAATAATCGCTTAATAAAATCTCGCGAGCCTGTTCCATGGTCATACCTTTAGACTTTCTGGTTTCATATAATAATTCTACATATTCCTCAAGCTTCGGATCCAGCTGTGGGTCTACGATTTTTACCCCTGTCAAATCTACTTCCAACCAGCCTGCACCATCACTAATCTTTTCTTCATTACCAATCATAATAATGTTGGCAATTCCCTCTTCCATAATCTTTGCCGCTGCAATCAATGTTCTTTTGTCCTTGGACTCCGGTAACACGATTGTCTTCTTATCCAGTCTCGCTCTGTCTTTGATTAAATCAATATATGACATACCTTCTCCTTTCTGTCGGCTTCGCCGCATAACCCTCTCAAATTAATTTACATTTTTATGAATTTTTTACTTAACAAACCTCGTTGACTATATTATACTAAATATAACAAGGAGAGACAAGTTGAAATATTCGAAAAATTGTACATTTTTGAATACAAAGCAATCAAACTCCTCGCATTAAAACTTCAAGAATTACGTTCATGTAAGCGTTTTCAGTTTGTGTTATTTTTTTCACACACGCCGTTAATACTTTTTGACGATATTTCGTTAATATTATCTGAAAGGATGGTATAGATATGAATATTTGTGGTATTGTAGCGGAATATAATCCCCTTCACAATGGTCATCTTTACCAGCTTCAAAAGGCCAAAGAGCTTTCCGGAGCAGACTATACTATTATTGTCATGGGTGGAAATTTTATGCAACGAGGCACCCCTGCCATTATGGATAAATATGCCCGTGCCAAAGCTGCCTTATCCTGTGGCGCGAATTTAATATTGGAATTACCCTCCTACTACTCCGCGGGTAGCGCAGAGTATTTTGCTATGGGTGCAGTTTCATTATTAGATAAATTAGGTGCCGTAACTCATTTGTGCTTTGGAAGCGAATGCGGCGATGTGGAACTTTTGCAAAAAATTGCCAAAATACTTTTGGAGGAATCTCCGGAATACAAGGAATGTCTGCAATCACACCTTCGAAGCGGTCAGACTTATCCTTCCGCACGTACTTCTGCACTAATTAAGATAGCGCCTGAATTAAGTGCCCATATATCTGTTTTAAATACACCAAACAACATTTTGGGTATCGAATATATTAAAAGCATTATGAAGCAAGACAGTGCCATCACACCTTTGACCACTAAGCGTTATGGCTCCGGTTATCATGATATGCGTTTGGGAATTAACCAAAGTTCTGCCACTGCACTTCGCCAGGCATTATGGTCCGGTGTGAAAGTTTCCGAACTAAACAATCAAATGCCGGATGCTTCTTATGCTATCTTGGAGAATTATTTGCAGAATAATGAGTTGATTCACTTGAATGATTTCTCAGAAATTTTGTATTATAAATTATTGGCTGAGCGGGACAAAGGTTTTACCGATTATGTAGATGTATCTCATGCCTTATCCGACCGCATTTGTAATAATTTGTATAATTTCGATGGATATGAAGCTTTTTGTGATTTATTAAAGACCAAAGAAGTGACCTACTCACGTATCAGTCGGTGTCTCTTCCACATCCTTTTAAATATGCGCAAGGATGATTTGGACAACTACATGAACAATTTAGGTATCACACCCTATGCAAGAGTTTTAGGTTTCCGCAAGGAATCTGCTCCACTCTTAAGCGAAATCGATAAATACACTCAGATTCCATTGGTTACTAAGCTGGCTGATGCCTCCGACAAATTATCACCGGATGCATACGAAATGCTGAAGAAAGATATAACCATTAACGATATTTACAGCAGCATCCGTGCTTCGAAAGCAAAAGTGCCTATGTATAATGAATATTCGACTCCGATTGTAATTTTGTAAAGAAACAAAAAACTCCTGCCGGCTTCTATATTATCCTAATGAGGACTGTTGAAAAACGTCAGCACTTGGCGAGGTCTTTTCGAGCCCAAAAGTTTGCGTAGCAAACTTTGAGAGAATTGCAAGCGATTCTCTTTGTATTTGTTACGTTTTTCATCAAGTGAGAACGTGTCCGAATAGGATATTATAGAAGCCGGCAGGAGTTTTTTATATCACCACTCTAATTCTTAAAGCTATGAATCGGTGCCGGAATTCTACCGCCACGATTTACAAAGGCATCACAAGAGAAAGGATTTACCGGCATAATCGGTGCATAACCTAAAAGTCCACCAAATTCTACAGTTTCACCTACTCCCTTACCAATCACAGGAATAATACGTACTGCGGTGGTCTTCTGATTCACCATACCGATGGCCATTTCATCTGCAATAATACCGGAAATGGTAGTTGCCTTGGTGTTACCGGGAATGGCAATCATATCTAAACCTACAGAACATACACAAGTCATAGCTTCCAGTTTTTCCAAAGTCAACGCACCTGCTACTACCGCATCAATCATACCCTGATCTTCACTGACCGGAATAAATGCACCACTCAAACCACCTACGTAGGAAGATGCCATAACACCGCCCTTCTTTACCTGGTCATTTAACAAAGCAAGGGCTGCTGTAGTGCCCGGTGCTCCGGCATATTCCAGACCTATTTCACACAAAATATCCGCTACACTGTCACCAATTGCAGGTGTAGGTGCTAACGACAAATCTACGATGCCGAAAGGAACACCCAAAATTTTAGATGCTTCCTGGGCTACCAACTGGCCTACACGTGTTACCTTAAAAGCAGTCTTCTTTATGGTTTCGCATAGTATTTCAAAGTTCTCGCCGCGCACCTTTTCCAATGCAGTCTTTACTACACCCGGACCACTGACACCTACGTTAATAATCTTATCCGCTTCTGTCACACCATGGAAGGCTCCAGCCATAAACGGATTATCATCCGGTGCATTACAGAATACTACCAGCTTGGCACATCCCAAAGAATCCTGCTCCTTGGTATATTCTGCGGTTTCTTTAATCATTTCACCCATAAGCTTCACCGCATCCATGTTGATACCGGTTTTGGTGGAGCCTAAATTAACAGAGCTACATACTCTCTCTGTAGTAGAGAGTGCTAACGGAATGGAACGAATCAGCAACTCATCTGCAGGTGTCATACCTTTACTTACCAGCGCGGAGTAGCCACCGATAAAATTCACGCCTACTTCATGTGCTACTTTATCCAGGGTCTTTGCAATCGATGCAAAATCCTCCACAGTCTTACATGCTGCGCCACCAATTAGAGCAATAGGGGTCACAGAAATACGCTTATTTACAATAGGAATACCGTATTCCTTGGAAATCTCCTCGCCCACCTTCACCAAATCCTTGGTAGCCTCATAAATTTTGTTATAAATCTTTTCATTTAAAGTCTTTAAATCCGAATCAATACAATCCAACAAGCTGATACCCATGGTAATGGTTCTTACATCCAGATTTTCCTTTTCAATCATCTCATTGGTTTCGGCCACTTCATAACGATTTATCATGTGAATATTCTCCTAAATTCTATGCATTTTATCAAAAATTTCTTCCTTCTGGCACTTAATCATAACACCGATTTCCTCGCCCAAAGCCTTCAACTCATCTGCCAGATCACCATGCTTCTTGTTCATGCGGGAAGTATCCACAATCATCATCATATTAAAATAATCCTGAACGATTGTCTGGGAAATATCTAAAATATTCACGCTATTCTCTGCCAAATATGTACATACCTTTGCAATAATACCTACGGTATCCTTACCAACTACGGTAATAATTGTTTTTTCCATGTCAAACCTCCGTTGTAACTTACTTTTCTTAATCACATTCTCATTATATACACTTTTTATTTTTTTGCAAGACGCCTAAACTTCAGTCCTTGCATTGAATTCCCTTCATCTGACTGATTCTATGGTTCTGTTACTCTACGCAATCTGTATTACCGGCGATACTTCACTACGATTAGCCACCTGAATCGCAAAATCTTCCGCTTTATACGGATTATCCCCCATGGTAATCTCCATACGTACTGCCTCATAGGCTAACTCCGGCAAATTATTTTCCTTACTCAAGTGTCCCAACACTATGGTCTGTAAATCATCATGCAGTACCCGGCTTAAAAGTCTTCCGGAGTTCTCATTGGACAAATGTCCTCTGTCGCCTAAAATACGTTGCTTCAAATAATATGGATATGGTCCCACCTGTAACATATTTACATCATGATTTGCTTCCAGCAATAATGCATCCATACCTCTTAAGCATTCTACGGTATAATCATTAAACACACCTAAATCTGTACAAACCGCCGCTTTTTTCGTGCCATATCCAAAACGATATGCCACCGGTTCCGCCGCATCATGAGAAATACGCATAGGATTTACCGTAATATCTTTAATAGTCAACTTTTTATCTGCTTGTACCTCGATAAACAAATCCTCGTCAATCTTACCCACACTGCTACAATGCTTCATATAATCTATAGTCCCTGCTGTTGCATAAATAGGGATTTCATATTTTCTGGCCATAACGCCAATACCGGAAATATGGTCCGCATGCTCATGGGTAATTAAAATACCGTCCAAGTCTCTGG
The DNA here is from genome assembly GCA_045634745.1 of Acetatifactor sp. Classification (GTDB taxonomy): domain Bacteria; phylum Bacillota; class Clostridia; order Lachnospirales; family Lachnospiraceae; genus Acetatifactor. The sequence goes on along the minus strand of JAZRAX010000050.1, from coordinate 56,511 downwards.
CTGAAATCCCTAAGCTGTTTAAACCACATTCCGCGCGTTTGCCGCTAATACCAACATCTACCAGCAAGTGTGTAGCATCGGAACCTACATAAATACAGTTACCGCTGCTTCCGCTTGCTATACTGCACAATCTCATCTGTCTAACTCCTCCAGTAGATGTCTATTACATCTCCATCTTTCAAAAGTTCCATGTATTCCGCGGGACGTCCGTTAATCTCTGTCACAATACTTCTTCCCTTAGGCTCCCGCAAATCAAAGTCAATATAATCAAACACATCTACAAAGACATATTCTTTTTTGCCCTGCATAACAATAGGCTTACGGTTAACAATAACCGCCACAATTTGGTTCTCAATCTTTTTCGGTGCAGATTCTGCCAATGCTTCTGTATCGTTAGCAGAACTGTCTTCTGCTTCCTTTATACTATCAGCACTTGCCTTCTGCGCAGATTCTACATTTGCGCCCTCCACGGAAGCTTTCGATACCTCTTCAGACCACTCTTCCAAGGGTTCCCGTCCTTCCTCCGTCTCACAGTCTTCTTGCCATGCATCTTCTGAAGGTTCCTCTGCTTTCGGCACCTCTACCTTTTCAAAACATACTGTAAACTGATTATAAACCATGGTATCCGGCTTTGCTGCCACATCATTCACGGAAATCTTAATACTTTCGTCCAAAATCACATCTGCATACTCTGCAATCTGCTGCACCGTGTAACAATTAGTAACTTCAATCACATCTCCGTCCTGAATTACATAAGAAGATAACTCCCTGTTACCATTTACCATTGCCGTTCTGTCCAAAGTTACTTCGCTACCGTTTACGGTAACCACAAACTTCTCACGAAGCTCAGGTAATTTCGATAATGTCACATTCACAGGTTCACCCATGGTGGAAGGATTTACCACTACCTTATCACCATTCACAATCTTAGTATGAATATCTGCTTCCTTACCATTTACGGTAATAGTTGCAGCTTCGCCCAAATATCCTCTTTGCATCTTGCTGGTACCATTTACAGTATATACCACACCGGCTCCACGCTTAGGGAACAAATCTTCATTAGCAAAACCGGACGCAATCGCCGCATCCACTACGGACAATTTACCATTGTCATACAGCTTTACACGTTCCTCATTAAAGCTTACAAAGATAAAATTATTATTCTGCTCATAATAACTTAAACAAATACCAATTGGTGTCACCATCAAAGAATCCTGCTGTGGATTCTCTACTTCAAATTCAATGGCTTGCATTACTTCTTTTCCACGAATTGCCACACGTTCCTTAACCAACGCCAGCTCTTCCGCCAGACACTCGGTATATCCGGCCATAGTACCACCACCACCAACAATAAACACTGCACTAACCGGCTTATCTCCGTTTAATTCTTTAATACAATCAGCCACCTGCTTCGTCATATTCTTTATGGCAGGCTGTACTAATGCATTTACCTCTTCTGCAGTAATGGTCTGTGGAAATCCTAAAATATCAGAGTATTCAATCACATCCATTTCACCGGCGCTTCGTTTAATCCGTTCTGCAGTATCAAAATCTACCAGACAATGCTGCAAAATCACATCCGTTAAGCTGTCACCGGCTACCGGAATCATACCATAAGCTGTAATAGTACCTTCCTTTGTAATAGAAATATCACTGGTACCTGCGCCCACATCCACAAGTGCAAGATTCAATAATCTGAATTTTTCCGGAATCGCTACCTGAATTGCCGCAATTGGCTCTAATGTAAGATTTGCCACCTGCAAACCTGCTCCATTCACTGCCTTATATAAGCCATCTACAACATCATCAGGCAAGAATGTAGCAATCAAATCCACACCAATACTTTTTGCCTTATGTCCTTCCAAATTACCAATCACATAGCCATTTAAATAATAGCGAATGGCTGTATATCCAACACAATAAAACTGCATATCCATATCATTGGCCGCAGTAAATTCCTCAAATGCTTTTTCTACCCCCAAGGTATCCAACGCATATACATCTTCCAAAGTCACTTCATGCTCAGAAGTATAGGTATGTACCACATTGGTAGTTACAGTACGAAGCACACGACCTGCGGCAGCAATACATACCATAGTAAGCTTTTTATTAATTTGCTTCTCCAAAGCTTCCTTTACCTGACGTATGGTTTCACTTACCTTACCAATGTCATGAATCTGACCATCCATCATAGCTCTGGTTTCATGCTCTTTTACATATTGTGCTATCACATGAAATCTGGCTCCGTCACGATATCCAACTGTACCTACGATGCTTCTTGTTCCAATATCCAGACCAAATACAAGCTCCTGCTCTTTTTTCACTCTTGCCATGTAAATGCCTCCAGTTTTTTTCTAATCTGCTTATAACTTTCTTCTAAATCACCGCTGTTGTCAATAACAAAATCACATTCTTTACGAAAAACCTCTTCTGTTAGCTGTGATTCCATAATTTGTTCAATCTTCTCTATAGAATAACCTCTGCTTCGTATCAAACGTTTACGCCTTACATCCACATCAGCATAAATATACCAAAGCTCATCCACAATCTCTTTATATCCGGCTTCAATCAAAAGGGCTGCTTCAATAAACATAAGCTCTACTTCACCGCTTTCCAACGCCTCTTTTATGCGTTTTTCCAAATATATCCGTACTTGAGGATGTACAATTTGATTTACCTGTTCCAAAAGCTCCTCATCAGAAAAAATCATAGCTGCCATTTTGCCTTTGTGAATCTCTCCGTTTTCATCCATAACTTCTTCTCCCAGAAGCTTTACCAACTCCTCATAGCAGACTTCACCTTTTAGCTTAATTAGATTCGCCACTTCATCCGCCAAATAAATCTTACATTTATAATGCTTCTCAATATATGACAAAATTGCCGATTTACCGGCTCCAACACCACCGGTTACTCCAATCAAATGCATACACTGTCTCCATTCCTCTATACTGTAACTTTTCCAACCCTACACTTATGTCTGTTTTAGTGGGCCTCATACCAATTATCACCCACATGCAAATCCACTGCCAGCTCTACCTTCATATTTGCAGCCTGTTGCATGTTTTCGGTCAGGATCCGACGTACCTGCTCTACTTCATCCACTCTGGTTTCAATCAACAATTCATCATGTACCTGCAAAATCAGCTTTGACTGAAGACCTGCCTCTTTAAGCGCTTTCCAGACCTTTATCATAGCTATTTTAATAATATCCGCCGCGGTACCTTGAATAGGTGAATTCATAGCCACCCGTTCTCCAAAGGAACGTTGCATAAAGTTGGAGGAACTAAGCTCCGGTATGGGACGTCTACGTCCAAACATGGTAGTAATATATCCCTTCTCTTTGGCATCCTTTACCAACTGTTCCAAATATTCCTTTACCTTCGGATAGGTTGCAAAATATTGTTCGATATATTCCGCTGCCTCTTTTCGGCTAATACTTAAATCCTGGCTAAGTCCAAAGGAACTGATACCATACACAATTCCGAAATTAACTGCCTTGGCATTTCTTCTCTGTAAAGAAGTCACTTCCTCTAAAGGTGTTTTAAATACCTTAGATGCTGTAATCTTATGAATATCCTGGTCCATTTGATAAGCCTGGATTAATTCCTCATCACCGGACAAATGTGCCAACACACGTAACTCAATTTGGGAATAATCCGCATCCATCAATACACAGCCTTCTCCGGGTACAAATACCTTACGCAGCTTTCTGCCAAGTTCTGTGCGGATTGGAATATTCTGCAAATTGGGCTCCGTAGAACTAATACGTCCCGTTGCAGTAATCGTCTGATTAAAGCTGGTATGAATACGATGGTCCTCTTTAATATACACTGCCAAACCATCCGCATAGGTAGATTTTAATTTTGTTAATCCCCTATATTCCAATATTTCATTTACAATAGGATGCTCCGGTGCCAGCTTCTCCAGCACATCCGCCGCAGTAGAATAACCGGTTTTCGTTTTCTTACCACCCGGTATTTTCATCTGCTCAAATAACACCTCACCTAATTGTTTTGGTGAATTTATGTTAAAGTTCACACCTGCTTTGGCATGAATACTCTTTTCCAATTCTTCAATACGGTCACAAAGTGCCTCTCCGTATTCCTTTAATTCTTCCCGCTTTACCACCACGCCTTCGCATTCCATATCATAAAGAACAAAGGATAAGGGCATCTCTATCTCTTTCATCAAAGAAAGCATATTGGTTTCTTTTAACTTTTCACACAGCACTTTTTCTGCCACATATGCCACATAGGACTGATACATAAAGTATTGTGCTACGGTCTGCAAATCTTCTTTTGCCAGCTCTCCCACTGTTTTCTTACCAAACACTTCCTTTTGACCGGGAATGGTTAATCCAAGATGCTCCTGTGCAATGCTCTCCCCATCATAATCATTTTTCAAAGGATTCAGCAAATATGCTCCGATAATCACATCGAAATACTTGGTGGTATCTTCTGTTTGTACAAAAGGATACTGCGTCTTTACATCCAAGGTAGCTACTTTTACTTTACCGGTTAGTATTTTCAACCCCTCTAACAATTCCGTAGCATCTTGTGGCTCCTCATACATATCAAATAAAGACAACTGTTGGTTTTGTGGTACCACTGCGTCCTGATAATAAAAATAAGACTCTTTTTCACTTAATGTAATGGCAAGACCTAAGAACTTTGTCTCCCGGGACAACACAAACAGACCGATCTTATCGATCTTCTTTTCTGCCGTCTTCAGAATCTTTACCATCTCTTCCTTTGACTCTACTATATGAAAGCCTTTTATGATTTCTTCATTGGAACTTCCGGCATCCGCATCCTCAAAGCGGCTGAGCATGTTCTTAAACTCCAACTGTTTAAACAACTGATAAGCTTCTTTTGTAAAATATCCTTCCGCCTTCGCAGCCTCGTAATCAAAAGCGAAGTCGCAATCCGTCTTTATGGTTGCCAGCGCCTTACTTAAATTTGCCAATTCACGGTTATTCTGCAACGTTTCTTTAATACTCTTTTTGCTGATTTCTTCAATATGGGCATAAATATTGTCTATGGAACCATACTCTACCATAAGGGATGTGGCTGTTTTTTCACCAATCTTAGGCACACCCGGAATATTGTCCGAAGTATCCCCCATTAAAGCCTTTAACTCAATAAACTGCAAGGGTGTTACCTGATATGCAGCCAAAACATCCTTTGCATAATAATCCTCTATTTCTGTTCGTCCCTGTTTGGTTTTCGGTATACGTATTTTAATAATATCCGTAGCAATCTGAAGCAAATCCCTATCACCGGAAACCAAAGCCACCTCCATGCCATCAGCCTCTGCCCTCTTAGCTAATGTTCCCAGAATATCATCCGCTTCCAAACCTGCCTGCTCTACGATTACTACATTCATGGCACGGAGTACATCCTTCATAACCGGAACCTGTTCGCGCAATTCCTCCGGCATAGGCTTACGGGTACCTTTATACTCTGCAAACATTTCATGACGAAAGGTAGGTGCTTTCACATCAAAAGCTACTGCCAGATAATCCGGCTTCTCTTCTTCCAAAATTTTAAATAAAATATTCAAAAAGCCATAGATTGCATTCGTATGGAGACCTTTGGCATTGCTCAAATCCGGTACACCATAAAAAGCTCTATTTAAAATACTATGCCCATCAATTAAAACTAATTTCTTGCTCACCGAAGTCCCTCACTAAATATAAATAATTAAAAATACAATCACTGCAATACCTGCCACAACTAAAAGTTCTACCAATCGGCCCATTTTCAAGAAGTTTTCATGCCTTTTTACTTTCTTATCTGCTTCTTTTACCAATTCTTTCATTTCATTTTGTAAATCAAAGGCATTTCCATCCTCTAAGCGGTTTAAACCTTCGTTTACCAAAAATTGTATATTCAGTTCTTCTTTACAATTAGGACAAATATTCAAATGCTCAGCAAAGCGCTTTGTTGTTACAAAGTCCAGCTTTTTATGCACATAATCAGGAATTAGTTTTTCAAACTCTTTGCAATTCATAAAGCGCTTACCTCCGCATTTATTTTAACACAATCTTCTTGCTATGACTAGCTGACAAAGTCAAAGAGACTAATCTGATTCGACTCAGGCAGGTCACCTAAAAGTCCCAAATTACTCATAATCTCAATAACCGTCTTAGACACCTTGGTTCTGTCTCGGAAATCATCCTTTGAAAGGAACGGGCCATCCTTCGCTGCTTCCACAATGGCATCTGCTGCTTTTTCACCTAAACCTTCAATACTGCTTAAAGAAGGCATTAGCTTTCCATCCACTATTTGGAACAATCTGGACTGAGCACTAAAAATATCAATAGGCATAAACTCATAGCCTCTTGCATACATTTCCTGCACAATTCTCATGTCACCATAAGCTTCTTTTTCTTTATTGGACAAAGTGTCCGAACGCTTCTTATAGTCAGCCATAATATCTTCCAGATGCATCTGCCCCTGACACATAATCTCGTAAGAGAATGCTTTGGCACGAATACTAAAGAACGCTCCATAATACGCCAAAGGATGATATATCTTGCAATACGCTATTCTCCAAGCCATCATAACATAAGCTACTGCATGAGCCTTAGGGAACATGTACTTAATCTTTTCACAGGACCATACATACCATTCCGGTACACCATGATTTAACATATCCTGCTTCCACTCAGGCCACTTATCACTCTTTCCCTTAGCAACTACACCTTTACGGACTGCCTCCATAATCTTAAAGGAAGCATCCGCCTCCACCCCCATACGAATTAAATAAGTCATAATATCGTCACGGGTACAGATGGCTGTAGAAATAGTAGCCTGACCGCTTTGAATCAAAGTCTGTGCATTGCCCAACCATACGTCCGTACCATGAGAAAGTCCGGCAATACGCACCAAATCCGAAAAAGTCTGAGGTTTAACATCAATAACCATCTGCATAGCAAAGTCCGTACCAAACTCCGGAATACCCAATGCTCCCAGCTGGGTTCCACCAATCTGCTCCGGTGTAATTCCCAAAGCGGATGTGTTCTGGAACAAGCTCATTACCTTTTTATCATCCAAAGGAATGGTTACCGGATCCACACCGGTCATATCCTGCAACATACGAATCATGGTCGGATCATCGTGTCCCAGAATATCAAGCTTCAACAAGTTGTGGTCAATGGAATGATAATCAAAGTGTGTTGTAATGGTATCCGTGGTCATATCATTTGCCGGATGCTGTACCGGTGTAAAGGAATTAATATCCTGACCGAAGGGAAGTACAATAATACCACCCGGATGCTGACCGGTACTACGACGCACGCCTGTACATCCCAGGGAAATACGTGTAATCTCTGCCGCTCTCTTAGCTTTTCCACGTTCTTCAAAATAATTCTTTACATAACCGAATGCGGTCTTATCTGCCAAGGTACCAATGGTACCTGCACGGAAGGTTTGACCGGCACCGAAAATAACCTCTGTATATTTATGAGCCTTGGACTGATATTCTCCCGAGAAGTTTAAGTCAATATCCGGCTCTTTATCCCCCTTAAATCCCAAGAAAGTTTCAAAAGGAATATCAAATCCGTCCTTATGAAGTTTTTTTCCACACTTAGGACAATCCATATCCGGCATATCAATTCCTGCCGCACCCATATCTGCATATTTCTTTACATGTTCACTATAAAAATCCACATAATGACAGTCACTGCAATAATAATGTGGCGGCAATGGATTTACTTCTGTAATTCCGGACATAGTAGCTACAAAAGAACTTCCTACCGAACCTCTGGAACCTACCAGATAACCATCCTCCACCGACTTCCACACCAGCTTCTGGGCAATAATATACATAACCGCAAAACCATTGCTGATAATAGAATTTAATTCTCTCTGAAGTCTGGCTTCAACGATTTCCGGCAGTTGAGGCCCATAGATTTCATGCGCCTTGTTATAACAAATATCTGTAAGGGTTTTATCACTATCTTCAATGACCGGCGCACACTTGTCCGGACGTACCGGTGCGATCACCTCACACATATCTGCAATCATATTAGTATTGGTAATTACCACTTCCCTTGCCTTATCAGAGCCTAAATAAGAAAACTCCTCCAGCATTTCCTCTGTAGTATGTAAATACAAAGGAGCCTGGTCATCCGCATCTGCAAAGCCCTTACCAGCCATAATAATACGACGGTAAATTTCGTCCTCGGGATCCAAGAAATGTACGTCACAGGTTGCTACTACCGGCTTATGAAACTGTTCTCCCAAATTCACAATACGTCTGTTGATTTCCTGAATATCCTCTATGGAATTAACATTTGCTACCTTTTCGGAAGCAATCATGAATTTATTATTGCCCGTAGGTTGAATTTCCAGATAATCATAGAAATTCACAATTCTGGATATTTCCGCATCGCTCTTTTCGTCCAAAATGGCACGATAAAGTTCACCTGCTTCACAGGCGCTACCCAGAATCAAACCTTCGCGATATTTCTCAATCAGACTCTTAGGGACACGTGGGCGTTTGCTGTAATAGGTCAAATGGGAAGCCGATACCAAACGATATAAATTTATTCTTCCCAAATCGTTTTTCGCTAAAATAATACCATGGTACGTAGGAAGCTTCTTAATCAACTCCACACTGGAAGCTCCCATCTCATTTACCTGTGCCAAATCCTCTGCTCCCATATCCCGAAGCATGGGAAGCATCTTTACAAAAATCTGTGCTGTAGCCTCTGCATCATCTATTGCACGATGATGATTATCTAATACAACACCAAGCCCCTTCGCTACTGCATCCAAAGTATGCTTTGCCTGACCCGGAAGCAATATTCTGGCAATAGGCACTGTATCCACATATGTAAAATCTGTTGTATATCCCAGACGACTGGCATTTTCAATAATAAAGCTCATATCAAAGTTTGCATTGTGCGCTACCAATACGCAACCTTCACTAAACTCCAAAAACTGAGGTAACACAATATCTATCTGGGGTGCATCAATTACCATGCTATCATTAATGCCTGTTAGTTTTTCAATGTCAAAGGGAATGGGCACATCAGGATTTACAAAAGCAGAAAATCTATCCGTAATTTCTCCCTTTTGTACCTTCACTGCACCAATTTCGATAATGCGGTTTTTAATAGGCGAAAAACCGGTGGTCTCAATATCAAACACCACAAAATCACCATCGAAATCCTGATTCTGTGTTCCGGTCACAATCTGTTTCAAATCATCTACCACATAGGCTTCCACACCGTAGATTACTTTAAAGAAATCTTGCCTATCCGGATTCTCGTCTCCGGCTTCTTTACGCTTATTTTTCTCTTCCTTCCACAAATCATCCCATACATGATTTGCATCTGTAAAGCCTTGTACCGCACCATGATCTGTAATAGCAATCGCCTTATGTCCCCATTTATAGGCGCGCTTAACAATATCCTTCGCCTCGGAAACACCATCCATATCACTCATCTTCGTATGACAGTGTAGCTCTACTCTCTTTTTGGCTGCTGTATCCATTCTAGTAGTAGTAAAGTCCGGAATCTTCTTTATACCGGTAATGGAACCAATGGTCAGCTCATGGTCGAACTTATCCATCATGCTGATGCCTTTAATTTTTACAAAGGCACCACTTTTCACGCTGCCTTCGATTTCCGGCATTTGCTCATTACGCGCAAACATTTTCACCGTAATCGTATCCGTAAAATCCGTCACTTCAAACATGTAGATGGTCTTTTCATTCTTAATTTCACGCTTATCGGTGGACATAATCTTACCACGGATTACCACTTCACCCATTTCACCAATAAGCTCATCCAAACGCATGGCTTCTTCTTCAAAATCACGACCATAAAGCACATCCGGATTATCCGAACGCTTCACGCTCCTGCCGTAATCACCGCCATTCTTAAATTCTTTCTTATACTCACCTTTTTTAAAGCCACCTTTACTACCGGGCAATTTCACAACCTTTTCCACATTACTACCAGATAGCTTTGTTCCTGTACCGGTATTGCTTCCTGTTTTGGCTTCTTTCTCCTTTACACTTTCACCGGAAAGAGTACCACCACTTGCATTGTCCGTAGATCCTCCACCCGCAGCAGGCTCCGTTTGACCGGGATCCACAAAATTTTCCTCAGAAAGTCCTTTACTTTTAGCAATACGCTTGTAAATCTGTGCCACTTCCTGCTTAATCTTCAGTTCATCTTCTTCCGAATACTTACTTTCTTTTGCTTCTCTGTACTGCATATGAATAGCCGCCGAAAAGCCACAACGCTCCACCAAAATCTTTTGCAAAATATTGGTCAAATCCTCTTCCTTGCTTCTGGCGATTACCGAATCCTCCAGATTCACAAGAACTTGATTTTCCTGTGGGAACGTAAACTGCGCATTCTTTAAAATATTATATTCCACATGGGAATACTCACGAACTTCCTTCAAAATACTATCAAAATATACATCTAAAAGCTTCTGTGGATTGTATTGACTGGACAGCTCAAACTTCTCATATATTTTAACAATCAAATTAGCATTTGGAAAAAGTTGCCCCTTAATAGCCTCTTCCACTTGCCAAATATCTTCTTTCATAATCAATCGACCACTCAGAATATATACTCTCAAATAATCCTTTCTCTTTGTCGCCGATACTTTTTCCACTGTAGTCTGTTCCATAATATCATGAACATTTTTTTCCAGCTTCAAAGAAGGAAACACTTCTAAAAACGGTTTTCCCACACCAATTCCTCATTTCTATTATACTTTCCCCGCACACTCTCATTGATTCCTGTGCAGTACCACCCAAAATGCTTCGTATTACCTAATGCACGGGGTTTCGCGTTGTTCATTACTTACTGCCAATTATCCAGTTCTTCTTTTAAAGTCTGTAACAACAATTCCTCCGGCACTTTTTTCACAATTTCACCCTTTTTTATTAAAAGTCCTTCACCAATGCCACCGGCAATGCCCAAATCCGCTTCTTTTGCTTCTCCGGGGCCATTTACTACACACCCCATAACTGCCACCTTAATATCCAAGGGATAATCTTCTACTAGCTTCTCCACTTTTTGTGCCAAACCGATTAAGTCAATTTGCGTTCTGCCACAAGTCGGGCAGGAAACCACTTCAATTCCACCCTTCCGAAGTCCCAAGGTACGCAAGATTAATTTCGCAGACTTAATCTCTTCTACCGGATTACCGGTCAAAGATACACGAATCGTATCACCAATACCTTGATTTAAGATGATACCCAAACCGATAGCTGATTTAATATTGCCACTCTGTATCGTGCCGGACTCTGTAATACCTACATGTAACGGATACTGGGTTTGATCCGCCAAAAGCTCATGGGCTTTAACACACATTAATACATCCGAAGACTTAATACTGATAACTAAATTATCGTATCCTAAATCCTCGATAATCTTCACCTTATCCAATGCACTTTCCACAATACCCTCTGCAGTTACACCATGATATTTTTCAACTAACTGCTTTTCTAACGAACCACTGTTTACACCCACACGAATGGGGATGTAACGCTCCTTCGCCATATCCACTACAGCTTTTACTCTATCTAAACTGCCGATATTACCGGGATTAATGCGGATTTTATCTGCACCGTACTCCATCGCTGCTATGGCCATTTTATAATCAAAATGAATATCCGCCACCAAAGGAATATGAATTTGTTTCTTAATCTCTGCAAGTGCCCTTGCAGCCTCTAAAGTAGGCACCGTACAACGTATAATCTCACAACCGGCCTTCTCTAATTCCAATATTTGTGCTACGGTTGCTTCTACATTTTCTGTCTTTGTATTGGTCATGGACTGAATTAAAATTGGATTGCCACCACCAATTTTTCTATCTCCGATTTGAATGACTTTTGTATGATCACGGTACATAAAAAAACCCTCCTATATCCGTAATTTTAAATTACCCATATAGAAGGAATTTTATCATATTTTTATTCTATTTACCATGTCTTTTCAAAGATAATACTAAAATTTTAACACTCTTTAGCGTCGCTATACTACACATCCCTGCAACCCCATATACTTTCTTTATTTCGAAATCTTGCCTTACGTAATATCATGTTCTTTCAAGCTCTTTAACATATAAGATTCCGGAATGTCCGGCCAATTGCAAGCTCCTGTTTCCTGGTAACAAAGCTCCATAGCCCTGCGCAATACCTGACCATGAGATATGTTTCCGGTACGCAATAGACTTTCAGTTATTTTACACCAACAAGGGGCATACTTATCTAATCCCTCCTGATGCATCAGTCGAATAGTATCTTCCACTTTATATTCCACATCCTGATAATCCACCTTCCAAGCTCCTCGTTCTGCCTGTAATATCATATACTGTGCTTTTCCGTTACTTTCTAATGGCGCACCTACAGAACCGGGATTATAAGCCATTTTACCATTATGTTTAATGATACGACGTCTGTGAGTATGACCAAATAAAATGATATTGGTATCACATGCCTCCATCACTTTTTGTGTTTCTTCATCATTCTCACGCATACTTTGATTACTATGTACCGGCGAACCATGACATATGGTAATGGCAGGATAGCCCTCTATAACAACTTTCCGTGCAACAGGTAATTCTTCAAAAAACTGCTGTTCCTTCTCTCTTCTACGCTCATACTGATAAAGCAATGTCCCGGTAATAGAGTCTCCATATTTCAGCCAACTTCCCTCATCCTTTACAAATCCAAGCCAACAATCTTCCTTATTTCCTTTCACAAAATAGCAAGGATAACTTTTCTGCACCTCATAAATCATATCCATGGTTCTCTGGGGATTCCCACATTCACCTATATAATCTCCAAGAAAAATATATCGCTCCACTCCCTGTTCTTTTGCATGCTCCAGAACTTCTTGCAAAGCTATATAATTACTGTGAATATCTGCTAAGACTGCGATTTTCATCTTGCCACCTTCTTTCTGCAAATGTACAAATGACTAATAATTCCTATGGTAATACAGTCTTTCTCTGCCATAATCCTTCGTAAACTATGTAAAAAGGAATTATTCTTTAAATGTTTTATCAATCAACTACTGATTTCAGTATAAAGGTATACATTACGTCAATGTCAATATTTATTTTTTGTCATCGCTACAAAGCGCTTCGTATTTTAAGGTTAATTCTTGATATTCTTCTAATGTTTGACACGCTTTTAAATCATTTAATATCCGAACACGTTCCAATTTTCTTGCTAAATTCTCAATTACTTCCGCATTTGTAGGCATATACTCCTCCATTCTTACCTTCTCCTTTTTAGTTTTTATATAATTATACTAAAAAGTTTTTTATGTGTAAAGTTCATTTATATAATCTTCGAAAACCACCCGGAACTTTCCTGATTCGCTAATCCATACAAACACATTAACATAAGCTCTGATGAAAGTTTCTCCTGCTTCACTTCTGTTTTAAAGCGAGTCTGTAAAAGCTCCATTATTTGCTCCATGGACTGCGGATAATAATCCAATACTTCTAATATTTCCGATATCAGAGTATCATCCCACACATAGGTTTTCTTATTGTTGGATGAGGCATCCTCCTTATCAGAAGATTGATTTCCTTTGATATTTTCTGTCACATGTCCTAAGAGCGCTTTTTCCATCTTTCCCGGCAAAAGCTGCTTTAAATCCTCCACAAAATCCTGTGGCGATAAAAATACATGAGCTCCTTCTTTTATCATTTTATTGCAACCGTCACTCAACCTGTCTGTCACACGCCCGGGTACTGCATAAATATCACGTCCCTGTTCCAGCGCCATCTCCACTGTAATGGCCGTTCCGCTTCGCTGTCTGGCCTCTATGACTACTAATACATCCGCAAGTCCGCTGACAATCCGGTTTCTTGGTGGAAAGAGCTTTGACATAGGCATAGTTCCCGGTGGATAAGAAGAAATAATACCTCCTCGTTCTAAAAGTCTTTCATACAATCTTTTATTTGACTTTGGATAACATATATCCACGCCACATCCCAGCACACCAAAGGAATTACCACCCGCTTCTAAAGCCGCACCTTGACTGATACCGTCAATCCCCTTCGCCATACCGCTAATCACCTGTATTCCACACTCTCCCAGAGATTTCCCTAATTCACCGGCTATATACTCTCCATACTGAGAGCATTCCCTGGCACCAATAATTGCAACCGACGGCAGTTCTTCTTTTGGCAAACTCCCACGATAATAAAGACAAAACGGTTCATCCGGTATATACCTTAGTTTTTCCGGATATTCAGCGTCATACAAAGATACCATCTGAATGTTTTCAGCACATATATTTTCAAATTCTTTATAAATATCCCGACTTCGTCTGGCTTTCCAAAATAATTCCTGTTTTTTATCCTCTAATATGCAATTTATCAGCCGTTCCCGACCATAATACACCTCCTTTGCACTGCCAAAAGCTTGTATTAAATTCTTTTTTGTTGTTTTCCCTAACCCCTCTATGGTATCCAACCAATACATATATTTATCTGTCATTTATTCTTCTCCTATTTGCTTCGGTCTATAAATCGATAAGACAATGCCTCACTAATATGTTTTGCCGAAATCTCCTCACACCCATCCAAATCCGCAATTGTCCTTGCCACCTTCAATACTCTATGATACGTTCTTGCGCTTAATTTCAACCGTTCATATGCCAACTCCATAATCTGTTTCTCCTTTTTCCCAAGCACACAAAACTGTTCGATATCCACAGCGGTCATTTCTGAATTAAAGGAGTAATTCTTCTTTACAAAACGTTTCTCCTGTCTCTTCCTGGCCTCTGCCACTCGTTTTCGAATTATTTCTGTAGTTTCTTCCCTTCCTCCACTCTGCAACCTATCCAAATCTACACGTGAGGTTTCTACATACATATCAACTCTGTCAAGCAAGGGACCGGACAACTTATTCCAATAATTTGTAATTTCTTTTTCGGAACAGGTACATCTGTTTTTGTCCGGATAATAACCACATCTGCAAGGATTCATGGCACATACCAACATAAAATTTGCCGGATAATTATATTTTCCATGGCTCCTGGCGATACTGACTTCATGTTCTTCCAAAGGTTGTCGTAAGCATTCCAAAATATTACGGGGAAATTCCGTCAACTCATCTAAAAATAATACCCCTCTGTGCGCCAAAGAAATCACCCCGGGGTGCACATGTATACCACCACCCACCAAAGCTGCATTGGATATGGTATGATGCGGATTTTGAAATGGCCTGACAGTAATCAAAGGGACCTCATCACTTAACTTACCTGCCACGCTATAAATTGCAGAAACCTCTAAGCATTCCTCTTGTGTAAGCTTCGGCAATATTCCCGGAATCCTTCTGGCAATCATACTCTTTCCGCCTCCGGGAGGTCCGGACATAAGCAAATTGTGAAACCCGGCTGCTGCTATTTCCGCAGCACGCTTAGCCACTTCCTGTCCGCGCACCTCTGAAAAGTCATACCCTATCTGTTTTTCATTTCTCTTTTGAATCGCAGGCAAAGAACACTCATATGTAGGTAATATCTTATCCCTTTCTTTTCCATTCTCTTCCTGTAAAAATCCCACTAACTGACGTATATTCGAAGCACCTTTCACACAAATTCCCGGAATCGCACTCCCTTCTATCACATTGCCCTCCGGTACAATACAATACTTTATACCACTCAATGCCGCCATTCTCACAATAGGCAACACTCCCTTTATAGGCTTTATTTCTCCGTTTAAGCCAAGCTCCCCTACAAACAACATATTCTGGCAAACATGTTCTTCAAAGTATCCCAAACTCATAAGCAGTCCTACCGCAATAGGCACATCATATCCGGTTCCTTCTTTGTGAATATTTGCCGGAGACAAATTTATAGTAATCTTGTTAGGTGGTACATCAAATCCTGCATTTTTTAAAGCCACCTGTATCCTTTCCTTTGCCTCCCGCACCTCATTTCCCAAAGAACCAACCATGCAAAAACCAGGCAATCCGGTAGAAATATCCACCTCTGCCTGCAACAAATAAGCCTCCATACCATCCAGGCCCCCCGTAGTAATTGAACTAAACATACTCTCTCCTTTCTCAGTTCATATAAATTGAAATTGCGACAGAAACTGTCACGAATAAATGAAATTAAATGAATTCATTGATTAAATAATATATAGATATGCTTATAATAACATAGTTTCAAAATATTGCAAGTTCTTTTTTACTTTTTAGCAAAAAAACAAAGAGTTTGAGATGTCACTCCCAAACTCTTATCTATCCTTAAATTCTCTGGTCCATTGCATCCGGATCCTGTGCAAACTGAATTGCCATATCACGGTCAATTCTTCCATCTACATAAAGCTGGAAGATTGCATCATCCATGGTAATCATACCAATCTTACGGTTGGTCTGAATAATGGAAGGAATCTGATGTGACTTACCTTCACGAATCAGGTTACGGATAGCATGATTTGCATGCATTACTTCAAATGCTGCCACACGTCCATTACCGTCTGCAGTCATAATCAACTGCTGTGAAATAACCGCCTCTAATACGTTAGCCAGCTGCACACGAATCTGCTGTTGCTGATGAGGAGGGAATACGTCAATTACACGGTCTACGGTACTTGCTGCACCAATGGTATGCAATGTAGACAATACCAAGTGACCTGTTTCTGCTGCAGTAATCGCTACACTGATGGTTTCAAAGTCACGCATCTCACCGATGAGAATAACATCAGGGTCTTCACGAAGTGCTGCACGTAATGCATTTGCATAATTATCAGAGTCCAAACCGATTTCTCGCTGATTAACCATAGATAATTTATGCTGATGCAAATACTCGATAGGGTCCTCCAGTGTAATAATATGCGCATCTCTACAGGTGTTAATCTTGTCAATAACCGCTGCCAATGTAGTTGACTTACCACTACCGGTAGGACCGGTAACCAATACAAGTCCACGCTTACGCTGATACAAATCAACAATTGATTTAGGAATACCAAGAGCTTCAGGTGAAGGAATCTCCGTACCTACCAAACGGAATGCCATTGCAATAGAACCACGCTGTTTAAACGCATTCAAACGATAACGTCCTACATTCGGTAATGAGAAAGACATATCATACTCACCACGTTCTTCAAAACGCTGACGCTGTGTCTCTGTCATAATGGAAATCAAAATATCCAAGGTATCTGCGGGAAGCAGTTTCGGATAATCCATGGTAATCAAGCTACCATATACACGCATTTTGGGCGGAATACCAACGGTTAAATGAACGTCGGACGCTCCTGCATCTTTTGCTACTCTAAGAATATCTTCTATGTTTGGCATATTCTTTCCTCCTAAAATATATTTTAAAATCCTGCCTTTTTTAACGTTTCATAATCTATAATGCACCTGTTATCCAAACTCTTCATAATATCTACAATCTCTAAGTCTGAATACTCTGCAAGTCCTAAATCAATAATGCTGTTATCACGAAAACTTAACAACATAGGTCGTAAAATATTACGACTGTTTTCCTTTAAAATCAATGCCTTTTCATCACTGTTTAAAACTACACTTATACCGGGTGCCAAAATATGTATTACCTTTGTCAAAGCTTGTACCACTTCCGGGTCATAAATCTCAGGCTTGTCCATCAACTCTTTTAAAGCCCTGACCTCCGAATCAGAATTTTTATCATTTAGTTGCATGGCAGTTATTTCATCATAGCGATTTGCCACAAGCAAAATCTTCGCTCCGGTTACAAGTTTCAGTTGCGAGTCTTTTCCATCATTGAAATCCTTTTGTGTTCTCGCAGCCTGAACGCATATACGCCTCACACTGATACCATCCAAAAATGCACTTTCTATCAAAGAACCCGCCGCAAATTGAGCATCCCACAAACGTTCTTCCGAAATTTCTTTATTTTCACGATTATTATTATACAAATCCAACTTTCCGATATCATGTGCCAATGCTGCATATACTGTATTCGTCTGTTCCTGCAGGGAAATATTCATTACATGAGATATCATGGTACATAAAATCGCCACATTCAAGGAATGTTTATATATAAAGTCACTTTTACTTCTTAAATTCTGATAAAAATTTACCTTCTTATCCAAATGACCATATTTTTTAATAATCATCCCAGCCAAACTGGGCATCTTTTGCGCCATTGAAGTAATACGAATATTTTCCAATTCTTCCTCTATGGCAAAGACCATCATGGTCTGAAACCGTTCAAACTCCAAATCTTCTTCTGACATGGGTGGTACCGGTTCTGCCGGTTCCAAAATGTACACACCAAGCAAACCAAAGTTCTTCACACTTTGAATCGCCTGCATGGTTAGCTTCGAATCACGTTCAAATAACAATACCCCTTTTTTATTGTAAATCGGACGTGCTAATCTCATACCGATTTTCAATTCATCTGTTTTTACAAATTGCATGTCCTTTTCCCCCAATATTATTTCTATTATACCTTAATGTATATCATTTGACAACTAAAATCCTTGCTCCAAAAACATGTTTTTCAGTTTTTGCAATGCCTTCTTTTCTATTCTACTGACATAACTTCTGGAAATCCCCAGCATCTCACCAATATCATTTTGTGTAACCTCTTCTCCTCCATACAAACCATACCTAAGTATGATAATCTGCCTCTCTCTCTCCGTAAGTGCCTTTTGTAAATAGCCGGATAATTTTCCTAAATGATTCTGTTTTTCCATCTCTTCTACAATATCATACTGCTGCTGTTCAATAACATCCATCAAGTGAATTTCATTGCCTTCTTTGTCTTGCCCAATAGGTTCAAAAAGCGAGATTTCTTTGGACGTTTTTTTCTTCCCCCGAAGCATCATTAACAATTCATTATCAATACATCTACAAGCATATGTTGCCAATCTTCCTCTGCCTGCATCAAAAGAATCTATGGCCTTTATTAAGCCAATGCATCCAATGGATATCAAATCTTCCATTTCCTCGTCCACATTCTGATATTTTTTCGCAATATGAGCCACTAAACGCATATTATGCTCTACTAATATATCCTTCGCCGCCTTGGCAACACATACATCATCACTTTTAAGCTGCTTTAAATAAAAAGCTTCTTCTCCCGCGGTCAATGGTTTCTGAAAGGTTTTCAACGTAACCCCTCCGTAGGATTCTCTTAAAAATATTTTATGTGCTTAGGACAGTTACAGTGCTTTTCTAAATTAAAAAAGAACAGGCTCTAAAAAATCTGCCATAACATAATTGCTAACATCCAAACCTTTTGGTGTTAAACAAATATACATTTTACCTTCTCTACACTCTCTTTGTAACAATCCATTTTCAAAATGTTTATTTAACACCTCATCATACAGCTTCACCAATTCTATTCCAAATTGCTTTTCAAATGCTTCCTCTTCTACACCTCCAATCATACGAAGTCCTAAAAACATGGTTTCCTCTATCTGTTCTTCTACAGTCAATGTATGAATCTCTCCGTATTTTTTACAAGGTTCTTTCATGTATTCTTCTATATCCGTTACATTTGAAAAACGTTTATTATCCACCAACGATGCAGCTCCAATACCCAAACCTAAATATTCTCGCCGCAACCAATATCCTACATTATGTTTACATTCTCTTCCCTTCTTTGCATAATTGGATATTTCATACCGTCCATACCCCTTTTGTTTCAAATGAGAACCTGTCAATTCATACATTTTCCTTTCCTCATCCTCCGTAGGCAAATGCAGACTTCCGGAAGTATTTGCCTCATAAAAAGGAGTACCTTCTTCTACAATCAAACTATATGCAGAAATATGTTCCGGTGGCGGAATAAGATTTGTGATTTTTTCTAAGGTATATAAATAGGACTCTACCGATTGTTCCGGTAGCGCACTCATAATATCTACATTAATATTTTCAAAACCGACTTTTCTTGCCAATACATAGCTTTCCAGAAACTGTTCATACGTATGTATTCTTCCAAGCAGCTTTAGTTCTTGATTATTTGCAGACTGAAGTCCTATACTTAACCGATTGACTCCGGAGGTTTTATAGATTTCCAGACTTTGCTCCGTCACCGTTCCCGGATTCATTTCCATGGTAACCTCGGCATTTTCATCCAAATTATACTCCTGTCTTACCAGCCCTAATATCTTGCTTATCCACATAGGATTAACCGCTGTAGGGGTTCCTCCTCCAATAAAAACAGTTACAATTTGATATTCACTATACGCTGTACTTCTACCTATAATTTCTTTGCACAACGCCTCCATATAAGCATCCTTCGCTTCTTCCGTTGCAGGAGCCGATATAAAATCACAATATTTGCACTTACTCACACAAAAAGGAATATGTATGTATAGCTCCAATTCTTTTTTATTATTCATTTCAGCTCCTCCTTTCTACCCTTATATAGTTCTGCTATCCCAAAAACGCCCCAATGGCAACAAAAGAGAGCCGCATGCGACTCTCTTTATCTTTATTTCTTGTCATCCAGCTTTAATACGCTCATAAAGGCCTTCTGCGGTATTTCCACGTTACCAACCTGACGCATACGCTTCTTACCTTCTTTCTGTTTCTCTAACAGCTTCTTTTTACGGGTAATATCACCACCATAACACTTAGCAAGTACGTCCTTACGCATAGCCTTAACCGTTTCTCTGGCAATAATTTTACCGCTTACTGCAGCCTGAATCGGGATCTCAAACAAATGTCTGGGGATCTCATCCTTTAACTTTTCACACATTTTACGACCACGCTCATAAGCCGAATCCGAATGTACAATAAAAGATAAAGCATCCACTTCTTCCTTGTTAATTAAAATATCCAGCTTCACAAGCTTAGACTCTTCATAACCCTTAATGTCATAGTCAAAAGATGCATAACCTTTGGAACGGGACTTCAGTGCATCAAAGAAATCATAAATAATTTCATTTAACGGAAGCTCATACTTAATCAATGCTCTGTTGGTTTCTATATATTCCATGCCCAAATAACAGCCACGGCGTTCCTGACAAAGCTCCATAATGGAACCAATAAACTCCTGCGTTACCATAATTTCCGCACTAACAATAGGCTCCTCCATATGTTCAATTTCTGAAGGATCCGGTAAATTAGAAGGATTGGTTAACTCAATCATTTCTCCATTGGTCTTAAACACCTTATAAATAACACCCGGTGCTGTTGTTACCAAATCTAAATTATATTCTCTTTCCAAACGTTCCTGAATAATCTCCAAATGAAGCAGGCCCAAGAAACCGCAACGGAAACCAAAGCCAAGTGCAATTGATGTTTCCGGCTCATAATTCAAGGAAGCATCATTTAACTGCAGTTTTTCTAACGCATCTCTTAAATCCGGATACTTAGCTCCATCTGCCGGATACATACCACAGTAAACCATGGAATTTACTTTTTTATAGCCCGGAAGAGGCTCGGTACAGGGATTTTTATTATCCGTAACAGTATCGCCTACCGCCGTATCACGTACATTTTTAATGGATGCTGTAATATAGCCTACCATTCCTGCGGAAAGCTCCTCACAGGGTATAAACTGGCCTGCACCAAAATATCCTACTTCTACTACTTCCTGCTTGGCACCGGTTGCCATCATACGGATGGTAGTTCCTTTTTTCACACGACCTTCCATAATTCTACAGAAAATAATAACACCCTTGTAGGAGTCGTATACTGAGTCAAAAATAAGTGCCTGTAATGGCTTGTCCGCATCCCCTCCCGGTGCAGGAATCTTCTCCACGATTGCCTCTAATACATCCTCAATACCAATACCATTCTTGGCAGAAATCAAAGGTGCATCCTGGGCTTCAATACCGATGACATCTTCGATTTCTTCAATTACTCTGTCAGGGTCTGCACTAGGCAAATCAATTTTATTAATTACCGGAAATACATCCAAATCATGATCCAATGCCAAATATACATTTGCCAATGTCTGTGCTTCAATTCCCTGAGCAGCATCCACTACCAGAATAGCACCATCACAAGCAGCAAGAGAACGGCTTACCTCATAATTAAAATCCACATGACCCGGGGTATCAATTAAGTTAAAAATATACTCTTCCCCATTCTTTGCCCTATAAATTGTACGGACTGTCTGTGCTTTAATGGTAATACCACGCTCTCGCTCTAAGTCCATATTATCCAAAACCTGCTCTTGCATTTCTCTGCTTGTAAGCAAGCCTGTCTTCTCTATAATACGGTCTGCCAGGGTAGACTTACCATGGTCAATATGTGCCACAATACAAAAATTACGAATTCTGCTCTGGTCTGTTACTGCCATCTATATTTCCTCACTTTACCTATATCTTCTTAAATAATTAAGTTATTCAACAAATAAATACTCATAATTAGTATGATTGTAACAGAAATGGCTAAATATCGCAAGACTCTTCGCAATTTGCTCTTTGTATTCTTGATTTAGGCACCGGACAATACCATATCTAAAATATGTGCAATTGGATCACAAGCATTCATAGCTTCTTCCAGGGTATTCGTCTGGGCTCCTAATTCAATTAAAGTGGTTCTGGGTAATAAATGCATATTATATCGATATCCATGTATGTAATTTTTTCGAGTGAGTCCCGGATAATACTCCTCTGCCGCCTTTTTCATTTGAAAAGAGAACGCCAGATTCTCCTGTTGATACGGATTCTCCAAATAGCTGATACTTCCGGTATTTCTGGTACAGCTGACCCCGTTAAAAAACATAAACTTGGCAGTTGGACGTCCATCCACATCCACAACCAATTTAGTCCCTTCATTGACGGCATCTCTATGCAAATCAATTACCACTTCAATGGAGGGATACTGTTCCAACAGCTCTACAATATCCGGCAACGCCCTGGAATAAGCATTGTTTCTTGTTTCCTCATCATATTTTCCAGTATGATGCAACACCTGATATCCATATTCCTCTCTCAAGATATTTGCCAGATGCTCTCCTACTCCTACGATTGTAGTTCCATCATCTCCTGCTACGGAATCCGCATAGCCTTCCTGGGAATGAGTATGATAGATTAAAATTTGTGGTTCCTCTGTGTTTTTTGTAATACGCAAGTCCACATCCATTAATGCCTCTGCATCCAATAAATTACTTCCCACCATGGCACAAGCATCAATCGTATAAAAATTTTTAAGAAGTGTTTCATAATCCGATAATGCCTGCATGTCTATTTTATTTTGTAAGGTATGGGGCACAAAAAGTGTCTCTACCACTTCCTCCGGCTCCTGAACATCTATTGGCACTTCTATTGTCTCTTCTATATTTGCAGTTGCTTCTTTATCAGCCTCTAGGAGAGACTCTTCCGTCACATTATTTGCCGTCTCCTCTACACCATTTTCCAATCCCATCATGGTAACCAGCTCCACCGGCTTTATTTTTCTTAATTGGAAGAAATCCTCCCGTCTGGCAATTACTGTATTAGAATTCTCATTAGCCAACAAAGGATAGTACTCTTCTAAAATATTATTTATTACTGAAACAGTAAATGTTTCCTCCTTTGAATAAGAAATTATAGGAAACAAAACCTCCATACTTTTCTCACAAATGCAATCTCTATAGACACTCAACCACACGCATACAACTAACCCCAAGATAAGCACTTTGCCATATTTCTTCAACATCTACCGCTCACAAAATACTATCATTGTTTATATATATGAGTTCTATCTTTCCCCTATTCCTTACAATCTAACGCAATATTAATCCCTTCCGACAAAGTATAACTGACACGCTTAATCATTGCATCAATATCCTTACCGGTCATATACATATTATTCAACTCCGAGAAAGTCACATGATATCGCTCCATGCTTCTGAAGTTTCCCAAGTCATTTTTATTTGTGGCTATTTTTTCCAGCGCATCATTTACAATCGTTGCTGCATCTACTACAGTAGGCACACCAATAGCAATTACCGGTAATCCTAGAGTCTCCTCTGTCAATGCATTTCGATGATTTCCCACACCGGATCCCGGCTGAATTCCTGTATTGGTAATCTGAATGGTTCTATTCAATCGTTTGGTGCTACGTGCTGCCAAAGCATCCACTACAATCAATGCATCCGGCTTAGTCTCTGCCACCACACCCTTTACGATTTCTGCCGTTTCCATACCTGTTTTTGCCATAACTCCGGGTTCAAAGCTACTCACCTCATTTACGCAAGCATTTTCATAGGCAGCTTTACCATAGGTTCTTACAATATGACGGGTTATTAATAAATTATCCAACACTCTGGGACCCAATGCATCTGCCGTGACTTCTCTATTTCCCAAGCCCACCACCAGAATAGATACACCATCTTCCTTTATTGGCAACATTTCTCCTAATTCATGGGCCAGACATAGGGAAATCTCTCTATGATAATCTTCATCGGCCTCCAACAATTCCGGTGCTTCAATGGTTATATAGGTTCCAACAGGTTTTCCCATAGCTTTAGCAGCATTTTTTGTTTCAATCATTACTCTTGTTACATGTATGTTATCCTCATCCGGACCATATTCCTCTACACGCACACCATGCAACCCGGGACTGGTCTCAGATATACTTTCTTTTGCTTCCAAAACCAAGTCTGTTCTTACTTGAAAATTACTCATAATGACCTCCAAACATACATTTATCACTATTTTTTCAAAAAAAACGTGAAATATGTATTGACAAATTGGTAATCCTTGTCTAAAATACAAGAGTATGTTTACTTAGTCCTCCGTGTCTGGCTTAAGTGAAACATTTTCTAGTAAAATAACGAATATCATCCAATGGGAGGTGTAGAACTTTGGCTAACATTAAATCTGCAAAGAAAAGAATCGAAGTTGCAAAGATTAGAACTGAGAAAAATAAGTCTATCAAGTCTGGTGTTAAGACTGCTATGAAGAAGGTTTTCGCAGCAATCGAAGCTGGCGATAAGGCAGCAGCTCAGGCTGAACTTGCTAATGCTACTAAGGTTATTGAGATGGCTGCTTCTAAGGGCGTTTACCACAAGAATAACGCTGCTAGAAAGGTTTCTCGTCTTAGCAAAGCTGTTAACGCAATGGCTTAATTTTATAAGATATATGAAAGCACTCGTACCGTCATGCGAGTGCTTTTTTTATAGTTCAAAGACAACTAGAAATAAAAAAGTACATGTTCTTGAATGCGAGCATTCATCACATGTACTTTTCTATTTCTATCTTTTTATCTCCGACGACTTCCGCCACCATGGCTTCTACCACTACTGCTACGATGAGAACCACCGCGACCACCGCCTCCGCTGCTACGCGAACCACTAGAGCTGGTTTGAATTACTCTGGTGGATACAGACTTACGGATGAAACGGTCTTGAGAAATATTAATCTTTGCCTTACCATTATCAACATAAGTAGATGCAGATGTTGTTACCTTACCCTCTTTTGACTTCAAATTAATTAAGATAAAAACAACAGCTACCACTATAGGAATCAAAAGAGCACCTAATAAATAACTACTGCCACTTCCATAAACAACCACATCACCATTTCCACGGCTCATTAAACGTACCATAGCATCAATATATGCTTTGTAGGCTTCATATTCTCCGTCATCCAAACCATAGTATACTTCATCCAACACATAGTTAATCTGGTCCATTCCGAACATTTCATACACATCACCACTAGTAGATAAGTGACTACCTGCCTGACCTTCATACCAGTTGTCTAACAAAAGTGCACCCGAACCACCTACGTCTTCATAACCATAGTTATTGTAATCATAGAAATCATCGGCATAATCCATCATATTATCATCCCAATTATTGTGACGATAACCATATTCTTCCATCTCTTCATCCGTTAAATTTTCCATCGGTTGATTAATAGTAACCAGCACTATATCACACCTGATTTCTGCTTCTGCCTCCGCAATTAATTCACGTAGCTTATCTTCTTCGCCGGAGGACAAAACTTCCGCATAATCATAAACTCTTTCTTCCGGTGCTTTGGAATTACCACGTTCTCCCTTTTCGTCAGATTTCAACAAACTTCCTACAAACAATACCACGGAAACCACTGCCAGAATTCCAAGCACAATAAACCATATTCTAAAATATTTAAAATATTGCTGTTTCGCCAGCTTCTTTACATCAATATCCATATGCCCCTCCTACTACGCCAAACACTGTACAATATAACCCAACATCAACAGTATACCGGTAAGTGTTGCCCACAAGGTAGCACCATAAGCAAATACTTTCTTCTTAGAAATAGGTACTTTACCTACAATTTTGCCGGTTTGACCATTCACATAGAATGGATACATAATCTCATTATATGTATATACATATTTCCAAACCGGAAGTAAGGCGTATTCTGTCTTACTATTCACACCATTAATATTCTTCGTACGGTGTGTCATACGAGCATAACCACTAATACTTTGATTTAACATTGCATTTGCGCTGACAGACATTTTTTCCCGAGCACGGGCTTCTGTTGCATCAGAAGCCATATTATACTTTTCACCGAAAAATCCTGACATATATTCCGGAGTAAAGGGCACCATCTCTCCATAGTTATATGGCTCCATTAAATCCATAACATTATCCGCCATTTTGTCCGATGCATCTACCGGAATGTCTGAATAACTTACATCCATATCACGAATTACATCATAATATGAGGTTTCTGTATGTTCTACATTACCGGTTCTCCAAGTACGAATTTTCACACCTTCGCCCTGATATACACACTTGGTCTGATAACCATACATCCAAAACGGAACATATTCTCCCCGCATGCTGTTAAGTCTCGCCTCAGAAAGGAAGTCTGTAGGTGCAAAAACACACTTCTTGAACTTATCCTTCAGCATATTCTTAACCATTTCCTTACTGAATTTAAAAGGAATGATCTTATTCGGCAGATATTCATTCTCTACCCTGTCGTTTAAAATAATATAGTTATCGCAATATGTACACTGTAATGCCGAGGTATGTGCTTCAATGGTCAGTTCACCACCACAATCGGGACATGTAGTAATATTATATGCATCATTGGTACGTTGCTCGCTCTTCTCACTATCACAGTACGGACAATACATGCTGTGATGTTCCGGACTGTAAATCGTATTTCCGCCACAGTTTTTACACTTAAAAATCATAGCTTACACCCCTTTCCCCCCAAGTAAGGAAATTACTTTTATGCTTTACTATAACACAATATTGTAAAATATGCAATAAAGGATGCTTTAACAGACTTTACACTTTACATTCTATCTCATAATCGTTGACCACTGATGTGTATTTATATTTTCCAAAGTCACATCAAAAAGGCCTTCCACATACAAACCACAGTCCTCCGGTACATCCACCACCACATTTGATGGGGATAAATCTAAGGTAGCTCCCTTTAACATCAGATTTTCCGATGCTTTACGTGTAAAATCAATATTTTTAAGTGTTACTTCCTTAATGTTGTTACCCTTGCCCACAATGCCTATAACATTTTCACCCATACAGGTCACACCATCAATATGAACATTTTTGATGGCACAGTCTGTCAAACGTTTCGGCTTCTGCTCTACCGGAATATGATAGTCATGCTTAAGTGCCATAAAGAATATGGGTTCACCATTGCCCCACCAGTTACCGGCACGGACACGGGTATCTATAATCATGTTGCTGATGCGTACGTTTTCAATCAAACCGCTCTCATCATTGCACATGAAGCACAAGCCTCTGTTACTTTCCTTAATGATACAATTGGAAATCGTTACATTACGGATAACACTATAAATATAACCGATTACAATGGCTTTTGAACAAGATCTGAGCACACAATTTGTAATTACCACATCCTCACAAGACTTGTTCCAATTTGTTATACAAGACAAAGCAATACAATCATCACCGCTGGAAATATTACAGTCTGAAATAACCACTCCTTTACAGCTACATAAATGTATGCCATCGTCATTCGGCACATTTAAATCTGTATCAATGGTAAGTCCGGTTACCTTTACATTTTCACATTCATTAAAGCTTAAGGTCCAACAAGGAGCATCCAGAATCGTTATTCCGGAAACACGCACATTTTTACTTTTATGGAAGAAAATACACTGTCCGGGACGTGTACCAATAGGATAAGTACATTCCGCAATCTGTTTTTCATTGAAAGGCACCTTACTCTGGGGTACATTCATTACTGAAGTGTCATAAAATGATTTTCCACTTAAATCAATAGTTCCTTCGCCTGTAATTGACACATTATCCGCGTCACGATTTATTATTAGCGCACGAAGTGCCCCCATTTCATTATGAATATAATCCTGTTCCGGATAGTCTTCCATACTTGAAGAAGCTTTTATCACCGCTCCAGCTTCCAGATACAGGGATACTCCCTTTAAATTAATGGTACCTGTCAAATAAATTCCAGCAGGTATACTTAAGCCTTCCTTTTTTACAGAAGCTGCATCTATAGCTGCCTGAAAAACTTCTGTATTCAAATAAATACCATCACCGATTGCCCCAAAATCTGTTAATTTCAGCATAATATATTTTCCTCCGTTCATCTATTCTCCATTTCAATTGCTGCCGATTGTTTATTAATTGCCCCAACGTGTTCTGAAAAACTTTTCACGATAATTTTTCGGTGTATAACCTGTATACTTTTTGAACACTTGAATAAAATGACTCTCCGAACTAAAACATAAATAATTTGATATTTCTATGCTGGAATAATCCGAGTATTTCAGCATATTTTCTGCTACTTCAATTCGTTTTTTTGTAATATAAGCGGATACCTTGACTCCCACCTCTTTATGAAACAGCTTTGAAAGATAGGCAGAACTCAAATTTACTTCGGCTGCCAACTGTTCCAAAGTAATTTTCGTATGTAAATTATCAAAAATATAATCAAGGCAAATCATTATGGTTTTGGGATAATGATTTGTTTTTTGAATCATATGCATGCGTTTCGCATACTCCTCCACCACTTCCAAGTGAAGCCGATTAATCTCCTCCTGGGTACTGCACACATCAATGCTTTGCACATAAATATCACTCAGATTATAAGCAGTTTCCATTTCCATACCACCTTCAATACAATAACGTGTAATAAATGCTACCGTTATTATCAAATGATATTTCAGGTTGCGTAGCTTATCCTCACTAAGTTTCCCCAACTCGTCGCTATTTAAAGGCTTAAACAAACGTTTTGCATCTTCTACATTCCCTTTTTTTATGCTCTCAAAAAAGCCATTTCACGCTCATAGGACAAATGGGAAACATTATACTCTCTATTCAGAAATTCTACATGAGAAAGCTTCTTATTGATATTCATGTTGTCTTCTCCTTTATTATATAAATTAATATATCATTGGAATATATCATGAAATATCACATTTTCACTTATTATATCACATTATTGCAGTTATTTCTAATGGATATGACAATTTTATAACATAAATAGCATATAAATGATATTTTTGTACTATTTTTTATGATACAGTTAACACATCATAAACGCAATCCAAAGAAAGGTGGACATAAAAATGTTAAAAAGCAAAGAATTTTACAAGGGAATTAATTTAGGTGGTTGGTTATCTCAGTGTGATTATAGCGAAGATAGACTTAATAACTTTATTAAAGAGGTTGATATTGAAAAGATTGCTTCTTGGGGTGTTGATCATGTACGAATTCCTATTGATTATAATGTTATAGAAAACGAAGACGGAAGTTATAACGATGCAGGCTTTGAACGAATTAACAAAGCTTTAGATTGGTGTAAAAAATACAATTTAAATACGGTTCTGGATCTTCACAAAACTGCAGGATTTTCCTTTGACTTCGGTGAAAAGGAAGACGGATTCTTTGAAAGTACCAAACTTCAAGAACGTTTCTACCGTTTGTGGGAAGAATTTGCCCGTCGTTATGGTGATTATTCCGATCGCATTGCATTTGAATTACTCAACGAAGTCACCGCCAAAGAGTATATTGATGCATGGAACCGAATCTCTAACGAATGTATTAAACGAATTCGTGCATATGCACCGAATACTCTCATTCTTGTAGGTAGCTATTATAATAACAGTGCTTCTGCTGTCAAAGATTTAACTGCCCCTTATGATGACAAAGTAATTTATAATTTCCATTGTTATGAGCCGATAAACTTCACACATCAGGGTGCTTATTGGGTAAACTTTCTCAATCAAGAGGAGCGAATCAGTTTTGAAGAAAGCGGTGTTTCTCCTGAATTCTTCGACGATTTCTTTGCCTCCGCCATTGAAGCAGCAAAGAACAACAATACGTCTCTCTACTGTGGAGAATATGGTGTAATTGATATTGTATCACCGGAAGATACTTTAAAATGGTATAAAGCAATTCATAGTATTTTTGAAAAGTATGAAATATCCAGAAGTGCCTGGAGCTATAAAGAAATGGATTTCGGTCTTTCCGACGCGCGTATGGATGGTATTCGCGATGAATTGATTAAATATCTCTAATTAATAATCTGCTTTTCCTTATCACATGCAATATATAAAAAGTTCCGCTCTACGTTGCTTATAACGAAGAGCGGAATATTTATTTAAACTATTCTACAAAATCTTATTTGTTATAGTTTACGATAGCGCCGAAATCAGGCTTTAAGCTTGCACCACCTACAAGACCACCATCAATATCCGGCTGAGCGAATAATTCAGGTGCACTGGAAGCAGATACAGAACCGCCGTACTGGATACGGATAGCTGCTGCTGTTGCATCATCATAAACTTCTGCGATACAGTCACGGATTGCCTTACATACTTCCTGAGCCTGCTCAGTAGTAGCAACCTTACCGGTACCGATAGCCCAGATAGGCTCGTAAGCGATAACTGCAGTTGCAGCCTGCTCAGCGGTAACGTTTAAGAAAGCAATCTTAATCTGCTGACGGATAAAGTCAATGGTAACACCCTGCTCTCTCTGAGTTAAGGTTTCACCACAGCATACGATAGGAGTAATTCCGTACTCGAATGCCTTTAATACCTTCTTGTTAACGGTTTCGTCGGTTTCTGCGAAGTATTCTCTTCTCTCAGAATGTCCGATGATAACGTACTTAACTCCTACATCTGTAAGCATGTTAGGAGCGATTTCACCGGTGTATGCACCCTTATCTTCAAAGTACATATTTTCTGCACCGATGTTGATGTTAGAACCCTTAGCAGCTTCCATAGCAGGAATAATGTCGATTGCAGGTACGCAGAATACTACGTCTACATCGTCATTTACTACAAGGGGTTTTAAAGTATTTACAAGTTCTACTGCCTGGCTGGGAGTCATGTTCATCTTCCAGTTACCAGCGATAATTTTCTTTCTTGCCATGATTATATCCTCTTTCTGGTGCAAAATGCACCATATAATATAGTTGTATAAGAGATTGAGTGATATATACTCCTTTAAGCAAGGCCTTGAAAATCGTCGGTTCTTAGTGAGGTTCTTTCGAGCTTAGAACCGTTACGTTTTTCACGGAGCGAAAGCGTCCTGCGTAAGGAGTATATATTATGATAATCTCGTCAGCTTACTTATCGTCAGCTGCATCTACACCAGGAAGTACCTTACCCTCTAAGAACTCAAGGGAAGCACCGCCACCGGTAGAGATGTGGCTCATCTTGTCACCGAAGCCTAACTGGTTAACTGCTGCTGCAGAGTCACCACCACCGATAATGGTAGTTGCTTCAGTTTCAGCCAAAGCCTTAGCTACTGCGATAGTACCAGCTGCTAAAGTAGGATTCTCGAATACACCCATAGGTCCGTTCCAAACAACGGTCTTTGCAGACTTAACTGCATCAGCATACATAGCAGCTGTCTTAGGTCCGATATCAAGACCTTCCATATCAGATGGAATTGCATCAGCATCTACGTAAGTAACTTCGATTTCAGCATCGATAGGGCTAGGGAAACCAGCTGCAACAGTGGTATCGATAGGAAGCAATAACTTCTTACCAAGCTTCTCTGCCTTATCCATCATTTCCTTACAGTAATCAATCTTCTCATCATCAACTAATGAGTTACCGATTTCCTTACCCTGAGCCTTTAAGAAAGTGTAAGCCATACCACCACCGATAATGAGGGTATCACACTTCTCCAAAAGGTTAGAGATAACATTTAACTTATCAGCAACCTTAGCACCACCAAGGATTGCAACAAAAGGTCTTACAGGATTTTCTACTGCATTACCTAAGAAGTCAATTTCCTTCTGCATTAAGTAACCAACTACGTTAGAACCACCCTTTTCGGTGATAAACTTGGTAACGCCTGCTACTGATGCATGTGCTCTGTGAGAAGAACCAAATGCATCACATACGTAATCATCAGCTAAATCAGCTAATTCCTTGCTGAATTCTTCGCCATTCTTGGTCTCTTCTTTGCCACGGAAACGAGTATTCTGAAGTAATACTACATCGCCTTCGTTCATAGCTGCTACAGCTGCGGTAGCTGCTTCACCGGTAACGTTGTAATCTGCAACGAAAACAACTTCCTTACCAAGCTTCTCAGAAAGTCTCTTAGCAACAGGTGCTAAAGATTCCTTCTCGTTAGGACCTTCCTTAACCTTACCAAGATGTGAGCAAAGGATAACCTTACCACCATCATTGATTAACTTCTGAATTGTAGGAAGTGCTGCGTTGATACGAGTTTCGTCAGTAATCACGCCTTCCTTAAGAGGCACGTTAAAGTCACATCTTACGAGAACTTTTCTGCCCTTAGCATTGATATCATCTACTGATTTCTTGTTTAAGCCCATTTTGATGACCTCCACTTTCTTTTTATTATAATTATTAAAAAGGGTCCGGTCCAAAAGACCGGACCCTTATAGGTCTTAATTTGTTGATTAAGCGAGTTCAGCGAAGTACTTGATTGTACGAACCATCTGAGAGGTGTAGCTGTTCTCGTTATCATACCAAGAAACAACCTGTACCTGAGTATTGCCATCTTCCATAGGAGCTACCATAGTCTGAGTAGCATCGAAGATAGAACCGTAGGTAGAACCGATGATATCAGAAGAAACGATTTCATCAGTGTTGTAACCGAAGCTTTCGGTAGCTGCTGCCTTCATAGCTGCATTGATTTCGTCCTTAGTAACTGCACCCTTAACAACTGCTACTAAGATAGTAGTAGAACCGGTAGGGGTAGGAACACGCTGTGCAGAACCGATTAACTTGCCGTTCAATTCAGGAATAACAAGACCGATTGCCTTAGCTGCACCAGTAGAGTTAGGAACGATGTTCTGAGCGCCTGCACGGCTTCTTCTCTTGTCGCCCTTTCTCTGAGGACCATCAAGGATCATCTGATCACCTGTGTAAGCATGAACAGTTGTCATGATACCAGACATGATAGGTGCTAAATCGTTAAGAGCCTTAGCCATAGGAGCTAAGCAGTTTGTTGTACAAGAAGCTGCAGAGATAACGGTATCTTCTGCCTTCAATGTGTCATGGTTAACGTTGTAAACGATAGTAGGAAGATCATTTCCTGCAGGAGCAGAGATAACTACCTTCTTTGCACCAGCGGTGATGTGAGCTTCTGCCTTAGCCTTAGAGGTATAGAAACCTGTACACTCTAAAACAACGTCTACATCTAATTCACCCCAAGGAAGTTCAGCTGCGTTAGCCTTAGCGTAGATGGTGATTGTCTTACCGTTAACGGTAATAGAATCTTCGCCAGCTACAACGCTGTCAGCATACTTGTACTTACCCTGAGCGGTATCATACTTTAATAAATGAGCAAGCATATCAGGACTTGTTAAGTCATTGATTGCTACTACTTCATAACCTTCTGCATCGAACATCTGTCTGAATGCAAGACGACCAATACGGCCAAAACCATTAATTGCTACTTTTACTGCCATTTTAGTTTCCTCCTAAAATATGAATAATTTTATATTTTTTGACATATACCGCCTATTGCTCGTCCAAATGCCAAGGCTAGATTGTCAAAATTTTATCAGCAGTCTTATTTTACCTAATTCCTTCACATAATTCAAGATGTATTTGAAAAATATTTTAAATTTGGTTGATTTTTACATTTTCTTTACATTTCAGAGATTTTTTCGTACATTTTACTAGTAAATAAACTCTTGATTACTCTTCTCTTTTGAAATATTGCAGTTTTTCCATAACTGCTTTATACTAAGGAGGATAAAAAAAGGAAAGCGAGGAAATAAAATGCCGATTACTGCAGATTTTCACATGCATTCTAACTTCTCCGGCGACAGCGATGCGCCTATGGAATCCATGATTCAAAAAGGTATCGAGCTTGGACTTAACGCTATGTGCTTTACGGAGCATCAGGACTACGACTTTCCGGTTTGCGATGAAGTCCCTGCCGGTAAATTCGAAGTAAATGCAGATGCCTATCTTTATGATTTATTAAAATACAGAGAGAAATACAAGGATAAAATAAATATATTATTTGGTGTGGAACTGGGATTGCAGCCTCACATTGCCCGGGAAAACGCTATTTTTGCCAAAGCCCACAATTATGACTTTATTATCGGCTCCTCTCACATCTGTAACAAAAAAGACCCCTACTTCCCTACTTTCTACGAAGGACGTAGCGAGGAAGAAGCCTATAGTGAGTATTTTCAGTCCATTATTGATAACATCAAGAAGTTCCAAAACTTTGATGTATACGGACACTTGGACTATGTAGTCCGCTACGGCCCTAATAAGGATGCCGACTACACCTATGAGAAATACCGCGACTTATTAGACAAGATTTTGGAACTGTTAATCGAAAACGGTAAGGGTATTGAAATCAATACCGGCGGTGTTATTAAAGGATTAAAAGAACTGCATCCCTGCACCGGCATCATTAAACGTTACAAGGATTTGGGCGGTGAAATCATTACCATCGGCTCCGATGCTCACACCCCCAAAGATATCTACAGGCATTTTAATCGTGCTGAAGATGTACTGAAAGAATGCGGTTTTAAATATTATACGATTTTTGAAAAGAGAATACCGGAGTTTAAAAAACTATAACAGCAAACGGCACCGTACTTTCTTGCACGGTGCCGCATTCTTTTTTCCTATTTACTGTACTTCTGCCAAATCCGAAGCCGCATCCATAGCCACTGTTATCGTATCCTCTGTAGCTGTTACCGTTACAATCAAATAACCGGCCTCATCTTCAATGACTTCTTCCCGATAAAATACATATTTGTTCATTCCGGACTTTTCTTCATAAAAAATAAAATCATCTCCCAACAAATATGCCAAGTATTCTACTGCCAACTTTTCCGCATCCTGTGCACGATAAGTATTCGTCATGGATACAATATCATAATGCGTATCCGTAAGTTCAACACCATCACGCACATCCTCCGGCATAGGAACGCTTTCATACATTGCCTTGACTTCGCTTTCCGTCTGTGCAAAATCCTTATATACCGTCAACCAATTGTCATTCTCTGTATCACCATTGGCATGGATTAGATGTACTACAAATACCAATGCATAGATAGCAATCAATACACCGCTGGCAATAGCATGTATATTGGCCGGTTTCTTTTCAATACAATATTCCCTGATAACCCAGCCATATTTTGCATAATCGATTGGTGCACCGCAATATCTACAGGTGTTTCCCTCCAAAATATTAATACTGTTGGCACAGCCCTCACATTTATATTCACGGAGAGCCATTTCCTTTTTATTAATTACATTTTTTCTGCCATCCAGCGTTAACATCAGCTTCTCGTATTTTGTACGGATTTTCCGCCCCGTACACAAGGTCAAGCGCATTGTAATCATTGCCTTTACTACATAGCGTTCGTCCTGCTCATATGCTCCTGTAAATCGACATCGGGTCACATTACAATCTACTACATCTCTATACTTTTCCACGATTCGTTCCAAGGGACATGTGGCAAATGCACTTACCTCCATCCAGTTGTCCGTCATATGAATATTGCGCAATTTATATTCCAGATTCTGGCAAAAATCCTCCCCCGAAAAATCCGGAATCATATTTTGTACAATCTGTTCTCCCCGAATGCGGCTTCGATAAATATTCAACAGGAAGATTCTCAAAGCCACATAAAGAATCAACAGTATCCAAATACAACGAAAGCCTACTTGCACGAAATCCACCGCAATCATAAAGCCCCACACGGAACCAACAGCCCCCAAACCATTATTGCCGGTCATCAGGAGCAAAATTACTAATCCCAGACAAATTGCCCCCAATATCATCAACGCACCTGTGATGATACCCAACGTTATGGCAGTCTTGTTCATGGTATGCTTTAGCTTTACCGCCGTATTTTCCTCCAAAGAGAATCCGGAAACCTTTGTCTCAAAATCCTTTACCGTAAACAATGAACCACAAAAATCACATCCATCGATAAAACCTGCAATTTTCCCCTCATGACCACAATTGGGACAAATAGCAATTTCACCTTCCACCTTGCCTTGAAGCATATGAATATTTAAATGCTCGTATTCTTTTTTCGTCCGAAGCTTCTTGCCATTCTTGGTAAAATGTCTCTGTGAAATCACATTTTTATGATGCAGACCTACCAGATTGGAACCATCCGAATCCACTTCTACATAAGAATTTCTCACATTTTTTTGCGAAAAATCATCCTTTAGATCCAAATCCATGCACAACCCCTTGGCATCTAAGCGCTTTTTACTTAAACGCATACTCTGCCAAAAAGGTTGTGTTGTCATTTCTAACAAATCCGTATCCCGATAAACCCCATTATAGTATTTTGCATAAACGTCCGGAAATCTTGCAGACATATCCGTCATGTTCTGTATGACCGATGCCTTGCTTTCTTCATTTGTCATGTTATATATCCCTCATACTCTGTTACGATTATTACTTCACATCATTTATATCCCTATAAGCTCTTACATATTTTGACACAACACTATTACTTTTATAGGATTGGTCTGTGCCGGTATACTTCTGGTAGTTCTATCATAAATCACTACCAATTCACGATTGGCGGGACTTCCCTGAAAACGCTGATTATTCGTGGTAAATACATTGTCCGCATTTCCCAGATTTAATTGCAAAGTTCTGGTTTCATTTATCAGCATTTCATCAAACCGGCTTACTTCAATGCTTCTGTCATCCTGCATCTGTGCCACCACTGCCGCATTATACTGTGGTGGATAAATCAAAGGTGCCGGAGCATCCAGACGATACCAGAAGGTACACATCATACCTACCTCCAAGGTCACAAAATCTACCACACAGGTAGACGGTGTTACAATAAAGTTTGTGATATTCTGCTCTTCATCCTCCACCGTTACCATGGTCATACAAGTTTCCATATTCGTATTTCTGATGCCATAAGGCATAATATCAACGATTTTACCTCCGATACTGCCAAAGCTGTTTCTTTGATATCCATTTCTAAAATTATAACGATAATCCATAACGATACCTCATCCTCCATTCTTCCCTATAATATTCACTTATTTTAAAATCGTTCCGCCACCCATTACATACTCGCCATCATAAAATACCACAGCTTGTCCCGGTGTAGCGGCACGTACAGGCTTTTCAAAGCTACACAGTACCTTACCATCCGGTAACTTTTCAATTATGCAATATTCGCCTTGATGATTATATCGAATCTTGGCAAGTACACGACGGGGTTCTGTTAAGTCTTCCATACCCATATAATTTACGTGTTCGCATAGTACCTGTGTTGTAAAAATATCCTCATTCTTACCAATTATTACTTCATTGGTTTCCGGTAGTATCTGCGTCACAAATACTCTTTCTCCCATAGGAAGTTCCAAACCTCTGCGCTGACCAATGGTATAATGGGTTATTCCTTTATGCCTGCCAAGCACCTTGCCTTCCGGTGTAACAAAATCTCCCGGTCCGGGCACTCTGTCCCCTGCCACTGAATCTATAAAAGCAGAATAATCGCCATTTGGCACAAAACAAATATCCTGACTATCCACCTTATGAGCTACCGGCAAACCTGCTTCCAATGCAATCTGTCTGATTTCCTCCTTGGTATAATCCCCCACAGGCATTAAAGTTTTAGCCAACTGTTCTTGCTTCAAATTATATAATGCATAAGTCTGGTCCTTAGCTGCCGTCACACTGTTACGAACGGCCAGACGTCCGTTTGGCAAGGTATCAATACGTGCATAATGCCCGGTAGCAATATAATCTGCACCGATTTCCAAGCTTCTGCGAAGCAGTGACTCCCACTTCACATATCGGTTGCATGCAATGCACGGATTGGGAGTTCGTCCTTGTAAATACTCCTCCACAAAGTAATCCATAACTTTGCACTTAAACTCCTCCTTAAAATTCATAACATAATAAGGAATATCCAAGTGCTCAGCTACTCTTCTGGCATCATCCACTGCCGTCAAACCACAACAGCCGCCATTCTCTTCCTGGGTTATAGTATCTTCATCCTGCCAGATTTGCATGGTTACACCAATCACATCATAGCCGGCCTTTTTTAACAAATATGCTGCCACAGAGGAGTCCACGCCTCCTGACATACCTACTACCACCTTTTTACTCATATACACCTCTAAATATTATACTACAATGAAAAATACTCATCATTATTATATTACTCAGTTATAAATAGTTCTGTCAACATTTGCAAATGAATATTCTAATATAAAGTAGCTTCTTTCCCTTATATAAAGAGGTATATTATGTTTCAGAAATTATCCAAGCATCCTCTCATTGCAGGCAGCTTCTTACTCACCATAACAGGCTTTGTTTCCAGACTGATTGGTTTTTTTTACCGCATTTATTTATCACGGACTTTCGGTGAAGAAGGCATGGGTATATATCAACTCATCAGTCCGGTCATGGCACTATCCTTTTCCTTAAGCGCTGCAGGCTTTCAAACGGCCATATCCAAATTTGTAGCAGAAACTACCGCCTCTAAAGGCTCCAGTAATCATGCTTCTGCCAGACCAATGATAATGGGGCTTTCTGTTTCTTTGCCGGTTTCCCTTCTGGCAATGCTTATACTTATACAGTTTTCGGAACCCATTGCCATAAGCTGGCTGGGCGAACCGCGTACAGCATCCCTTATACGTATTCTGGCTCTTTCCATACCCCTTAGTGCAATGCATGCCTGCATAAATGGTTATTTTTACGGTCTAAAAAAGGCTATGGTTCCTGCATTAGCTCAAATCATCGAACAATGTAGCCGGGTAGCGGGAGTTTATATTTGTTCTCTATCTTTTATATCCCAACAAAAAACACCGCCTCTAAGCATAACCGTGTTGGGATTGGTTATTGGCGAATTTGTCTCTACCTTCGTCGCTACTCTATGCTTTTTTTACT
The DNA here is from genome assembly GCA_045634745.1 of Acetatifactor sp. Lineage (GTDB taxonomy): Bacteria > Bacillota > Clostridia > Lachnospirales > Lachnospiraceae > Acetatifactor. The sequence goes on along the minus strand of JAZRAX010000050.1, from coordinate 17,273 downwards.
CTGTTGCAAAGAAACCGGCAAAGGCCACTAGCGTTGTTTTAAATAATACATTATCCTATAAAACATTAATGCTTATGGTACTACCTTTAATTGCCAACCGTGTTACACTAAATGCCTTACAAAGCATAGAAACCGTATCCCTTCCTGCATGCCTGAAAGTTTATGGCTATGACCAAGCCACTGCCTTAAGTGTCTATGGAGTATTGACGGGTATGGCCTTTCCTCTTATCTTTTTCCCCAATGCCATTACCGGTTCCATTGCCGTGCTTCTACTCCCTTTAATCTCCGAAGAAACTGCTCGCGGAAACCAAAAAGGAGTACAAAAGTTAACCCTAAAAACCATTCAATATTGTTCTCTTTTGGGATTTACATGTTTGACTGTTTTTTTACTTTTCGGAAAAATGTTAGGCACACTGCTTTTTCAAAGTAGTCTTGCAGGCTACTTTATTCGCGGTCTAAGCTTTATTTGTCCCTTCATTTATTTAAACGGCACCCTGTCGGCTATTTTACAAGGAATGGGGAAAGTAATCACACTTTTCTTTGTAAACGTTACGGCGCTTCTGATTCGATTATTGTTTATTTACTTCTTTGTTTCTTCCATTGGTATTCAGGGATATCTATGGGGATTACTGGTGGGACAAATCTTCACCAGCACTGCTTATTTGCTGACCCTCTTAAAAAGAAAAATCTTGCCACACAACCTTTAGAGTGGTAAACTATTCGTTAGTGTTATGCGAATGACTTCCAAGAAAGGATTATAGACCTATGAGTTTTGAATTTATACAAAAGCTTCCGACTCCGAAAGAAATCAAAAATCAATATGCATTACCGGAGCCTTTGGCCAAAATCAAAGAACAGCGTGATGCTGAAATTCGTGATGTTATTACAGGAAAAAGCAATAAATTCTTAGTGATTATCGGACCCTGTTCTGCAGATAACGAGGATTCCGTTTGTGACTACATTAACCGCTTAGCAAAAGTAAATGACAAGGTAAAGGATAAATTAATTCTGATTCCCCGTATTTATACCAACAAGCCTCGTACTACCGGTGAGGGCTATAAAGGTATCGTTCATCAGCCCGACCCTGAGAAAAAGCCCGACTTTTTGGCCGGCCTGATTGCCATGAGAAAGATGCACATCCGTGCTATTCAGGAAACCGGTTTGACTGCAGCAGATGAAATGCTTTACCCGGAAAACTGGATGTATGTATCCGACATCCTCTCCTACGTTGCTATCGGTGCACGTTCTGTAGAGGACCAGCAGCATCGTTTAACCGTAAGTGGTTTTGATGTACCTGCCGGTATGAAAAATCCTACCAGCGGCGATTTATCTGTTATGATGAATTCTGTTTATGCTGCGCAGCATCCTCATTCCTTTATTTATCGTGGTTTCGAAGTAAAAACTACCGGTAATGAATTGGCTCATACCGTTTTGCGTGGTGCTAATAATAAACATGGCCAAAGTATTCCAAACTATCATTACGAAGATTTAATTCATCTCTATGATATGTATGAGAATTTAAATTTGAAAAATCCGGCATGTATTATTGACTCTAACCACTCTAACTCTAACAAACAGTTTGAGCAACAAATTCGCATTGTAAAAGAAGTAATGCACAGCCGTAAGTTAAGTACTGATATTCATAAGCTTGTGAAAGGCGTTATGGTAGAAAGTTATATTGAAGAAGGCAACCAGAAGGTTGGTGGCGGTATTTACGGCAAATCTATTACCGATCCTTGCCTTGGTTGGTCAGACACCGAAAAGTTAATTTATGCAATTGCTGATTTTGAATAAAATGAAACGTAAAAAGACTCATCCGCGAGGATGAGTCTTTGCATATACATCTCTTAAATGATGGTTGGTTAGGGATGCATACACCTGTGTGGTTGCAATATCGGAATGTCCCATCATCTCCTGTACACTTCTAAGGTCTGCACCATTCTCCACCAAATGTGCTGCAAACGAATGACGTAAGGTATGAGGTGTAATATCCGCTTCAATGCCGGCTTTCTTAGCATAAGCTTTGATTAATTTCCAGAACCCCTGTCTGCTCATGGACTGTCCGGAACAATTTACAAATAATTCCTCTGCTTCATATTCCAAAAGCATGGCTTCTCTTCCCTTTTCCAAATATTTTATTAAGGCTGCTTTCGCTTTATTTCCAAAGGGTATCATTCTTTCCTTGCTTCCATCTTTACATGTTAAAAGACCCATTTGTAGGTTAAGGTCGGAAACCTTTAAATTTACTAACTCAGACACACGAATGCCGGTAGCATATAAAAGCTCCAGCATAGCTCTATCGCGTAATTCCTTCGGTGTATCTGCACTCGGTTGCTCCACTAATCTGACAGCCTCTTCCATCGTCATAATTTCCGGCAATTTCTTCTCTACCTTGGGCGCATGAATACAATCGGAAATATCTTCTTTTACCAGCTTCTCTTTGTATAAATAATGATAAAACGCTTTCAATGCTGCAATATTTCTGGAAATCGTAGCTGCTTTAAACCCTTCTTTTTCCAAATACGCAACAAACTCCTGTATCTGCTCTTTTGTCACATCACAAACAGTATCCACACCCTGTTTATTCATGTAATCCATCCACTTGTATAGGTCTCTACGATAGGACATTGTGGTATTTTCTGAAGTTTTTTTTACGTTATGTAAATAGACTATAAACGCTTCTATTTGTTGTTTCATGCCCCACATCAATCCCTTCTACAACTTTCACACTTTACTAAAAAACAAGCGGATAAACCAAATTATACTGTGAAAACCGTCGAAAATCAATCGCAAAATTGCCTATTTTCAAGGCATTTTTCAGTACTTTTGCCCAATGATACAAAATAGAGGATTGCCGTTTTTATGTAAACACAATATCTTGCGTTACACACCAATAAAAATTTTTATAATTTTTTCAAGTATATAATAATTTACATAACTTTCCGATAAACAACCTACCAAAACAATCCCCTCCAACACCACTAACTGAAGAAAAAACTTCTTATCAGGCTTCCTCTGCTCTTTACATAAACGAAGTGTCAATATCATCGCAACACTATAAAACAAATACTGAGGCATACTGCATAGCATCAAAAACAAAACGCCTAATACCCGATATCGAAGAATTGCCACCGCAAATAATGTACCAAAAGAAATACCATACCAAACGACGGAACCGTATACAGCCCACACACATAAATTTGTAGTAGAAATTAAAAATAAAAATGGTACAATCCACATCCGTTCCCTTAAAATCCATAAAAAAAGTGACTCCTTGTTACTACTCTTTATTTTTATCAAAGATAAGGAATTCTCTGATAACACGTCCGACTGTAACAATAATTCACTTTGATTTAAAACAATATACAACATACCCACAGCCAGACTTAGTATAAAAACTGTTGCAAAAGCTTTCTCTTTGCCTATGAGTATATTTGTCCGAAGAATCTCCTTCAAAAAACAACCTCTTTCAAAAGTACTTTCTTCATTGTATGCATATTAAGGATTGGAAATGCCACTCCTTCCCTATTTCAAATATTTATTAGCATATGCCAGAATAGAGCTTACTGTTTTACTATCCTGTATGGTTCCGGCATAAATCATATCTAATAATTCTTCTACTGTATATGCTTCCACATCAATGTATTCATCCTCATCCAAATGCTGTTTGGAAGGACGCAAATCCCTAGCCAGATAAATATCAATCTTTTCATTACAAAATGCAACTGCAGTACGGATTGACAACAATAATTCTACCTTATCACAGGCATAGCCGGTTTCTTCTTCCAATTCTCTCATTGCCGCCACATCTGTCGGCTCATCCGCACCATTCAAACCGCCTGCCGGAATCTCCAAGGTATCTCTGTCCAAAGCATTTCGATACTGACGTACCATGAGAATCTTACCATCCTCACGCACCGGTACTACCGCGGCAGCTCCTTTATGCTGAATAAAATCCCACACTGCCACATTTCCATTGGGAATTTGCATAGTATCATGATAATAATCAAAAATATGTCCCTTTGCAATTAACTCTCTTTTTAAACGTGTAATTTTCTCCATATCCAATCCTCTCCTCCATATTCAAAACGAGTAGGTTTCCCTACTCGTTTAATAATTTTTCTACACTAACAAGCTTTACACAAAGTACGAATAAATTGGTAGCCATTGCCATTTCCTCAGGTGTTGGGAACGAAGGGGCAATTCGAATATTGCTGTCCTTAGGATCCTTACCATACGGATAAGTAGCTCCTGCTCCAGTCAATACTACTCCTGCTTCCTTACACTTAGCTACAATAGCTTTTGCACAGCCTTCCATAGCATCGAAAGAGATAAAATAACCACCATAAGGTTTGGTCCATGTACCTACTCCTAAACCACCTAATTCAGTCTCTAAAACACTTAATACTGCCTCAAACTTGGGACGCATTAAGTCTGCATGCTTCTTCATATGCTCTTTCATACCGTTAATATCCTTAAAATAACGCGCATGACGAAGCTGGTTAATCTTATCATGACCAATAGTCTGTACTGTCATCTGCTTCTGAATATAATCAACATTTTCAAATGAAGATGCAATTGCTGCTACACCGGAACCCGGGAAGGTTACCTTAGAGGTAGAAGCAAAAATATAAACCATGTTTGGATTACCTGCTTTGGTGCATTCCTCTAAAATATTTAATATTTCATCCTGCTTATCTTCATATAAATGATGAATACAATATGCATTATCCCAATAAATACGGAAATCTTCAGCCGCCGGCTTCAAATTTGCAAAACGTTTCACTACTTCATCCGAATAGGAAATGCCGGTAGGGTTAGAATACTTTGGTACACACCAAATACCCTTCACTGCCGGATCATTATTAACGTACTGTTCTACCATATCCATATCCGGTCCGTTTTCATTCAGAGGAATAGAAATCATCTCAATACCAAAAAACTCTGTAATTCGAAAATGTCTATCATAACCAGGTACCGGACACAAAAATTTTACCTTATCCAACTTGCACCAAGGCATAGAACCATTTACACCATGTGTCATAGAACTGGCTACCGTATCATACATAATATTTAAGCTGGAGTTACCACAGATTACTACATTATCCTTTTCTACAGACATCATATTAGCCATAATTCTTCTACACTCGCCAATACCGTCCAAATCTCCATAATTACGTGTATCATTGCCCAACATGGTTCTCATATCCGACTCACTATTAATTACATCCAACATCGGCATGGATAATGCCAGCTGGGAAAAGCCCGGCTTACCTCTGGACATATCTAATTTTAATCCTTTTGCCTTTTCTTCCTCATATGCTGCATCTAACTGCTCCTTTAAAGCCAAAAGTTCTTCTCTACTCAATTCACAATATGCTTTCATATTTCCTCCATAAATACTGCTTGGATAATTGTATACAATCATACATTTTATATATAATACTACAAGATTTAGTATTACACAAGAGGTATTTTCACAAATTTTATTAAATTAATCCATTAAAAAACCGTTGTGCAACATTACACAACGGTTTTAATCTTATGAAATTTTCAGTCAATCGAACTGTCTGGTCTTACTTAGCGTAATCAACAACTCTTGATTCACGGATTACATTTACCTTAATCTGTCCCGGATATTCCATGTTCGCTTCAATTTGCTTTGAAATATCACGTGCCAACAGAACCATATCGGCATCTGTAATCTGCTCCGGTACTACCATTACACGAACTTCACGACCTGCCTGAATAGCAAAAGATTTATCTACACCTTTGAAATTGTTTGTTATTTCTTCTAATTGTTTTAATCTGCTAGTATAGGTTTCCAATGTTTCCCTTCTAGCTCCCGGTCTTGCAGCAGAGATTGTATCAGCAGCTTGAACAACGCATGCAATCAGGGATGTAGGTTCTACGTCACCATGGTGTGACTCAACCGAATTAATAACGGTTGCGTTTTCTTTATACTTCTTACAAAGTTCAACACCAAGCTGAATATGTGAGCCTTCCATTTCATGGTCAACGGCCTTACCAATATCATGTAATAAACCTGCACGCTTTGCAAGTCTCACATCAAGACCTAACTCAGATGCCAACAAGCCTGATAACTGAGCCACTTCAATCGAGTGCTTCAAAGCGTTCTGACCATAACTGGTTCTAAACTTCATTTTACCAAGTAATCTTACAAGTTCCGGATGAATGCCATGTACTCCTACTTCCAGAGTAGCTGATTCACCTTCCTCTTTAATCATTACTTCAACTTCTTTTTGAGCCTTCTCCACAGTCTCTTCAATACGAGCCGGATGGATACGACCGTCTACAATTAACTTTTCAAGGGCAATTCTTGCCACTTCACGACGAATCGGGTCAAATCCTGATAAAATAACTGCTTCAGGAGTATCATCGATAATCAAATCTACACCTGTCATGGTTTCTAAGGTACGAATATTTCTACCTTCACGACCAATGATTCTACCCTTCATTTCATCATTAGGAAGCTGCACAACCGAAATCGTAGTTTCTGACACATGGTCTGCTGCACATCTCTGGATAGAAGATACTACAATTTCTTTTGCCTTCTTGTCTGCTTCTTCCTTGGCACGGCTTTCATACTCTTTAATCATGACAGCCGTTTCATGTTTCACTTCATCTTCAACAATTTTCAATAAGTAGTCTTTTGCTTGTTCAGAGGTTAATCCTGAAATTCTTTCCAGTTCCTGTACTCTTTGCTCATTCAGCTTAGAAACTTCTTCCTTCATTTTATTGAGGGATTCTTCCTTTGCAGCCAAACTAGCTTCCTTCTTCTCGATTGCATCAGCCTTCTTATCAATGTTTTCTTCCTTCTGCTGAATTCTTCTCTCGTAACGCTGTGCTTCCGCTCTACGTTCCTTGATTTCCTTGTCGAGTTCATTCTTGGTCTTAATGGATTCTTCCTTTACTTCCAATAAAGCCTCTCGCTTTTTTGTCTCAGCAGTCTTCAATGCTTCATCGATAATTTCTCTTGCTTTATTTTCTGCGTTACCAATTTTCGACGATGCATCTTTTTTCATAAAAGATACTGTCACAAAATATGTGATAACTGCAGCAACAACAACTGCAACCAAGGCGGTGATAACATATCCTCCCATACAGGACACCTCCTTATTTAATTATCATTGTACAAATATCTAATATAGAATAAATGTATGCACATTTATCCTAACAAGCAATTTACAACAGTTAAATTTTAAACTGTATTCCTTGTTATGTCAAGTAAAACTGTCCATATCTTCCAAAATTTGTTCGATTTTTTTATATTATTTGCACACTTAATCGATTTCCAAATACATTACACGACGAATTGTTTCGGCAGAATACCCTTTTCGCAACAAAAAAGCATAAATTTTCTGTTTTTCTTTTACATCACAATCCTTGTGATATTTTTTCTTTTCCAACAGCTGACTTATCATCTTTTCTTCGTTTTGGCCGCCACTCATTTCTTCCCACTGCATATAAGCTTTTCGAAAAGTATCTCTATCAATTCCCTTTAAATATAGGTCCTGTTCTATTTTTCTAAGTGATTTATTTTCTTCATGATAGGTTATATAATCCAGCGCATATTGTTCATCATTCAGATAATGAAAAGATTTCACATAATGAATAGCATTATCCAATATCTCCTGCGGATATAATCCTTCTTGCAATTTATCACGTAATTGTTTCTCGGTATATGTACGCTTCTGTAAAAGATTCATAGCCCGCAATTTCGCCCTTTTAGGCAATACCACTTTTATAATTGTATCATAATCTTCCAAAGAAATCTCTTCGTCCTCTTTTATATGGTACAGACGCAATTCGCCTTTGTATAAAACAAAGGCGAACTCTTGGTCAATATACACTTTACTACGACTCTTCGATAATTCCGTAATTTGTGTAACAATCATTTACTCTTCACTACTCTCTACTACAGCACCATTTAAACCATAGTGCTGTCTGATTTTATTTTCTATCTCTGCACATACTTCCGGATGGTCTTTCAAATACTGCTTTGCATTTTCACGTCCCTGAGCAATCTTATTGCCCATATAGGCATACCATGCACCTGACTTATTAATTACATCAATATTAGCCGCCAAATCTACAATATCACCCACTGCGGAAATACCTTCGCCAAACATAATATCAAACTCAGCCTCTTTGAACGGAGGTGCAATCTTATTCTTAACTACCTTTACTCTGGTACGGTTACCGATTACTTCACCGCCCTGCTTTAAGGATTCGATTCTTCTGACATCCAAACGTACGGATGAATAAAACTTCAATGCACGTCCACCGGTAGTAGTTTCCGGATTACCGAACATAATACCTACCTTTTCACGAAGCTGGTTAATAAATACTACCGTACAGTTAGATTTACTGATAACAGCAGTCAACTTTCTAAGCGCCTGTGACATAAGTCTTGCCTGTAAGCCCACATGGGAATCACCCATATCACCATCGATTTCTGCCTTCGGTACCAATGCAGCAACAGAGTCAACAACTACAATATCAATAGCCCCGGAACGTACCATGGTTTCTGTAATCTCCAATGCCTGTTCACCATTATCCGGCTGAGAAATATATAAATTATCAATATCAACACCGATATTCTTCGCATAAACCGGATCAAGCGCATGCTCTGCATCAATAAATCCGGCAATACCGCCTCTCTTCTGTACTTCCGCAATCATATGTAATGTAACAGTGGTCTTACCACTGGATTCTGGTCCATAAATCTCTATAATTCTTCCCTTGGGAATACCGCCTAATCCTAATGCAATATCCAAGCTTAAGGATCCTGTAGGAATGGTCTCAACATTCATCTGTGCCGAAGGGTCACCCAACTTCATTACAGCCCCTTTGCCATACTGCTTCTCAATCTGACTAATCGCCGCATCCAATGCTCTTAATTTTTCATTCTTGTCCATATTCAAATCTCCTTCTCTAAAGGAACAAATGTTCTAATTTCCTATAGAATAAAACATTTGTTCGATTTTGTCAATAACAATTTTTAATTTCTAATACAAATATATAATTTATTGAGTCCTTTATTCCACCCTCAAAACGTCACATCACCACACTTTACTCAAAAAATTTGAATTCCTAAGCATTTTTAACGGATTGGATACCTGATACGGTACGATAAAAATGACTGACGGACTTCTCCAATGAAAGTCCTATTCCTTAGAATTTTAGAATTCTGTGGTAACAATATAACATTTTTTTATATTTTTAGCAATTATTTTCTAACATTCTTATACTAATTTTTCAAAATACATTCCTTTGCCAATTCTAGTGCAGCAATAACGCTTTGCTCTCTTACCTGTAATCTGTCCCCATCAAAAATATATCTTTTCACTGTAACAGAGTCCCTTACATTACATCCAATATACACCAACCCCACCGGTTTTTCTTCGCTTCCACCGCCGGGACCTGCGATTCCTGTAACACTTAATGCTACATCTGCTTCTGCCAGACGAAGTACTCCCTCTGCCATTTCTCTTGCTGTTTGCTCGCTTACTACACCAAACTCGGCCAACGTTTCTTTTTTAACTCCTAAAAAACGGACCTTTGCTTCCTCAGCATAAGTTACCATACTACTTTTCAAGACATCGGATGCCCCCGATACATTTACCAACTTACCACACAAAAGGCCACCGGTGCAGGATTCCGCACAGGTAATGGTATACTTTTTCTGTAACAGCAATTCTACAACCTGCTGTTCAATTGGTTTCTTTTCCGTTTTCATTTACTCGCCTCATATCTCCCTACGTCTGCGGTATGTTTGCCACGTAACACAGACACACCTATTTCATCCAAAATAGCGAAAAAGAGCCATAAGGCTCCTTTCCAATTTATTTATTATCTTTCATAACATGCTTATTTTTCCACAAATAGTCCACCAGCGATACTACCGTAAGAATCAATGCTACCCACATAATAATGTTAGTAAGCAACGCAATAGCTTCTATATTAGCAATCATCAGACACACCATAATCATCTGGAAAGTGGTTTTAAACTTGCCCCAATAGCTGGCCGCAATTACCACACCGTTATCAGATGCAATCAAACGAAAGCCACTGATAATAAACTCACGACTGATAATAACAATGACTACCCATGAAGGAATTCGGCCCATTTCTACCAATGCAATCAACGCTGCACACACCAAAAGTTTATCTGCCAAAGGATCCATAAATTTGCCGAAATTAGTTACCAGATTATACTTACGCGCAATATGACCATCCAGCAAATCCGTCAAACAGGCAATAATAAAGATTGCCAAAGCAATGTAATCCACATACTCCATGATACCACCGAAAATAGCGGTAAACCAGCCCCATTCGTGATAACCACCCAAAAGCAGTAACACAAAGGGCAATATTAAAATCACTCGAAATATAGTCAATTTATTGGGTAAATTCATTTTCATCCTCCTCATGATACAGCTCACCAATCAAATCATATTCATTCGAATCGGTTACAAGAACCTTCACCAAATCTCCTGTCATTAAATTGGCACTTGTATTAATAAACAGATAGCCATCTACATTCGGTGCATCCCGATAGGTTCTGGCTACATAAGCATCTTCCTCTGCAATCTTACCTTCTACCATAACCGTCAACACTCTGCCTACCATTTCCTCTGCCTTTTCAAAGGCAATAGCTTGTTGAAGCTCCATAATTTCAGCCTGACGTTCCAGCTTAATATCTTCCTCTATCTGTTCCGGCATTATTGCTGCCGGTGTATCTTCTTCCTGAGAATAGGTAAATACACCTAAGCGGTCAAACTCCAACTCATCCACAAACTGCATCAGTTCTTCATGGTCGTCTTCTGTTTCTCCCGGAAATCCCGTAATCAATGTGGTACGAAGACAAATATCCGGAATCTCTGTACGCAGCTTCTCTACCATTTCACGAAGCTGTGCCTGGTTAGTTCTTCGTCCCATCCGTTTCAATACATTGTCCGAAGCATGCTGCACCGGAATATCCAAATAGTGACATACCTTGGGCTCCGTTTTGATAGCCTGAATCAATTCATCCGTAATTTCTTCCGGATAACAATATAAAATACGAATCCAGAAAATACCGGGCACCTGTGCCAATTCATGTAACAGCTTAGGCAAAGATTTTTCACCATACAAATCCACACCGTACAATGTAGTTTCCTGTGCAACAAGAATCAATTCCTTAACGCCCTTGTCTGCCAATTCCTTTACTTCTGCCACCAAACTTTCCATAGGTACACTTCTGAAATTACCACGAACCTTGGGAATAATACAATACGTACAATGCTTATTACATCCTTCTGCAATCTTTAAATAGGCAAAATGTCCTCCGGTCGTCATAACTCTTTCTACACCGGTAAGGGGTTTTGCATTTAAATCTGCATAATGATTTTGTGCTTCACCTGCCAGCACCTCATCAATCGATTCTACTATACTGTCAATGGCAGTGGTTCCTACAATAGCATCCACTTCCGGAATCTCTGTCTGAATTTCCTCTTTATAACGCTGTGCCAAACATCCGGCAGCCACCAAAGCCTTAATCTGTCCGCTCTTACGAAGCTCTGCCATTTCCAATAATACATTAATACTTTCTTCCTTGGCATCTCCGATAAAGCAACAGGTATTTACCACTACAATGTCTGCTTCCGTTTCATCATCTGTAAATTCATAACCCTTCTGTAACAATTCTCCCAGCATCATTTCCGTATCTACCAGGTTTTTATCACATCCCAAGGATACAAACAAAATCTTCATATGGTTATAACCTTTCTAACACACCATTTCAATACATTGTTTATGTGAAAAGGGGAGAAATCCCTTAACGACATTTCTCCCCAGATACCGCCGATTAATTTTCCTCTTCAGATAAGATTTTAATCTTTCCCTGATTCAACTCTTCCACTGCCACAGATAATGGCTTACCACAAGTACCGTCCACCAAAGGCTCACTTCCTGAAATAATCTGTCTGGCTCTTTTAGCAGTTGCCATAACGATGGAATAACGACTGTTTACTACAGGTGCTTCGCCCTGCTCAACCTCACTGTTTACTACTTTCATTAAATCTGAATAAGATGGATGTAACATTAATTTGCTCCTTTCGAGAACTGTTTCAGTTCTTTTCTGATTTGTTCTATAAATTCTGTACTTCGGATAGGTGCGTAATGGGCATTCATAACAATGCTATGAAGCTGTTTTACGCATTCCTCCAAGTTATCATTTATGATTAGGTAGTCATATTCTTCAATGCCTTCTGACTCCTCTACCGCTCTGGATAAGCGGTCTGCAATTACTTCCGTGGTTTCTGTACCTCTGCCTACCAATCTGTGTTCCAATTCCTTTGCATTGGGTGGTGTTACAAATAACAGCAGACATTCTGGGAACTTTTCCTTTACCTTCAAGGCACCTTGAATCTCGATCTCCAAAATCACGTCCTTACCGGCAGCCAATTGTTTCTCAACGTATTCCCGCGGTGTTCCGTAATAATTGCCACAATAAGTAGCATACTCAATCAAACCGTTTTCTGCAATGGTTTTTTCAAAATTTTCTTTATCCGTGAAGAAATATTCTCTTCCATGCACCTCACCCTCTCTGGGTCCTCTGGTTGTCATGGAAATGGACAATGCATAATTGTCATAATCTGCCAAAAGTCTCTTCATAAGAGTACCTTTGCCGGCACCGGAAAAACCGGAAACTACGATTAATATTCCTTTATCTTTCATAATTCCTCCGCTTGCTTTACTCAATATTCTGAATCTGCTCACGAACCTTTTCAATTTCGGTCTTTAATTCAATAGCAACATTGGAAATCTCCAAGTCATTAGATTTAGACAAAGTCGTATTTGCTTCTCTGTTCATTTCCTGCGCTATAAAATCCAGCTTTCTGCCAATGCTACCGCCTTCAAGAAGTGTTTTCTTGGTAGTTTCAATATGGCTGCGAAGGCGTACAATTTCTTCATCCACACATACTTTATCCGCAAAAATGGTAACCTCCGTCAAAAGTCTGTTTTCATCCACTTGTACTGCTCCAAGCAAGTCCTGAATCTTGTTCAAAAGCTTCTCACGATACTCGCTGATAATCTGCGGTGAACGCTCTGAAATAAAATCCACCATACCAAGCATATTGTCCAACTTCTGAATCAAGTCATCACGCAGATTCTCGCCTTCGGTAATACGGGTCTGTACAAAGCTTTCCGCAGCACCTTTAATCGCTTTCTGTAATCCCTTCCACAGTTCTTCTTCGTCCATGGTCTGCTCTTCCATGGTAAACACTTCCGGATATCTGGAAAGTGTGGACACACGAATATCATTGTCCAGCTGGAAATCCTCTGCCATTTCTCTTAAGTATTTTAAATACTCGGTTGCAACCTCTTTGTTATAACGAATGGTTGTGTTATTCTCCGTAAAATCCTCATAGGTAATAAATACATCTACCTTACCTCTGGAAATATAATTCTTTAACTCCGCACGGATGGCAGATTCAAAGAAATTTAATTTCTTGGGCATCTTGATATTTACATCTAAATATCTGTGGTTTACGGACTTCATCTCTACCGTATACTTACGGTCATTCTCGGTGATTTCACATCTACCGAAGCCTGTCATACTCTTTATCATACGTTTAACCCTCTCCAGTTGCGACTCCTTTTACCCCATACTGCTTTGCCAGTCGCATACTTCTTTATATTATAAAATACATTTTGGGTAGCGTCAAGGTTTGATTTCTGTTATAATTCAGATTATCCGTAGAAAAACGTTCAGACGAAGCCGACGATGACATATGGCTCATTCGTTCCTGTGTACAGAAATTAAGAAATTCTATGTATCCGTATTATGAGCTATGAAAGTCGGACGCGTCGGCGTAAACGGACGTCCGTGTCCGGTTATCGCTAATACTAAAACGGATACCAAGAATTTCTAAATCCCTTCCCAAAGTCACGTCATTGAGCCATATGTCATCGTCGACTTTGCCGGAAGGAATTTTCTACAACCATAATCATCAAGGAGGTACATCATGGCATTTGACGGAGTTACAATTGCAAACGTTGTAAAAGAAATGAACGATACCATTATTGGTTGTCGTATTAATAAAATTGCTCAGCCGGAAAGCGATGAGCTTATCTTAACTATTAAGGGTAGTTGCGGGCAAAAGAAACTTTTTATTTCTGCCGGTGCTTCTCTTCCATTAATTTATTTTACAGAGACTAATAAGCCCAGCCCCATGACAGCCCCCGGGTTTTGCATGCTTCTTCGTAAACATTTGCAAAACGGGCGTATTGTAGCCGTAACACAGCCCGGTCTGGAACGAATCATCCACATAGACATTGAACATTTGGATGAAATGGGTGACTTATGTCAAAAGACACTGATCGTGGAAATTATGGGCAAGCACAGTAATATAATCTTCTGCCATGCAGATGGCACCATTATTGACAGTATTAAACACGTTTCCGGATTAGTCAGTAGCATCCGCGAGGTACTCCCCGGCAAACAATATTTTGTAGCACAGACACAAGACAAACTGGATGCTTTGAATACTACAATCGACGAATGGACCTCACAGGTTATGTGCAAACCCACCGCTGTATTTAAAGCTATTTACGGCAGTTATACCGGCATTTCACCTATTTTAGCTCAGGAACTCTGCTACCGCGCAAGCGTAGATGGCGAGGCTTCTACCGCATCCTTAAGCGATACCGAAAAAGCAAGGTTGTTTGAAGTATTTACTGAAATGGTTTTACAAATTAAATCCGGCGAATTTGCACCACATATTGCCTATACCCGCAATCAACCTGTGGAATTTGCAGCCCTGCCCCTGACTATGTATTCTCAGGGAGAGGACCGCATAGTAGCCTACGATTCCATGTCACAACTTTTGGAAAGCTACTATGCCGAGAAAAATACCATTACCCGTATTCGACAGAAATCCGCAGACTTACGCAAAATTGTCCAAACTGCATTGGAACGTAATGTAAAGAAATATGATTTACAGCTTCGTCAGATGAAGGATACGGAAAAGCGCGACACCTATCGTATTTACGGTGAATTATTAAACACCTACGGCTATGGTATCGAACCCGGCAGCAAATCCATGGAAGCATTAAACTATTATACAAATGAAATGATTACCATTCCTTTGGACCCGGATATGACTCCTCAGGAAAATGCCAAAAAATATTTTGATAAATACAGTAAAATGAAGCGTACCTACGAGGCCCTTTCAGAGCTTACCAAGCAAGTCAAGGAAGAAATCGAACATTTGGAATCCATCAGTACTGCTTTGGATATTGCCTTGCAGGAGGAGGATTTGGTACAGATTAAGGAAGAACTTACTGAAAACGGCTATATCCGCCGTAAGGGTGGTTCCAAAAAAGAAAAAGTTACCAGCAAACCTTTCCACTATATCAGCAGCGACGGTTTCCACATGTACGTAGGTAAAAATAACTATCAGAATGATGAACTGACCTTCAAATTCGCAACCGGCAATGATTGGTGGTTCCATGCCAAGAATATGCCCGGCTCCCATGTCATTGTAAAGTGTGACGGTGCAGACGAGCTTCCCGACAGAACCTTTGAAGAAGCCGGTCGTTTGGCTGCCTACTATTCTAAAGGACGGGAACAAGAGAAGGTAGAAATTGATTATATCCAGAAAAAACATGTAAAAAAGCCTGCAGGTGCCAAGCCGGGATTTGTGGTATATTATACTAACTACTCCCTTATGATTGATTCGGACATTTCAAATATTAGTCAAATATAACAAAAAACAGATTGTTAACAATATTTTTACAAAACAAGGCTTGTCATTATACCCATTTATGCCTTATGATATATGTAATAAAACGTTTTCAAGAGAGGATAAATCTATGACTTTAATTGCAACAACCCGCAACGATAAAATTACTCCCTACGGTGCTCATGGCAAACTCCATGTAGAAGGCACCCAGTTAATGGATGCAAACAACCAGCCTGTTCAGTTAAAGGGTATCAGTACACACAACATCTCCCTTTATCCGGAATATGTAAATGAAGCGGCTTTCACACAGTTTGTAGATCAGCTTGGTATCAATACCATGCGTATGGCAATGTACTCCGCTTTCGCAGATGATGTACATGGCTATGCCGATGGCGATGATGCCCACAGAGCAGAATTAGAAGAATTGATGGTTAATGCTGCTGAATATTGTGCTAAACTCGGCATCTATATGATTGTAGACTGGCATATCTTATTAGATCCCGATCCAAACACTCATATGGACAAAGCCATTCAGTTTTTCAAGAATGTATGTCCGAAGTTAGCTAAATATGATAATATTGTTTACGAAATCTGTAATGAGCCTAACATGGACACCACCTGGGCACAGATTTGTAACTATGCAAACAATGTAATCCCTGTGATTCGTGAAATTCTTCCTGAGTGCGTAATCATCGTAGGTACTCCCGTTTGGTCTCAGCGAGTAGATGAAGCTGCCAAGGCTCCTCTCTCCTATCCGAACTTAGTTTACACTCTGCATTTCTACGCAGACACTCATAAAGACAGCCTTCGTCAGCTTATGGTAGATGCTATTAAGGACGGTCTTCCGGTATTTGTTTCCGAGTTCGGTATCTGTGATGCTTCCGGTAACGGACCTATTAACGACGAAGAAACCAATAAATGGATTGACTTAATGAACGAATACAAAATCAGCTATATGATTTGGAACCTTTCCAACAAAGCAGAGACCTCTGCTATTTTAGCTCCTACCTGCACAGTAAACTGTAACTTTGCAGAAGATGACTTCTCAGAGTGCGGCAAGCGTGTGGCTGGATATATGAAATAAATGTTTAAAAGGACAGCATAAGCTGTCCTTTTATTTTGCAAGATGTTTTTGATAAATATTATAATAAATCTTTACTCGTCCCAAAGATGTCAAATACTGAATATTATTGCAGGTCTCCTGACAATTGCATATAATATCGACAACTTGCTTATTATAACGAGTTCCCGAATCTACCAGCAACTCATCGCGAACAATGGGAATCCAGGATTTTCCGGAAGTATAATTTCTGCCCAAAATATCCGTAGCCGCATCAATACAGTCACTAATTGTCAAAATATCTATTAATATTTTTTGTGAAACTTTTGTATTGTCGAAATTTTCCGGATATCCTCCACTACCGTCACTGAACTTATGATGTCCCAAAATCAACGGCGTAAATTTATCCTCTAAAATACTTCCTTTAATTAAATTGGCACCAAACTGCGGATGACACT
>JAZRAX010000049.1:0-2881 GCA_045634745.1 Acetatifactor sp. | reverse complement strand
ACGAATATCCAGCAATCTTCCCGCTTTATCTCTATTCCACATATGTAATCTAACCATCACAAGCAACACCAACGCTGAAATATTTGCTGTAATAATCTGGCTCATTTGTACCATATCATTTGTTCCTTTCTACACATAAATCACATAATACTATGCGTAAAATTCAAATTTGTCTGTTTCTAATAAAACCATTACTCTTTTTCATTATAATCTCAAAAAGCACCTCGGTCAACTAACGCATATCAATTTTAACAACTAGTCCTTATCACGTTTCAAGAATATATTATATCTTGATAAACAGCCTATACCACCGTTTTCTTAACTAGTCTATACAACGCTTTAAAAATCGGTCTATTTCTTTGATTTTACCAATAGCACTTTCAACACTCACTTTTCTCACTAGTCTGCTTCATGCCATAGAAAAGCTCACTCTTTATAAATATTCTCAATACCGCTTCTATTCTTCCATTTTCTTGTACATTTCTAACTAGTCAAGAAAACGTCATAAAAAATATTTTTGTCCTTGTCTATACATTTTTTGAGCACACTTTTTTCTGGCATCCACTTTATAAAAAGTTTAGAAATTTATCTCTATACTCATTCTAAAATCCCACCGATACCAATATCACACAACAAAATAAAAGACCGTACCTTAACGGCAAGACAAATTACGAAGTATAACCACTTCCGATTTGCCTTGCTTTTTTTATTTATAAAAGTAACTTTGCGGAGCATTACTTACTTTTCATTTGTTACCGCTTCTGTCACAGTTATTTTTCTATAAAGGCAAAAAAGATATGTTTTCAGCAATTTTTAAAGCCAAAAACATGTTAAACAAATTAAATTATATTAGTTACCGCTCCATCCGGTAACTTAGAAGGAGGTATTAATTACCATGGATAATTACGAAAGCAGACCGCTACTTCCCATGCCATTTCCGAAACCACTTAAGGAAATGAAAAATGAGGAACTGACAAAACTACTTACCGGTAAGTTTAATTACAATGTATTAATTCCGGGACTCATTGAAGCATATCTGCGTAAGGAGGAGCAGATTGCCGACCTTACCAAACAAATTATGGAACTTAACAAGCGTGTTCTTTATCTGGAACGAAAACAGCTTCAAAAGCCCGGACGTCCTCGCCGGGAGTTCCGGATCAATGGTAAGGAATTGGATGATGATTACCTAATGTATCTTATCGACTACGGTTACTATGACAGTATCAGCAAGATGGAAAAAGACTTAGGAGCCGGTAAAAATCAGCTCCGCAACCGCTACAACAAAGCCAAAGAGAAACTACGACTAGAAAGGAAGGTGGCAGACAATGCAGATAGTTAGACCTACTGTGCAGGAGTGGTGTATTCCAACGCAATACACTTCTTCTCCGGAAATTATCAAAAACTGCTTGCAGGAAGTTCTTTCCGAAGGTATGATGTATTCACAAGTCAGTGCTCCGGCAGATAATGAGGATATGACAAAGAAACAACGTGAGAACATCATTAAGAAGCACATGGAGCAATTTACAACTAAATATTATGAGTCAGACAGACGGTGGCACTCTTTCCTGCCGGATGCAACACATCCACGTGGAACGAAGCCGATTGCCAAGCGTAAGTGGGAAGATTTGGAAGCTGTCATTCTTGCCTATTATGAGGAACAGGAACAGACAAACAAACGTAAGAAGATTACCTTGCGGACGTTGTACCCGGAATGGTTTGCCTACAAATGGCAGGACACCAACAATTCTGGTTACATGAACCATATTGACGGCGAATGGAAACGGTATTATGAAAATGACCCTATTGTTGACCGACCGGTAGTGGAATTAACCACTTTGGAGTTGAAGAATTGGGCACGGAACAAGATTATTACCGGGAAGCTGAACAAGAAGCAGTATTACAACATGGCAATCATTATCCGCCAAAGTTTGGAATACCTTGTGGAGCTTGGGGAACTGCCCTGCAATCACTTTGCAGAATTTAAAATCAAGGCTTCTCTCTTTACTCCGGTCACCCCCAAGGAAGCACAGCAGGAAGTCTTTACTGAGGACGAAGAAAAGAAGCTGAAAGCATTGGCAGCCGCAGAATTTGCAGAGCATCCCAACCGCACCGCCGCACTTGCGGTACTGATTAACTTCTCTCTCGGCTTACGTGTAGGCGAGCT
Organism: Acetatifactor sp.; assembly: GCA_045634745.1. GTDB lineage: Bacteria > Bacillota > Clostridia > Lachnospirales > Lachnospiraceae > Acetatifactor. The sequence continues at coordinate 717 of JAZRAX010000049.1, read as the reverse complement.
TGTTGCCCTTAAGTGGAAAGACTTAAAGGACTCCTACCTGCATATCAGACGCATGGAACAGAAACAGTATGAGCAATTGGAAAACGGCAAGTGGAAGAAGCATTTGGAAGTGGTTGAGCATACCAAGTCGGACGCAGGCTACCGCACCTTATATGTGGTATCTTCTGCCATGGAGCTTTTCGACAAGGTAAAGGAAGCCAATCTGCGGAATGGTTACAGTTGCGAAGCCGAGGACTATATCTTCATGTACCGCAAACACCGCATTACTGCCAACTCTATCGACAGCCATTATGAGCGTTACTGCAAGCAGATAGGCATTGCCAAGAAAGGCAACCACAAAGTCCGGAAGACGGCTTTAACAAAGGTTGCAGACAATCCTAATATAAATCTTAAGGACGCAATGGAATTTGCCGGACACCGGGATGTAAAGACATTCATTAATCACTACTGCTTCTCCCGGTACTCGGATGAGCAAAAGCGAAATGAACTTGAAAAGACTTTAAATGTTTAGTATCTAAGAGAGTGTAAAAAAGTGTAAACATTTTTACATACATTCTGCATACACACCCAATAAACGAAAAATGCGAGAAATACGGCTTTTCTACCGATTTCTCGCACTCATAAAATACTGCTGGTGGCCGGACTTGAACCGGCACGGGGTTGCCCCCGAGGGATTTTAAGTCCCTTGCGTCTGCCTATTCCGCCACACCAGCTGAC
>JAZRAX010000048.1:0-50025 GCA_045634745.1 Acetatifactor sp. | reverse complement strand
GTAAGTATCAATTTTGGAAATGCGTGTTCCGGGGGTAGGGGTTACCATGGTTCGTCTCCTTTGAATAGTTGGTTTCTTTTTTTATATCATAACACAACGGTATAATACCGGAAAGGGAAATTGTGCAAAAAGAAGAAAAAGCAAAAATTGATAAAGCATTGACAAAATTTAAGAAGTCTTTAGGAGATTCTCTCGGTATAATACAAGCAAAGAAGAGTGATGGAGGAATACGATGAGGCACTGTAAACAGATTTTCATGTGGATTCTGCTATTGGGTTTGCTTTGCAGTTGCGGTGTGGGTGAGAGTGCACCTGCCCAAAGTGAGTTGCAAAGCACAGAAAATGCTACAGACAATGCACCAGGGAATGTGACAGAGAATACGTCAAAGAATACAATAGATAGTTCGACCATGGACAGTGAGACGCAGGAAATGGATATTAAAGCAGAGGGGGACCAAGAAATGACAACATCAAATCCGGCACAATATTTTGAAAGAATGCAGCTTACGGAAAGCTACAAAAAGACAATGCAGACCAATCCGCTGATGACCCAGCGTTTTGGAGCAGATCCATATGCTATGGTGTATGGAGACAGGGTATATTTTTACATGACAGCGGATGCTTTGGAATATGATGCAGAAGGAAACGTTATTGATAATACTTATAGCAAGATTAAGAGTATTAATGTAATCTCTACAGATGATATGGTGAATTTTACAGATCACGGTGCAATTAAAGCAGCCGGTTGGGATGGTGCAGCTACCTGGGCAAACAATTCCTGGGCACCGGCAGCAGCATGGAAGGAGATTGATGGAGAGGTAAAATTCTTCCTGTACTTTGCTAATTCTGGCGGAGGTATTGGTGTGCTTACTTCGGATAGTCCAACCGGTCCGTTTACTGACCCTTTGGGAGAGGCTTTGATTTCCAGAAATACGCCAAACTGTAGTGATGTACTTTGGTTGTTTGACCCGGCAGTTTTGGTGGATGATGACGGCAGAGCATATATTTACTTTGGCGGCGGTGTACCGGAGGGGAAGGTGTCTGATCCGGGTACTGCCCGTGTAGCAGAGCTGGGTGAAGATATGATTAGTATCAAAGGTGAGCCGCAGAGAATCGATGTACCCTATTTGTTTGAGGATTCCGGCATTCATAAGTTTGGCGAAAAGTATTACTATACATATTGCACTAATTGGCAGGTTGATAGCGAAGGTACGGCAAAGTATGGTTTTGTAAATGCAGAAATTGTCAGCCTGGAGAGTGATAGTCCGATGGGACCGTTTACTTATAAAGAGCGTATTCTGGAGAATCCGGGCAGATATTTTGGCTTGTATGGTAACAATCATCATTGTGTATTTAGCTTCAAGGATAATTGGTACATTACGTATCATACCAGAACCTTAGAGAAGGCTATGGGTATTGAAAAAGGATATCGCTGTACTCATATTGATGCTTTTGAAATGGGTGAGGATGGTACAATTGGTAGAATTAACCAGTCTTTGGTTGGCAGAGAACAGTTAAAATATGTGGATGCTTATGCAGAGAATCCGGCAGTTATGATTGCTGTACAGGGTGGTTTGGATACTACACCTATTACCAATAAGCTGGCGGCGCCTATGGTACTGACCGGCATTGACAGGGGAGATTTTCTGAAGGTGCAGGGTGTGGATTTCGGTGAGAAGGCACCTGCTACTTGGAATGCATACATTAAAAAGGCAGAAAGTTGCGGAGAGGATTGTGTGATTCAGCTTCGTATGGGTACCGCAAACGGTAAGATTATCGGATACTTAACCATGGAAGAAGCCACAGAACAGGCAGAGGATGGATTCCATAAATACACGGCCGTACTAACGGAAGAAGTAACCGGTGTCAACGATTTTTACATGATTTTCAGTGGCAATGATTACCAGGTAAAGAGCTGGTATTTTGAGTAGGTTTCGTTGCAGACAAAAAATCTGGATGTGGGAATGGTAGAAACAAAGGAAAACAGATAATAAATGATTGGAAGGGAAATAGGGTTTATGGAAAACAATAATGTAAGCATGATGGGCTATCGTCCACCCCTTGGGTGGAATTCCTGGAATACATTTACCTGGGATATTAATGAAACTTTAATTAAAGAGGTGGCAGATTTGTTTGTAGCAGAAGGCTACAAGGATGCCGGATATGAGTATATTGTCATTGATGATTGCTGGAGCTTGAAGCAGCGTGATGAAAAGGGTAATCTGGTGGCGGATCCGGAAAAGTTCCCCAGCGGAATGAAGGCGCTTTCAGATTATATTCATGCAAAAGGCTTAAAGTTTGGCATGTATTCCTGTGTAGGAACCAATACCTGTGCCGGTTATCCGGGCAGCTTTGAGCATGAGTGGCAGGATGCCAAGCAATTGGCTGAGTGGGGTGTGGATTTCTTAAAGTATGATTTTTGCTTTAAGCCTCGTAATGTGGATGGAGAACTTTTGTACAGACGTATGGGTCTGGCGCTGAAAAACTGTGGTAGAGACATTCTCTTTTCTGCATGTAACTGGGGTTCCGATGATGTGCACGGTTGGATTCGTTCCACAGGTGCCCATATGTTCCGTTCTACGGGAGATATTCGTGACCGTTGGGATTCCATTAAAGACATTGCATTGTCTCAGATAGAGAAAGGTGCATTTGCCGGCAACTACTGTCATAACGATATGGATATGTTGGTGGTGGGTATGTATGGCGGTAGTAACAGTGATTATATCGGTTCGGTAATCGGTAGCTGTGGTGCCCAGGAATATAAGACACATTTCAGTTTGTGGTGTATGATGAATTCGCCATTAATGATTGGCTGTGATATTCGCAGCGCCAGCCAAGAAACCAAGGATATTTTGTTGAATCCTTATTTATTGCAGATTAATCAGGACCCGGAGGCAAGGAGCTTTTATAAGGTTATGCCGGAGCCCCAGTGGTTTCCGAACAAGGATGTCTTTATGCTGGCAAAGCTTATGAGTGACGGTAAGCTGGCGATCGGCTTCTTTAACCTGTCCGATGATGAAAGAGAGCTTTCTTTGCAGTTCTGGGATTTAGGTTTGACCAATGAATTTGGACAGAAATTGAAGCTGTTTGACTGTTGGGAGCAAAAAGAAATCGGTACCTTCCATGAAAGATATGTGGCGAAAGTGCCGGCACACGGTTGTCAGATTGTGTTGGCTGATCTGGTAGTGTAGTGACATGCTAGACAGTGTAGTGCAATGATGCAGTTACTAGACGCAAGGATAGTTTTTTGATAAAATAAAGTAGTATTCGGGTTACATAGGCAATTGTATGAGAGGAGAAGGAATATGGCAAAATTATATGTAAATCCCCAAGTGAAGAAGGGACATATTAATCCGGAATTGCAAGGACATTTTTCTGAGCATTTGGGCAGATGTATTTATGAAGGACTTTTTGTGGGAGAGAATTCTGAAATCCCCAATACCAACGGTATGCGTAATGATGTGGTGGAGGCATTAAAGGAAATGCAGATACCGGTACTCCGTTGGCCGGGCGGATGCTTTGCGGACGAGTATCATTGGAAGGATGGTATCGGTCCCAAGGAAACCCGTAAGAAAATGATTAATACCCATTGGGGTGGTGTAGTAGAAGATAACAGCTTCGGTACCCATGAATTTATGGAGCTGTGTAAGCAGCTGGGCTGTAAGACTTACATAAATGGTAACGTAGGTAGCGGTACCGTACAGGAAATGAGCGAGTGGGTAGAGTATATGACCTTTGACGGCGTATCTCCCATGGCTGACTTGCGTGCTAAGAATGGTCATCCGGACAGCTGGAAAGTAGATTACTTCGGTGTTGGAAATGAAAACTGGGGCTGTGGTGGTAATATGAATCCGGAATATTACGGCAATTTGTATCGTCAGTATCAGACCTATATTAGAAACTATAAGGCGGATGCGCCTATTTACAAGATTTGCTGTGGCCCTAACGCGGCGGATTATTATTGGACCAAGGATGTGTTGGAAACGACTCATAAGCATGCACCTTGGAACCATGGATTTATGGACGGTTTATCATTACATTATTATACGGTTCCTTTTGATTGGGAGCACAAGGGTAGTGCCACCGGTTTCGACGAGGAAGCTTGGTATGCAACTTTGAACAAGACTTTATTTATGGAGACCTTGATTAAAAATCATGGCGCTATTATGGACGAGTATGACCCGGACAAGAAAATCGGTATGATTGTAGACGAGTGGGGTACCTGGTATGATGTAGAGCCGGGCACCAATCCCGGATTCCTTTACCAGCAGAACACCATGCGCGATGCGTTGGTGGCAGGTATTAACCTGAACATTTTCAACAAGCATTGTGACCGTGTAAAGATGGCAAACATTGCCCAGCTGGTAAATGTGCTTCAGTCTGTGATTTTGACCGAAGGCGAGCAGATGATAAAGACCCCTACCTATCATGTATTCAACATGTACAAGTATCATCAGGATGCAGAGCTTTTGGATAGCTATGTGGAGACCGAGCAAATCGGTACTGAAAAATGGAAGGTGCCTAACCTGTGCGAATCCGTATCCCTGGGCAAGGATGGCAAGATTCATGTAACATTGACGAACCTGTCTGCTACCGATAGCTATGACATTGATGCAGTGTTTACCGAAACGGCAGTGAAATCCGTGGAAGGTACCATCTTAACCAATGAAATGGGCGCCCACAATACCTTTGAAAATCCTGACGTGGTATGTCCTGCGAAGTTTGACAAGGTAGAAGTAGCAGGTAATAATGTGAAGTTTACTATCCCGGCTTGCAGTGTGCTGCATTTGGCGGTGGAAGTGTAGACGCCAGATAGTAGGTAGAATGAAGGAATAATAAAATAAAAGCCCCCTCTTTTTAAGAGCTCTCAAAGGTTTTGGTTTGAAGGTTCTTAAGAAGAGGGGGTATTTTATTAATAGAGTAAAGATTATTAAACTATTACTTTTTCAGGCGTGATACCGACAAAATCAAAAGTGCGAAGCACGACAGACGAAAAGCTGTTGTTTTTTGGAGGAGAATCTATGTTTTGGGTAGAATGAACGTTTTTTGGAGATTTCGTACCCAAATAATAGCTGAAAAATGACAATTTATAAGTGTTTTAAAGAGTGTTTGGCTATAAATAAAGGAATTTCAAATTTTATACCCGGAGATTTGTGTTTTTGTGGGTATTAAAATACATAATAGCTTATTTATGCCCAAAGTTTAATTTATCTGTTATTTAGAGTATCAATTACTATCTGTTTAACAGAGTTTAATGTATCAGTAGCAATGGAATTATATTTTGTTCCAATAGCCATTTCTACTAGTATTTGAATAACTTCAGAATTGGAAAGCTCATTTATTGTAGTAGGTTCGGGAGAATTGATAACACTGGCATGAAATACGCATCCATTTACTATTCTTCCATCTAATAGTCCGGATTGTTTTGTTCGCTCGTTTTGAACAAGTGCTCTAGAAAGACTGCTTAACGAGCGAGTAGGGTTTATTTCATCGCGACTATGCATTCTCAGAAGTATGTGTTTTTCATCAATTAATTTAACATATTCAATGGACCTTTTATATCTAGTGGCAGAAAAAGACGAATTGCTAATGCTTATTGCCTCTTTTATTGCCGGAATCATTTCTTCATTTTCATAAAAAGAGAAGCTTCTATCTGACATTGCGACACTCAAATTGTATGTATACATATAATACCCTCCTTACTACTAACGATAGTATATCATAAACAATGATAATTCACAAGTAAATCTCGGATAAAGATATTTTTTAGAAAAAAATAGAGTTATCTGTTGACATATCTTAGAACAAAGTGTAATATAATTCACAAAAACGATAGTTGTCTTACGACGACTCACAAATTGTATTAGTGGAGGATTACTTATGACAAAACAAACAGCAAAGAAAAAAGTACTTGATTATTTAAAAAGCTATAACATTCCCTACAGGTTTCTGAATGAAGGTACCAAGATTCAAGCTATGGAGGATTTGGACACGGTATATCTTTGTGCAGAGGTGGGAAATACGGTAATTGATGGGTATATTGAGACTAGTATCCGGTTTCATAGTGAAGAGAATGGACATGGGTATCTGGTTGTGAATTCATATTATTGCAAGCCTATTGTACACACTGAGGAAGAGGCCATGCGCGCCGCCAGATTCATTAATTATCTGAATTATAACCTTTATTACGATTGCGACTGGTTTTGCAGACATTATTTCGCAGTTAATGAAAGAGACGGAGATATTTACAATACCTGCTGGCTTCGGTACGAGTTGCTGGAGGATGCAGCGTCTTTTGAAGAAGCAATGAATCATATTTTAAACTACAGCGTCCAGCAGATTGCTGAGGTTTGCGTCCCGTTGATAGGTTATGTGATTGGCGAAGCAGACTGGCATACCGCTACCGTAGTAGGCATTGATCACAAGTTAATGGGCTTGCCCATTCCTGGTCCTCAGGACTGATTGTAAAAATGTAACTATATTTCAAAGAAAAATTTTAGGAGGAAGAAACATGACAAATTTCACAGAGAAAATTCTTACAAATGAAACAACAAAGCTTTCTAAGCAGTATTTACCCATCGTTACCCATAATATTAGCGGGTGGCGGTGGAGAAGAACAAAGGAGGCTTACAAAAAGCGTTTAGAAAGAACCTTAGAGCAGATAAGAGGCATCCGCTTGTATAAAGTGGAGGGGGCGCGCGAGACACTTCCGTTTACTGTGGGCTTAAGCGAGGTGGCATTGAATCGTGGAAAGTATCTCATTACTATTCGTAAGCACATGCCGGAATATGAGGTAATAGAGCCTGTAGGATATGATCCGGACCAGTCGCCGAATTCTATCGTTAATTTATTGTTAATCCGTAAGGATTTGATACAGTCCTATGAGGTATTGGAAATGCCGGGATTGGCCGGAAAAACAGAAAAGTGGCTGGGCTACAATTACGTTATTATTACGACTAAGTGGGGGGAGCAGTTTAGAATACTGCATGTGAGGAATTGCCCCACTACAAATACAGGAAAGGCCTTGTGGTACCAGAGATGGCGCGTAGATTTGCACATGGAAATCATGGAAGCAATTATGGCTAAGGTGGACAAATATCATGAGCAGGAGAACTTCATCCTTATGGGTGACTTCAATCGCACTCCCGATGATGAAACCATGAAAAAATTACGCTTTTACTATACGATGCTCCCGTTAGCTGATGAGAAGAAGCCTACTTTCCAGAGTGCGAATAGTAGTTCGCACATTGACTACATTTTTGTAAGTGCTCCTACCATTGCAAAAGAGACGCATGAAGTATTTTTGGCAGAAACCGTGGAGTTGCCTTGGTTTACGTCTACATCCGACCATGCTATTTTGATTGGATGTGTGGCGGTGTAGGGAGATAGAGTTACCAATTGAGCAGTTGAGAATTATCTTTCTCGATTGCTCGATTGGGCAGTTAGATTTACAATTAACTTAATAAAGACGGAGGGCTTTTAATGAGAAGATTGATAATAGTAATGGGAGTGTCTGGTGCCGGTAAAACTCATTTTGTGCAGGAGCATTTCCCACAGTGGAGACATTTTGAAATAAGTACCTACCAGCAACGTTTGATTGCGGAAGCAGGGAATCCGCAAAGTATGGATTTCCTCAGCTATTATAACTTGCTTGCTGAGGCCAATGAGGCCATATCACAAGATGTGATTCAGGCATTGCAGGTAGGAGAGGATGTGGTGATGGAGCATACTCTGTATAAATCCATGCGTAGAGTTGCATACATTGAGGCCATACGGGAGGCGGTGCCGGAGGTGACCATTGATATCTATGTAATAACACCCTCTCCCGAGCGATTACATGTGAATATTGAGATGTCAGAGCGGTTGGAGTCCGAGGAATATCCGCGTATCCTGCGTGAACTGGAGACGCAAGTGGAATTCCCAAACATAGCGGAAGGCTATGCAAAAATCTGCAAAGTTACGGATACCGGTATCGAGGAATGTAATGAGGCCGCGGACGAAAGCCTGATTGACCGGGCGCACAAGGAATTGGAGGAGACTACCCGGCAAAGAGAAGAAGAGGCTAAGGAGCAGAAAAAGCAGGAGGAATTCCTAAATGAATTGAATGAGAAGGGCTTTACTCATATCTGCGAGGTCTGTGGAGAGAAAAAGTGGCTCAGACCGGAGGATGCCTTTGAGTTGGGTTGGGATTATCCTCCGCGCATGGGGACATTTGGTGTAATCTCTCCTCGAACCTGTGGAAAGTGCCAAATGGTAGATACGGTGTGGTGGAAACTAAACACTAAAAAAGGTAATAATGGCGAAGGCATTTCACTGGGGGATTTATCGACTTTAAGTGATAAGGATAAGCAGATAATAATGCGGATTTTGGGTGAACCATATAGCTTGTTGGAAGATATGTCTTAAGGACAGTACAATATGGAGGATTACAGAAGAATGAGTAAAGAAGTCGGTATGGATCAAAGAACTAAGGGTAAGCTAGAGATGATAATAGCCATTCTTTGGGATGAGCTTAAAAAAGAGCGTAAGTGGGCTGTGGCAAATGGGAAAAGATTTTTGCCCAGACCCTTTCGTATAACCTGCGAGCAGTTGGCTGAGTGGAGTGGTTTTTCCATGGAACAAGTGGAAGAAATAGATAAATTATTTGTGGAATGTAATTTGCATGTTACGAGAGAATGGTTACCGTACCTGCAAGAGTTGCAGGGGTTTGACAAAAACAGAATGGAACACTATGTAAGCATAGTAGCAGAAGTAATATTCCAGCTTCGCTTGGGTGGAGTAAGAATGAGCTGTTTTGAAGATTACGATATTTATCTAGAAAATAAGTATGTAGGAGAGGTTAATGAGGAGGAGGTCAAATTGGCACTGTATGCCTATTGCCGGTTTCTTGTAGACAGAGTACAAAAGATGTTGGATAAAGGGTGGGATTATGAGGTAATAAGTTTGATGATGCATAGGAAGCCCTTTGATGAGGCAATGTTTTCTAAGATGAAGGTATATTCAAATACATGACGAAATATTTAGCGTCTTATGTACATAACTTCAAATATCCGGAGTTGTCAGAGTTGATTAAGGAGTTTAGCTTGATATTTGAAAAGGATTTTGGGTGAGCCATATAGCTTGCTGGAGGAGGATAAATAATGCAATTAATACCATCGGAATATATGCGCGAATATTTAGAATCTGTAAACTTTACTTTTACGGATTTCCAAAGAGCAACCTTGATTTGGAATTTACATGGCAGAAAATCAATGTATTATAAAGAAGTGCAGGATTCCTGGTCCATTTGCGACTATAGAACTTACCAGGCAGAGGCTGTTCAGATGACTCCGAAAGATAATTGGAAGAGATATTACTTCCGCAAATAAAGGAAGGGGCAATTGGATTATGATTATAGCAGCTTATGCGGGCAGAACAGAATTATGAATATGTTATTATTCCAACCATCATGTCGGTGGTGGAAATTTTGGTCAGAGACTACGCCCGGAAGGTGGTGCTATGTTACCCGGATAGGAGCTTGCGGGAGGAGTATCGTGAAAGGTATATTAAGAGGGGGAACAGCGAGAGTTTTTTAGAGCTTTTTGTGGATGGCTGGCATGGGTTGCTAGCTCCGGTGGAGGAATTTGAGGAAGCAACACATTTAGTGCTGAAAAGTGGAGAGTATCTTACAGATTTGAAGGAACAGCTGGACAAGTTAAGTGAAATACCTGCAAAACCGGTCAAACCTTTGCTCATGGAAGAACTGGCCAGAAGCATTGAGGCGATGAAGAAAAATTTGGTGTTACCGTTCTGGGGCGAAAGAGCCATGTATTTGTATACTATCAGCGATATGGATGCCCCACAGGAGAGAGAAGCCTTATATGAAGTCGGGAAGTATCTTTTTGAAGCATGTGGAATAAAATGATATTCCATGCTATTAAGATTGGATTTATTAGAAAATATATTTATATTGTACATATTTTGGATTTATTTATATATAGTCCTTGTTATTTTTAGAATAATATAGTATAATCAAGATAGAACATACGTTCTTTTGCGAACGAGAGGTACTTTTATGGATAAATTACGTATAAATACAATCATGAAACAATATGATGCCGTCGTGCATAAAGAGGAAGAAGTTAATATTGAATTTTGGTATGCCAGAGAATTAATGCCTTTATTAGGGTATGAACGATGGGAAAACTTTGAAAAGGCTATTAGTCGTGCAATGAGTTCATGCGAAACATCTGGAATTGAAACATTAGACCATTTTCGTGAGGTCACGAAAATGGTGATCCAAAGAAAGAAGAAATTGCCTTTGCACAGAGTTATTTTGCAATTCAAACAAGGAAGCAGGAATTGATAGAGGAGCGGATTGCATATATTGAGCGTACCGAAGCCAGAGGCAGATTGAGAGAATCTGAAAAACGATTATCACAAAATATATATGAACGTGGTGTGGACGATGCAGGATTTGGTCGTATCCGCTCAAAGGGAGATACAGCTTTGTTTGGCGGTAAATCTACACAAGACATGAAGAAAAAGCTAGGGGTAAAAGATAATCATCCGTTAGCTGATTTTCTTCCGACGCTTACAATTGCAGCAAAAAATCTGGCTACAGAAATGACGAACTACAATGTGGAAGAAAAAGATTTGCAGGGAGAGGTTTTCTATCATATGATATACTTGAGTAGTTTTAAATTGAGCGATCAACAAATATCCAATCCTAACATTTACCCATATAATGTTTTTCGGGGAAAATATATTGAACCCTTTGTATTTGCCCCAATAACAGTTTTCTATGGTAACAATGGCTCCGGTAAATCAACTCTATTAAATATTTTAGCTAATTGTCTGGAATTGAAGGGAAAAGAGAAGGCTACGAGCAACTCCTATGGATTAGTAGATTACTGCAACGCTTTTACTTCAGAGTGTTCTTATAGTTTAGGAGAAGATGACCTGGGACAACCTATAAAAAGATTGCCGGGAAATAGTCGTTACATTAAAAGTGAAGACATTTTGTATGAAATAAAGAAAATACAGCAGAGGCAAGTGTTGTCAAAGGGAATGGAATATGATTATGTCCAGAAGGGAATGACTCTGCAGGAAGCAAGAAAATACTTATCTTCCAAAGAAGGGCGTAATCAGGAAGAATATATTATGTATGCTCAGGAAAAATATTCGAATGGCGAAACATCGCTTCAATATTTTGAGGAATATTTACAACCTAATGCGCTTTATTTGCTGGACGAGCCGGAGGTATCACTTTCGCCGGAAAACCAAGTTGCACTGGCCGAAGAAATAAATAAACTGGCACGATTGTTACAATGCCAGTTTATCATTGCTACTCATTCACCATTTATGCTCGGTACCTTAAATGCAAAGATATACAACCTTGATAAAAGAGAGTATGATATTGCAAAATGGAGCGAGCTGGAAAATGTCCGATATTTTTATAATTTCTTCAAAAAGCATGAAAAGGAGTTTGAGTAACATCTACATCTGAAACACAACTCCCACAACTGCTCCGCATAATATCCAAAACGCCGGATGCAGCTTTTTCAGCTTTTTGTGATTCATAGCCGCAAAGAAAACCGCAACTAGTATCACAGAGAAAACAGGGAACTGAAAGGTTCCCTCTTCTGTTGTAAACAGGGAAGTTTCCCAAATACCCAATACTGCGGTAGCAATCAGTCCCGTTACTGCCGGACGGATCGTATAAAAAGCAGACTTCACGTAAGGATTCTTACTGAAGTTCTCCAAAAGCTTGGCAATTAAAATAATCACAATCAGGCTGGGAAGTACCAGCGACAAGGTTGCTACAATACCACCGGGAAGTCCTGCTGCATTAAAGCCTGCGTAGGTAGCCATGTTAATTCCGATGGGGCCGGGGGTACTTTCACTGACTGCCAGCATATTTGCCACATCTGCTTTGGTATACCAATCGTGACGGTTGGGAATATCCATTAAAAAGGGAATGGTAGCCGGACCGCCGCCAATGGCAAACAAGCCAATTTGAAAGAATTCATAAAATAGTTCCCAGTACACTCTCATAGCTTAAGTCCTCCTGTTTTGTACATAATAATACCGAAGATACCTGCCAATACAACCAAAAGCACCGTGGATATCGGAGTAAATACTGCCAGCAAAAAGGCCAGAATGGCCACTACATAACAAACAGCGCTGACCAGATTTTTCTTAGCCATGGTAATAACGGTTTGCAACATCAGGGCACAAACCACTACTTTAATACCGCCTACCGCATGAGCAACGATTTGATTGTTCATAAACTGCTCCAAGAAGAAGGCTAAAATAGATATAATGATTAGGGATGGGCTAATCATTCCAAGAGTGGAAAAGATGGCTCCGGGAATGCCCTTTTTCTTATACCCAACAAAGGTAGATACGTTCACAGCAATAATACCGGGAGTGCATTGTCCTACCGCGTAATAGTCCAGTAGTTCTTCTTCCGTTACCCAGCCGTTTTTCTCGGCCAATTCATATTTTAACATAGGCAGCATGGTTAATCCGCCGCCAAAGGTCAGGCCACCGATACGAAAAAAGGCGGCATATAATTTCCATAAGTCTTTCATGTGGTTCTTCCTTTCCAAGGCTTCTGTCCAATAGTTATGTGCATAGTGGACGAAGTCACATGTGTGATGTTTATTGTGAAAATCCGTGGTTATTATACTCGATATTATAGGTGCCTTCAAGAGCATTTTTGTTGAAGTATGGTCTCTTTTATAGTAAAGTGAATTTATAGGGAGGTAACATTATGAAGGTTTTATTAATTAACGGAAGTCCTCACAAAGAGGGATGTACTTATGTGGCACTGAAGGAAGTGGCAGAGACACTTAAGAAGGAAGGTATTGAAACAGAGATTGTCTGGATAGAGAATAAGCCTGTCGGAGGCTGTATTGCCTGTGGTAGTTGTAGAAATACCGGCAAGTGTGTGTTTGATGATGTAGTTAACAGAATCCGTGAAAAATGTGAGACAGCGGATGCATTTGTATTCGGCAGTCCGGTACATTACGCGGCCATGAGTGGTAACATGAAGGGATTTATGGACCGATTGTTTTATTCTGCGGGAAGTACTTTTTATATGAAGCCGGCGGCTTGCGTGCTTTCTGCCAGAAGAGCGGGAACCACAGCCGCTTTTGATGAGATGATTAAGTATTTTACCATTAGTCAGATGCCGGTGGTTTCTTCCCGTTATTGGAATATGGTGCATGGGGCAGCTTCGGAGCAGGTGGCACAGGATCAGGAAGGTCTCTTCACCATGCGTGTATTAGGTAGAAACATGGCGTATATGCTGAAATGTATGGAAGCCGGAAAGGCAGCAGGCGTGGCGCTTCCGGAGAAGGAAGAGCCTGTCTGGACAAATTTTGTCAGATAAATATTTTAAAAGTATAAAATACATTTGACACATTATGAAAGATATATTATTATAAGTATATGAAAGTTCCGGAACCTTTCATTTGTACTTTGAAAATACTTGAAGAATATATCTGGAGGAATGGTCAAATGGAAGATAGAATATATCATATTTATGACAAAATATTTAAGAAGGTGCTGACGTTGTCCTCGAGGGCAGTAGTGAATTTAGTAAATGGTTTGTTTGATACGCAGTATGCACCGGACAGTACCATAGACTATAATTGGACGGAGTTTGTGGATGATAAGTTGAAGCGTATTTTGGCAGATACGATTTTGACGATTAATGGCACAGACAGTTATCATTTAGAAGCACAAATGACGAGAGATGATACGATTTTAGTGCGTGTTTTTGAGTACGGTGCTGCGCATGCATTGCGAAACGGCGTCCAAGGTGAGGATTGTTGTGAAATTAATTTTCCGGAGCCCAAGGTGATTTATTTGTGTCCTCAAGAAAATTTGCCACAGGAATATGTATTGAAAATTCATTTTGGTGCGCAGGGAAGTTTTGAGTATCGTGTAGGAGTGGTCAGTTTGAATCATATCTCTACCGAGGAGTTGAACCACCGCAAAATGGTGATTTTGATTCCTTTCAAGCTGTTAAAGCTCCGTAAAGAATTGCAAAAGTCAAGAGATAAAAACAATCTGACAGCGTTGAAGAAGTTAATTCAAAATGATATAATAGGAAGCATAGAAGAGAATCTGGATTTAGGTAATATTACTATTGACGATGCGCGCAAGTTAAAGAGGTATACCCATTTCCTATATCAGCAGATTTACTCCCATTATGAAGAAATGGAGGAATTGAACGAAGTGACAGATGAATCTTTAATGCTGGACATTGATTATATTGAGAAAGAGTATGAAGAGAAGCTGGCGGCAGTTGAGGCGAAAAAGGTCGCGGCAGAGCAGAAGGTGACCGCAGCAGAGCAGAAGGTGGCCGCGGCAGAAGAGAAGGTGGCTGTAGCAGAGGAAAAAATTGCAAAGGCGCAAGGAAAGATGGTCGAAGCAGAAGGAAAGGCGGCTGAAGCAGAAGAAAAGGCGGCCGAAGCAGAAGCCAGGGCAGAAAAGGCGGAGGCTGAGATTGTCCGTTTGAAGGCATTGTTGGCGAAGAAATCAGAATAGAAACCACAAAAAGTTACACCAAAAAACATACAAATTTTTTGGTGTCTTTTTTTGCTAACAATGGTATGCTGTAAGTAGTAAAATACGTGGAGTGTGAACCTGCGTAAAAGGATTATAAAGAAACATATTAACGGAGGAAAAATCTATGAAATTTAGTAACGGATGCTGGTTACAAAAAGAAGGTTGCGGATGTTTTGCACCTACAGAAGCATATTTTGTAAAGGTTACCGAGACTGCGGTAACGATTTGTGCACCCACTACACATATTACTAACAGAGGTGCTACCTTAGGCGGTATTAATTTAACGGTAAAGATTACTGCACCCCGCAAGGATGTTTTACGTGTGCAGACCTATCATCATTTAGGCACCGTAAAGAAGAATCCGGAGTTTGAATTGAATTTGGAAGATTTGCCTTTGGAGACTACTGAAGAAGACAATTTAATTACGATTAAGAGCGGTTCCTTAAGCTTAGAAATTACCAAGAAGCCTTGGTCCATGACTTACAAGAGAAATGGCAAGGTAATTACCAAGAGTACCGGCAGAGACTTGGCAATCATGAAGACAGATTGGAAAGGTGACGCTTATGATAAGGGCGATTTGACGGAGACATACATGCGTCAGCAGCTTTCTATCGGTGTAGGTGAATTATTATATGGTACCGGCGAAAGATTTACTCCTTTTGTAAAGAACGGTCAGAGTATTGATATTTGGAATGCTGACGGTGGCACTAGTACCGAGCAGGCATACAAGAACATTCCTTTTTATATTTCCAACAAGGGCTATGGCGTGCTTGTAAACCATCCAGAAAATGTTTCTATGGAGCTTGGAACCGAAATGGTAACTAAGGCAGAGTTTTCCGTAGAGGGTGGCTATTTGGATTATTTCCTGTTCAGTGGTGAGTCCATGAAGGATGTACTTGTGGCATATACGGATGTAACCGGCAAGCCATCACTTCCGGCACCTTGGACCTTTGGTTTGTGGTTGTCTACTTCTTTTACCACCAATTATGACGAAGCAACAGTTATGAGCTTCATTGATGGTATGTTGGATAGAGGGATTCCGCTGAGAACCTTCCACTTTGACTGCTTCTGGATGAAGGAGTTCCATTGGTCAGACTTTATTTGGGACGAGAGAGTATTCCCGGATCCGGAAGGATTACTGAAGAGAATCAAGGACAAAGGTTTAAATATTTGTGTATGGATTAACTCTTATATTGGTCAGGAATCTGCACTGTTTGAGGAAGGAATGGAGAAGGGTTACTTCTTAAAGAGACCTACCGGCGAAGTATGGCAGTGGGATATGTGGCAGCCAGGTATGGCAATCGTAGATTTTACCAATCCGGAGGCTTACAAGTGGTTCCAGGATAAGCTGGAAGTGCTGATGGATATGGGCGTGGATTGTTTCAAGACCGACTTTGGCGAAAGAATTCCTACAGATGTGGTATATTATGACGGTTCAGACCCGAAGAAGATGCACAACTACTATACATATCTTTACAACAAGTGTGTATATGAATTATTAGAGAGAAAGCGTGGAAAAGGCGAAGCAGTATTGTTTGCACGTTCTGCAACCGTTGGTGGTCAGAAGTTCCCGGTACATTGGGGTGGTGACTGCTGGTCTGATTACGAATCCATGGAAGAAAGCTTACGTGGCGGTTTGTCACTGCTTATGAGTGGTTTTGGTTATTGGGCACATGATATCGGTGGCTTCGAACATACCTCTACCGCAGATGTTTATAAGAGATGGGTAGCATTTGGTTTGTTGTCTTCTCACAGCCGTTTGCATGGCAGCCAGTCTTACCGTGTGCCGTGGGTTTACGATGATGAGGCGGTTGACGTGGTACGTTACTTTACACGTTTGAAAGCACAGATTATGCCTTATTTGTATGAGGCGGCAATCGTAGCTAACCGTGATGGTATCCCTACCATGCGTAGTATGGTTCTGGAGTATACTGCAGATAAGAACTGTAGCTATCTGGATAAGCAGTATATGCTGGGTGACAGCTTATTGGTGGCTCCGATTTTCAATGAAGAGTGCATCGGTGAGTACTATTTGCCGGAAGGTACTTGGACTGACTTCTTTACCGGCCAGGTTTACGAAGGCGGTAAGTGGTACACAGACAAGTATGATTACTTAAGTCTGCCTTTGATGGTGAAGGAAAATTCTATCGTGCCTATGGGTGCACGTGATGACAGACCTGATTACGATTATGCGGATGGCGTAGAGCTTCGTATTTATCAGTTGCAGGAGGGCGCAGAAGCTACCAAGACTGTATATGGTATGACCAATGAAGCTGAGTTGACCGTAAAGGCGGCAAAGACAGCAGGTGTAATTACCATTGATGTAGAGGCTTCTAAGGCTTACAGTATCCGTTTGGTAAATGTAAAAGCAAGCGCGGCAGAAGGTGCAGAATTAGTTGTGGATGGCAATGATACAGTACTGAAACCGTCAGTAGCACATGTAGTAGTAACCTTATAATGAATAATGTGAATTAAGTCCGGGACCTTCGGGTTCCGGACTTTTAATATTTGAAGAAGACTTTACACCTAACTTTATAAATGATAAAGTGGGTGTAAGGTCTTGCATTGATGCTTTTAGGCCGTACACCTGTTTCTATTTTTGAGAGTAGTACATATTTAGGATGTTGTAGGAGGGAAAGGTCTGCAAATGAAAAAGAATCCATGGTCCATGTTTGGTTTTTTGAGTAAGAAAAAAATACGTACGCAGTTGTATTCCGTATATATTGTAGCGGTATTTTTACCTTTAATGATAGTGGGTATTTATTTGTTGATTTATGTGTCAAATCTTTTGACCACCAATTACGAGGAGTCTCTGCATGCGGAGGGTGTCCGTCTGCGTACTATTTTTTCGACTATTACCACAAACATATATGAGAAGTCCACGGATGTAATGTTTGATCCGGAGGTAAATCGTATTCTGACAACCATAGAGTATCCTGCAGATAAAACCAACACCTCTGTATATTATTGTGAAGCTGTAAATGATGCCATATATGAAAATCTGGATATTGATGATATTATCATTTATACAGACAGTACATACGCGGCACAGTATTTGCACTTTGAATTGATTACCGATGAGTTGATGGCTCAGGAGTGGATGCAGCGCGCGATCAATAGCTTTGTCAGCTTTTGGACTACCATAGAAAGTGTGGACTCTAATGGCAAGTCTCACTATTATTTATGTCTGGTGAGAAAGGTGCCTGGTATTGGGACAGATAATCAGGCAATTATGGTAACCAGAGTAAAAGACCTCTACTTGCAGGGTCAGTTGATTAGTAAGGATTATCCTGTCAAAATTATGACAGATAATAATATGATTTGTTACAGCGCGGTGCAGAATGATTATGGTAAATCCATAGATATGGAAATTGAATGGGACGATAATTATTTTCAGGATAATGGTACCTATTGGGGAGATGGTAAGAAAATTTTTTATAATGTTTCCGCTTTGAACATGTCCAATACCGGCAGTAATACATTTATTATTACCACTAGTGATGCGGCGTATTATGAAATCCGTAGAATTATAATAACTTGTGCTTTGATTTTGTTTGCGGCATTAGTGCTTCCGGCATTGTTGATTTTCTTTTTTACCGGTTATTTCTCCAATCGTGTGAAAATTTTGCGTCATGAAATGAACAAGGTAAGCAATGAGGAATACGATATTATTCCGGAATTTCATGGAGAGGATGAGTTATCGGAGGTTTTTTCTGACCTGCAAATCCTGGTTAAAAATATTAAAGAAAAGGATGCCCGTGTATACAACGCCCAGCTTAGAGATAAGCAATTGCAGAATGAACAGCAAAAAATGGAGATGAAAATGCTGGCAAGTCAAATTAATCCACACTTTTTGTACAATACTTTGGAAAGTATCCGTATGCAGGCGTTGACCAGTGGTAATCGTGATGTGGCCAACAGTATTAAGCTTTTGGGTAAATCCATGCGTTATGTGTTGGAAAATACCGGAACCGGCTTTATTACCTTGAAAAAAGAGTTGGATTATATTGAAACCTATATTGCTATCCAGAAAATGCGTTTTGGCAATCGTGTAAACTTTGATGTTAGCGTGGCAGAAGGGCTGGTATTAGAGGAAAATATGATATTACCTTTTCTGATACAGCCGGTAATAGAGAATGCTATCGTTCATGGGTTGGAGGGCATTACAGAAAACGGTCATATTCAACTGGCTTTGGAAACAATGGGAGAACATTTGCAAATAACCATAACAGATAATGGTATGGGTATGGATGATAATGAGTTGCAGAGGATACGGGATAATATAAAGAAGAATACTTTAAATGCCAGCACCAGTATCGGTTTGGGTAATATTGACCGAAGAATCAAACTGTGTTACGGCAAGGAGTATGGACTTTCCATTCACAGTGTCAAGCAGAAGGGTACCTACGTAACCATGAAATTGCCTCTAAAATGTGAGGAATTATAAATAAACAGTTATTTTTTGATATAATTTATGTAAAATAATGCGTGTATTAAATGTAAAAAATCATAGGTTTCTTTTTTGACCAAAAAAAGGTAAAGTGATAAATGTAAGTTTATATTAGCACTTAATCGTTTTAGTGCATATTAAGGAGGGTTTATTCATGAAGAAGAAAATGAAGAGACTGTTTGCCTTTCTTCTTGCCAGCATGATGATGTTCTCTACATTATCATTAACTGCTGCAGCTGAAGGCGAAGAATACCTTATGTTCCTTGCTTACGGCGGTGACGCAGCGGCAAGCAATGACTGGGGTTTACAGTACTATGGTGATGGCGCAGCAAGCAATATGGGCGACATCGTTGCAACCAATGCATATGCAAAGGTTGGTGACACCGTTACAATCGGCTTAACCATGCCGGCTCCTGCTGTTTACACATGGTTTACAGCACCCGTACTTGTAGCAGAAGGTGTTACAAACGTTGACTACACTATCGACAGTGTTAAGCTCGACGGTAATGAAATTTTGGATACTATTGATTTGACACTTGGCGAGAACGCATGGTGGTATGAAGGTACCGGCGATTTCACTGCTGAGCAGGCTATCCGTCTTAAGGGTGGTTACAATGAATGGGCAGATAAGTTCATCGCAGAATCTCCTGCTGGATTTACTACTATCGAGTACACCATTACCTTGAATGACGTAGTTGCAAGCGCTCCTGCAGGTGCAGCTCCTACTGATATGCCTATGTTCCTTGCATTCGGCGGTGACGCAGCAGCAAGCAATGACTGGGGTCTTCAGTATTATGGCGATGGCGCAGCTAGCAACATGGGTGGCGTTACAGCAACAAATGCAGTAGCAAATGTTGGTGATACTGTTACTATCGGTTTGACCTTTGATTCTCCTGCACTTTATACATGGTTCACAGCACCTGTAATCGTAGCAGAAGGTGTTACAAATGTTGATTATACTATTGATAGCGTAACTATCGACGGTGTAGATGTTACAGCTGATCTTGATTTAACTGTTGGTGATAATGAATGGTGGTACGAAGGTACCGGCGACTACACCGGCGAACAGGCTATCCGTCTTAAGGGTGGTTACAATGAGTGGGCAGCACAGGCTATGTCAGCTTCTCCTGCTAACTTCTCTGAAATTATGTACACAATTACCATTAACGATGTAACTACCGGTGGTGCAGCAGGTGCTGCAGTTCCCAGTACAGAATCTTATCAGGCATTCATCGCAATCGGTGCTGATAAGGAAGCAAGCAATGACTGGGCATACAACTATGCCGGTGAAGATGCAGCTGGTATCACAGCTGTTACAGGCGAATTAAAGAATGGTGAAACCACTACTCTTAGCTTAACATTTGACGCACCTGTATTCTATACATGGTACGTAGCTCCTTGCTTCGTAGTAGAAGACGCAGCATTAATTTCTGAAGATTCTACCTTCGATGTTAAGGTTTACTTAGATGGCGTTGAAGTTACTCCTGATTTCTCAGCTGGTAAGGCTTGCTGGGCAGAGGGAACCGGTAACTTCGCACAGTGTATCCGTATTGGTGGCGGTTACAACGAATGGGGCGACAAGTACTTAGCAGAATCTCCTGCAGGATTTACTGAAATTAAGTACGAAATTACTCCTAACATTTTAGTTTGTGAACCTGTAGAAGCACCTCAGTTTGCATTTGATGCTACCGGTGCTACTGAATACCATGCATACATTGGTGTTCAGACTCCTACCTGGATTTTCCGTAACTCATGGGATGATGCTACATATGGTAAGGATTCAGGATGCTTCGACCAGATGGGCTTCATCGATGGCGAATGGTTACCTCAGGGTGGTTCCTTCAAGGATGTAACTATTACCGGTAACGGTACTTACACCGTAGCAGTAGAAGGATATGACTTCTCCGGTACATTCCAGGATGCTCCTATCCTTGGTGCAGATGGAATATTTAACCTGTTATTTGTTTCTACAGATTTACCTATAAACGATGCAGTAGTTATTTCTAATATCGTAGTTAAGATGGACGGAACCGAAATTGCTTCTTATGCAGATGCATTTATGGATCCTGATTCTAAGGAAGTTCAGAAGGTATTACTTGCTAATATCTGGAACAACGAAATTGAAGCTCTTCCTTACTATGCAGCTCCGAAGCAGAGTATCGAAATCAGCTTTGACGTAAGTGGCTTTGATAATGATGCAGTAGTAGAAGAGCCTGTAGTTGAGACTCCTGTAGAGGAAGCTCCTGAAGCTACAGAGGCACCTGCAACAGCAACCGCAGCTCCTGCAGCTTCTGAAGCTGAAGAAGGCGGCGCACCTGTTGGTATTATCGCAGCAGTAGTTGTTGTAGTTGCAGCAGCTATCGGTGGTGGCGTTGTAGTTTCTAAGAAGAAAAAAGCAAAATAATATAACCTGTTATTAGGTTCATGAAGGGGACCCCGAAAGGGGTCCCCTTTAAAATTTACTGTATTTTGCATTAAGTATTTGCGGTATCTTTCGGAGCTCCCCTTTTGTATAATTAAGTTAATGTGAAAAGTGTGAATAATTCTTAAAATTATTCAAAAGCCGTATGAAAATACGGACAAGGGAGGTAACAAATGAGCAAGAAAAAATCAGGAAGGGAACGCGTAGCGGATTGGATTTATTATATTAACCGACTTGGTATTATTACATCCATCGTTTTATTGTTTTTCCCGGCATTTAACCCGGCAAAGGTGTGTGGTTACATTAACAAAAACATGTCCTTGCTTACCAGTGGTTTATCCTACAGCGGATTGATTGAAGAGTGTGAAAGAGCATTCCGTATGGAGTGGATTTATGAATCTTCCTTCAGACTTTTATATTATGGAAGTATGGTGGCTTGTATCGGTATTGCGATTACCATTATCTGCGGTTGTATGTCTTTGGGTAATCTGAAGATGAAGAAGGTGGGTAACTGGTCCGGTATCTTAGGTTCAGCAGTACAGTTGGGCGGCTTATTCATGATTTATAACTCTTATACTCAGATTGCAGCAACCACCAGACCGGAAAAGGTGGAACCGGCACTTAATACTACCGGTTTTATGATGTTTGCCATTGCAGCAGCAGTAGTGTTGGTAACAACTGTAGCTATTCAGATTATACTTCCGAGACCGGAAAAGGGCATGAAGTTTGAGATGCTTTCCAAGTATAAATTATTCCTTATGTTTTTACCATTCGCAGCACTTTGCTTTGTATTCAGTTATTTACCGTTATATGGTTGGAGATATGCATTTTTCGATTACAAGTCCGGCGGAACCTTATCCGCAGATAACTTTGTAGGGTGGAAATGGTTCACACAGCTGTTCCAGAATGAAGCAACCAGAAACGATATTGTATTGGTGCTTCGTAATACCTTGGCAATGAGTGGTTTGGGTATTGCAACCAGCTGGCTGCCTATGGCATTTGCGATTTTCCTTTCTGAAATAAAAAGTGCCAGAGTAAAGAGATTTGTACAGACCTTTACCACTATTCCGAACTTTATCAGCTGGGTATTGGTATACGCGATTGCTCTTGCGATTTTTGCATCAGATGGTTTTATAAATAGTATACTGGGAACAAGTACTCAATTCCTCATGGATCCCGACCATATGTGGCTTAAGATGTGGGCATGGGGAACCTGGAAGGGTCTTGGATGGAGTGCTATTATTTACATAGCAGGTATTTCCGGTATCGACCAGCAGCTCTATGAAGCGGCGACTGTGGACGGTGCGGGACGTTTCCAGAAGATGTGGCACATTACCGTGCCCGGTTTGATTCCTACCTTCATGGTACTTTTACTTATGTCTGTAGCAGGTGTGCTCAGTAATGGTATGGATCAGTACCTGGTATTTGAAAATGCGAACAACAAGGAATGGTTGAACGTTTTAGATTTGTATGTGTATAAGCTTGGTATTAACAGTGGTGCGATTCCTCTATCAACTGTAGTTGGTATGACGAAGTCCATTATATCTGTAGTACTTCTCTTCCTCGCGAACGGCATTTCCAAGCTGGTTCGTGGTGAAAGTATTGTATAGGAGGTGAGGATAGATGGCTAAGAAGACAAAGCAGGAAAAGATAGACGCAAAGAAAGAAAAAGAGTATTATAAAAAACATAAAAGTCCTTTTAAGCTAAAACCGGGCGATATAGTTTTCAGTATTTTAAACTATGCATTTTTCATTGCGTTTACTTTAACATGTATTTTCCCTTTCTATTACTTGTTTATTAACACCATCTCTGCAAATGATTTGGTTCGAAAGGGTACAATTAACTTTTTCCCTCAGGGAATTCACTTTGATAATTACATATCCATGTTACAGGCAGGTGAAATCGGTCAGGCGTTTTTGGTATCCATTACCAGAACCTTAATTGGTACCGTGCTCATGGTAGTAGCTTCTGCGTTTGTAGGTTATCTGGTAACCAAGCAGGAAATGTGGCACAGAAAGTTCTGGTACCGCTTCCTCGTTATTACCATGTACTTTAACGCAGGTTTGATTCCGGCATACTTGAATATGTCTATGTTAGGTTTGACAAATAACTTTATGGCATACATTATTCCGGGTATCGTAGCTCCTTACAACATTATTCTGGTAAAGACTTATATCGAGTCCATACCGGCGGAGCTGGAGGAAAGTGCATTTATGGATGGTGCATCCTACATGACCATTTTCCGCAAGATTATCTGGCCCTTAAGTAAACCGATTTTGGCTACCATCTTTATTTTCGGTGCGGTAGGTCATTGGAACTCCTTTACAGATTCCCTGATTTACATGCAAGGTGCTCCGGAATACTACACCTTACAGCACAGACTGTACACCTATTTGAATCAGGCGTCCAACATTACGGCGATTGCAAACTCTACTACCGGACTTTCTGAGACAATGATTAGTAGTATGATGAACACAAAGGTTATCAAGTACACAGTTTCCATGGTAACCATTATACCGATTTTGGTAGTATATCCGTTTATGAACAAGTATTTTGAAAAAGGTATTATGTTGGGTGCTGTTAAGGGCTAACCCACATAAATATAAAGGAGGATTCATTATGAAATTTAAGAAAGTGATTGCTTCCCTGTTAGTTGGAGCTATGGCAATGGGCTTGTTTGCAGGCTGTGGCGGCCAGGCAGGCGGAAGTACAACAGGTGGTACCGGTGGTACTGGCGGTGGTGCAGCATCCGGTGAAGAACCGATTACACTTACTGTATTTAGTGAGTTGGCAAACTACTCAGGTGAAATGCAGGGATGGTTTGCAAAGATTTTATTAGACAAGTGGAATGTAAAGGTTAACTTAGTTGCATCTGCAGAAGGTGTATATGAAACCCGTATGGAAGATGGAGACTTGGGTGATATCGTTGTATGGGGTTCTGATGGTAAGAACTATT
Source organism: Acetatifactor sp. (assembly GCA_045634745.1). GTDB lineage: Bacteria > Bacillota > Clostridia > Lachnospirales > Lachnospiraceae > Acetatifactor. Next base: position 25,635 of record JAZRAX010000048.1, on the reverse strand, counting down.
TACAGGCAGTAGAAGCAGGACTTCTCTTTGACTGGGAAGAGGACAATATCTTAGCAGATTACGGTCCTTACATTTTGGAGAACATGCCTCATGCACTTGAGAAGAACAAAGAAGTATCTGCTATTAAGGATGAAAACGGTAACGTTATTTCCGGTGGTGATACAATTTACGGCTTTGGTCACAATGTAGCTTCCAGCTCAGAAAGCCACGAAGCATTCTTCTATACCTGGGATATCCGTTGGGATTTATACCAGCAGTTAGGTCATCCGGAAGTAAAAGATTTGGATGACATGGTTGAATTGTTCAAGCAGATGAAGGAAATCTGCCCTACCGATGACAGTGGTAACCCTACCTATGCAATGAGCTTATGGCCGGATTGGGATGGTAACTACGTAATGTATGTTAAGGCTATGGCTACTGCTTATTACGGATATGATGAGTTTGGCCTTGGTCACTACAATCCTACCAATGGTGAGTGGTACTATGCTATGGATGATGGTAGCCCTTACTTAGAGATGTTAGAGTTCTTCAACACCTTATACCGTGAAGGCTTATTGGATCCTGACTCTATGACTCAGAACTATGACAAGATGATTGAAAAGGTTCAGAATGGTGGTGTATTCTTCTCTATCTTCAATTATGCAGGTAGTGCAGGTTACAACAGCCCTGAACACATTGCTGAGAACAAGATTATGAGAAGCTTGGTTCCTACCGAAGGTTCTCCTATCGCTTACGGTATGAGCGTTTACGGTGGTAACCGTATTTGGTCTATCGGTGCAAAGACTCAGTATCCTGAATTATGTATGGAAATTATTAACTGGTTATGTACTCCGGAAGGAAGACTTACCTCTGATTACGGTCCTAGAGGACTTTGCTGGGATTATGATGCAAACGGTAAGACTTACTTTACTGATTTTGGTAAGACCTGTAACGCTGACAGAACTACTATGATGCCTGAAGAATGGGGCGGAGCAACCTTCAATGATGGTGCAAACCAGATTAACAACACTACCTGGTCTGCAGCAGATACCAACCCTGAATCCGGCGAGAAGTATGATAAGGCATTCTGGGCAAGTACTCAGCTTCCTGATGGTGAAAACGCAGCAGATAAGGACTGGAGAGAATTTACCGGTTGTACAACTGTTGAAGAATATATGGAAACTACTGATTATAAGGTAGATATCGCTACAACTTTCTCTGAAGCAAAGAGAAGTGCAGAATTAGACGTAATCTGGAACCAGGTAAAGGAATGTATCGTTCAGTACTCTTGGAAAGCTATTTATGCTGAAACTCCTGAAGATTACGATGCGATTGTAAAGGAAATGCAGGGTAAGGTAAGAATGTACGATACCCAGCAGCAGTGTAAGAAGTGGTGTGAAACTGAAGCAGCAAGAAAGAACGAGTTGCAGGCTCCTCTTCGTAAGTAATTTGTAAATAAGGGCTGTCCTTACAAAAGGGCAGCCTTTTTACCCTATAAGAAGTAAGTAAAGAGTAAGGTTAGTAATATGGATTTTTTTAGTGTAGATGGTCCCGTGTATAAGTTTATATCGACTTTGTGGGACGTAATTAAGTTAAACTTTTTGTGGCTGTTGTTCAGCCTGCCCATTGTAACCATCGGAGCATCAACGATAGCGGTTTTCAGCGTTACCAACAAAATGTCCGAGGAAGCGGAAGGCTATGTAGGAAGACAATTTATTCAGGCATTTAAAGAAAACTGGAAGCAGGGTATACCCATGGGATTGTTCTTCCTGGTGTGCGCCTATGTACTGTATTTGGATTCTGAGATTTACCGTATAACGGAGTCTCCAACGGTATTAATATTTGGCATTGTTTCAGCAGTGTATTTTGTATCTGCATTTATTTATGCTTTTCCGTTACTGGCACGCTACGATAATACTGTGATTCAGACCTTAAAAAACTCTATCCGGATTACCATGCGCTACTTCGCCAGGACGATTGCACTGGTGGTGGTGCTGGCAATTGAAGTCATCCTTTTTATGTTTAACACGACTACATTATTTTTTCTGTTACTGATTGGACCTGTTTGTATGATATACACTATTAGTGGATTTGCTATGTATATATTCCGACAGATTGAAAAAGACAATGAAAGTGGAGAGTAGGAGAATCGCCATGAAAAAAAGACGCTTATTGAACAAAGTATTAACAGGTGTACTTGTGGCAGGTTTGCTTCTTGGCAATGTATCAACCATTGCTCAGGCAGCTCCTGTAGAAGGTACCGGCGCTACCCAGACTGTATCTGCACAGATGCCCTTCCGCGATATGACTGCGGATGAAATGGTAGCAGAAATGGGTACCGGTTGGAATTTGGGAAATACCATGGACGGACATACCGGATTTACACCAAATGAAACCATCTGGCAAAATGTGGAAACTACACAGGCGTTAATGAAGGCAGTACATGATGCCGGTTTTAATACCGTGCGTGTACCGGTAACCTGGGGTACCATGATTGATGACAGCAACGGCTACCAAATCGATGAGAAGTGGATGAGCCGTGTGCAGGATATTGTAGATTACTGTATCAATATGAACATGTATGTTATTATCAACATTCATCATGATGGTGCAGAGCAGACCGGTTGGTTTAGAATCGGTGCAGAGGATTTACAGCCGGTTAGAGAAAAATATGAAGCAGTTTGGAAGCAGATTGCAGAAAGATTTAAGGATTACGACGAGCATTTGATTTTTGAGTCCATGAACGAAGTGGTTGGTCCCGATAACAGTGCGGAAGGCATTGCTAAGGACACCCAAATTATTATGGAGTTCAATCAGTTGTTTGTAGATACCGTACGTGCGACGGGATCTAACAACGAATATCGTTGGTTGTCTGTACCGGGTAGATACACCAATATTACTAACATGACCTCTGAAGCAGCAGGCTTTGATATTCCGAAGGATTCAACCCCCAATCGTTTATTTGTGGCAGTGCATCATTATGATTGGACCTTTGGTTTGTTGGAAAACGCACAGGGCAATACTTGGAATTTGGCAAGCTTTAACAATTTAATCGATATGTTTGAAGCTTTGGAGAACAAGTTTACCTCCAAGGGTATTCCGGTTATTTTAGGCGAGTATGGTGCTATTAACAAAAATAATGATGTGGACCGTGCGTACCATATGGAAGGTATGAACAGACTTTGTCAGTTAAACGGTGTGGTTCCGGTATATTGGGATCAGGGTTGGTATGATTTAACCATGACACCTGACTTTAGCTTTACCTTGATTGACAGAGCTACTTTGGCAGAAGTATATCCTACCGTTATCGAAGGTATTATGAGAGGTATTTTCTTTGAAGGTAAGGATGATTTAACTGATATCGTAAAGGATACTACCGTTACGCCGATTACCGAGATAAAGCAGTATGAAGGCCTGGTAACTACTACGGTAGGTGAAGTGGTAGACATTTCTTTGGCAGATTGTGTGGATAAGAGTGCTTTCAATGACGTCATCCTGTGGAAGAGTGCGGATGAAACCGTGGCAACCGTTAATGCAGATATTTCAGATTTGTCTGTATGGGCAGCTAATGTGCATGGTACCGGCATCGGTCAGACAGTAATTACTGCTTATAGCCATAATGGTCAGGCTATTTGTGACATTCCGGTAGAAGTAAGACCGCAGGCGACTGCAAATGCTTGTACCGATATTGTATTGGAGCAGGATGCTTATGAAGTCATTGTAGACCAATACTTCTACTTAAATGCAACCAAGGCTCCGGAAAGTAGTGATGCATTCCTGACCTATCGTTCTTCCAATCCGGAAGTGGCTACCGTTTCCAAGATTGGTAAGGTAGTAGCTAAGGCAGCAGGAACCGCGTATATTATGGTTAGTTCTTCTGATGGACTTACCAAGGTAGTACCGGTAACCGTTAGCGAAGCAGAAGCAAGTGCAGAAATTGCATTGGCACTGAATGTGTATTTTAACGATGGTAATATCAGCTACTTCAGCAACGAGTACGGTGCTCCGATTACTGTTTCCGGTGACGGACAGTATACCGTAGTGTTTGACTGTGCAAGCGATTTGTCCGATAAGGCAAAGAATGCCGGCGTAACAGGCCTTAACAATTTGACAGCGATTTATATTAAGGATCACAGTGTTACATTAGGTCAGGCAAAGAAAACACCTTTGACTAGTTGTGACATTATCTATGATGAAGTAAAAGTGGACGGTCAATCCTTTGCTATCCACATGGATGCGCCGAAGGCAGCCCAGAAGGCATCCGGCATCTTCGATACCAACGACCCTATTAACTCTTGGGATGGCTCCGTAATCGAAGAAGTAACCGTAACCGACCATGTACTGAACTTTACAACATTAGAGAATCCCCAGAAGGTAGAAGTAACCTTCACTTTGTCAAATATGGTATTTGATGAAGGTGCTACTGCTTTGGAAAAGACCGTAGCAACCGGTATTGAAGCTGTGGAAAGTTCCGTAGAGACAACCGTAGGAGACCTGGCAAATGTATCGCTTGCGTCCGTAAAGGTAACTCCGGCAGGCAGCGGAAAGGTAACCTTTGTTTCTTCTAACCCGAGTAAGGTTTATGTAAGCAACCAGGCAGTAGATATGGATGCAAATGGTGTGGCAAGTGCCTGGGTATATGGTTTGCAGGAAGGTACTGCGACGATTACTGCTTACACCGACAATGGTTTGACGGCAGAAATCCAGGTGACTGCAAAGGTTGCAGCACCAGAAGTAACTCCTGCACCGGAAGCAACGGAAGCTCCTGTAGCGGACGATAACACTCCGGCAGATGATACCACAACTACAGGCGACGACAACACTTATGTGGGTGGTCCGGCTGAGGAAAAGAACAGCACATTAACGACTGTGTTGACTGTGGCAGGTATTGCAGTACTGGGTGTAGTGGTATTCTTTATTACGATGAAGGTAGCTGGCGGTTCCGATAAGAAGGATGAAGAGAAGCCGGAAGAGAAGAAAGAAGACACAAAATAGAATAATACGTGAAGGCGGTCCTGACATTTGTTGGGGAAATATAAAAAGGCGGGGATTATTCCTCGCCTTTACCATTTTTCTTGCGGAATTCCGCAGGGCTTTCTCCCACATATTTACGGAACTTTTTGTGGAAGTAGTCTACGTTACGGTAGCCTACCTTCTCAGCTATTTCGTATACTTTATAATCATTATTCAAGAGCATCTCCTTGGAGTGCTCGATACGCATATGGTCAATGTAGGAGTTAAAGTTCTCACCTACGGTCTTGCTGAAAATCTTACCTAAATATGCACTGTTGTAACCAAACAGCGGTGCAATGGTTTCCAGCTTAATATTGTTCTGATAGTTGTGCTCTATGTAATACAAAATATCATCAATAATATTATTGCGGGAAGGATTGCCTGTAGCATTCATAATCATCTCGAACTGCTCGGAGAAGAATTGAATGATTTCGTACAGGGAGTACTTGGACTCAATAATATTAATCACCAAAGTATTACTACTAAACGGAATAGAACTGTTAGGATAAAGTACAGCTATTTTTTCCTTAATCTGCAAATATAAATCTGTCAAGAACAGCTTCACCTCAGAAATATTATTACGCACATTGTAAAGATATTCTTCCAAACGAAACAGCGTCTTAGCTACATTGCTACGGTTGAAGGTCTGTAAGTAACCTACCAAAAGCTCTGCATATTCCTGAAGGATTTCCTGAGAAATGGATTCGGTAACTGCGTTCATATCCGGCAATTCTTCATATCCCAAAGTATGCTGGCCCTGAATACAGAAGAAACGTCTTTGAATCAGTGCCAAGGCTTCTTCGTAGGAAATGTGAACCTCTTCCAGGGAAGTAACCGGACGGCCGTATGCTAAAAACAGGGAATCCAAAGGACTACCCTTCTGCGGAGGATTTGTATCCTGATAGTGCCTTAAAAAATCATTGAAGCGTCCAAGCGCATAAGCGCCCTTTAATAAAATAATATTTCGCTTGTCTTTCTCAATATGGTTAAAGGTATGTTCGCCACGGTTGGTCACACGTAGCAAATCCGCGAAATTATAAACCAGACCACTTTCTGTCTGACTGAAGTTTTCGTAAATAACCACCTGATATGTATCGGCTCTTAATTCCAATTGGTCAATGTCTGTTTCATTGAGGGTTGCAATCTGGGACTGCTTACCCAGCACAATATCATAGAGGAAAACATCCTTTGCCTTTTGGCGGATATTGTCCAAATGGTCTTGATTTTCGTGCTGCTTGTCCAATGCTTCCTTGATTTGTCGGATGGTTGCCAACAGCTCGTCCTCATCAATGGGTTTGGTCAAGTAATTCTCTACACCATAACGGATAGCTTCCTGTGCGTATTTAAAATCAGAAAAACCGCTGATAATAATAAACTTACAAGGGAGACCGCGTTCTGTACAATGTTTTACAACTTCCAGACCGGTGATTTTGGGCATACGGATATCCATGAGCACCAAATCCGGCAACATCTGGTTGATCATCTGTATAGCCAGTTCACCATTTCCGGCATCGCCACAAACTTCAAAACCTTCTGCTTCCCAGTCCATTATGCATTTTAAACCGTTTCGGATAAATTCCTCATCATCTACAATTAGAACTCTGTACATGCAACGCACCTCATTTTAATTTATATTTGTAAGTATATAAAAAATCGCAAAATGCGTCAAGGGGTTTCAGAGTTTACGAATTTTATGTGAAAAAGATTTACTTTTCCTTAAAAAAAGGCTATGATAAGAGGGATTGAGTAATAAATTGGAGGTAGTCTATGAAATTTTGTGATATGCCTTACGAGCGCGTGGATTTTGCGCAGGTAGAGAAAGAGTTTCAGCAGCTTATGCAGGAGTTCCAAGAGGCAAAAAGCGGCGAGGAGCAGTTTGAGGTTCATAAGAAATATTATAAATTGACAGATAAGGTGTCTACCCAGATGACCATTGCCAGCATTCGTCATGATGGCAATACAGTGGACGAATTTTATGATGCAGAAAGCGATTATTATGATGAAAAGGGGCCGATTTATCAGAATTTAGCATTGGCTTATGATAAGCAGATGTTTGAGTCGCCCTATAGAGCGTATCTGGAGGAGAAAATCGGACCGGTGGCCTTTAAGAATATGGAGGTTTCCCAGAAAGCCATGGATGAGAAGCTGATTCCTTTGATGCAGGAGGAAAATGCTTTAACCCAACAGTACAGTAAGTTGATTGCAGGTGCGAAGATTGACTTTGATGGCAAGGAATTGAATTTATCATTGCTTCGTCCCTATTTGGAGAGTCCGGACCGTGAAGTGAGAGCAGCAGCTTGGCAGAAGCAGACAGAGTTTTTTGAGGCCAATGAGGCGCAGTTGGATGAAATTTACGACAAGTTGGTAAAGAACCGTACGGCCCAGGCCAAGGAAATGGGCTATGAAAACTATGTGGAGTTGGGCTATTACCGCATGATGCGCAATTGTTACGGTAAGGATCAGGTAGAAATTTTCCGTAAACAGATTAAGGAAGAATTTGTACCTTTTGCAGAGCAGTTACATGATAGAAGAAGACAGCGTTTGGGACTTGAGAAGCTTCTTTATATTGATAATGGTGTGTATTTTAAGGATGGTAATCCGAAGCCTACCGGTACCCCGGAGGAAATTATGCAGGCCGGTCAGAAGATGTACAGTGAATTATCACCGGAGACCAAGGAATTCTTCGACTTTATGATGGAGAAGGAGCTGTTTGACGTATGGGGCAGAAAGAATAAGCGTGCCGGCGGCTATATGACTTATTTGCCGGATTACAATGCGCCCTTTATTTTTGCCAACTTTAACGGTACCGCAGGAGATGTGGATGTTATTACCCATGAATGCGGACATGCATTCCAAGGTTATTTGTCCGGCAAGGACCCTATAAAAGAGCATGCGGATATCGGTATGGAAACTGCAGAAATCCACTCCATGTCCATGGAATTCTTTGCAGAGCAGTGGACGGAGCTGTTCTTTGGGGACAGAGCCCAGGATTATATTGATATGCATTTGGAGGATGCGGCAGCATTTATTCCTTATGGTTGTATGGTGGATGAGTTCCAGCACATTGTGTATGAGAACCCGGATATGACCCCTGCACAGCGTAAGGAAGCTTGGAGTCAGCTGGAGAAGGTTTACAAGCCTCATTTGGATTATGCGGATAACACCTTCTTTGGAAAAGGCGGCTTCTGGCAGAAGCAGGCGCATATTTACACTATGCCTTTCTACTATATTGACTACTGTCTGGCGCAGATTTGTGCAATGCAGTTTAAGGTAAAAATGGACGAGAATTTTGAGCAGGCGTGGGCTGCGTATTTGAAGCTTTGTAAGCTATCCGCAAGCGACTTCTTTACCAATATGTTGAAGGAAGTAGGCTTGGATTGTCCGTTTGAAGAGGGATGTGTAAAGAATATTGTTTCTAAATTAGAAGAAAAGGTAAATTAAGCGTGCAGGTAAATTGCTTGTGCCATAGAAGATAAAGGAAGGAGACATGAAATCAATGTCTAAGAAAGAAAAAGTTGCCACTACGGCAACAGAGCAGAAAAAAGAAAAGGTCATGACCAAATATGACTTAAAGCAACAAAAGCGTAAGGAAGCAGAGGAGAAGGCCAAAAAGGAAGCCATGAAGGGTAAACTTATCGGTGCAGTTTTGATTTTGGCATTGGTAGCCTTTGTGTTGTTTTTCCCCATCCGTAACTATATGAATTTAAATTCTGCATATATAACCGTAGGTGACGAGAAAATCAACCGTGTAGAATTTGACTATAATTATGCGTTGGCTAAGACCACCTTTTTAAATTCCTCAGAAGGTAGTTACTTATCCATGTTTGGTTTTGACGTAACCAATATTGATTCTGAAATGTACAGTGACACTATGACCTTTGGTGATTATTTTGAGCAGTTGGCAGTACAGAACATTGCAGATACCAAGGCATTAAAGGCGGCAGCTGCTGCAGAAGGATTTACCTATGATACGGATGCAGATTACGATTTGTTTGTGGCAGATTTAACTGCACAGGCAACGGCCAGTGGTTATCCTTTAAAGGATTTTGTGAAGGCATCCTATGGCGATTATGCTACCTTGGACAGATTAGAGAGTATTATTCGTGAAACCATGGTTACTGCAGCTTTCTATGAGAGCAAGGCAGAGTCCATGATGCCTACCGATGACGAGATTTTGGCATATTATGAGTCTGATAAGGCAAATTATGATTCTGTAGATTATCATATGACTATCGTAGAAGCAGCGCTTCCTACTACAAATCCGGACGGTAGTGTACCGGTGGATGAAGAAGGTAAGGAAGTAGAGTACGAGCCAACCGAGGAAGAAATCACTACCGCTATGGCAGCTGCAAAGGAAAAAGCGGAAGAAGCAGTAAAGACGGTAGCTACCCAGGGTGAAGAGTATGTTAACGTACAGGAGATTTATATTAACGGTTTGGTAAGTGACTGGATGTTTGATGAGGTAAGAAAGCCAGGCGACACTTACGTGGCACAGGACGATACGTATCACAGATATTTGGTAGTATCCTTTGACAATCGTTACCGTGATGATGCACCTACTGCAAATATGCGTATTATTACCAATTCTACCGTTCCTTCACAGACTATTTTGGATGCTTGGAAGAGTGGTTCTGCAACAGAGGAAAGCTTTATTGATTTAGTAAGTGTATATGACGAAGCAGGCATGGTATCTACCGGTGGTCTTTACGAAGGATTATCCACTGCCGGTTTACCGGATGGCATGTCTGAGTGGACAGCAGATCCTGCACGTGTGGCGGGAGATACTTTTGCATTGGATGTAGAAGGTGATGTAAACTATGTTTGCTACTATGTAGGAGCAAATGATCCTTTGTGGGAGATTAACATCCGTAGCGTATTGTTAAGTGAGACCATGGGCAAATTCTTAGAAGAGTTATCTCAGGGTTGGGAGGTACAGGACCCCAAGGGCCATTTGGAGTATTTAAAGGCAGCAGAAAGTAGTGTGGAAGCAGTTCCAGCACAATAAGTAAAATAGAAGGTTATAAAAGAAGGAATAGGATGTGGTCATGAGCCGCATCCTATTTTCAAAGAGGGGTTGTATGAAAAAAGTATTAGTATTGGATATTGATGGTACATTAGTAAATTCCCAAAAGGCAATTACGCCGGCCACGAAGCAGGCTATTTGGAATATTTTAGAAAAAGGACATAAGGTAATGTTGGCTTCGGGACGTCCTTTGCCGGGGATGCGAACTTTTGAAAGAGAGTTGGAGCTTCCCAAAAGAGGCGGTTTGGTGATGGCCTCAAATGGAGCCAAAATCATAGATTCGAAAACCGGTGAAATTGTATACCAAAAGCTTTTGCCTCTCAGTCTGGTGCCGGGGCTGTATGAGTATGCCAAGGAGCACGGTTGCGGTCTGATTACCTTTTTGGGGGAGAACTCTATTTCGGCTTTTGAGCCGGACGAATATGTTATTTACGAGGCGAAAATCAACGGTATCACCATTCGTCATGTGGAGAACTGGCCGGAGTTTGTGAATTTTGATATAAATAAATGTATTGTGACTGCAGAGCCTGAGAAGGCAGCAGTTTGTGAAAAAGAGTTGCAACAGTTGTTTGGAGACAAAGCCAACATCTTCCGTTCGGATCCTTTCTTTATTGAGGTGGTACCTTTAGGAGTAGATAAGGCTTTATCCCTGGAACAGATGCTTCCGGAGATTGGTATGACCAGAGAGCAAACCGTATGTTGTGGGGATGGATTTAATGACATTACCATGATTCAGTACGCCGGTGTGGGAGTAGCCATGGGGAATGCGCAGCCACCGGTAAAAGAAGTGGCGGATTATATTACTTCCTCTAATGACGAGGATGGTATTGTGGAAGTAATCCGGAAGTTTTTTTGTGAGGAAGAATAGTATGATAATACAATTACCTAAAAATGTGAAGTTCATAATAGATACCATTACCCGGGCCGGTTTTGAGGCATATGCGGTGGGCGGTTGTATCAGGGATTCTATTTTGGGACGTAAGCCAAATGACTGGGATGTAACTACTTCTGCTACACCGGAACAGGTAAAGGAGCTGTTTCGACGCACGATTGATACAGGCATTCAACATGGTACGGTAACGGTAATGCTGGAGAAAGAAGGCTTTGAGGTAACCACTTATCGTATTGATGGCGAATATGAAGACAGCCGTCATCCCAAGGAGGTTATTTTCACGCCCAATCTGGTGGAGGATTTAAAGCGTCGTGATTTTACCATTAATGCCATGGCTTATAATGAGGAAGCCGGACTGGTGGATGTGTTCGGCGGTTTGGAGGATATCCGGCAGGGTGTTATCCGATGTGTGGGCAATGCGGAGGAACGCTTTACGGAGGATGCGTTACGTATGCTTCGTGCCATTCGGTTTTCCGCCCAGTTAGGATATACCATAGAAGAAGGAACCAAGGCAGCCATAACAAAGCTGGCCGGTAATCTGAGCCGTATTAGTGCAGAGCGCATCCGTGAGGAGCTGACGAAGCTTTTGGTATCTCCCCACCCGGATTATTTAAGGGTGGCGTATGAAACCGGTGTAACTGCAGTAGTTTTGCCGGAATTAAATCGTTGTATGGAGACAGAACAAAATCATAAGCACCATTGCATGAGTGTGGGCAATCATATTTTATGCTCTTTGACCCATGTACCGGCACAAAAAGATTTGCGCTGGGGTATGCTTATGCATGATATAGGAAAGCCGAATACACTTTCGGTAGATGAAGAAGGTGTGACACATTTTTACGGGCATCCTGAGGTGAGTGCCGAGATGGCAGAGGAGATTCTGAAGAGATTACGTTTCGATAATGATACTATTGATACAGTAAGCCGTTTGGCCAGATTTCATGATTACGGTACAGGTGTGGTACCGAATATAAAAATGGTGCGCCGTGCCGTTCATAAAATAGGCGAGGACATTTTCCCCTTATTTTTTCAAGTGTGGTATGCAGATATTATGGCCCAGAGTGAATATAAGCGGGAAGAAAAGCTGGCTGCATTGGAATGTTGGAAAAGCTTGTATGCAGAGATTCAGGAGAAAAAGCAGTGTACATCCCTGAAAATGTTGGCAGTGTCCGGCAGTGATTTGATTGCAGCAGGTATGAAGCCGAGCAAAGAGCTGGGTGAGGTGTTAAAGGAGCTTTTAAACCATGTACTGGATGTTCCTGAGGACAACCAAAAAGACCTTTTACTGGAAAGGGCTTTGGACTTAATGCAAAAGTAAAATAATGTCATAATGTCAATCATACTTTCATCCCCCCTTTCATAAGATAGGTTAGGGCAAAAAGCCCGAATAGCTACTTATGGGAGGAATGGACGTGAATGATAAGGCAGTAGCTTTGTTGGAGCAATATGATATAGAGGTGCTTCGTACCAGAAAGGGGCGGGGAGCTTATCTTTGCGAAACGGGGCAGGGAGTATTGATTTTTAAGGAGTACGATGGGACGGAGGTCCGGTTGCAGCAGCAGGACGCGTTGCTTCGGCACATTCAGTCCATAGGAACTGTGCGGGTGGATCAACTGCTTCCGGCCAAGTCAGGAGAGCTTTTTGTAAAGGATAAGGACGGAGTTTGTTATATTCTTAAGACCTATTATGAAGGGCGGGAATGTAATATTTATGAAAAGTCCGAATGTTTAAACGCTATGAGACAGCTGGCGGAGCTACACAACTGTATGAAGGATGTGCCCAAATTTGAAGCACAGGCAGAAGTGTCCGAGGATGTGGAAACAGAGATGACTCAAGAGGTGCAGGAAGAAGAAGCCTCAGATAAATCAGGAGCTTCTCTACAGGAAAAGGTACAGAATTCCGTATTGCAGGAATATGAGCGTCACAATCAGGAATTGGTGCGTGTCCGTAATTTCCTACGCAAAAGAAAGCAAAAACAGCCCTTTGAGCGTAAATTATATAGTGTAATGGATGCCTATATTGAACAGGCACGTTCCGTAACTGCCGGATGGAGTAAATATGTACAGGATTTGGATTTGACAGAACCGGCAACCACCTATTATCATGGTAATTACCAGTATCACAATATTATCTTTTATGAAAAGGACTGGTATATTATTAATTTTGAGAAATGTCAGGCGGGCAGTCAGGTAAAAGATGTATATCTGCTATTGCGTAAGGTTTTGGAAAAAAGCGACTGGCAACCGGCTTTGGGTAAGGAATTGTTGGATGCTTATAAACAACTGAGACCATTTAGTGCTTTTGAGGCATTGGATTTATATTACCGTCTGGCTTATCCGGAGAAATTTTGGAAGATTGTGAATTTTTACAGTAATTCGTCTAAGGTTTGGATACCGCAGCGGAACATGGAAAAGCTGGAGAAGCTTTTGGAGCAGGAGCAAAACCGCCAACGCTTTTTGGAAGAGGTATTTCAGCCGGAATATTTGTAAATACATAGGCTACGGTGCAGAAAGGAACAGATTTGAGAAATATTAGAAGAGCAAAAGTACGAAGGATATCAAAGTACATAATGTTGTGGATGCTGTTGGCATGCTTTTGTGGGTGTAGTCCCCGGGAAGATGCCCCTACGCAGCCGCAGGTAACCGTCGCACCACAACCTCAGGAGACGACAGTGGTTTATCCGCCGGATAGCTATGATTCCAAGGATACAGCGGTTTTTGTGAAAAAGGACAGCGATGCGGGAACCGTTACTCTATTCAGTACGGCAGCAGGTAAGAGTTATACGTTAAACGTGACGGGTACTTCTACCTTGTATGATAAGCATGGAGAAGCAGTTTCTTTGGAGCAGATAAAGCCCGGTGATGTGGTAGAGGTAACCTTTTTAAAGGAGATTAAGCGGCTCAACAGCATGTGTCTTCATGCGCAGGCGTGGACTAACAGCTCCGTAAGCCGCTATGAAATCGATTGGGAAAGAAACAACATTACCATTGGCAAGGATGTTTATCAATTCTCAGAGGATACCCTGTTTTTGTCCCAAGGGGAAAGAATTGAACAGATGGATCTGAATGCAGTGGATGTACTGACCTTTCAAGGCTTGGGAAGTAATATACTAAGTGTAGTGGTAGAAAAGGGACATGGCTATTTGCGCTTGGAGAATGATACGAAATTTATCGGTGGCTTTATTGAGGTAGGACAGTCTTTGATTACAAAGATTAAAGAAGATATGCTCTTAACGGTACCGGAGGGAGAGTATCAGGTGCATTTCAGCGTGGAAGGTGGCAGTGGAACCAAGAGCGTATTCATCAGCCGTAACAAGGAAGTAACTCTTGATATTGGTGACTTGGAAGTGGAAGAGGTAAAGCTGGGAACCGTAATCTTTACCACAAATCCTTCCGAAGCGACATTGTATATTGATGGAGAAAAAGTAGATGCCAGTGCACCGGTGTCTTTGGAATACGGTATACATCAGTTGATTGCCAGAGCAGACGGTTACAATACCCTGACTACTTATTTGAAGGTGGGACAGGCTACCACCGGCATTGATATTGAGCTGGATAAAATGAGTTCCACGGAAGAAGAGGATGACGACGAGGAAGAAGAAAGCAAGTACAAGGTATACATTGATGCACCTACAGGAGCAGAGGTATATTTAGACGGTACGTATGTAGGCGTGGTACCGGTGAGCTTTGCCAAGGAAGCCGGCACTCATAACATTACATTACGTAAAACCGGCTATGAAACCAGAAGTTACACAATTGTGGTGGATGATGAGGAAAAGGACATTTCTTACTCCTTTGCCGATTTGGTAATCAATAATATCACGAATTCTTTGGAAAACATTATTTTTCAATAATTTGTACGAGGAAAGCATAATTATGTTATAAATAGCGCAGAAATGCCGCAGAATTAAGGAAAATGCCTTGACAAACATTGGGAAAAAAGCTATATATATTTATAGACGTTTCGAAAATAGGAATCTGTCAATAAATTATAGAATACTCAAACAGGAGGAGTTAGATATGAACAAAACAGAATTAGTTGCAGCTATGGCTGAACAGGCTGGTATTTCAAAGAAGGACGCTGAGAAGGCATTAAAGGCTTTCACTGACGTTGTTTCTGCAGAATTAAAGAAGGGTGAAAAGGTACAGTTAGTTGGTTTCGGTACTTTCGAAGTAGCTGAAAGAGCAGCTAGAGAAGGAAGAAATCCTTTAACTGGTAAGTCTATGAAGATTGCTGCTTCTAAGGCTCCTAAGTTTAAGGCTGGTAAGGCTTTAAAGGATATGGTTAATGCATAATTAAACCGATTACTTTAAGAGAACCTGGCAACAGGTTCTCTGTTTTTTTGTAATAAAATTCCTGGGGCAGGGGTGCTTGCAGGCAAAAGGAGTGACAGTATGAGATTAGATAAGTATTTAAAGGTATCCAGATTAATCAAGCGTCGTACCGTAGCAAACGAAGCTTGTGATGCCAGCAGAGTTATGATTAATGACAAGCCGGCCAAGGCGTCTACACAGGTAAAGGTTGGCGATATTATTACCATTGCTTTCGGTAACAAGGAAGTAAAGGTAGAGGTGCTGGATGTGCAGGAAACCGTAAAAAAGGACGAGGCAAAGGAACTTTTCCGTTATATTTAAAGGGCATCGCTCATATATTAAATAGAGCAGAACTATTTGAGAGCGGTTATGGAGAATTTCAGTACAGGTAATAAACAACACAAGGTAACCATGAATCAGCGGAAATCGTGTATGCTGACGGGCGTAAAGGATGTTATGTCCTTCGACGTGCGTGAGGTCATATTGGAAACAGAGCAGGGGATGCTGAGTATAAAGGGCGAAGAGCTGCATGTGAATCGTTTGTCTTTGGAGTCCGGTGAGGTGGATATGGACGGTCGTATAGATAGTTTGACCTATAGTGATACTTCTACATTGGGGAACAGAGGGGAATCTTTGTTTGCCAAGTTGTTCCGCTAAAGGTTGGCGCGAGGTCTGGTAGTATGTCCGGAGATGGTGTTTTTTTGCTTCATGCGCTTTTGACAGGAATGTTTATTACTTTTGTATATGACGGATTCATTATTTTACGCAGGGTAATTTCCCACAATTCTTTTGTAGAGTCTCTGGAAGACTTCATATTTTGGGTTTTTTGCGCTATATACGTATTCCTATGGTTGTACCGGGAAAGCAACGGAATGCTGCGATGGTTTGCGGTAGTGGGGGCACTGGCAGGAATGATTCTTTACAAAAAGTCCATAAGCGGTATTTGGATAAAAGGTGCCACGTGGTTACTATCAAAGTTGTTATGGGTATTGGGCAAGGTGGCGGTTTTTTTGTGCCGCCCCATTGGATTTTTATGGAAGAAGCTGGGGAAAATGCATCAACATCTGTTGCTTCGACGCAGAAAAATACAGGGGAATCTGAAAATGTGGTTGAAATCCCACTTAAAAGCCCTTAAAATAAGGTTAAGTAAACGATAAAGCTACGTAGAGGAAGGCAAAGTAATTTATGGCACGTCGGAATGAAGGAAAAAAAGCTGCCTACCGAAAGAAGTTGCAAAATCGTACCAGTATGACTTTGGTTACGCTGGTTATCGTGGTTTTGCTGGTGGTGGTAGGTATCCGCGCGTATGGTTTGGCCCAAAAGCGTGATGAGCTGCAGGCACAGTGGGAAGAAAACGAAAGACTCATTGAGGCGGAGAAGCAGGAAGCATTGGAAATAGAAGAATATGGTAAATACACACAGACGTTGCAGTATTATGAGGAAGTAGCGAAGAAGAAGCTGGGCCTGGTGTATGAGAATGAAATTATTTTTATGCAGGAAGATTAAGACTGTCGGTAGGAATGCCGGCGGTCTTTTGTTTTTGTACGTAAAATGTCGATGGATTTTTCATAAACTGTTTCAGGATTTGACAAAAAAGCATGTTGAAAACCCTTATAATATTCCCTATCGCTATGAATAGGAGAGGATGAGGAGTATGGCAATCGTAGGAAATCGAGGCAGACAGGACACCAGGGAAATGATGATAGCAGAGTACAGCAGGAAACGGTTATTGACTTATGCAGATTCCTTCCGGGATTTGGCAGATTGTTTGGGAAGCGAATGTCAGTCAGAGAGTGAAGACAGGCAGCAGCTTTTGGAAAGCTATCAGATATGGGAGAAACAGCAAGTGCTGTGTAATCATATGGCAGAGGTTTCCAAGATTCTGGAGAAAATGGCTTTAGAGGTGTTTCGTTTTGCTGCTTTTCCGGAGAGATTAAAGAAGAAAATTGTACAAGCTTTGAAAACGGAGAAGATTATTGTTACAGATATTTATTATATACGCAGTCAGGGAGAGGTAACGGAGGAGACGGGTTTGTCCATTGGTGTGAGCCTGTATAGTGAAAGAACCGGCGGCTATCATGTGCAGGAGGTGGCGGACATGTTGTCTGTATTGTTAGAACGGCGTCTGACACCGGCAGTAGCATCTCCTTACCGGGTGGATAAGGAAGAGAAGACCTTTTTGTTTGTAGAGGAGCCGCGGTTTTTGGTGGTACCCGGGTATGCCAAGGCGGTAAAGGAAGGGGAAAATATTTCCGGAGACAACTATGCAATTATTGAAACTACCCGGGGAGGTTATCATGTTTTTCTGGCGGATGGTATGGGAAGTGGTGAAGATGCCAGTCAGGACAGTGAATGGGTGCTGGATTTAATGGAAAAGCTTATAGAGGCCGGTTATGACATAGATACTGCCATCCATTTGCTCAACAATGCTTTGCTGGTAGCACCCAAGCAGAATATGTCTACACTAGATGCATGTAGTGTGGATTTATATAATGGAATGTGCCATTTCCGCAAGGCCGGAGCCGCGGCTACGTTTCTGAAAAGTAATACCTATGTGGAGCAGATTGTAATACCCTCCCTGCCTTTGGGGATTTTCCAAAATCCGGAATGTCAGGTCATTACCAGAGAACTCATTGAAAACGACTATATTATTATGGTAACGGATGGAGTTGTGGATGCCTTGGAGGGTGGTGGCTATGAAGATATGCTGCAAAGCTATATCGAAGAGCTAAAAGAGCGCAATCCGGAGGAGATGGCCCAGAAGCTTTTGCAATTTGTGTTACGTTGTAGTGGAGGACATGTAGCTGACGATATGACGGTGGTGGTATTAGGTGTGTACACTTCATATTGATTTTTCGCGGAAAAATCAGTATAGTATAAGATAACACAAAATAAAAGGAAGCTACGGCATGCAAAAGAATTTGGAGAAAAAAGTACTTGCATATTGTGACAAATATCAAATGTTTCAGCAGGGAGACAGTGTGGTATTGGGAGTTTCCGGAGGGGCAGATTCCGTTTGCCTCTTCTTTGTGTTGTTGGCGCTTCGTGAGAAGTGGACGTTGAAGCTGCATGTGGTGCATGTAAACCACGGTATCCGAAAGGAAGCGGGGGAAGATGCCGAATATGTCAGGGGCTTATGTGAAGCCTATAGGGTGCCCTATTATTTGGTGGAAAGAAACATCCCTGTGTTGGCCGCAGAATGGGGCTGCAGTGAAGAAGAAGCCGGCAGGAAAGTCCGTTACGAAGCCTTTGAAAGAGTGTTAGAGGAGCAGCAGGCTTCGAAGATTGCAGTGGCTCACAATGCAAACGACCGTGCGGAAACCATGCTCTTTCATTTATTCCGGGGAACCGGTTTGACAGGCTTAGGAAGTATTCGCCCGGTGAGGGACCAAATTGTGCGCCCGCTACTTTGTGTAGAAAGAGAAGAAATCGAAAGCTATTTGGCAGAAAAGCAGGTAATGTACCGGCATGACTGTACCAATGACAGTGATGATTATACACGAAATAAGATCCGTCATCACATTTTAAATTATGCCCAGGAAGAAATTGTAAGCGGTTGCGTGGGGAACATGACGCGTACGGCGGATATTTTGGCAGAAACCGAGAATTATATAGAAGAACAGGTAAATGCAGCCATTAAAGACTGCGTGGTCTGGGTATCGCAGGAACCGGACAGACACTGGGACGCCACGGAGGCGCCGGACTGGCATGAAGATATTGCCGAATCGCCGGCAATCAAGGAAAAATCATATGAGGTGGACTGTGAGAAATACCTAAAGTTACACAGCGTCATTCAAAAGCGCCTGCTTTTACAACTTTTGAAGGAACTTTCTCCCATGCATAAGGACATTACAGCTACACATGTGGAGGACATTCATTCGTTGTTTGTGCAGGAGGGTAATCGCAGTATACATTTGCCTTATGGTATCCGGGGCAACAGACAATATGACAAGGTGATTTTAGAGAAAGAGTCTCAAGTACCCACTGGCAAAGCTTGGGAGCCGGTCACCATTTATTTATCATCACTGGGAGAAGAGGAAGTAACACTTACGGTGGGCAGAGGCAAGAAGTTCCTCCTACAGGTCATTTCCGTGGAAAAATCCGGTATAAATTGTAAAGATATTCCACAAAATCAGTATACGAAATGGTTTGATTATGATAAAATAAAGGAATGTTTGGTGTTTAGAACCCGTAAAAGTGGTGATTACTTGTGTATTAAAGGAACGGAGGGCATGCAACATAAGAAGTTGAAGGACTACATGATTGCAGAGAAGATTCCCAAGAAGCGCAGAGACGAATTGCCCTTGGTGGCGGTGGACAATCACATATTATGGCTGGTAGGTTATCGTATCAGCGAATATTATAAAGTAGAAGAAAATACCAAGAACATTTTACAGGTTTGTTTTAAGCAGTCAAACAGACGGCAATAGATGACAAACGGAGAGGAGAACATATGGCAGAGCGTGTAGAGGTACTGTTAACAGAGGAAGAAGTGGATGCAAGAATTCGTGAAATTGCAAACGCGATTAACAAGGATTACGAAGGCAAGCAGGTACATTTAATCTGTGTATTAAAGGGCGGCAGCTTCTTTATGTGTGAATTGGCAAAGAGAATTTCTGTACCGGTTTCTTTGGATTTTATGTCCGTATCCAGCTATGGCGGAGATACCAAGTCCAGCGGTGTAGTTAAAATTGTAAAGGATTTGGACGAATCTATTCGGGATAAGGATGTGCTGGTGGTTGAGGATATCGTGGATTCCGGCAGAACCTTAAGCTACTTATTGGAGATGCTTCGTGACAGAGGTCCTAAGTCTCTTCGTCTGTGTACATTATTGGATAAGCCGGACAGAAGAGTAATCGATGTTCATGTGGATTACACCTGTTTCCAGATTCCGGATGAATTCGTGGTAGGTTACGGTTTGGATTATGACCAGAGATATCGTAATCTTCCTTACATTGGAATTGTAAAATTTGATTAATTATAATTATTTAGGAGGACCGAGTTGAAACAGAGTAGCAAAGGTATAGGTTCTTATTTTGTGCTTATTGGTTTGCTGATGTTAGTCATGTTTGCTATGAATTTCATGAAGCAGAAGGATAACGATTATACCCAGGCACAGCTGTTGGCAGACATGGAGGCAGCAACCATCCAGGAGATATATATTTCTCCCAATAGTGATGCACCCACCGGTTATGCAACAGTTATTTTTAAGAACAATGAAGTAAAAGAAGTTTATGCAACAGATGTCAGGGATTTGGAAGCCCTGATTAGAGAAAAAGGATATGATCCTATTGTGCAGGATATTGAGAGGGAAAGCTGGTTTTTAAATTATCTGCTTCCCATGTTGATGCTTCTGGCGGTAGGAGTGTTCTTCTTTATGATGATGAATGCCCAGAATGCAGCTAACAGCGGTGGTGCAAGAATGGCAAACTTCGGTAGAAGCCGTGCCAAGATGATTACCGGTGATAACAAGACAAACTTTAACAGTGTGGCAGGTCTGAAGGAAGAAAAGGAAGAACTTGCGGAAATCGTTGATTTCTTAAAATCCCCAAGTAAGTATACCAAGGTAGGGGCCAGAATTCCCAAGGGTGTTTTATTAGAGGGTAGTCCGGGTACCGGTAAAACCTTGCTTGCCAAGGCGGTAGCAGGCGAGGCGGGAGTACCGTTTTTCAGTATTTCCGGTTCCGATTTCGTGGAAATGTTTGTAGGTGTGGGTGCCAGCCGAGTAAGAGATTTATTCGCAGAAGCCAAGAAAAATGCACCTTGTATCGTATTTATCGATGAAATTGATGCAGTAGCCAGAAGACGTGGTACCGGTATGGGCGGCGGTCATGATGAGCGTGAGCAGACATTGAACCAGCTGTTGGTAGAGATGGATGGTTTTGGTGTGAATGAAGGCATTATCGTGATGGCGGCAACCAACCGTGTGGACATTTTGGATCCTGCAATCATGCGTCCGGGTCGTTTCGACAGAAAGGTTACAATCAGTGCTCCGGATGTAGGCGGTCGTGAGGAGATTTTAAAGGTACATGCCAAGAATAAACCTTTGGCAGAGGACATTAATTTAGAGCAGGTAGCACAGACTACTGCCGGATTTACCGGTGCGGATTTAGAGAACCTGTTAAACGAAGCAGCTATTGCAGCAGCCAAAGAAGGCAGAGGCTTTATTAAGCAGGACGATATTACCAAATCCTTTATTAAGGTGGGTATCGGTACAGAGAAGAAGAGCCGTATTGTTTCCGATAAGGAAAAACGTATTACTGCATATCATGAAGCAGGTCATGCGATTCTGTTCCATGTATTGCCGGATGTGGGTCCGGTGTATACCGTTTCCGTGATTCCTACCGGTGTAGGTGCCGGCGGTTATACTATGCCCTTACCCAACAAGGATGAGATGTTCTTAACCAAGGGTAAAATGCTACAGAGTATTATGGTTTCCTTGGGCGGACGTATTGCGGAAGAGTTGATTTTCGATGACATTACCACCGGAGCTTCCAGTGATATTAAGAAGGCTACCCAGGTGGCACGTAAGATGGTAACCAAGTTCGGTATGTCTGAAAATATTGGTGTCATTTGCTATGATGACGATGATGATGAGGTATTTATCGGTCGTGATTTGGCACATGCGAAATCCCACAGTGAAGATGTGGCCGGTCAGATTGACAAAGAAGTGAAAGCGATTGTGGATGATTGCTATAGAAAAGCAAAACAGATTATTCTGGAAAATGAGGCAGTTCTTCATAAGTGTGCAGAGCTTTTATTAGAGAAAGAAAAGATTGGTCAGGAAGAGTTCGAAGCACTTTTTCAGGCATAAACCAATGTTTTTGTATATAATGCACAAAAACAAATAAACGTTTTTGTAATATTTGTGAATTTTAGGCATGGTCAAAAAGGGGATACAGTGCTATTATACTACTTGTAACCCCCCCAATACATTTTATAGTTTTTTGCTATACCCCATAAGAAAGAAATACCTTCTCTAAAAAGGACAGTCGTTTGGCTGTCCTTTTTACTTTGTGTGGAAAGCGCGGCGAACTCCAGGTCCTGCAGGGTTTTAAACTACCGGTTTATATCCAAAGAAGTGCGGATGTGTTATATTTTGTTTAGTAACAGAGGTAAGAGTATTTCTACGAATGATGTACTTCAACGAGGGAAAGGGGGTTAGACCGCATGAATTTATATATTAGTGATATGCATTTGGGTCATTCCAATGTAATTAATTTTGATAAGCGTCCCTTTTCGGATAGGGATGAAATGGAACATGTACTGATTCAGTTGTGGAACGGCAGGGTACAAAAGGATGATGATGTGTATATTTTGGGAGATTTTTGTTATCGCAGTAACAAGACGTCAGACTGGTATTTGCGTCAACTGAAGGGCCGTAAGCATCTGGTGATTGGTAATCATGACAGATGTACTTTAGAAAACGAAAAGGCAATGTCTTATTTTGAAACGGTGGATAAGATGATGCATGTAACTGACGGCGATAAGGAGATTTGCCTATGTCATTATCCGATTGCCGACTGGTACAAGGCGCGCCGTGGCTCTTGGCATATTTATGGTCATATCCACAAGGACAGGGGACCGGTGTATGAGCTCATGAGCTCTTATGAGCATGCACTGAATGCCGGATGCATGATTAACAATTATACGCCGGCTTCCATCAACGAGCTGATTCGAAATAATCAAGCGTTTCGGGAAAGAGGATATTAAAAACTTGAATTAATGCTTGCAGTCGAAAGTGCTTTCTATTAGAATATAATAGGAAGCATTTTTGATGAAAAGAGAGGAAGCATTTTATGGATTTGGAACGATTAAGACGTAATTTGAACAATCAGATTTATATTGCGTCCATGCGTCCTGTTTTTAATAAAAGAGCATTATTTTCGGATACCACGGAGGACTATGTAAGTCCTTCGCAGCCCAAGGCCAATGAGCAGGTAACCATTCGATTCCGTACTGCGAAAAATAACGTGGATAGAGTCTTTTTAATGACGAAAGAGAAACGTTATATGATGGAAAAGGTAGAATCAGAGGATAGTTTCGACTATTATGCGTATACCATACAGTTGGGCGAGGAAAAGTTCACCTATCACTTTGAGATTGAGTTGGGACGAATTATTGTGCGCTATGATGTGCGTGGTCTGGTAAGAGAAGCCAATGAGTATTATAATTTTGTGATTATTCCGGGCTTTGCAACACCGGATTGGGCCAAGGGCGCCGTTATGTACCAGATTTTTGTGGACCGTTTTTATAACGGAGACAAAACCAATGATGTGTTAACAGGAGAATATAACTACATCAGTGAATTGGTGCATAAGGTGGATAATTGGGAACAATATCCTGCCAATATGGACGTGCGTGAATTCTACGGTGGAGATTTGCAGGGTGTATTGGATAAGATGGATTACTTAGAGGATTTGGGTATTGAGGTAATCTATTTCAATCCACTATTTGTGTCGCCTTCCAATCACAAATATGATATTCAGGATTATGATTATATCGACCCTCATTTCGGCAAGATTGTAGTAGATGATGGAGAGTTATTGAAAACAGGTGACAGGGACAATACTCATGCCACCAGATATATTAACCGTGTGACCAACAAGAAGAATCTGGAGGCCAGCAATGAGTTGTTTATTAAAGTCGTGGAGGAAGCACACAAACGCGGTATCCGTGTAATCTTGGATGGCGTGTTCAACCACTGCGGTTCCTTTAACAAATGGCTGGATAGAGAGCGCATCTATGAGAATGCAAAAGGTTATGAGAAGGGTGCTTATGTATCCGAGAAGAGCCCTTATAAAGATTACTTTGATTTCAGGGCACCGTACTGGCCTTATAATCCCAGCTATGATGGTTGGTGGGGACATGAGACCCTGCCGAAGCTGAATTATGAAGGCTCTGAGAATTTGTTTGATTATGTAATGAAGATTGCTGCCAAGTGGGTATCACCGCCGTTTAATGCAGACGGTTGGCGTTTGGATGTGGCAGCGGATTTGGGACATTCGCCACAGTACAATCACCATTTCTGGCAGGAGTTCCGTAGAGTGGTAAAGGAGGCCAATCCGGAAGCCATTATTTTAGCAGAGCATTATGGTAATACCAGAGAATGGCTACAGGGTAATGAATGGGACACCGTTATGAACTATGATGCTTTCATGGAGCCCATTACATGGTTTTTGACCGGTATGGAGAAGCACAGTGATGACTTCCGTGAGGATTTGCTGGGGAATGCAGAAAGCTTCTGGGGCGCTATGCAACATCATACCTCCAACCTGTCCATGCCTAGCTGGCAGGTGGCTATGAACGAGCTGTCAAACCATGACCATTCCAGATTCTTAACACGTACCAGCCATAGAGTGGGCCGAACCAATACTTTGGGCCCTGAGGCGGCTAACCATGGGAATAACAAGGCAGTGTTCCGCGAGGCGGTTGTTATGCAGATGACTTGGGTAGGTGCGCCGACCATTTACTATGGAGATGAAGCAGGATTGTGCGGATTCACGGATCCGGATAACCGTAGAACGTATCCTTGGGGCAAGGAAGATAAGGAGCTGATTGCATTCCATAAGGATATTATTCGTATCCACAAGGAAAGCGAGGCTTTACGTAGCGGTTCCATTAAATACATGGATGCAGACTATAATTTCGTGGCGTACGGCAGATTCACCCGTAAGGAGCAGTGCGTGATTCTGGTGAACAACAACTATCATGAGATTACAAGAGATGTAACTGTGTGGGAAACCGGTGCCGGCAGGGAAGGTACCATGGTGCAACTGATTGAAACCTTCGACGGCGGCTACAGCACGGAACCGAAAGAATATCCGGTAACTATGGGTAAGATTAAGATTACATTGCCTAAGACCTCGTCAGTGGTGTTGAAGTTTAAGAAGACCGAGTAGATGATAATCTTAATTGAAATATAAAATGCACGGAAGAATGTTAGTGTATGAAGAAAATTGGCAAAATATCTTGCAATTTGTGCAAACATATGCTACAATTCGATTTTGTTAGGACATAATTAATTGTCCTATATGGGCGGATTCCCGAGTGGCCAAAGGGGACAGACTGTAAATCTGCTGCAAATTGCTTCGGTGGTTCGAATCCACCTCCGCCCATTTGCACGTTGCAATATGCGCGTGCGCAGGAATGCGTAACAAGTAGCTTGGAAGCTTGCTTACAAAGTGCTTGTTATGTATTTCTGCATAGGCGGGTACGCCGTGAACGAGAAAGCGTAGCTTTCGAGTGACACGCGCAAACCTGACCTCAATAGCGTCAGCTGGTGTGGCGGAATAGGCAGACGCAAGGGACTTAAAATCCCTCGGGGGCAACCCCGTGCCGGTTCAAGTCCGGCCACCAGCAGTATTTTATGAGTGCGAGAAATCGGTAGAAAAGCCGTATTTCTCGCATTTTTC
>JAZRAX010000047.1:0-29084 GCA_045634745.1 Acetatifactor sp. | reverse complement strand
TTTGGATATACTTTATCCTTGGGACGAATCAAGAAGCTGGCTTACATCGAGACAATCCGACGTTCTTCAAAACATTAGCAAATTTAATACATTTGAAATGGTTATGCCTTCGTGTAAAAATATGAATGGTGCACCAAATCAAGTGGCTTATATTCGTCACAAATCAGTATCACAATATATCTCACCTGGAAGTAGAACTGATGATGACATTGATTATATACAAAAACACTATTCAAATTCTTATAACGGAAAAACCGGTGTTTACACAGTTGCCGATACCTCATATTTTTGGGATGCATCCACCGCCTCAAATAATTACACAGCAAACCCATCAGCATTACTTGATATACACAATAGATACAGTGCTCAATCACAAGGATGGTATAGAATAAAAGTTAACTTGAATTGGAAATGTGCGGCCGTGTTTTATGATAATTCGGGTATATCACAATTACCTAATACGGGTATTCGTTATCGACTGGATAATACAATCGGTGATTATGAAGATGGTAGTTATGTTGCTTATGATATTCGTGCTCAAATTGTAAAAGTATCCGGTGGAACAACTACTGTATTGAAGGAAATCTACAGGAATCATAACACTGGAAAGGCTATGTGTCAGTATCTTACCGGATTTAACCGCCGTTTGGGTCATACAGACGCCAGTTCGCAGCTTATTTTTGCTTCTTCCGAAGAATATGATGACGCAAATAATGGAAAGTCGGATGAGGAAATATCTAACACCAGCGATTATGGATTAGCTTATAACAGACCAATTCAAGGTGAATACGACATATATCTTGCAGCTGGTGACCAAATTTGTATAAGGTTTGTAGTTGGTGTAAGAACTGGTACCGATTCAACTTCATTTAGCCCGGCATATGAAACTTATGGTGACCAAAATTGTAGGTTATACGCAGTTAGGACATATATCGGTCAATCTTATAATAACGGTGATATGTTTTCCGTTGAAAGACTTGATACTATTGGGCCAACTGATGGTATAAATTACAACGATATTCTTCCAGGAGATATGAAACAAATTGACTTTTTACAATCACTTTGCAGGATGTTCAACTTGTATATTGAAGATGTTTCATTAAAACCAGATTATAACAGTGTAAATCCAACATATCCAGACAGTTATGGTAAATATCCAAGAAATACTCTTAGAATAGAACCAAGAGACGTTTATTATACTCACAGGTATAAAAGCGATGATACGACATTTACAAAAATGAAAAAAGACTGGACTGATAGGATTGACGTTTCAACAATAGAGATAAAAACCCCAAGTGATTATATTAACAAAAATATAAAATTCAACTATAAGGATGATAGTTCAAACGATTTTATGGTTAAAAACTACAACGATCGTTATCCTGTTGAAAAACTTGGTAGTTACTTGTATAGAGCAGTTTATAACTCCAATGAATCCGATACTATTGATACCTCAATAGCTGCAAGTGAATATGGTTGTATCATCCCTGGTAATGGTTCGGAAGTAATGTTTGCATTTGGTGCAAATAATGGTGTGGTTGAATCAAATAAAACACTCATACCACGAATAATGTTCCGTTGCTTATCAAACAGGAACTCAGGAGATGTTGGTTTACGTACACAAATAGGTAATCTTGTGACCCTTACCGGTGCATACGCTTCATTGAGTAATTATAAATTTACAAACTCATCTCGTACCTCATCAGTTGCGGATTTGTCATTTGGACTTCCAAAATTTTCAATGATGAAAGCAGATAAGAACTCAAATATAACAACAAATAACCTGTTCAATGCTTTCTATCTCAATGAATTAAGCAATATAGCATCCGAAAATTCGAGGTTAATGACTTGTAATGCTTATCTTACAGCAGCTGATGTCGAAAACTTACAATTATCCGATGAAATAATTATAGATTCGGTTGTTTATCACATCAATAAGATATCCGATTGGAAATCCGAAAAAGAACCCTGCCGTTGTGAATTTATAAAGGTTCTTCCAGACACAGTTCCAAAAAAGAAAACAGAAAGTGTATTAACTGATTATAATTATACGATCGGTGTTATCTCACAGGATTCCAAAGGAAACACAATTGTAAATAACAACACCACAAATGTTAGTTATGGCGGTAACGGTGGTTCATATACTTTAACACAAAACCGTGAAAACCTTTACTTGATGTCCGGTGGTTCAGTGGTATCCACAGTAACTGTTCCTGATATGGTGGGAGCAACTTCCGGTGCTTCTGGTAAGAATGGTTTAGTGCCTCAACCAACAACTACAGATAGAACTAAGTTCCTCAAAGGAAACGGTCAATGGGCTGATACCCCTTCGTATACACTCGATTCGGTTGATGGTGTAAGTATTTCACTTTTTAGGGATGGCTCTGTGGTTGATCGTGTTGTTATTGACGAATTTATGGGAGCCGATGCCCACAATATTGGTACCCCTGGTTTGGTTCCTACCGCACAAATTGCTGATAGAACTAAATTCCTTCGTGGTGATGGTACTTGGGCAGCCGGTGCAGGTGGAAACACCTATACTTTGCAAAATAATTTAGGAGATCCTACTCAATTCGAATTGTTAGAAAATGGTGTGGTTTCAAGTGTTGCCAATGTTCCTGAATATGAAGGTTGTACATCTCAATTCTCAGGCGAATATGGTATGCTTAAACCGGCTGCTGCGGGTCAAATGAATTATTACTTTGCTGGTGATGGTACTTGGAAACCGATTCCGACCGGTAGCGGATATGTTTTGAGATTTTCACTTCACGGTGGTGTTTATGCTTTAGACTCTGGTACGTATTCCGGAGCAGTTTCAGCCCTTCGAAATAATACTCCAGTATTTGCAATACTTCGTGATGAAGATGTTACACAGGATGGTGATGAAATTCTTTATACTTTATCTCATTACTATGATGATGACAGCTCTATTCTTTTTAGTAAGAAGGAGAGTAGTTCATCTGACGATTATATTGAATTATATGATGACAATTCATTTTACTTCTATTCCACTCCAATAAGGAATTTCGGAAGACTGAAAGTAGACAGTAATACAGCATATCAGACTTCAGCCCCCAACTCATTACTTACATTGAACAGTGGTACGGGTGTCCAATTAGCACAATCCAATGCCACAGTTACCGTTAATATGAAAACCGCAAGTAATGCCGAAATTGGTGGTATAAAGGTTTCTTCA
Source organism: Acetatifactor sp. (assembly GCA_045634745.1). Taxonomy (GTDB): domain Bacteria; phylum Bacillota; class Clostridia; order Lachnospirales; family Lachnospiraceae; genus Acetatifactor. The sequence continues at coordinate 25,888 of JAZRAX010000047.1, read as the reverse complement.
ACAGCTGCTCCGGGAGCCGGTAGTATGGCAACATCCGGTATGAGAAGACCAGTACAGGTTGACTCTAACGGAAATGCTTCTGTTCTTGTTGATTATCAATCTGCTGGCGCTGGGTTGTCTTTAGTAAATAACGCATTTGTATTGAATCAAGCAACAGATCAAACACTGGGTGGCATAAAGGTTTCTTCAACACAAGCTTCACAAATAGGTTCAGTTGCAGATCAGGGAACTATTCGTCCAGTACAGGTTGATTCCAATGGTGTAGCAGGTGTAAGAATTCCTAATGAATTATCCCCGTTGATGTTGACAACCCAGGGTGTAACATGTAAGGCCGCTGATATAGAAGATAGTAGTTATCGCGGAGGAGTACGTTATTTGGATTATGCTTCCAAAAACTACAAGGAAATGGCTGGTACAGTTACTCCTTTGATTGGTTTGGATACTGATGAATATGGACAAAATGCTTTGAAGGCTTGGCAACAGATTGATTCATGCCACGTTTTGACCTCTGGTACTTTCTTTGCTATGGCACCAAAACCCGGCGCAGAATTCTATGCACTACCGATTGTAATGATGAGGACATCCGATGGTAGTGTTCCGGTGGTTCTTATAAATAAGGATCTTGCCAAATTCTTGGTCGACGGAGGTGAATACATACAAAACGAAAGCCCATTTGAGGTTCGAGTCTAATAAAACATGCCCTTTTGAGAGATACTCAAAGGGGCTTTTTTATTTTGTTAAAAAATCGACACAAGTGTGTTATTATTATAATATGGATGAGAAGATTTATAAATATTTGAAAGAGCAACTGAGTAAATACATCCCGGTGGGTAAGGTCGACGATGTGTTGCAAACTGTCTTGGTGGAAGTCTATGAGAAAGACGTTTTACCAAAAGATATTGTTGCTTATGTGTTAAAGGCTTGCTATCAGAGTTATTATTCAAATACATCCCCCTATTCGAGGCAAAAGTTTTCATATGTTGAGTTGACAGATGATATAGATAAAGAAGACGAACAGGAGGAGATTATTGATATTGACAAAGTTATAGCATGGGTTGAATCGCTTGACGGATTATCCTGGTGGGAGAAACAGGCATTTCTTAGAAAAATTCTGGAAGAAAAAACATTCCAGCAATTGTCAAAAGAATATGGAATACCGACAGCAAATGTAGAATATTCATTTTATAAAGCAAAAAAACTAATTCAATTGAAATGGCAAAAACGAAAAAATCTGCAGTAGAGAGTGTAAATGCTCGTAAAATCGAACTCCTTAAAAAGTTCAATGAGTTAATCAATAATGGTACTAAAAGCATAGTTCCGGATAATGTCGCAAGGGAAATTTGGAGCATATGGCAGGAATATACCGGAAGGATCAGTAATTACAGGAATTGTTCGGTTTGTTTTTATCCGAAAATCAAGTTCCTAAAACGCGAAAGTATCCGTTTGGGTATCACAGGGCAAAAGGAAGAACCGAAACAACCAGAACAAACAGAGCAAACAGATGAGTAAAATAAAGATCATATTGATTGCCCTGGTATTGATTGCATTAGGAGTAACATCCACAGGTTGGATTATAGGAATGCGTGAGCATCAGGAACAAAGGGCGAGAATCGAGGAACAAGCAAAGGTTATCGATTCTCTGCTTAATATTCCTCCATCGATTTCCGTTTCAGCTAAGTTGGATGTCACCGATAAGAGTAAAATAGATGTCAATGGTAAGGGAAATAGTGGGACGATTAACGTTCCTACTGAGCGTGTTTATGTGGTTGAGTTACAATTAGATAGTGCAAAAATGGAAGTTTATAGAAAATGAAAATAGCAGGAAGAATTACATTCGATGAAAAAGTGATTGATATGTATCTGGTTAATTCCAGTAATATCTACGCAGTCGGTTATGACACAGAAGAAGAACAGTTGTATGTGGAGTTTCTAAATGGGTCGGTGTATAGGTATAATAATGTACCGGAGGATATCTGGAGAAAACTCCTTCTCGTTGAAAGTAAAGGCAGTTTCTTACATTTCTATGTGAAGATCAATGACGACACATACGATTACGAAGAAGTCACTGGAGAGGTGCAAGTTGATTATGTTGGAAATGCTCCAAATCCAGGAACTCCACATGAAACCGGTTATATGTCATAACGCATTTTAATGTGGTTTTTAGGCGCGATCTTTTCTTGGGAGTATAAATCATCGTCCAGGAAGAGATCGTTTGAAATAATAAAGAAAAATAAGTTATATGAAGTTTATAGGAGCCAAGTTATTCCCAAAACAACAAGAGATAGTCAATGCGATCATCGGTACTCCGGTGGTCCAAAAGTCCGTTGCTTGGCATTTGGTTAATTGTTCAAGGCAGTTCGGTAAATCGTTTATGCTAAAACAGTTGTTGTTGTACTATGCAATTAACGAACCAAATTCAAAGGTGTTGTTTGTTAGTATGACACACCAACAGGCGGGGAAGGTTTTCAATGAGATCCTACGTGCGATTAAGAAGTCCCCGTTGGTTGCCGAGAAAAATGCGGTAGAACATTCATTGATATTGGTCAATGGCTCCGAGATTTATATTCGTAGTTATCAAAGATGTGATTTTATTCGTGGTCTATCCGCAAATACTTTGATTATAGATGAGGCTGCATTTATTCGTGAAGAAGATTTCCAAGCAGTGTTACGTCCTACCTTATCAACCGCTGGTAGGCGTGCTATTTTGTTTTCTACGCCACGAGGTAAGAATTATTTTTACGATATGTGCATGCGAGGCGAGTCAGTTGAATGGCCAATGTATCGATACTACCACGCGACTTACAGGGAGAATCCAATAGCCAATCTAAGTGAGATAGATGATGCAAAAAAGACGCTTCCTGATAAGATATTCCGTAGTGAATATGAAGCAGAATTCGTATCCGGTTCGTTAAGTGTGTTTACCAATGTGGATCGTTGTGTTTATTCCGGAGTAAGACATCCAAGTGGAGTGTGTATTGCTGGTTTGGATATAGGTAGACAGGATGACTCAACTGCTTTGACAATAATGTCCGGCGATACGGTTGTGTTACAGAGGACCTGGAGACAAAATACCTGGAGCAATATTATCAACGAGGTGGTTAAATGTTTGAAGGAGTATCAGGTTAAGACAGTTCATGTTGAAATCAATGGTGTTGGTGACCCCGTATTTGAAATGCTCCAACAAGCATGTTCTGTGCAGCGTTGTTCGACCAGTGTAACTCCTTGGTTAACAAGTAATACATCGAAACAAAATGCAGTTGAGAAACTTATAAACGATTTCAATGAAGGTGCTATACACATACCGGATGATAAGGAACTTAAATTGCAACTTGATAATTTTGAAGCGGAATATTCAACCAAGAGCCATTCTATAAAGTATGGAGGACGTTATCCGATACACGATGACCGGGTAATGTCATTGGCAATATGCAATTACAATAGACTCAATGCTCCAACTTGTAGTTATCATGTAGTGGCTACCGGTGGAGGTCGTTTGAGGAGATCTTAATAGGTTTTTAGGCACGATCTTTTCTTAGTCGATAATTTATATTGCCGTGTGGAGATCCTGCCTAAAAACATCAAAAGAATGCGTTTAATTTAATGGATAAGAAAAAGCATAACCACCCGGAGTATGATCTCCAAAAGGAAGCCGTTGAATGGCTTCGTGAAAATGATTTCTTTTGTGTAAGCATTCCTAATGAGGCAACCTATCGAAGAGTAAATTATTTTAAAGGTATTGGGATGCTACCAGGTGCAAGTGATTTAATCATTATCGGCCTCGAACAGGTGATCTTTGTTGAATTCAAATCACCAACCGGTCGGTTAAGCAAAGACCAGATTGCGTTTAAGATGAAAGTTGAATCCCTCGGACATACTTATCTGGTCATCCGGTACCTGTCTGATTTGAAGCGTTTTTTCGGTTATTTCGATTAAAGCCACCAACATGCGATAAGTGCATCTGTTAGAAGGGCTTATCCTAAAAAAAAGAGCACCTCTATATATAAGAACTGGAGGTGCTTTTTTTTCTGGGATAACGCATTATAGGAGAACACGTTACATGCCGTTGTTACAAAATCGAGATTTATGCTTATTATTATAATGTAAGAAATAAATTAAAAAGACTATGACGCTTAAACCATTTCCACTTAGATACCTCGACACAAGAGAACCTGTGCTGATGATTGTTAGTTTTGTAAAAGGCATTTCCGAACCAATAAGGAAACTCGCAGTTGCACATACGTTGGATTACGAACCAGGATTGTACCTCCTGCGTCCAGTATACAATTTCAACACCTCGGCTGAGATGATTATGAGTTGTGGTGAGATAAATCACAAATACCACGCATATAACAAAGAAACTCTACCGGCCTTGTTCGAAGTACCAGAAGACATCAAACCGAAGTTGTTGGCCGGTTATACACTCGATATAGACACCAACGAACTCCTCCCACCAAAATACACATGGGATTCCGAAGCATTGGCGGCTTGGGATGAAATACAAATATCACGAGAAAAGGACCTTATAATGACTGTATTTGGAAGAATCGAACAGTAAATCCCACTACTATGAAAAAGTTAACAAACCGCAAGATTCGTATAATCGTTAGAAAACTCCTCAAATCCTGTACCGCTGGAGATCACTGTTATCAATGCGCCACAAACTACGAATATTGTCCACATGCCAAGGCATTCGCCATTATGAATTGGTGGTATAACCGAACAGGTTACTGGGCCGGATAAAAATTTTCAGCAAAATGTTACAAAATCGAGACATGTGTGTTATTATATAAATAGAGTTAAGTAGCATAATGGGTGGTTGGGTTTTTTGTTAAATTGTTTTTCCCAACCACTTTTTTACAGACAAAAAAAACAAAACACAAAGTTAAAAATTCGACACTGGTAGCTTATTATTATAGTGTAGGGCAATAAGGTTTTGAAACTTTTCCTTATCAGGTGGGAGTCATGACCCACCGCGCCCTTTAAAATTAAAAAGTTTCGGTGATCCCGCTGGGACAGTTAAAAAAATAAAGTTTCTAAGTGATGAATACAATTAGTACAACCATCGGATTTAATCCAAAGCACTTTTCTAAAAACGGCGAAGTTCTTAAAAACATATCAAACGAAGAATTATCTCAGTTAGCCGTTTTAAATCAAAACAAAGATAAATCACAATTATTCGGAATACACACATACTCCGGCGTTAAAGGTAATTTCACCGGTAGCAATGTTTATTTCGTTGATATTGATAGCAAAGTAGATGTTGATTGGGTATTTGAACACACCAATGAAATATTCCTTTGCTGTCCAGATGTATTGTTTATGCAAAAATCATTCTCCGGTAAGTTACATGCAGTCGGAGTAATGCACAATACATTCACTGATAAGGAAGAATACACATACTGGTCAAGAATATACACAACCAAGTTCTTAGCAGCGGTTAACCTCGTTTCTAAGAGCGAAAGGCAAACCGAATTGAATTACTTTACAATACCTGGTGCGGTTGATTCACACAACACCAACTGGTTCCAAGCATTGTACATGTCAGCAGATAAGATCTTTTTCAACGAAAATGTTATCACCCCAACCGAGGCTCCAACGAACACCAAAGAGATAGTAGCATACATCACTTCCATCGGTTTAAATTGGTTCCAGAAGAAGGTACAAAGGAAGCAAATATCAAAATCCGATGTTAACTACACCTTCGGAGAGGAGCAAACCGGAAAGATCACCGTTAATAAAGATTTTGCACAATCATTAGGTTTTGAAGGTGGTGACGACCTCCGTTGGAAGTTAATGTCCACATTGAAAAGCATGTTCGGTGAATCTGCTGAAGAAGTTGTTTACAAGTACTTCGCTAACGCTAACGAAATCATCAAGTCATGTACAAACGAATATGGTGAGTTTCCAAAGGTAAAATCCTGGTTAATGGATACACTCGGAATACAGATGAAGATCAACCAACCAGAACAAACCAAGGAAGAAATCAATTGGATGACTGATGTAAAGGATGAGATCATCAACGCATTCAAAACATATAAGCGTATTGAAGTAACTGCACCAACCGGTTCAGGAAAGACCTATTTAATAAATAACATCCTTGCAAAAGAATTGAACGCAGTAGTGATTGTTCCATATAACGCAACAAACGCATTGTATTCTAACCTCGTAGAAGTTTCAACATCATCAGGAAACGCTTACACAAAGGATGCTCCGGTGGTTATGATTCCAGACCAGGCAGTAAAATATGACCTTACCGATAGGGTAGTGATTATCGATGAAAGCCACACACTTTTTCAGGAAAGAACATTTCGTCAGTCTTCTATTAAGTTAATGGAGATATTGAAGAACGAACAAATACAGATCATCTCCTTCTCGGCGACACCAACAGGTGAAGTTGATGAGTTGAACCTCCATAGCATTGAATTCTATAAACGTCGTGAGAATCCTATCCGTTTATCAGCAGTATACACTCAATCCGATATTCCTTTGAAGCAGAAAAGGTTGATAAAATACCATATGCTCTCCGGTAGATATGATAAGATCGCTGTTTTCGATAACCGTAGCATGAAAAAGATCTATGAAAACCTCGTGGTTGATGGATATAGTGCTGATGTTGATTACATTCGTAGCAGCACACAGGAAACTCCAGAGTTCAAGAGAATCAAAACTGAAGAGAGGCTGAACAAGAAGATCACCCTGTTAACAGGAATCGCTTATAACGGCCTAAATTTTAGGAATACAGAGAAGATCTTAGTCTTGATGGAGTTCATACCCGGTGAGACATTATACTCCGAAATAATCCAGTCTATTGGCCGTTTTAGGAATGCTAAGCAGGTTGATGTTGTATTGTTTATCAAGAACACCGAACAATCCGAAAAGCACTCCGTAAAGGAACTCGCTGAGAAGGCTAACGATCTTTATAACGCAGGTATATCATCCGATGAAATATCCTATACAGTAGAATTAACCGATGAAATGGTTGTAAATGCTTGGAATTACGTTGAAGAATACGTGCAGGCAAACGGTCAGTGGTCAGTAGCAAAGGAACAAATCCTACGCACCGGTTATGTTTACATCGAAGAATTTAAAGACGATGACGATTTCAAAGGTACATTGCAGTTGAAGATCAAGAGAAAAATATCAAACTCCTGGAAAGCCGATTTCCTTAACAATGAGCGCGGTGAAGATAGTGATAATCCTTATTACCTCGCTTGGAACCGTTCAGTAAGCAAGATTTTGTGGGATTATGAAGTTATTGATAAAGAATGGATTAAGGGGATTATAACATCCAGCAAGGGTGAACTTCTTGTAGATACCATATTAAATAACGTTCGCGATATCTTGTTGGTAGGATCGATGAATGATGAAGATTGGAAAACACACCAGGGAATGCTTAATGGTATTCTTATGCAGGCAAACAAGCAGGATAAATGGTACTGCTCCGAGTTATCTGCAAGGATCAAGAAACTTGAAGGCATCCGTGAAAAATATGGATTCATTGGTAAAGACCTGTCCGGTTGGTTTAGATCAATCGAATGTGACTTCGATAAGTTATTCAATGAGTACCTCGCCGAAAAATCTAAAGCCGGTTCCTGTGGTGGTAAGGTGGGAGGCAAATTAAGCAGCCCTAAAAAAGCAGTTATTGTTGTATTCAATGACGAGGAGCATTCTTTCGATTCAAAAGGTGACGCAGATGCCTGGTTAAAGGCGCAGGGATTGAGCCAGAAACAGCTCGGAATGTTCAAGACGAACAAAAAGTGCTATAAAGTTCTCTAATAGACGGACTTATCCTAAAAAAAAGAGCACCTCTATATATTATAACTGGAGGTGCTTTTTTTTCTGGGATAACGCATTATAGGAGAACATGTTACAAGGATTTGTAAGAAATTAACAAAATCGACATAATTGGGTTATTATATAATTAGAAACAATTAAAAAAAAATAATTTCAGTTATGAACGTAAATGAATGGTTAACTGCAACCACAGCAGCATGTAACGAGATCAACCGCCAGGTACGCACCGGTGAAATTCTAAGTTTATCAAAAGAAGAAGGAGACAAGAAGGTAATAGAAGCCGTAGAGCGCTCAGTTAACCTCCCTCCGGATAAAATCTGGGAACAAAAAAAATAAAATAAAATAATATGGAAAAGAAATATAATCTCGCAGACGTCATCTTCGCGTTCGACTTTGGAATGCTTTTTGCAATGGCTTTAATTCAAACAATAATTTTACTATCTTTGTAAAAAAAACAACAGGATATGAAACGATTTTTAACAATACTTGCATTGATATTCACCACACTGATATCGATGGCTCAGGTTCAGGTTTCTTATGAAGAAAAACTCATCACTCACACTGATTCTGTGGCAATAACCGAAACAAGAGACACCACCTGGTGGGATTCAAAGGGGATCCACTACGGTACTCATGATGTTGTTATTGGGTATGAATACATCGAAGCAGTTGATGCCAAAGTTGGAGAATTTGAGATATATCCTACAATAGTCACAAACGAGCTGAATCTCCGTGGTTTTATGCTTGAAGGTTCAACGCTTTTAATTTATGATCTTCGGGGTAGGCTTCTATATACTCATGAAAATATTGGTGTAGGAACATTTACAATTCCCAAGTTACAAGCGGGATGCTACATTTTAAAGATTGGAGATTACTCAAATAAGATAATATTCGAATAAAAAAAAGACACCCCATGTTGTGGAAATAGATTTAGTTTCGATTAAAAATTGGTAATAATTTTGATACAATATTATAGAAAAAAAGAACACAGATATGAAATGAGTGCAAAACAAATGAAACAATACATTCACAACGGTGACCGCTTTTGGAAGATATCTTTCGTGGTATCCCAAGTAATTTCGATCCTAATGATCATCGCAAGTTTTTGTATCCCACCTCACGGGGTCATCGATTCAAGCGTATTTGCAGCCGTTGGAGAATTATTTGCTTTCCCAGCACTTTTGAGTTTCTATAATATTGTAATGTCTGGTCGACAAGCGACACTCAAAAAGGGAGAGTTAGAGGTAACCGTTAATGAATCAAATGAAGAAATAAATAAACAAGTATAAATTATGGCAAAAATAACAATAACAAAAACAATAGATGAGCTTGTAAAGATGATTATATCTTGTGATTTAAAAGACATCAAGGATGATTATAATTCATACGTATCCGCAGTGAACAGTGGTGTGGATTATATAAACAATGGTTTTCCAGAGGATATGAAAATTGCTGCATCGATGGGCGACCCAGAAAAAGCCGCAATACACATAAAAAACGCTGAGGAAAAACTTAAAACCGCAAAGGATAACATAGCAAAATGCGAACCAGCACTTCCAATCTTAATCACTGCAGTCCGAATGAAAACACAGGCTTTAACACAAAGCTAATCAAATGAATGAACGACCTTCGAATAGTTTATGACCACGTAGGCAGTAATCTTTATGGTCTATACGCCTCCGGAACCACTCCGGGGGCTTCGAACCATTCTCAGGAAATAAACAACGAAAACAATATGGAAGATTTAGTAATAAAATACACCGGTGAGTCCGATTTATACGAGCAGATTATCGACCCCTCCTACCTGGCATTATTTGCGGATCATACCTTTGAAAATGGTGAGGGTACTTTAACTTTAATCTCCGGAGTGTATGCTATCCCGGCAAATTGTTTTTATGATTACGATTTTGACACGATGGAATTACCCGAAGGCATTGTTAGTATAGGTGCAGTCGCATTTTCGAGATCCACGTTAACTGAAATCACTCTCCCAGCAACTATGAGGAGTATAGCTATGGCATTTGTTTGTGAGAACCTTACAACAGTTACCTGCTATGCAACAACTCCACCGGAATTGGCCGCTGATGTACAAGGCTCTGGAAACTTCCCAAATGGTGAAACCCTTTACGTCCCTAAATCATCCATCCAGGCTTACAGTGAAAGTCTTTGGGGGCAAAAATTTGCAAATATTCTTCCCATCGAGGATGAATGTGTAAACCCTCGTGGTTATGGTTTTAGCATGTGTGGAATGATTGACACAAACTACATGATGGAATAATTAACGATTTAAACAAACGAATTTTTTATGGCACAGAATAATGATATCAACATAAAGATTAACGTGAACTCCTCACAGGCTGAGAAGAATACATCGAACTATAAGAAAAGGGTTCGAGAACTCACCGATGAGATGACCAATCTTCAACTCGCCGGCAAGGAGAACACCGCCCAGTATGCAGCAGCAGCTAAGGAACTTGCTAATATAAAGGATGCTATGGGGGATACCGCCGCCGTGGCCAGGACTTTATCTGATGACTTTTTCAAACAACGTGCCGCAATGGAGGGTTTAGCACTTGGTGCAAATGTATTTTCACAATTAACCCAAGCTGCTGAATTGTGTGGTATTGAAAACGAGAACCTTTCGAAGGCACTTAATAGGTTGCAAGCAGTAATGAATCTTGCAAACACCGCGATGAATATCTCAAAGGCCCTGAATAAGGATTCTGCTTTAATGATAGCACTTCGCACAAAGAACACAAGAGCCCTCACCGATGCTCAAAAAGCCAACACGGTAGCAACCGAAGCAGGAACCGCAGCAACCACCGGTTTAGCAACGGCTGAAAAGACAGCTACTGCTGCCGCAGGTCAATTAACAATTGGATGTAAGGCCGTAGGAACGGCAATTAAGGCTATTCCTATAATCGGTTGGATTGCCACAGCAGTTTCCTTGTTAATGACATTGAAAGACCTGGTTGCAGGTTTCTTTGATGAAGAAGAACGTGGTGTTGAGATTCGTAAGGAGCAGATAAAACTTCTTGACGAGTACAATTCGAGACTTCGTAAAGTTTATACTGCAGTATCTAATGAAGAAGACAGATTCAATAAGATTAAAGATAGACTTCAAGAAGTTAAAGAAGGTAGCTCGGAATGGGAAGACTTGATGAATGAAACTGCACAAGCCACCGGTATCTCATTAGAATATCTTAAAGAACACCCAAAGATTGTAGATAGAATCTTAGATGAACAGCATAAACTTAATAAGGCCACTCAGCAGTATAACGCATATCAAGAACTTATTCAAGAAGCCAATGAGGAATATGAAAAGACCAGAGGTTATTGGACTATAAAGGATAAGGATGAAAAAGAAGCAATGCGTATCCGCAGTGAGTTCTTAAAGGATCAAATATTCTCATGGCAACGCTTAGCAGCAGCTGAAGAGCTTGATATGGACGCTGCAGCTAAAACTATGTACCTTTATAAAGACATAGCAAAAAATTGGAAGAAAGTTACCGATGAAAAAATTGAAGCCGACAAAAATGCCGCAGATGCTGCTCAAAAGAACCAGGATAGGATAGACCGTTATAATGAGGAATCTCTCAAAGAGGGCGCCAAACTTCATAAACAGGCTCAAATCGCAATGCTTCAAGAGGAAATTGATAGGGCTCAGGAGGGTACTATTGAAAGAATTGAGGCTGAAGACCGGTTACTTGAATATAAAAAGAAGATTGCAAGACAAGAACTCGCCAATCAAAAAGGTTGGAATAAATTATCTATAGAAGAAAGACAGGCACTTATAAGAGAATCGGATACAAAGTTTATGAATGAACAACGTAAACTTTGGACTAATTATTATAAGGAGCTGGATGATAAAGAGAATCAAAGGATAATAGCCGAGAAACAAAAGGCTAAGACTCTCGCAGATATTCAGGTCATTGGGTTAGAAGAAGGTACCGCAGCTTGGTTAGAGGCATACCAAAACCAATTGACTACCGAAAAAGACCTTGCATTGGCCAATGCAGAGTTAACAGCGGAGGAGAAACTTCTTATACAAGCAGAGTATGATCAAAAGATGGCGGATGCTCAAAAGAAATTCGAGGAGCAACAAAACGCCGAAGCATTGGCATTATTCCAAGCCCGTTTCTCTGCAATGGAAGGTATAGTATCAAATTTTAGTAATTTGACCACAGCACTTCAAGACGCTGAACTGGAGAAGGTCGGAGATAATGAAAGACACCAGGCCGATATCAAGAAGAAGTATGCTAAAATGAACTTTGCTTCACAAGTGGCAGCAATCGGTATTGATACAGCAAAAGGTATTATGTCGGTATGGTCAACCGCCGGAGAAGCAGGTCCTATTTTGGGTCCTATTTTGGGTGCTATTCAAACCGCATTGATCGCAGCAACCGGTATTGCTCAAACTGCAAAGGCTAAGGCTGCTATGTCAAAGGCACTTTCCGGTAAGGCTGCAAAAGGTGCTTGGGTAACCGGTAGATCCCACTCGGATGGTGGTGAGTTATACGAACTTGAAGGTGGAGAAGCCGTATTGAATAAAAAAGCGATGGCAGTTCCGGCATTTCGTAATCTTGCTTCCGCTATGAACCAGGCAACGGGTGGTGTTGCATTCCCAACAAATTCTATGACAACATCAACGCCGGCAATTTCAGCAACAGTATCCGATGAAACCATTGCAAAGATAGTAGCAGGTGTAGCAGCAATCCCGGTAGTGGTCACGGAAAGTTCCATTACCAACGCGCAGAGAAATGTTTCTGTGATAGAAAAACGATCCGCCTTCTAAATCACCATAAATGCATCTATTAGAAGGGCTTATCCTAAAAAAAAGAGCACCTCTATATATAAGAACTGGAGGTGCTTTTTTTTCTGGGATAACACTTTACAGGAGAACACGTTACAAGGATTTATAACAAAAGTTACAAAATCGAACAAGATTGTTTATTATTATAATATAAGAAATAAATAAATCAAAAAGACTATGGCATTACCAACAAGCTGGCACGATATCAATGTTTGTGAAATGATTGAGATATCACACACAGGTTCTTCATTGAAGGACGTTACTAAATTATTGAACCTTTTTATAGATGTAAACGATGTTGAGATGGATGTTTTTATGGATGCAGCCGTTGAGTTATCAAGTGTACTTGGCAAAGCACCTGAGATTGTTCCTTGCTTAAACTTCGAATTGAACGGATCAGTTTACCGCATGCGAGCAATAGAGGAGTTCTCGGTTTCCGAATACATTGATTTTGATGAATTCAAGGACAAACCGGTTGACAACCTTCCCACACTACTTGCCATCATTTATGAATCCGATAAGGACACCGGTGATTATGTTGAAGACGTGAAACGAAAGGCAAAGGAATTACTCGAACTTCCAGCAGATATTGCCTCATCGGCTATGCTTTTTTTTTCAAAGAGTTTTCTAAATTACACGAACAGTTTCCTCGGCTCTTTGGCCAAGGAGAAACCGGAACTGAAGAAAGAAGTGGAGAAAATACAAAGTTTACTTGGCACGACATTGTCTTTCGGAAATCCGGATGGGACATCGCAAACAGACGTGCCATCTATGGATTAAACATTATCGAATTTTTCAATATGATGACGACCGAAGTTGTATTAAATGACTTTGATAAGAAACAAATGCAGAAAATTGCAAGATGAGTATTTTGATGATAATATTGGCCGGGGTAAGTGTTGCAAGTATCTTTATTAAAGAATACCTGTTCAACACACCCCAATTGTGGATAGAACAAAGTAAATTACCTAATCCAATAAAGGTGCTTTTACAATGTCATACCTGTCTCTCCTTTTGGACCACATTGATAGTTGCTTTGATTTGTGGTCAGGGCTGGTACAGCATTATATGTGCACTTGTTGGTAGTTTAGTAGCCAGGGAGATCACTTTCTGGGAAGAAAAGGAATAATATTATGCCGAATGTTACTGGATTACATAAAAGTGGCCGCGGGCGTCCAACGCTCGAACAGCAAAAGGCCTACAAGGAATCTCTAAAAGGTTCCCCTACATTATTCGATACAACCCCATATACAATGACGAAATCTGCCACCTATAATATACCGGAGTTCGATATTGAACAAATTACAGACATAAACTCCTGGTTACAATGGGTTTATGAATTCCTATTGATCAATCCGGAGGTTGTTTCTGTTCTTACGATTTACGAAAACAAGGCATCGCTTGGGATTAAACCACCGTATAGTCTATTACAAACTACACAGGCAAACGATCCGGATATCAAAAACCTACTTGAAGAAAGAATAGTATCGTTAGTACTCGAAGGTAAAATGAAGGCAACATTTGCACAAGCATTACTCACTGAAAAGTATGGTTGGTCCGGTGAAGCCGTTTCAAAAGCATTCGATGGAGAAATAAAATTTGAATTCGCATAATGAGAAAAATGTACGCTAATCGCAAGGAGCAATTTCCTTTACCAGAATTTAAGGAACCAAATGCTCCGGTAATCGTTTCATTAACAAGCTACAAACACCGCATAAAGGATATCATCCCAACACTTCAATCATTGAAGGAACAATCCTACAAACCGGACAAAATAGTTCTATACATTGCACATGAGGACAAAGACCTTCTATACCCGGAACTTGAGGAGTATTGTGAAATACGCCTGGTTGAAGATACTCTGTCGCATAAGAAGTTTAATGGTTTTTGGGATTTTCCTGATTGCTATGTAGTTACCGCTGATGATGATTTGATTTACTTCCCTGAATGGTTAAAAACGCTCCTCAGGGCTTCCCAGTTATCTCCGGAGTGTGTTGCCGCTCATAACACGTTTCAATTGGAAGAATACAACTGGGGTAAACCATTAACCAGAGTATCCAATAGGAGAAGCCTTCAAGGATTGATCAAGACTTATGTAATGACCGGTGCCGGTGTTTTGTTACAACCAGGTACAGCCGAGAAAATCCAGGAATTAAAGGATGCTTGGAAGTTCAGCCGGTATTGCGATGAGAAGGCACTTAGTCTAATTCTCGCTGCAAAACACATTCCGGTGGTCGCAACTGCAATGAATTCGGATCCTTACCACAAAGAAGCATACAGAAATTCCGTATCTCTTTGGGACATGTATAACTGTAAGAATCAGGACCTTAGGTGGAAAGAATGTGAGGAGTGGTTAAAAAGTCACAAATTATCTTTGTAAAAGTTTAAAAATTTGGCATTTTTTTATACAATACAATAGAAAAAGAAATTTAAAAGTTATGGATGCAAAAGAAGCAATAAACAAGATCAAATCCCTTTTGGGAATAAAGCTCGCAGAGGAAACTGTTGAGGAAAAGGTCGAAGAAAAGGTTGAGGAAAAACCAACTGAAACAGTAGAAGAAAAGGTTGAGGAAAAAGTTGAAGAAAAGCCGGTTGAAAAAACTGCAGAGGAAAGGATTGCAGAACTCGAAAAGGAATTCGAAGATATGAAGACCAAGTTCGATGAAATGCAGAAGATGGTTACTGAAATAATCGACCGCGACAACAAAGCAAAAGAAGAAATAAAAGAAGAAGTGCGTGAAGAAGTGGTTGAACAGTTTGCAAAGACTAACCCAACGGCACAGCCAGTTCACGTTCAACAAAACGCAGTAGAACACAAGATGACCGCCGCTGAAAGGATCGCACAACTCCGTAAAGAATCAAAAAAGTAAAAAGAAATAAATAAACAAATCTAATTATGGCATACAAAGGATTTTCAAAGGCAAATATGATCGATACCGATTATTTAGACCAACTTCGTGATGGTCTTGTGCCAAAACTCGTGACTGAAGGCATCACAACTTCGATAGTAGAGGTTATCCCTGGTGTAAAGAATGCGATGTCTCTTAACTTAGTTTCTAACAACATTACAGTACAGGATGCTGCTTGTGGTTTCTCTCCAGCAGGTGATGTGGCTCTCGGTCAGCGCGAACTTCGTGTTTATCCAAAGGCTGTTAATGACACTCTGTGTCCAAAGGATCTTGAACAGATTTACCTTGGTACTTACATGAAGAACAACAAGGAAATCCCATTCACTGAAATCTTTGCTGAAACCTATATCAATAAGGTTAATGCTTGGAACGAACATTTCATTTGGGATGGTGATGGTACAGTTGACGGTTTCGTAAAACTTATCAACGACGAAGCAAGCGTTGTTAATCGCGCAAGCCAGGTTAACTCGGCAAGTGGTTATATCGCAAAACTCGAAGCCCTTATGGCTGGTGCTCCTACTGAGGTTCTTACTTCCGAAGAAGGTGTAGTTTTCTGCTCATTCGCATTCTACAATGGTTATATGAACGCTCTCCGTGCTGCTAACCTTTACAACCTCGCTAATACCGAGTATAAGAATGGTGGTTGGGTAACTACTATCCCTGGTACAAACGTTCGTTTGATTGCAACTGCTGGTTTGAGCAAGTTGACTAACAACACTATAGCAACTGGTGAGGCTTTGATCTACACTACTGCTTCTAACTTGGTAGTTGGTACAGACATGTTGAACGATGAGGAAATGTTCGATATGTGGTACTCACGTGACAATGATGAATACCGCGTAAACATCCAGTGGAAGATCGGTACACAGGTTCGTTTCCCAGAGTTCATAGTTAAGGGTTACACTTTATCTTAATAAATAAACCGGATTTAGATTATGGCAAGCAATTGTATGACACTTTCGAACAGCATATGCAGAGGCTGCCGCGATAACGCCGGTGGATTGAAGGTTATCTACGTAGCAGATTACTACAAAGTAGATTGGGCTAACATTGAGAAAGTAACCGAAGGAGATAATAAAGGTGCTATAACTGATATTCCTCTTGAGACTTACGGACAGTGGTATAAGCTCGAACCTAATAAGTACTCTGCTTCCTGGACCGAGAACATCAACGTTTCTGTTGAAAATGGTACACTCGGTTACGAACAGGTGGTAACAGGCGTATTCGGTAAGAACAACCAGCACCTCCGCAACGCTATATCCGATATGGCTAAGGGAGAGTTAGTAATGATTCTCGTTGATGCTAATGACAAGATGTGGCTCATTGGTGAGGAAAACAATGGTGCATATGTTTCTGGTGGTAATTCCGCATCAGGTACTGCTCTTACAGATCTTAATGGTTGGAACGTTAACTTTACTTGTAATGCAAAGGCACCTGCCCTTGAGATAATTCCAAGTAATGATTCCGAACTCAAAACAGCACTCGCTGAAGCAGATTCTGATTGCTAAGTTTAACAAGCATAACACGAAAAGGAGAATCTCCCCGGTTCTCCTTTTTTTATAAACTTTTTTGAACATGAAAATCTTAATCGATAACGGCCACGGGAGTAACACCGCCGGTAAGTGCTCTCCATTATGGAAAGACGGAACCCAATTATTCGAATGGCAACATAACCGGATCATAGCCAGGAGATTACATGATAAACTTACATCACTTGGATATAACTCGGAATTGATAGTCCCGGAGGAACGTGATATTTCATTATCCGAACGAGTTAAAAGGGTGAACGATGCATGTAAGAATGAGAAGTGTATTTTCATCTCTATACATTGTAACGCGGCCGGTGGTCACGGTTGGGAGGTGTGGACTACAACCCGTAAGAACAACTCCGATAAACTTGCTAAATGTTTCCTGGATGTATTCCCCGAAGTCTTTCCGGATAAGGAACTGCGTGGTGCAAAGGAACGGAACTATACAGTTATTAACGGCACAAATTGTCCAAGCGTGTTGACTGAAAACTTCTTTATGGACACTGAAGATGAATGCCACTGGCTTATGACCGATGATGCCATTAACCGAATAGTGGAACTTCACGTCCTTGCAATCAAAAAATATCACGATCAATTATTTCCTTCAAAAACGCAGTAAATGTGTCTGTTAGAAAGACTTATCCTAAAAAAAAGAGCACCTCTATATATAAGAACTGGAGGTGCTTTTTTTTCTGGCCTAACGCATTATAGGAGAACACGTTACACTGATTTTTTCGCCAAAATATCTTCCGGTGGAACTAACAGGTAAGAAACGACCCATTAACCGCAAAAAACAAGCCTAACCGGTAGGAAACGACCTATTAGCATTTATCTCGCATATAACCGAGGATCTCCCTCCGGCAACATAAATTATCGACCCGGAAACGATCGCGCCTAAAACCGGCATTAAAATGCGTTATACATAACTTCAATTATATTATCGGTTAAGTAGGTTTTTCGTGCTTAAATGTTACGTTATGTGAAGTTACAAATTTACAAAAAAAAGTTTATTATTATAATGTATGAAGATTCAAAAATATCTTGAAATTTTATACAATATTATGAAATAACTAAGTATCGAATATGATTACAATTACAAAGAACGAAACAGTTGTGAATATCTACGGTGTTACCTCTGCGTTGGAGATGCGACTAACTTCGATGTCCACCAACGTTGAGTTTACTATACCTTTATATATTGCTTCATCAAGTGAACGTTTTGGATTGTATGTATTGGTTTTTGACCCAGAGATTCAAATGAACACCGGTGAGATAATTGAAGGAGTAACACACATCAACGCAGTTCCTGGAAAGTATATTTACAAGATTGCAAATCCAGGTGAGGAAGAAATAACCGGAATATTTTACATTCGTGATGAAAAAACAGATAAAATAACTTATGAGCAAACCAATGAATCAAAGACCTACCAAGGTTAAAACCGTCAACCAGCAGGTGATACCGGTTAAGATGCAGCAAATAGCTCTCCCAGTGTTCTCCGAAAAGGTGTACACCGGTCAGAAGTTTGTACGCTACGGGGATGATAATTTGTTCCCTCAGTTCTTACAGATGCTTGCAGACCGCTCTGCATTACACGGCGCGATAGTTACAAACAAATTGAATTATGCATACGGCCACGGCTTCGAATATGATGATTCAACGAAGAACATTTTAACAACCACTTGGATGAAGCACCCGAATCCATATGAGACACTTAACGACATCTATAAGAAATGTTTATATGACTATATTCTTTATGGCGCATTTGCATTGAACGTTATTTGGGACGCAGACAAACAACACATTGCAGAAATTTACCATTGTGATGTTTCAAAAATTCGTTGTGGTATGAAAGACTGCTTTGGTATCGTGAGAGAATACTTCTACAGCGACATTTGGTACAAGACCGCGTTACGTGAATACGAGAGCATACCGGCATTCAGTATAGCAAACCGCGAAGGTAGCCAGATCCTTTACTACAAGGATTACCGACCAGGTACAAGTTACTACGCACTTCCAAGTTACTGCGGTGCATTGAACGCCATAGCAACCGATATGGAGATTTCAAACTTCCATCTTTCACATATTCTTAATGGTATGTCTCCAAGCAAGTCGATTACCTTTATGGATGGAGTACCAAGCGAGGATGAACAAAGGAATATCAAGGGACAAATTGAATCTCTCTACACCGGAAGCGACAATGCAGGTAAGTTCCTGTTGAATTTCGTTAATTCGCCGGAAAAAGCACCTAAGATCGATACACTCGGTGGTGATAATCTCGGTGACGAATTCATCCAACTTGAATCTTCGGTTTTGAACCAGATACTTGCAGGTCATATGGTAACTTCTCCACTGCTTGTTGGATTGAGAACCGACAACAACGGACTTGGCAGTAACAGTGATGAGATACTCAAAGCATTTGAGGTCTTTACAAACACAGTTATCAAACCTATCCAGGACACTGTTATAAAAACATTCAATGATATTATACAATATACAAAGGGTTATGAAGGATTGACTCTTGAACCAACTCTAAACATCCCAGTGAAGTTTATGTTCTCGGAAGGTATTTTAACACAAATATGCACAAAGAATGAACTTCGCGAGATGATTGGCCGAGAACCGATCGAAGAAGTAATTGAAGAAGAAATAAAAGCAGAGTAATAATGGAAAGAGTATATTTGATCAGCGCGCAAAATTTGAAGGACTATACACCGATCAACGATAATGTTGACGACAGCCTTCTTCATAATGCTATTATAGAGGCACAGGAAATCTCCATCCAGGAATTGCTTGGTACAAAACTTTACAAGAAGATTCTTTCATTAGTTAAAACTGATGACATTAACCTTCCAGCAAACACCAAGTACAAAGAGCTGCTCGATGAACACATTACAAAGGTGGTGCTTTACGATGCTTTACTTCGTGCTATACCATATATTCATTATAAGGTCGTTAACAAAGGCATCACCACTCAGTTCTCAACCGAAAGTTCGACAACTACAGTTGCTGAAATGGAGTTCTTGATGGATCAGGTAAAGAATAACAAGGAATTTTTCGCAACCAGGCTTTCAAGGCACCTGTTGGCAAACATACAACTCTATCCTGAGTATATGTCTGCATCGAAAATAGATGAGATGATTCCTAATGTTGAACCTTATCGCACATCGATGGTTTTGGACGAACCGGTGAATCCTTGTGTTAGAATAATGGGATATAACTGGAGAACCGTAAATGTACCTTGGTAATCAAATAGTTAAACGCA
Source organism: Acetatifactor sp. (assembly GCA_045634745.1). Taxonomy (GTDB): domain Bacteria; phylum Bacillota; class Clostridia; order Lachnospirales; family Lachnospiraceae; genus Acetatifactor. The sequence goes on along the minus strand of JAZRAX010000047.1, from coordinate 5,580 downwards.
AATAAAATAGGAAATAATATGATACCAATGAATGAAATACCGGTAGTTGAATTGTTTGATGTGGGTTCTTTGAACAATGTTGCTTTGGTTACTGCGCCGGCAATTGAGGAAACCTTCATAGCATTCTCAAAAGAGGAACACCCCATACAACTTTCCGTAATGGATGAGGAAAAACGAATTGTTTGTGGACCTGCTTTGATCCCAAATAAGAAGATTTTACGTGTAACTGAAGACGGAGAACCATTTTATGTATTCTTCTCGGAAGACACAGTTCGCCACATCTCGGAGGAATTCTTGAAAGATGGCAAAACACACTCGTTTAACCTCCAACACGAACAGGATGTAGACGATATGTACATCACCGAAAGTTGGATTGTAGAGAATCCGGAACTCGACAAATCACATGCGCTTGGAATGAATCTTCCAAAAGGTACTTGGATGTTGGCCGCAAAAGTTCCAAACGATGACATCTGGGCAAGGGTAAAGTCTGGTGAACTTCGTGGTTTCTCAATCGATGGATTGTTCAGCACCGAGATGACTGAAGACGAGGAAATGTTAAGTAAAATTATTGATATTTTAAATCAAGTAGAATAAAAATCTAAAGACCAATATGGACGTACAATATCGTGATATAATCAACACATTCAAAACATTTCTATCACAGCACAGGAATGTTCAGCAGGTTATTGACTCTCAAAATTATGACTTTCAGGCAAAGGAAAACACCTACCCGGCAGTCGTAATCGTCCCGGGGATTTCCACTACAACCTCCGCAACAGTTAACTTGCAGTTCTCCTTGTTCTTCTGTGACGTTTTGATTGCCGATAAAAGCAACTGCAGGGATGTTTACAATGACATGCTCGAAGTTGCAAAGGATTTCATAGCGTACTTCACTGGAGACCCAGACACTTCTTGGGGATTAACCGAGGATTGTACACTAACGCCTTTCGAGGAACAACTTGACGATTTCGTAGCCGGTTGGCAACTTGATTGTACAGTTGAGATTAGATTCTCGCACGGAATTTGTGATCTTCCTTTGAAGAATGTTTCACCGGTAGATCTTCCACCACAGGCTGATTTCGTTGCATTCATTTTAGCAAACCACGTAACCGTTGTAAATAAATCGGTTAACTACGATCAATTATCTTGGGAGTTCACTGGAGCAAACGTACAGGATATGGTCAGGGATGAACTTGCAAAATTGGTTTACCCGGAACCAGGAACCTACACAATCAAACTCACAGCATACCGCGCCGGATATCCAGAGAGCACCTGTATTAAAACAATAACCATTCAGTAGTAAATAAACATTTAGAAATATGGAAAGAATATTGATAACATACAAAGAAAGTGAAGGTTCATTCCTTTTAAGTATTATAGCTGGTGACAAAATTAAAAGCTACACAGAAAAATCAGAGAAGACTGATGAAATTGTAGCATTACTTAATCAAATAAAAGAAATAGCATAAGTTATGGCAGTAAAATGGGCAATAGTTGATGGAAACTGGAGTTCAGGTGCTACTTGGAATGATGGAGTTGTTCCTGTAAGTGGTGATAAGGTCTATACTAATGGTCACATAGTAAACCTTACAACTTTAACAACCATATTCACGACAGATAACCCTGGAGAACTCCATAATGACGCAAATTCAGAGTATAATATAGTAGCTGGTGGTTACTTCACAAAATCAACAGAAGGTTCTACTACTATCAATGCTGATGTATACGGAGGTAATGCTTCTACTTATGTGTTTTACTTCAATTGCACTTCTACAGCTAATAAAATCATTACAATAAATGGTAATGTTGTATCTACAGGTTGTATAATTGCATCAATGCAAGGAATCAATGCTACATATAGAATTGGTACTATAACAGTTAATGGAAATATAGAACTATTTGGTAATGCAAGAATGTATTATGCAAATAGTGCATCAGTAAATATTACAGGTGAATATATTAAGCATCATAGTACAAATATTTGCTTTCAAGTAGGTGCGACCTTGCGTGATGTAAATATAATTGTTTCAGAAGTTATTATTGATGGGGGTGGCTCATTATTCTCACCATTTGTTCCATCAAATGTAGGCATAACTTTTGGAGGAGATGTTACACTTAGAAATCATTCAAAAATAATGAATTTCTCCACAACAAGTGACTGGGCTGGAAAGTCAATCACAATAGGAGGAAATTTAACAATAGGAGATACTTCATCATTTATATCTGGTATGTTTGGCCAGACTAACAGCGAATTTGTTATATCCGGTAAGTTAATTCTTGAAGATTTTGCTGGTTCCACATCATATTCCAGCTGGGCTGATTACACATTATTTTCGTATATACGCTCGTTTATTATAGGTGGAGGTATTGAAGGTAATGGTGCCGGTATGGTTACTGGTGGAGCTATTCAGTTTCAGACAACTACTATAAATGGAAACATTGACGTTAATGGTGATATAATTGTTATTGCAAACAATGTTGTTTCCTTAACATTTTTATCTGGAACTGAATATATAAGGTATGACAAATACTTCCCTCTACCTGTTCATAGAGCAAACGCTGTAACAGTGACAAACCCGAATGGAATAAAAGTGTATTACACAGGAAATGAGGCACCAGATTTTATGGTTATTGGCAAAGGTAATATACTTGATGAAGACCAGTACCCAGCAGAGCAAAATGTAAAGGAAAATACCACTTATGCTTTCGGGGCTATGACTGGTACATTAAAACAAATACAAACAAACAACACAATAAACATCTATCCTTATGCAAAACGTTACCCTGTATAAAACTTGTTTAGCCTTGTCGAATAAAGCTACGGAGGGTATGCGAAAGCTACTCTCCGGCAAGCTTATTCCCCCGATAAATTCCTCAGGGTTAATTTCTAAGTTAAATTTAAAAATTACGCAGTCTCGTAGTATTATTACAATGGAGACTCAGTTTCCTCCGGAGGCAAAATGGGTTGAATGGGGAAGACGACCAGGAAAGCAACCACCGGTGAACGCATTGGTTGAGTGGTGTAGGAGACATTCGATGGAAGGCAAGGAATACGCCATAGCAAAGAAGATTGGTAAAGAGGGAATTAAGCCAAGACCATTCACAGAACCATTACAAAGAATGATTCACTTACTTGCTCCTACAATTGCTGAGGTTGAAACTAAAGAGATTACTAATGAAATAATGAAAGATAATAAAAAAATAAACATACAATTATAAGCAATGTTATATTACACCTTACCGACAATAGATAGTTTGAGGGTTCTTCCTGGAAAGGATGATAATCTGCTTTCATTTTATTCCTCAAATTCAACAGACGATTCAACCTATCCAGGTTTTTATTATAAGTTGAATTGGGAGATAAATGGACACAACATCATACAAGTGTACCAGCCTTTGGGTGTTGACATTGATGGTCAATTCGTTCCGATTGTGTTGAATATAAAAGATGTGATAGACAACTACCTTTCGATAACGGTAGACAACTCAATTACATCACCACAGCAATCTACAAGTGATAGAATTATACCGGTGTCATTGACTATATCTGGTTGTTATAGAACTTCACAAGATGAACAGGTTATTGAATCGGTGATCGCAATCAATTCAAATAATCCAATTTACTTCTACAATGGTGAAAGTTTTTCATTTTGGTCCGGAAAGTCCAACTCCAGTTTAGTTACAAATTATATGCCTCACGGAGAAGATCTTCCCGAAAATCGAGGCACTTGGTTAGGTCCTCTAAAACCGAACATTTTTAAGAACACCAGATCAACGACTTCACGTGGATCATTGATAAAAGAGGGTTCGAAGATTGATGCGTACGAAATCACACCGGATTCCAGCAGGACAGCTTCTGCGTTCATTATCAAGAAAAACAACAACACAAATGTATTGGCTTACGATTACATTGGTTTGACCATTTACGACAAAAAGGGTCGCGTTTCAAGATTTGGTAGAATGGAGTTATCGGGCATTACTTCCCTGAATATGTATAACGGCATATTAACGATACCTGTTGGAGTCCCTGAATTGAATAACTTAATGGTTGTAAGTTCATCACCGGTAACTGGCATGTTTACTATGCAATATTACGTTTACGAATCTGGTGTTCCTCGTTTGGAAATTTCTCCGGTGCAAGATAGTTACTACCAAATTTATCTCGGCAAGTATTACTCACCTGGTGATACCAACGCTTCAAGTAGTGTGCCGCTGACTTTCAAAATCAATCCAATTTGTGTTAAAAAGTCGGATACACAATATGAGTTCACCAATCTTCGCGATTTAAGTATATTGTACTATAGCCGGCTTGGTGGATGGTGGCAGATACCTTGTTATGGTACATTCAACCACAAAGGAATAAATGTCAAAAACACATTGAGAAAATCCCCGGTAATTTCAAAGGGAATATTTTCATCTAACCAACATATAGTAACTACTCTGTCGGAAGATTCTTACACGATCCACACCAACTGGTTAAATGATCGAGAAATTTTGGAGGTTGAGGATATGCTACAAAGTCCAGAGATCTACCTTGTATCCGGTCAAAAATACATACCTGTGGTTATTTCCGGTGTTAAAACAGATATAAACACTTCAAATGATCGTCAATTAAAGTCATATACTTTTGAATTTGAAGCGGGATATTTTAAAAATACGATAAAATAAACAGTATAATATGAATACAAGATTATTTGTAACAGTTGATAATGCGTCAACAAACTTAATTCTTCAAAGCCAAGCAGCATATACTGCTGAATTGGAGTTATTCGACGATATCGAGATACCTCTGGTATTACAAGTTGCAGATGTGAGGGATATTTCAAAAAAGAATTCTTCACACTCGTTAAATTTTGAAATACCGGCAACTGAGGTGAACAAGAGAATCCTTGAGTCAACAGCATTATCTAATTATGTTGATGACACGTATAATTACGAGAAAATGCTTCTCCAAAGGAAGTATAACTGTACTATTCAGCAAAACTCAAGGGACGTATTCACTGGTATTTTGAGTATAACTGGTTTGAATAAGTCTAATGGTAAAATTATATCATACTCATGTTATTGTGAATCCAGAGTTACTTCGTTTTTTAATGCAATTTCAAATAAAACATTTTTAGGAAACGAGGTTTGGGGTGATATTAACAATTCACAATGGAATATTACATCCGGAGGAATGACCCCAGCAAAGTTCTCTAAACTTTATTGTTATGACTCTGACACAAGCGCTTTTAAACTTCCTGAGTTTTCACAGCATCTCGGTTTTGCTGCTATAGATAGATTCTATAAAGCCGGTCAACCGCTGGTTTATAGCAATGGAACGGGTTATGTTGATTTCAGGTCTTATGAATTAACTCCTTATGTTTACATTTCCGATATTCTTGATAAAATCATCAGGAATGCTGGTTATAACTGGGTATCGGATTTCTTTGGGCACACTTTGGATATACTTTATCCTTGGGACGAATCAAGAAGCTGGCTTACATCGAGACAATCCGACGTTCTTCAAAACATTAGCAAATTTAATACATTTGAAATGGTTATGCCTTCGTGTAAAAATATGAATGGTGCACCAAATCA
>JAZRAX010000046.1:0-1728 GCA_045634745.1 Acetatifactor sp. | reverse complement strand
CTCGGTCTTCTTGCACTCATCATCCGGACAAAGAAAGCAGGCGGATATAGCCTTCTGGTCCACATAATCGATGTGGAATACCTTCATGAATTTTTCCATGTTTGTCATTCCGCACCCTCACTTTCTACTTTTGACTTAATAGCCTTTTCTAATTCCGCTATTCTTTCTGTCTTTAGCCTAATATCCTTTTCTAATTCTGCTATTCTATTCAAGGCGTCCTTTAATATTTGAGCATTATAATTTACGGCATTTGCAACTGTTCTGGTATCGTCATTCCAAATAAAACCACTTACTGTTACAACATCATCTGCGTCTGTATTAACCCATTTTTTTCTCATCCCTTATCCTCACTTTCTCTCCACACTTCCCTTAATTCAGCACCACAATAACAAGGTCTACGGTCTTTAATACTCACAGTTAAGCTGCATTTTACGTCACGAATAATATCTCTTTCAAATGTTGTATCGGTATTCAGTTTTCCACTTATCCTTTCTTCCATTAACGCATCTGCTAAAATATGTGGTGTGACAGATGGTGCGTTTTTTATATCTGCTAACAAATCTAGTATATGTTCATCACCATTAACACAGATATTTTCAAGCTCCTCAATAATTGGCGCTATATATGCTCTGCTGATGCAATCCTCTACTTCTCTTGTCATTCCTTATCCCTCCATTCTTCCTGTATCTATGCAAAGGTTTTCGATTTCATCAAAAACATCCTGCTCTATCATACCCGCCATGTATCTATCTTCAAGCCATTCATATAATTTTAGCCATTTTTCACGCTCATCTATTGCGTGTGTGGCGATAACTTTAGCTTCTTTTATATCTTCCCTATGCCAGATTTTGCCATCAAGTGTGCCTATCGTTGCAATATTGTTACCTATGTGCTTTAAGATTTCTTTTGCTTCTTTGTTACTCATTCTTCAACCTCGCTTTCTGCCTTGTACGGCTCTGGTAAGGGCATCCACGCAACCACACCATCAATCTCATAGTATCCCCACTCACTATCATATTTATACCAGCCCGGCCGCTTTTTATCCGTAAAAACCGCTATATTTCTGTATACATAATCCGTAAAAACCGCTTTTTGGGTGACAAGATAATCCCCTCTTTTTTCTGGCAGTCTTTCGCTGACCGGAATCCAGTCACAAGGAAATGGACTGACGGACGGCAAATTCCTTATATCTTCTAAAATTTCCTTGTATCCCTTATTCCAACCATCGAGACAAGCCTTAATAGCTTCTTTTCTGCTTATGCAATCATCACAAGGCTCTTGCTCTAATGCTTTGATTGCCATATCAAGTGCCTCTGACATACCTTCTTCCATGTATTTTCTATCCATATTTGTTAGATAAAAACTTGCTTCTTTTCTTGTCATCATTCCACCTCCCTGAACAGATCCTTGAAATCTTTTTCAACGATGTCGAGCGTTATGCCGTTCCGGTATACGGAGTACCAGTTGCACTTGCCGGAAGGGACTGCCATTATTTCCCAGACCTGTCCGGCATGAAGGTTGATGTATGCTTTGTTGTGGGTTCCGTATGCCAGTAATGCCGCCCTGACCACCTTGTACCTTCTGCGCTGGATAAGTATCTCCGTCATATCTCCACTCCCTTCACCAGCGTTCTGGTATCTGTCTCAAACATTTCGCCATCGTTGGTGAAGGCATTCAGGATATAGTGGGTGTTGTCAGCTGCATCTGTTACGAAGCAGGTCACGGATG
>JAZRAX010000045.1:0-208005 GCA_045634745.1 Acetatifactor sp. | reverse complement strand
CCATCTGTATCCTCCCAAATTTCCGGTCCTGTGGTTGCTGCATGAGCTGCCGGATTGGCGGTATTATCAAACTGTCCCAAAATCACTGCACCAGGAATACTCTTTTCCAACTCCTGTGCCTTTTCAATGGCTCCATTCATTCCCATTGCCCCATCAGTGAGCACCAGTTCTGCACCATAAGCCTTTAACAGCGTTCTTCTCTCCACACTCATGGTTTCCGGCAATGTCAATATGGTCCGATAGCCTTTTACAGCAGCCACCACTGCCAAGCCAATGCCTGTATTTCCCGAAGTAGGCTCTATTATAGTTGCCCCCGGTTTCAAAAGTCCTCTTTCCTCTGCATCTTCAATCATAGAAAGAGCTACTCTGTCTTTCGCACTGCCCGCCGGATTTAAATATTCCAGCTTCACCAGCACCTGCGCCTGCTCGATTCCTTTATCCTTACCGTAATTATTTACCTGCATAAGCGGCGTTCTGCCAATTAATTGGGTTGCATCACGAAAAATCCTGCTCATAAAAAACTCCCTTTCTGAAACGACTCTTTATCATATTCTTTGACATTCCGTCAAATATTGAGTATAGTAATTATGCAATCTTATTATACACAAATCCTCCAAAAAGGGGAAGAAATAGTTACTATGGAAATGAGGCTTTTATGAACGTAGCTACTTATGAAGTACCATGTATATACCCAAATATAAAAAGAGAGGTTTCTCAAGCACCACTTAAAATATCCGTACCAGGCTCCAAGAGTCTGACGAACCGGGCATTGCTTCTTGCCACACTGGCAAACGGCACCTCCACACTGCGGGAGGTTTTGTTCAGTGACGATTCCAGACATTTTATTCAATGTGTGCAGGATTTAGGCTTTGAAACCCGGGTAGATGAAGCAGGTAAAGTGGTAACGGTCACCGGCCATGGTGGTTTGGTACCCAAGAAAGAAGCCTGCCAATATGTGGGAAGTGCCGGCACGGCAGCCCGCTTCCTGGCAGCCTATTTAGGAATATCTGAAGGCATTTATCATATGGATGCCTCTGAACAAATGCGTAAACGTCCTATGGCCCCTCTACTGGCTTCTTTGAAGGAGTTGGGTTGTGAAATCAGCTTTGAAGGTAAGGAAGGCTTTTTCCCCTTTACCTTGAAGAGTCACGGCTTCGGCACAGATACCATATCCGTAGATATTGAGCACAGTAGCCAGTTTTTAAGTGCACTCTTGATTGCCTCCTGCCTTTCCCCCAAGGATATGCACATCCAAGTGGAAGGTAGCCATGGCATGGCATATATTGAAATTACACGCAAAATGATGGAACAGTTTGGTGTACGCGTATTCGTTTCCGAGGACGGCCGTACCTTTACCATTCCTACCGGTCAGAAATATCTGGCATTGAACTATCAGATCGAACCGGATGCTTCCGGCGCAGCATATTTTTATGCGTTAGCTATGGTACTTGGCGTGCCGGTTCAGGTAAAACATGTTACTTTTGACTCTATGCAGGGAGATGTACAGTTTCTTAAAATCCTTGAGCAAATGGGTGCCACATTAAAGGAAGAAACGAGCGGCATTATACTGTATCCTCCTATGGACGGTATTTACCATGGTGTGGATGTAGATATGTCCGCCTGCTCCGATCAGGCCATTACTTTGGCCGCTATCGCCCCTTTTGCAGACGCTCCCACCACCATCCGCGGTATCGGCCATATCCGCTATCAGGAATGTAACCGTATGAACGCCATTGTTACAGAGTTACGTAAAATGGGGATTACTTGTGAAGAAACTGACACTACCATCACCATTTATCCCGGCAAACCACAACCTTGTGTGGTGGATACCTATGACGACCACCGCATGGCAATGGGATTTACTTTGATTGGATTACGTGCCCAAGGAATTGTGATTGACAATCCGGGCTGCTGCAAAAAGACCTTTGAGAATTATTTTGAGGTTTTAGATGAATGTAATCAGAAAATAAATGGAGCCACCCCTTAACTGGGATGGCTCATTTTTTATCACACTATTCTTTTTAGGTGTATATCTGCCCATGCTACCCCTATTCATCTTTCGTAGGTAGAAAAGCCTTGCCTTTTCCTCTAACAATCCAGCTATTTTTCTACCCATAAAAACCTATTATAATAAACTTAGATAGAATTCGCCCTTAGATGTCCGTTTGTGAGTATGTCGGCATGGCGATTACACCTACTAACTGAAAATTTCACCTTCCTCAACAAATTGGGAGTTGTTGAGATTTTTCAATAATTCATTTCCTAATTCTTTATTTGTAAAATGCACTTTGGGTATAAATAAGTTATTATGTATTTTAATACCCACAAAAGCCCAAATCTCTGGGTATTAAATTTGAAATTCCTATATATATACCCAAACATTCTTCAAAACACTTAAAAATTGACATTTCCAGCTACCATTTGGGTACTAACCATCCAAAAAACATTCATTCTGCCCAAAGTGTAGATTTTCCTATAGCATATTCCAGCAATAATCGTCCATATCCATTCCCCTGATACTCCGGCAATATAAACATCCAAAAACCATTTCTCATATAATATTGCTCTACATTTGCAACATCTGCATGTCTATCGTTAGGTAAGTATGGTATACCAACGGCCGAGAAACATTTTTCAAAAAACAATCTACTTGCTTTTGCATATCATCTTTAAATATTACAATATCCATCTTTATTCCTCCATAAAATCCCGCCAGCCGCCATGGCGGCAAGTTCGTGAAGCAAGTTTACTTACTACAACTCCCCAAACATCTTCCTTTTCAGCGCCAGCAAATACTCCACACCTTCTGCCACGTCTACGCTTTCTTTCACCGTTTTATCTCTGGTAGTTACTTCCAGCTTACCTTCCTTTAAATTTCTTGGACTTACTACTACACGAATGGGCACTCCTAACAAATCTGCATCTGCAAACATCTGTCCGGCACGGATGCCATCTCTGTCATCATAAATCACTTCGACTCCACGTTTTTGCAACGCCTCGTATAAATCGTCAGCAACTTTTTTCGCCTCCTCGTCATCCGGACGGATGCAACACAAATGCACTTCCCAAGGTGCTATACTGATTGGCCAAATCGGTCCATACTCATCATGCTTTGCTTCACATACCGATGCCGCCAAACGACCTACACCGATACCATAACAGCCCATAATCGGATAATGCGTCGCCCCTTCCTGATCCACGTACTGCATATGCATGCTCTCAGTATATTTGGTCCCCAGTTGGAAAATATTACCCACTTCAATACCACGCTTAATCGTCAACGCAGGTTTGCCACAGCAAGGGCAGATACCACCTTCTTTCACCTTGGCAATATCTACGTAGCTTACTTTCCCAAGCTCTCGTTCCAAATTCAATCCTATGTAATGATATCCCTCTTTGTTGGCACCTGCCACCAAACTGACAATTCCCTTCAAAGAGCCATCAAGATAATAGGTCACCTCGTCTGAAAGCAAGTAAGGGCCAATATATCCTGCCGCCAAAGGTGCATCCGACCTAATCACCGCCGGATGGATATCTTCTCCTATCAGATTACGTAGCTTCGTCTCATTTACTTCGTAATCTCCGCGGACGAAGGCTACCATATAAGCATCATCCGCATTCTTCTGGTATACCACCGCCTTGCAGGATGCTTCTACATTGCTTTGCAGGAAATTGCATACATCCTCAATGGTCTTGCAGTCCGGTGTTTCAATACACTCTAAGGATTCTAAATTTTTGGCCACCTCCTTTGTAGCCCCCATGGCCACATTCTCTGCCGCCTCCATGTTTGCCCTATAATCGCACTCTGTACACAACACGATAGAGTCCTCTCCCACGTCCGTAAGCAACATGTATTCATGAGAAATATTACCGCCCATCATGCCACTGTCCGATGCTACCGTTACCACCTCCGGCACCCCTGCACGCCTAAAAATCTTGTTATAAGCCTCATAACACTTCTGGTAATATTGTTCCAAATCCTCCTGAGAGGTATGGAAGGAATAGGCATCCTTCATAGTAAATTCACGTACACGAATCATGCCGGCTCTCGGTCTGGCCTCATCACGGAACTTTCTTTGAATCTGATAAATCATAAACGGATACTGTTGATAGGACTGCCCAAACTCACGCACTAAATGCACCGCCGCTTCTTCGTGGGTCATACCCAGCACCATTTTGGACTTACTTCTGTCTTGAAAACGTACCAATTCACTTCCAATACTCTCATAACGTCCGGATTCCTGCCAAAGTTCCGCCGGCATTACCACCGGAAACATAACCTCTTGGCCATCTATAGCATCCATCTCTTCTCTGATAATCTTTTCAATCTTTGACGTCACTCTTCTAAGCATAGGAAACTCTGAAAAAATACCATTCCCCACATTTTTCATATAACCACCGCGCACCATCAGCGCATGACTATCAATCACGCAATCTGCCGGTCTTTCCTTAAACCTCTGCCCAACTAAATTTTTCAGCTTCATCTTTTTCCTTCCTTTCCTTTTTCCATTTGCTCAGCAAATACAAGCATGCAATTCTCGGAATTTTCTCTGTGCATTCACGAAAAAAAGTCCCAAGCATAATACTCCTATCATGCTTAGGACGAATTAAATCCGCGGTACCACCTAATTTCAGATTATCTCTGCTCTCATTGCAAGCCATCACTTACATGTCCTTGATAACGGGGACTGCCGTCAGGAGTTTCTGAACCTTCTCAGCTTTCTCTCCTGCTGCTCATAGACTGGTTCCATATCCAAAATCCAAAAGTCTCGCACCAACCGACCTCTCTCTGATGGTTTTGCATATCTACTACTTCTAATCATTGCATTTGTGTCAGTTTAGCATAGTTCGAACACTTTGTCCAGCTAAAATCATTTTCCTTATGCCAGCATAATCTCCAAATCCTCATAAATTCCGGCTTTTATCTTCTCCTCAAAGGAATATGTTTCCACCATATCCCCCTTTTCCAAACGATACACAGTTACCTTCTGGACCTGAGCATCCACAATCCAATACTCACGCACGCCAGCCTTACGATATTCTGCCAACTTCAATATCCAGTCCATCTTTTGACTGCTGGGTGACACTATCTCAATGACCCAATCCGGTGCTCCGTGACATCCCTTTTCATCCAACTTGTCTGTATCGCAAACCACAAAAATATCCGGTTCTAAATAAGTTTTATCATCATTGTGTAAATAAACGGCAAATGGTGCCGCATACACCTCGCACTTTCCCTTCTTACTTGAAACAAAATTGTAAATTTTTACAAACAAATCTCCTAAAGCTCTTTGATGCGTCCTACTCGGTGATGCCATCATGTACATTTCACCATCAATTAATTCCGCTCTCGTTCCCTCTGGTAACGCTTCAATATCTGCAATTGTATAAACCTTTTTTGTAAATGGCATAATTACAGCTTCCCTTCCTGTTTCTTGAATTGGTAATTCCATAAATCCTCCTTTTCCGGCAGAGGTATATGGAAACAACCTCTGCCAACACAATATTCATTTTTATCTTTTGAGTAAGTGGCAGAAATTGCCCGAATGTGCGAAACACACTAAAATCCGATTACTCTTGATGTTGTTACCGTATCACATTTTGCAATGTTTGTCAATAAGATATTTTATTTTTCATAATTAAATTGTTTTGTTTAAAATTAGGTAAATTTATTCTATAGTCAAAAAAGCAAGATAAATTTATCAACGCAGAAATCATGGATATTATCTCTTATTCTACTCACCAAAAAGGATACACGTCGTAAATGTAATCGTCCTTGGACCATGGTTATACGGTACTTTTGCCAACACACATACATCACCCACCACCAATCCATATGCCTCCATGGAAACATATGACTTTTCAGGAAACCTACAGGGTGCGTTCGGATATGTACATTCTTTGCATCGGGTACAAGTACCTGCCGTCATAGGCAAACATACAATTCCCTGTTCCCTTAACCTGCCTACAAATATATCCAATTTTTCCTTAATCGCTTTTTCCGTTTCAGAGATACACTCTATATCAAAATCATCTTCCATTTCCCCCGTCATCTGCAGAAGGATTCCCTCTTTAAAGCCTCGTACCTTGTCCATACTTTCTTCCAGAGTTCCACATCCCGGGGGACAAGTCCAGCGCTTTCCATAGCTTCCACATCTTCCCGCCGCACACATGTCACGCACCTCTTGACGAAATTGCAAGTGTTCTGCTTTAAATAATCCATAATGTGAAAAACCGATTTCCTTTGCCACCCTTAACATATGCCATGTATTCTTCTGTTCAGGAAAAAGCATCTCATCAATATAATTTTCATTAAATATAGGGTTTCCACCCAAATTGATACAGGTAGCTTTCGAGACAATCTGTTCTTCTTTTTCTCTCCGTGTTTTGTCTGTCAGCATGGCCGCCGCTCCTTTTAAAGCTGCATTTCCCAACACCTTTATCTTAGCAAGGAAAGCTTCCGGTACCAAACCGATTCGTATTGCAGAATCAATATTCAGATGACTGCCAAAGCCACCTGCAATGTAAAATGTAGCAACTTCATCCTTAGTAGTATCTGTCATTTCCAAAAGAGTCTTTATACCTGCAGCAATTGCAGCTTTCGCCAGCTGTAACGCCCGTACATCTCCTCTTTTCAACATAACCCCTTTGCAAATCTCTATTTGTTCTGCTTCCATAGCACCTGTTTCATCTATGGTACCATTCTCCAATAAACAAGCCACCGCATCTATAATACCGGAACCACAAAAACCTATGGGCTTTACATTACCAATGATTTGAATTTTCAAACCCTCTTCTCCCAATACCACACTTTCTATAGCCCCCTTCACACTTTGACATCCGCAGGATATACCCGCGCCTTCAAAAGCTGGGCCGGCTGCCGTAGACGCAGTATACAATCTGCCATTTTTCCAAAGTGCAAGTTCTCCGTTCGTTCCAATATCACACAACAAAGAGGTTTCTGCTTTATCACACATACCACTTTCTAAAACAGCACAAGTAATATCTGCACCTACAAAGGCATCCATACATTTAGGAATATACAAATACTTATCCTTCCATTTACCTTCTTCTCCAAATAAATGCTCTGCAACAAAAGGTGCCGCAGACAAAGCCTGCGGATTCCTTCCTGTGAGCAAATAGAGCATTGTTGTATTTCCGGTAATGACCCACTTGTCTATATTATTTTCATATCCTGATCGCTCAGCAAGCTTTTCAATACATCCTACCACCATTTCCCTCAGCTGTGTCAGCTTTCCGTTCATAGCGGCTTCTATCCTACCCATGACATCAGCAGATATGGTAGCTTGAGGATTTAACATAGTTTCCGTTGCCAGGCATATGCCTGTTTTTAAATTATATACTGACAATGCTACAGTAGTAGTTCCAATATCGACTGCTGCTCCTATGCACCTTATTTCATCTGCATTTCTTACCAAAAGATCCTGTGTAGCACCTTCTGCCATCAGTTGATTATCTCCCTTAAGTACTACCTCCGCATTCCCTAACAGTCTGGTCCTACAAGACAAACGTTTCCCCAAGTTAATCTCTTTTTCATCCGGCGACGAAATGGCTCCCTGAATCTCAATCACGCATTTACCGCATATCCCTCTACCGGAACAAGGATGCGGCATAATCACTCCGTTTTCTTCCAGCACCTGCTGCACGGTAGGATTTCCGCTAAATTCCAATACATTTTTCTTACCATCTTCCCAAACCGTTAACTTATACATTTCTCTGCTCCATCTTAATATTTGCCGGCCTGTTTTACAGCAGCTACAATTGATTTAAAATTCTCTAAAGACACAGTATTCGGAATGGAATGGTCGGATGAGAATATATATCCGCCATTTTCCTTTAATTTAGGCACCAAGCGATTTATTTCTTTCAGAATCGCCTCTTTATCATCCCAAAGCACAGCGTTGATACCTCCATGAAGCACCAATTTGTCACCATACTTTTCCTTTAAGGTAAGAGGCTCCATTCCCGCTTTTACTTCCAAGGGATTCAAAGCATCCAGCTTAATCTCCATCAATTGATCCACTCGTGTCATAATGTCACCACAAGAATGCAGATGTGCATAAATTCCATGGTCATGAGCCCAATCAATAGCTTTCTTATGGAAGGGTCTAAGCACTTCATCATACATATCATTAGAGAAGAATGTATGTCCCTTATAACCCATATCATCATACCAGAAGATACTGTCAAACCTATATCCCTTGTCCCAAATCTGGTCAAACATCTTAATAGACTGGTCCAAATAGGTTCCGAACATATCCATAACCATATCCGGCTCTTCATACATGGCAATCAAAAGATTTTCCGTACCCATCATCCAAGAATGCGTTACATCAAATCCAAACCAAAAAACTGCCTCTACCCATTGACCTTCCGCACGCCACTTTGCATAGTTGTCCTCCAGATACTTCCAATTTATTCGATTGGTTCCTTCCAGCATGCGTTTCTTACATTCATTCCATCTGTCCTGATCCGTTACATGAAAATCTAAAAAGTCAGGCGTAGAGTCAATTGCTTTATTATAGCGAAGTGTAACTCCCCATTCTGTAGTTTTGGTAATACTTGTTTCTGTTTCCTCTACTACACGAATAGGATATTGGGGCGAAATATCTACGTTGATTTTTGCCACCTTATCTATACCAAAATAATCGCGCCAATCACAATTTGCAGGCATACCTTCTTTCTGCCAACGAAGCAAGGTTCCCTCCCACGGAACATCAATGATGGGAATCCTGTCAGCCTCTTTATGTTGATACATACGTAAAAAACGTTCATAGGATGTCATGTCCATGACTATCTTCCTCCTAAACTTCTCAATAAAACCTATCTGTTATTATACATATCCAACGCCCGGAAGAACGCATTCACGTTTTCCCATGATGCGTTATGCGGAATATCACATCCGGAGGATAAGATAAAATTACCATAGCTACCGCACCTTTCAAGCAAAGCATAGGTCTCCTCTTCCATTTGTTGCGATGTTGCATTAGTAAAACATGCTACTGGATCCACATTTCCCATTAAAATAACATCGGAAGGTGCTTCCTTAAGCATCTGTAGCATATCTACCGCATTACCAAAATGATATGCTGCAGCTCCCTGCTTGTATAAAAGGTCAGCAATCTGAGGTACGGAATTACCACAGTTATGATAAATTACCGCAAACTCCTCTGTCTGTACTGCATCCACCAACTCCTTCACATACGGACAGGAAAACTCATCTGCCATATCAGGACTTAACAATCCACAAAGGGGCTCCGCCATAACAATACCGTCTGCTCCGGCTTCCTTTAATGCCTTTGAATATGCCACCAAAAACTCCGTAGCCTTCTTTAACACTTCATGAACTATTTCAGGTTCATCATAACAGGTATACATAATCTCTGTTACGTCCATAAGGCGTCCTGCCAAAGAGAATGGACCGATAATTCCGGCAAAAACAGGCTTATCTGTAATCTTCTCTTTTGCCAAACGGATGGTTTCAATGGCAATAGGCATTCTGCCGGCTTCCATGCTAGGTACTTGCAACGCTTTTGCTTCCTCCTCATCAGAAACCAACTGTCCGGTAATTGCAGGAACTTCATTTTCGCCAAAAATAACTTCTGCCCCAAAGGCCTCTGCTTCCAAAGACAAATCCATTAAGCTTACTGCTGCAATAGTATCTGTGGAATGTGCCACAAGCTCCATAGCTTGTGCCTGCAATTCAGACGAATGAATCATTTCATTTACAGACACCCCCAGCTTCTGCATGGCTGGGAAGGACAAAATAGGCAATGCATACTTCTTATCGTCAGTAACGATGTTATTTAAAAATGTGGACATGTTCATGACTTTTCCTCCAAACAATACAAACGTTTTTCCAGCAAATTACTTACAAAAGCTCACCGCCACATCGGCCGCGGAAGCCGCATCATCCGCATAGGCGTCCGCACCAATGGAATCTGCAAATTCCTGTGTAATAGGTGCACCGCCGACCATAATTTTTACCTTATCACGGATACCTGCTTCAATCGCTGCTTTTACTACATTTTCCATTTCCGGCATGGTAGTTGTCAACAAAGCAGAACAACAGATTACCTGACAGTTTTCTTCCTTAGCAACCTGAATAAACTTTTCAGCAGGCACGTCGGTGCCCAAATCAATAACTTCCAAGCCTTTACCTTCTAACATCATCTTTACCAGATTCTTGCCAATATCGTGCAAATCCCCCTTTACAGTACCAATACAAACCTTACCGTCCGCAGTAGCACCCTCCTGTGCCAACAGCGGACGCAACACTTCCGTTCCCTTACTCATTGCTCGCGCTGCAACCAAAACCTCCGGAACAAAGATTTCATTATCTCGGAATTTTCTGCCCACCACTTCCATACCGGCAAGCAAACCTTCCTTCAAAATAACCTCCGCCGAAACACCATCTTCTACTGCCTGCTTAACTAATGCAACTACGTCCTTTGATTTACCTTTCTGTAATAATTCTGAAATTTCTGTCATCTGTACCATAACCAAATCCTCCTTTATTTTTCCTAAAATATGCGGTCTTTTGAGCATTTCTTAATTGTGTTCTGAATGTAATCCGCTTCTTCCTTATTACCTGCATAAGTAATCATATGCAAGCCACGGCTTGACAAATTATTTAATAAAAATTCAATTTCATTGGCTTGCGGGAATAAAATCAGGTTCTTTCCCGCCTTCTGAATCTTCTGTAATTGTTCAATAAAGGTAGATGTTTTGGGCTGTCCTGCAACCGGCGTCCATTGAATAGCTTTCAGTTTATCTAAAGAAAGCAAATGGTCTAAATGTCTAATCTGCTCCTGACCATCAAAATGATATACCGGATAATCCAAAAAAGAACATAATTCTTCTAATTCCGGCATAATAAACTTCTCAAACATCTGCGGAGAAATCATTACACTTAAATCACACTGCATCTGTGCACATCGCTTCGGTGCCCATAAATGCATCCAGGATAATACACTACCTTCGTTGTTTTCTTTTACCAGATCAAAAAGCTGCTCCTGGGTTTCTTTGTAAATGGGTAACAGTTTCTGAATACCTTCCAGCACGAAGTCCTCCTCTGCAATCATATCCATCAGAAAGTTGTCAGAACCACGCATAGCCGCCAAAGCATCTGCAATACCACAGTTATCTGTAACCGTAACTGCATAATCATTTTTAGAAAGCTTAATCATCTCTGCAATGGCTGCTTTCTGACGTTCAAATGCCTGCGGACACTTATAAAAGATTTCATCTGCTTCCGGTTCTTCCAAGCAGGGCTCAAACCATGTGGTTCTGGGGGTATACTCCGGTTTACATCCGGCATACTCTGCAATACCCGCTGTACCAAAATAAGGGAACAAACAGGGAATCGCTTCCCACAAATAGTCATAGCTTTCAAAACGCTGTCTATGCATTTGATCCGCCTTCTTAGCATCAAAATAAAAATTCTGTTCGCCAAAATCTTTGTTATTCGGTCTGGATACCATAACTGCAGCACAACATCGGTCTACGGCATCACGATTCCAATAAGCTTCCATTCTGGCTTTTAACTCGTCATAATGATCATTGTAAAACATCTTACTCCATCCTTTCTCCAGCAGATACATCTGTAATCTAGTATCGTTCTCTTTATATCTTTATTCTATTTTCTTTTTTATGGGATTTCTTTTACGGTTTTTCTCAATTCTTGTACTATTTTACGATTTTGTATTGTACATTTGACGGCGAAGCAACTATAATAAATAAAACAACACTGTATACAGGGGAACAAAACCATGGAATACATAACCGAAAAACTCTTGTTAGATAAAGATTTTCCATTTGCTATTTATAACGGCACTGGATTTACAAAGCAGGACGAACAGACCGGAAAGACCTACATGCACAATCATCACAGCTTAGAAATCAACTTTTGCCTATCCGGTACCGGACAATATACTATTATTGATGACAACTATCCTATTTTCAAGGATGACATTTTTATAATCAATAATCTGGAATATCATATGGCAAGAAATCTGTCAGGGGATATGCATTTGATGGTCATTGTATTTGATCCGGAATTGATTTTAGCAGGTAGCAGTGATTATCAATATATACGCGCCTTTTATGAATGGAAGGTAGGATTTAAGCATCGCTTACCGGGTAATATATTTGCTACAGAAGAAGTCAGGGGCATCCTCAAGTCCATTCAATCCGAATGGGACACTCAGGCAGTAGGTTGGCGCTTGGTAGTAAAATCTTTGCTTCTCATGCTTTTGGCACTTTTATATCGCCAATTTGAAAGCATAGACAGTTATTCAGAAAAAATACAGCATTTTCAAAATGACTATATTAAGCTGGCATCCGCTATCCGGTACATGGAGGAAAATTATCGTCAAAACATTCCTCTCGCCCGACTGGCTCAGGAAGCGCACATGAGCGTAAATTATTTTTCCGCTCTTTTCTCACAAACTATGAATTGTACAGTAACAGAATATCTTATCCGCCTGCGTTTAAAAAATGCATGTACCCTGCTATCCACTACGCAAAACAGTATCCTATCCATTGCAATGGAATCCGGTTTTGATAATATATCCTATTTCAACAGAGTCTTTCGAAAGAATTTTGGTGTTTCTCCAAAAGCATACCGAAAACAACCCATATAACGTCAAAAAGCTATCGGCGAACCGATAGCTTTTTTATCCACAACTTCATTTAGCATCATACCATATTTTGAAATTAAAGTCTAGTAATATTTTAAATTTTGCCTATAATCTTAAGTACAGTGTTACGCGCGACACCATACTTACAATTTTTGAACGTTGGGCACGTTTGTCGGTAAGGCAAGCCACACCCACCCCCGAAAGAGAGGTATATTTCGCCATGCAAAAGGATTGGAACCGGGAACTAACCCACTTTACGTATTGTCAGGACATCATACAACAAAATATCACACGTTATGAAGCCGAATACGCAGAGCACCATGAACAGGCGCAGGAATTGTACAAGGCCATTAACAGTGGCGATGTGGAATTATACAATCAATTGATGACTGCTACCAGCTTGGAAGAGCATGCTGCGCAATCTCTACGAAAAAACCTAGCTGCTTTGCAAAAGCCTTACTTTGGTCGAATCGATTACACAGACCATTCCGTCGAGAGTCATGAACAGGTTTATATTGGCAAAAACGGTGTCTTTCAAAATCGTACCGATGTACTTATTGCCGATTGGCGCGCCCCTATTTCCAGCGTCTACTATGAAAACGAATTAGGTGAGGGCAGTTACGGTTTACCTGACGAAAAGCCCATTGATATTCATCTGGAACTAAAGCGTACCTATGACGTAGGGGATGGTGTTCTAAACGGGTACTATGACAGTGATGTGGCATCCAACGATGCCTTGTTGGTACAGTATCTTTCCAAGAACAAAGACGTAGTGTTGGGTGAAATCATTGCGACCATTCAAAAAGAGCAGAACGAAATCATCCGAAAATCCCCCTTTGCCAACATTATTGTACAAGGGGTGGCCGGCAGTGGAAAAACCACTGTTGCCATGCATCGCATTTCCTATTTGCTTTATAACTACAAGCACCGCTTTGAATCCAACGAATTCTGCATTGTGGGAAGCAATGACCTGCTGTTAAACTACATTACCAGCGGACTTCCCGAATTGGATGTGCCAAACATCAAGCATATGCGTGTGGATCAAATATTTATTCGTCTATGCGAAAAGGATTGGCAGAAAAAGAACAAAGTAGTGGAACCGGATGAAACCGCACCCTTGCGTTGTACCCAAACCTTTATGCAGGAGCTGGAACTTTATTTAATTCAAAAAAGAGAAGAGTATGTAGATGTCAGCACCTACTCTGACCCGGCACTGGGAGTAATCCTTTCCGAATCCAACAACACCACCCTGTTTCGCGAAACCCCCACTGTCAGCATTTACACTTTGCTTGGCATGATGGATGAAAGAGCGAAAACCCGTATTAAGTTTTTAATGAGTGGAATGGATAGAGATTTGATTAATGCAAAATTAAAAGAACATTCCGGCCACTATAAGAATATGCGTCCCAAGGCTTCGATTTATGAATTTTACCTGGACTTTTTAAGTCAGTGGACTGCAAGCAGACCCACTTGTAACATGTCTGACCACTTAGCCCGACTGTATGCAAAGGAATATGACCTATACGACATTGCTGCCCTGGCCCTGATTCACTATCGTATTACCCAAAAAGAACCCAATCAGGAATTCGGTCTATTGTTTCTGGACGAAGCCCAGGACTTCGGCATAGGTGCCTATTATGTACTGAAAAAGCTTCTTCCGGCTACTTATTTTACCATTATGGGGGACGTATCACAGAACATAAATTACTACACCGGCTTAAACGACTGGTATGAGCTGCAAAAGCTTTTTTTAACCGAAGAACGTGACTGTTTCATGCTCTTACAAAAAAGCTACCGAAACACTATCGAAATCTCTGAATTTGCCGGCAAAATATTGGAAAAGGCCTCCTTCGGCCGTTACAAAATCACTCCTGTTATCCGACACGGCATACCTGTGAGTGAAAAACAATTTTGGGGAGATGTGGAGATGGCGGAATATGTCGCAGAATTAATCGAAGGCATTAGAGAAAAGGGATACACCACCACTGCCATTATCTGCGGAAGCGATGCAGAAACTGCCAAAGCACGTAAACTTCTGGAAGCATACACACCACTTACCGATGGGGAAAACAATAATTTCTCTAAGGGCACCATGGTACTACCCATTCGTTATGTAAAAGGCTTGGAGTTCGACACGGTAATCCTGTGGAATCAAGATATGAAACACGGCATGGAACAACCCGAAACTGCCAAGCTACTGTATGTAGCATGTACCCGAGCACTCCACGAGCTACACATATTAAACAGCTAAAAGTAACCGCCCCGAGCTACCGCCGGCTATATTCCTATAAAGGACTGTTGAAAAACGTCAGCACTTAATGAGTAGGCGGCTATGACCGACTACGAATTTAGTACTGTTACGTTTTTCATCAAGCGAAAGCGTGTCCGTATAGGAATATAGCCGGCAGTAGCTCGGGGCGGTTGTATACTCATATCCTATCGTATAATATCCTCATATTTCATACGTACCAGCTTGTGCTCCAGCACCACTTCTTTACCGGTACCACCATTCATTAAATGATTCAGCTCACTTACCGCTTCCTCCGCAATGTGGTAAAAATCCTGTTTTACCGTATTCATCTGCTTTCCGGCATAGCCCATTAAGGTAATGCCGTCAAATCCACAAACCGGTCTGAAAATATCCATTTCCATCAAAGCACGCATGGCACCAATAGCCATCAAATCAGATGCACAAGCTATCATATCTACTTTTTCACCATAGGCAAAAGTCAACTCACGCGCTTTCTTTTCAGAAAATTCCCCTTCTTTTATGGTAATCTTCAAACCATAATCCAAACCGAACTGTTTGATTCCCTTAATCCGTTCCTCTGCCACATAGCTGTTTTTCTTTCCCGCAATATACAGTAGCTTCTTGTAAGGTATGGTATCCAATTCCATGGTGGTTTTTGCCACTTCATACTGCGCCTTTGCCTGGTCAATCCAGACACAGGAAGTATTTTCATTCACAATAGGCGCATCAACCAGCACCATCTTAAACACCTGCTTTTCTATGAGTCTGAGCAGGGTTTTCTTCGTTTTCACTGTACCAAATACCAGTATACCGTTAATACTCTGGGAGCGGAAATAATTAATGATTTCATCCAGACTCTTTCCTTCCAGCATCGAAAAGAATACAGTCACCACATCCAGGCCAAGCTCCTTGGCACGATGCAATGCCCCCACTAAATACTGCATACTGATTTCATCTATAGCCTGTGTATTCATATTCAAATGAATCACCAATGCAATTCTGCCACTTTTTTTTGAGGAAAGTGCTGCCGCCACTGCATTTGGAACATAACCCAGCTCTTCAATGGCTACATTTACCTTTTGCTTCGTTTCCTCACTAATATTCGGATAATTATTCAATACCTTAGAAACTGTAGATATTGCTACTCCGGCGTGTTTCGCCACATCTTTTATGGAAGCCATTTTTCTCTCCTTATGGTAAAAAACGGTAATCAAATGGTACTTTTATACTATAACACAGATAACTTTACTTTGCAAATTTTTATACATCTCCACGTATCCGTTCAAACACTCCCAATACATTCAACATTCCGTAGCCCCACTCTCTATTGGGATATGTGAGTCCGGGCATTCGGCTGGCACCTTTGATAAAATAATTTCGTACCTCTCTGGAATCTGCCAACGGACTGTTCCCCTCCACCACCGCCCACTGCATAAACTGAGCTACGCCGCCGGCTGTAATAGCTGCAGATAAGCTACTACCGGTACGATTGCCGTATAATGTAGGAACATTGACTCCCGGTGCCGCAAAGTCGGGCCGAATCTGACCGGTACGACTAAAACCTCTGCCGGATTCCAAATAAAAGCTATCATTGACATGATTATAATTTGTTACGGTAATGACTTCTGTTGCCATGGCAGGCTCCGTAATCGTGGTGTCCGGACTGGCTTCCAGAAAATAAGTAGTACTATGCAAAAACTGAGTAATTGGTAACCACATATGAAAAACTCCGTTATGTACTTCCCCCACGGTAGTCACCCGAAAAGTCCAAATCCCCGGTGTAGGGTCCGTTAACCGAAACAAGAAAAATTCCTCACCTGAGCCCGGCTCAACCAACACACTTTGCACTGTAATAATGGTACTTTCAAATACGAAGCGGTATGTATTCATCTGCTCTACCCCTAGTCTTATGGGGGGCACTGTTTCGCCGCCGGGAGAACGTATACTCACATTAAAGATATCCGGCAGACTTCCCCAGAACTCCAGCCAAACCCCTCTTTCACCTTCACCCACACGTACCTCCACATCCCGATACTCTACTCTTTCTTCTTCCCGCCAGGGAAACTGCCAGGTAAAATGATGCTGAGCACTTCCTTCATTACCGCCGCAAACTACCACTGCCCTGCTTCTGGTCAGTGCCACACGGTTCATATATTTGCCCAACAGCGAATTTCCTGCGTGGTCGCCCATATTAGTACCGATTCCCAAACAAATTACTACCGGTCGTTGAAATTCCACTGCAAACCGGTTTGCATAGTTGATTCCCATCATAATATCACTTTCTTCATAAGCCGGCACATCTTCCGGTATAAAATAAAGCGCCCGCAAATACTGCTTACACTCTTTCAGTTTTACAATGACAATATCTGCTTCCGGTGCAGCGCCGATGTATGTACTGCCGCCATTTACCACACTTCCTGTGGCAATTCCCGCCATAATCGTACCATGTCGCAAAGGGTCTGTGGTTTCTACCATTTCCAAGGGATTCCCCGACGCAAGTGCCCTGTTGATATCCTCTCTGGTATATTCTGTTCCAAAATATAGTCCCTCCGGTGGTGTACCACTTTGCACGGTCTGGTCCCAAATAGCCAAAATGCGACTTTCACCATTCACATCCAGAAATGCCGCATTGTCATACTCAATACCGGTATCAATAATTGCTACAATCGTACCGCTTCCCCTTAAATTTAAGGGCGGTCCCTGCAGCTGTCGAATACCGCTATCTACCAGACTGGTAGGATCAAATATACTATTTGGCAATGTTCCTCTACTTTCGTTCTGCATTAAACCATACACCTTTGGTACATATTGATATTGATATGTACTTCCCAACAAATCCGGGGAAAGCAAACGATTTTGATACACCGTATAGTACCGGTCATCCAACTTAATATAACAAACATCATCTCCTTCGTTCAGAATTCTCTCCACTGGAAAATCTACCACTCCGTCAGCATATTCGTTTGATAAAATTTTCTCTTTACAATCCATATAGCTCCCCACACCGGGCACCATATTCCTACAATGCCTCAGACAAAAAAGTCACTACCATGTTATGCACATAGCAGTGACTTTTTGACATTATTTATTCACTTTCAAACAACGGATTGCATTTAATACTGCCAATACCATAACACCCACATCTGCAAAGATTGCCAACCACATATTGGCAATACCCACTGCTCCCAACACCAGACACAGTCCCTTCACTCCTAGTGCAAACACAATGTTTTGATAAACGATTCGCAGACACTTGCGTGAAATTTGAATGGCAAGAGCTATTTTCTCCGGGTTATCATCCATCAACACTACATCTGCCGCTTCAATAGCTGCATCCGAACCCATGGCGCCCATGGCAATTCCCACATCTGCCCTGGAAAGTACAGGTGCATCGTTAATACCGTCACCTACAAAAGCAAGGGTTCTCTTGGCCAGCTTCTCCTGTAACAAGCGTTCCACCTGCTCCACCTTCTGGTCCGGTAAAAGTTCGCTTTTCACCTCGTCTAAGCCACCTAACTGCTGTGCTACTCTTTGCGCAACCGACTTCACATCTCCGGTCAACATAACTAATTTCTTTACGCCACTCTTTTTTAACTTCTGAATCGCTGAAACCGACTGTTCTTTTAATACATCCGCAATCACTATATATCCGACATATACATTATCTACCGCCACATGTACAATACTTCCCTCTTCTTTTTCAGTCGCCTCCACCATACGGTTCCGGATTTCAACATTTGCACTTAATTCTTCAGCCGGCTCATTTAGCAACTGCTTCATTAGCTTACCATTTCCTGCCGCCACCATACGACCGTCCACCATTGCTTTCACACCATGACCACTGATTTCCTCCACACGGTCAACTACCACCTTGCGTCTTTCGCCGCTTACCTGCGCATCTTTTCCGGCACTTATGGTTTCTTCCTGCTTCTCCCATGCACGTACCAGGCTCTCCGCTATAGGATGAGTGGAATAACTTTCCGCACCAGCCGCCAACCTTAACAATTCCTCTTCTGAAATTGCCTCCCCGGCCGTGCAAACCTTTACTACCTCAAACACACCTTTCGTCAACGTACCGGTCTTGTCAAATACCACATAATCTGTCTTTGCCAAAGTTTCCATATAGTTAGAGCCCTTTATTAATATACCGTTGGCAGAAGCTCCGCCGATACCACCGAAAAAGCTCAAGGGTATAGAGATTACCAATGCACAGGGACAACTGATAACCAGGAAGGTGAGCGCACGGATGACCCACTCACCCCAATTAGCTTCATTCCCCAATATCAGCATATTTACCAGCGGCGGTAAAATAGCTAATGCCACTGCTGCATAACAAACCGCCGGGGTATAATATCTGGCAAACTTGGTAATAAAATTCTCCGACTTGGACTTGTGCATACTGGAATTCTCCACCAGCTCCAATATTTTAGAAACCGTAGACTCACCAAATCCTTTGGTAGTTTCTATTTTCAAAAGTCCGGACAAATTCACACAACCACTTATTACACTGTCACCGGCGCCCACCTCTCGAGGCAAGCTCTCTCCGGTCAAAGCACCGGTATTCAATGCAGAACTTCCCTCTACAATTCTACCGTCAATGGGGATTTTTTCCCCGGGCTTTACCACGATTATGGTGCCCACTTCCACATCCTCAGGGTCTACCTGCTCCAATTCTCCCTCCTCATTCTCTACATTGGCATAATCCGGGCGAATATCCATGAGACCCACAATATTTTTACGGCTCTTGCCTACCGCATAGCTTTGGAACAACTCTCCAATCTGATAAAATAACATAACTGCCGTTCCTTCGGTATATTCTCCCAAAAGGATGGCTCCTACGGTTGCCACCGCCATTAAAAAGTTTTCATCAAAAACTTCACCGTGCAAAATACCCAATACTGCTTTGCGTAAAATATCATAGCCAATAATTAAATACGGAACCATATACGCAACTGCACGTATCCAGCCCTCTAAAGGCAGAAACTGTAACAACACAATCAATACTGCTGAAATAATAATCCGATATAATACTTTTTTCTGCTTCTTTGTCATAATACACCTCATCTGTATTGCACTCTTAAAATTCTATGCCGGCAAGTATAATACTTACCGGCATTTCCCTACTCTCTATAAATAAATTTCACAGTCAGACTCTACCTTCTTACAAGCCTTCAATACTTCTTTCATAACAGCCTTATCATCTGCACCTTCTTCAAATTCCACATTCATCTTCTGCGTCATAAAGCTCACGGTTGCATTTGCCACACCGGCTACCTTCTTAGCCGCATCCTCCATCTTTAATGCACAGTTTGCACAATCTACCTCGATCTTATATTTCTTCTGCATAATACTTCCATCCTTTCCCATTTATACTTTTCTATATTTCTTTTTACGATTGCCATACAATCATTTTTATATATGAATCATTGTTCATATGTTTATATTATCACTTTCTATGGATTTGTCAATACATATTTATGTATTTTTCAATTTTTAAAGAATTTTTTCATAAAACCAATACACTTCTGTACATTTTGGGACAAATACCCCTTTTTCCACTTTAAATAAACGTACCTGTTTATAGCAAAATCCTTGATCTGACGAAGTTCAATAGTTCCTTTCGCAAACTCATTTCCCCAGGTTTTTTCAGGAATAAATGCCAAACCCAGATTCATACAAAGCAAACGTCTCACAATATCTGGATTATCCACTTGTATGGCAGTTGTAAGCTGAACCGATCTGGCCGCGCACTCTTCCTTAATCGTTTTTTCCAAGAACCAGGAGTCATTTAAACTAATAAATTTTTCATTCGTTAAATCTTCTAAATATATATCCCTTTTCAAAAGCAACGGGTGTCCTTGCGGTAACGCTAACAGAATATTCTCCTTTAACAATAACTCGCTGGTATTATCATTCAATAATTCTGTCGAAGCACAAATACAAATATCTTCATCTCCTTCAAACGGAACATCATGATTCCATTGAGAAATCAAAAATAGAACCTCCGGAAGCTGTACCTTTAAATACTCTATAAGCGGCGGAAGATAGAGAGAAGCACATTGCACCTGTATTTTTACAGTATGTACATATTGAGAATTTACCTCTGCCAAATGTGTAAGCATACTTTTATATTCCTGTTCCACTTTATTTACGAATTCAAGGAATATTCTCCCGTTCTCATTTAAACTGATACGCCTTCCATTACGTTCAAAAAGCTGATACCCCAACTCCTTCTCCAAATGACTAATTGTTTGGCTTAAAGATGACTGGGATATATATAAAGCCTTTGCCGCCTGAGAAATATTCAAAGTATGTGCTACCGCTTTAAAGTATTTTATCTTCAAATCATCCATAATATCATGCTCCTCAACTTTCGTTCTTCATAAGTATTAACTTATATAAATATTAGCATAGAAGTATTGGATAATAAATCATTTTTTTGCTACGATTGACATATAGAGAGGTGTCGCATGAAAATTTTGATTCTTTTAATAAATAAACTATTTATTATGTTTTCATTTATGCTGATTGGTGTAATTCTTTTTCGCAAAAAGATAATTACAAAGGCTGGGAGTGAGTGTCTCGCAAGTTTATTGATTCACTTAGTCTTACCCTGTGTTATCCTAAATGGATTTTGGGTAGAACAAAGTACAGAAAGAGTTTACGGCTTAATAATTAGCATTCTTTTTTCTGTACTGGGTTTGGGCATTTCCTTAGTTGTGGCAAAAATGTTTTTTCCTAAAAACCCTATTGATAACTTTGCTGCAAGTTTTTCCAATCCGGGTTTTTTCGGCATACCACTTATTTCAGCAGTCTTGGGAGAAAGCAGCATTTTCTATGTAGCTCCTTTTATTGCATGTTTGAATATCTTACAATGGACTTATGGTGTATCCACCTTAAAAAATGAACCAATTACTGTTGACCTGAAAAAAATAATTAAATCACCTTTTATTATCAGCTTTATGATTGGCCTCCTAATATTCCTTGTTCAACCACCCATTCCTTCTGCAATCGGTACTATAATTAATTCTTCCGCTAATTTAAACACTCCTTTGGCAATGATTGTATCCGGAATATATCTGGCCAAGGCTAATATAAAAGAGATGTTTACTAAATCAAATTTTTACATAATTTCCTTTGTCCGCTTAATTTTCACACCAGCGGTAAGCTTGTTACTACTTAGCGCTATACCTAACAACTTCTTTGAGATAAAACTAAGTCTCTTTTTAGCTATCGCCTGCCCTGTTGGGTCTAATGTCGCCGTATATGCCCAACTTCATGAAAAAAACTATATTTATGCTGTACAAACAGTAGTTTTATCTACTATCTTATCTCTGGTAACGATTCCCATGTGGGTTTTCATTATTCAATATTTATGGTAAAATTATTTATTAAGGAGGATATTTATATGGCAAAAGAAGCTTGGCGTTTGGAAAAAGAACAAATGGTGCGGGATTTTCATGTTTGGAATAAAGAAGCCCTCAAAGGGCAAATCGTTTTTACGGGTTCTTCTCTTATGGAAATGTTCCCTATCCATAAATGGGTCAAAGAATTAGGACCAAATGCCCCTATTATATACAATCGTGGCGTAGGCGGCTATCGTACCACCGACCTGTTACTCATTTTGGACGCTTGCGTGTTTGAGCTCAAGCCTCGCAAGATTTTTATTAACATCGGCACCAACGACTTAAGCGATGGTAACGTTTCTCTGGAAGAAGTGATGAGTAACTATGACAAAATTATTACCCAAATTGAGCAACAGCTTCCCGGCGTAATCATCTATTTGATGGCTTATTATCCCATTAATTATGAAGCTGCAACAGAAGAAATGAAACCTTGTCTGCTAATCCGCACCAACGAAAAGATAAATAAGGCGAATGAAATGGTTGCCGCATTAGCCGCCAAACATAAGCAACGTTTCATTAATGTCAATGCTCCTCTTACTGACGAATTGGGACGTTTAAAGGCCGAATATACCATTGAAGGCATGCATATTAAACCGGAAGGCTATCGGGCAATTTTTGAGGCTGTTATGCGTTATGTGGTAGAATAAGCTAGCGTATCTCCTATCCAATACTTACATATAATAGAACGGTGAATCCATCTGGGACCACCGTTCTTTCTATTACTCTTATATTATTTTATACTTCTCAAAAAGTGTCAGATATTCTTTCTCCACTTCTTCAAATGGTACAAACTCATAATCAAAGCTTGTTTTCATATTCGGTGCTTCATCCCGCATATGCTCGCCTAATAAATATAACATATCAAAATACAACAAATCGTCATCAATTATCTTCACCAGCGTTTCCTCTTCCGGTGTCAGGGGACTCCCCAGATACTTCTCATAAATCACTTCCAACAACTGTTGTTCGTAAATTTTATATTGAGGTAGGTATTTTTTCAAAGGTCTGGTAATATCTGACATATAAGCTTCCGATGCATCATGTAACAGACAGGCCAGACTCACTCTGTTCCCATAACCTCTGGCTTCTGCCTCCGAGGCGCAACGCACACAATGCTGTCCTACAGAAAAAAAGGTTTTTACATGTCCATTTCCCCTACATATAAAAGAAAGGGCATGAGCAATATCCTCTATATGAATTTTGTCAGCTTCCGGGTTTGTGGGCTCCATATGGGTGCCGCCGTAAGTCGTTATATAATCTGCCATATTATTCTTTTATTTCCTTTAATTCTTCCTGCTTTCCGGTTAACAAATTGCTGCGTATATCAATCACCGGTCCGCCGGTTCCTTCAATATATTCCTTGGTAATGGTTACTCGTCCTATATTATCATCCTTGGGAATCTCATACATAATATCTAACATGAATTCCTCAATAATAGAACGTAATGCTCTGGCACCGGTATCCTTTTCCAGCGCTTTATCTGCAATAGCTTCCAGTGCCTCATCATTAAATTCCAGTTTCACTTCATCCAGCTCCAAAAGCTTTTGATACTGCTTCAGAATAGCATTTTTCGGCTCCTTAAGGATTTTTACCATCATCTCCTTAGAAAGTCCCTCTAAGGTATAAATCACCGGTAAACGACCCAAAAACTCCGGAATCATACCAAACTTACGCAAATCCTCCACAGTTACCTTGGACAGAATATTTTTTTCCTTATCAAAGGCATCCTTCAATGTAGCATTAAAGCCGATAGATGCTGTCTTGGTCAAACGCTCCTTAATAATATCCTCCAAGTCCGGGAACGCGCCTCCGCAAATAAAGAGGATATTCTTGGTATTTACTGTTGCAAGCGGTACCATGGCATTCTTGCTATTCGCGCCAACAGGCACCTCCACCTCAGCCCCTTCTAACAGCTTTAGCATACCCTGCTGTACACTTTCTCCGCTGACATCACGGGAATTGGTATTTTTCTTCTTGGCGATTTTATCAATTTCATCAATAAAGATAATACCACGCTCTGCCTTCTCCACATCATTGTCTGCTGCTGCCAAAAGCTTGGATACCACACTCTCAATATCGTCACCGATATAACCTGCCTCTGTCAAAGAAGTGGCATCTGCAATAGCAAGAGGTACATCCAAAAGTCTTGCCAATGTTTTTACCAAATAAGTCTTTCCACTACCGGTGGGTCCTATCATAAGCATATTGGACTTCTCAATTTCAATTTCATCCATAGTTCCGGTAGCCACACGCTTATAATGATTGTAAACCGCTACAGAAATCACTTTTTTCGCATGCTCCTGACCTACTACATACTCATCCAAGCTAGCTTTAATCTTATGCGGTGCCGGTATATCCTTAATATTTAATACGGGCTGTGCATTCTCTGCCTTCTTTTTCTTCTTCAGCTTCTGCTTGTTCGGAATTCCTCCGGTTCCCTGCAAATCAGACATATTTACAAAGCGGATATTTGGCATACCACCCTTCATGATTTGATCGATATCTTTCTGGAAGCTGGGATCGTTTAACATTCCCTGATAATCAAACTGACTGACCGTTTCCATGGTTTTATGCATACAATCGTTGCAGACACAAATATTGTTGGGTAGCTTAAACATTTTGCCCGCCTTACTTTCCGGTCTGCGACACACAAAACACACGTCTTCGTATTCGTTCTTTTCTTCCTCCGTATTTTCCTCTGTATCACGCTTTATATTCTCTAATAAAACATCATTGTCATTATCATAAAAATCTGCCATACATTCCTCCAAAATCTATGTGCCGCCTATATCTCTCAACCCTCGGCATACCTTTAACATGCCTATTATATCCAACTGAAAGTAATTATACAAGTAAAGTTTTTCTAAACACCATGACAACTAACACTTTCACATAAAAAATCCCGGGCAATACTGCCCGGGTCTCTTTTAATCCTCACTTGGTCTCTTTCCCAATGTAATCTTAATTTCCACTTCTTCATATTGTCCCAAGGATGCTCGCATTACTGTAATTGTGGCTTCACTACCCGGTCCGTAATACTGCATTACTTCTGCCAATTCGTCATAACTGGTTACTTTGTCACCATCAAAATTCACAATAATATCACCTTTTAAGATACCCGCCTTCTCTGCCGGAGAATCCTTCTCTACATCCCTGACAAAAATTCCTTGAGGGAAATTGTACATATATGCCTGGTCATCGCTAATGGTCATAAGTGTAGTACCCATATATCCTACTTCATCTACCTTATAGCGTGTTTCCTTATTCATTAAATCACCAATAATCGGTTCTGCTGCAGTAATAGGGATTGCATAACCCATACCTTCCACATAGCTTCCGCCAATCTTGCTGGAATTAATACCAATCACTTCACCTTTTACACTCAGCAATGCACCGCCAGAGTTACCGGGATTGATTGCTGCGTCCGTCTGAATAAAGGTACCTGTAGAACCGTCCGACATGGTAATTTCACGATTCAGGGCACTAATATATCCACCGGTAACAGACTGACCATACCCCAACGCATTACCAATCGCAATAACTGGCTCGCCCAGCTTCAGAGCATCACTATCCCCCATCTTGGCAATCACAATTGCCTGCATAGTTTCCTTCTCCATCTTATCCAAAGGAATCGCTATTACTGCCAAATCCATATCTGCATCGGTACCCTTTATCTGCGCCTCTGCGATACTTCCATCAATAAAGTTAACCTCCAGCTTCGTAGCCCCCGATACCACATGGTGATTGGTGGCAATCAAAAGCTCCTTATCATTTTCTGCAATAATAATACCGGAACCGCTATATTGCTCCTCTTCCTCAAAGGTCTGTCCCCAATATTTCGTCTCTGTAATGGTAGTATTTAAAATAGATACCATGGCAGGCATTACCTGTTCCACAATAGCAGAATAGTCTGAGGTTACAACCGACACCTGACCTGTATTGGCTACCGGAATACTTCCTTTATCCTGCGTGGAAACATCTTCCTGTTTGTTGGAATATTCTTCTTCGGAGATATTACTCTCATATACTTCATTATTTACTTCCGCAATTTCTGTTACCTGCTGTACCGCATACAAGCCAAGACCACCAAATAGTCCAAAGCACAGTCCACAACAGGCAGCAACCATAATTTTTCTCCACACACTGCCTGACTTCTTCTCTTTCTTCTCAGGCTCCGGTGACGGTTGCGGATTTTCCCACATATAATTCTGGTCCATACGATTACTCCTCCTTACTTCCAGATTGCTTTCTCTTTATTATCATCTTACAAGCTAAGTATAATGAATAATTGTGTTGAATTTGTGATAAAAAACTAAAACACTTATGAACTTTTCATTCTTTTTTTGAAAATCATAGGTAAAATACGATTTACAAATTCAATTACCACAATCTCTGCAAGGAAAACAAACAATACAATAAGGATGCAGAAAATAACATTATTATTAATTACAGCATTAATTACTGCTGCCACTTTAATACTTACATACAAAATTCTAAAATCAATATGTGTTGCCATAATAAGCAGGGAATTGCGTCCAAAATATTCCAACACTCTATGAAGCGGCTTCACCGGAAGCTTTGATAATACACGACAAAGCAAAATCACTCCCAAACTACCGGTCACACCACAAAGCAAAAACCAGCCCAGATTTCCCAAATTCATGCCTCGCAAATCAGTTCCCGGATTTAACTTTGATACAATACCTACCACAACCATAAATACTACACCTACTGCCGCTTCTGCAACAATAGGAAACCGTCTTTTTAACAATACACTTCCCGCATAATAACCCAAGCCTACCAGACCTGCACAGAAGAAGTTACGCAACAACATAGATATAATATCATACAACAAGCTCAAAACAAGCTTATCACTGCGCGCCAAGAAAAATGCCTGCACATCAATATTAATAAAGTACAGGGAAATAAACAACGCCGCTAAACACCACAAGGTCTGTGCATGATTACTGTTTTTCCGTATCCATATAAATATCAATTCGCCCAAAAATAACGCCGGCAAAAACCAAAGTGCTGATACTCCCTGTAGACAAATAGACTGATAAAGAGAACGGAAAATACCACCCCAGCCTTCCATTCCTTTAATAAGTAATCTACTGCTTTCAATCACAAAGTACAATACACTGAATATTGCGTAAGGGACCATTAAACTACATATCTTTTTACTAATCAGCTCCGGCCATTCCCTATGTTCCTCATCCTTGTACCAAATGAGCATTCCGGAAATCAGGAAAAATAAAGGCATATGAAACGATACTATATATTGTCGTATAGGTGCACTTACATATTCCGCATGCCCAACTACAACCAATAGCATACCAATACCTTTTGCTATATCCAAATAACTGATTCTTCCACTCTTTGCCATAATTTTATCCTTTTTTCTTACCGCTTTCCGCTTCTGACTTTCCATATCCTTTGGTAACATCTACATTTTTTACATCATTGCGACGCTGTGCATGGGACCAATACTCCTTGTTTGAGGTGCATTTGTATACCAGCTTCGCTGGTAATTTCGTATAATGCTTTCCTAATAAATACCCCATATATTTGCATCCGCTTTGTACAATCACATAAGGCACCTTTCCGCTCATACCCTTTGCTTTTAAATGAGCAATGGTTGCCTTTACACTACGAATACCTTCTCCCTCCGACGGCACATCCGCAAACACCTCCGGATGGTCTGCCTGAGAAACTCCCAAGTCAAAATTACGCTGAAACTGTTGCTTGCAACTATAATTGTGGGAGTGCACTACTTCAGCCTCTGCCACATATGCAATCCGATAGCCTTCTTTCAGCACCTTGGCCGCATACAGCATGTCCTCATTAAATATCGCATGACGTACAAACCCATCTACTTTATTATATACTTCTCTCTTGTATGCGCAACATACATTGGAACAAAAATAGGTTTTTATACCTAATTCCTCTAAATCTGCCAAGGATTTTATCCGTGATTCTTGCGGATAATTAAACTGACGCATGTACTTTTCCGCTTCACTGCAATCCTCTTTGGGCAACTGTCTGGCATAGGCAGCAACTACCTTTTCTTCCTTCAGCGCTTTTACCAAATGTTCTACCAACTTATCATCCTTGGGAATCGCATCCTGGGTCATCATAAGGAAAATCTCTGCATCAGACTTAGATACTCCGGTTCTTCTGGTCATTCCATGATCAAATTCTTTCTTGGACAAATGATATACCTTAATATTATGATACTTTTCTAAAAATCTGCTACCATAGGCCAGCTTATCAAAATACTTTTCTTCCGTATTCATAATAATCAGCTTATTTATAGGATAGCTCTGATTTTCTAATTTTTCAATTAAACTAAAAAACGAAGTATCCGGCATATATGCCGGAATAATCACATCTACCTTCTTGTTCATTACACGCGCCCCAATATATCATAGTTTAAAAGGGAGCTCGGAAGCTCCCTTTCATAAGTCATTAATTTGAAACCTTATTAAGATATTTATTCGTTTTTGATTCTATAGTTGCACTACAATCCTTTACTTCATCTGTTACCTGATAATCCTCTTCACCAAACAGGAATTCATGTAACCAAACTACGTTTTTCTCCAGATTCAGTGGAATAACACAACTTGCTTCACCTACATTAGCAGTTGTTCTCATATCTTCATGAGGGAAACCACCTTCGTCCACGATTTCATAATTATTGATATTCTTCAACAATTCGGTCATTTCCGTTACATTTGCCAAATCAAAACTGGTATATACATTCGGAGCTACTTCCTTTACCACATCTAATAAGGTGTCCAAATCTGCTTTCTGTGCCTGCTCAGTCATAGCCTTAATCACTTCACGCTGACGCTCTGCACGCTTAAAGTCATCTCCTGCAGTATAACGGATACGGCAGTATGCCGCAGCCTGTAAACCGTTTAATTTCTGGTAACCGGTTTCTGTAACCTTTACATAATCCTTATCTGTAATGCTGGCAATATCTCTAATAATACTCTGCTGATAGCTGTTAATATGCTTTAACTCTGCTGAATCAACATCAATCCATACACCACCTAACGCATCAATACAATCCATTAACGCAGGATAACCAACCGCTACGAAATCAGTAATTGCTAAGTCCATATTTAAATTCAGCATACTGATTGCTCTTGGTGCACCACCGGTAGAATAAGCTCCATTACACTTGGAGTAAACATCATTACTTAAATTCAAATAGGTATCACGATATACGGAAACCAATTTTACTTCACCGGTCTCTTTATGAATGGAAGCAATAATAATACTATCACTACGGCTACCGGTTTTCATCTGCTTATCATTTACAGCATCTAATCCAAACAATGCAATGTTCCAATACTCTAACATCATCGGAGTCTCTTCTATAGCCGTATCATTATTACCCGGCTTTGTTTCATTATCCTTAGAAGCATTGCTGGCACTTTCAATCGAAGGATTAATATGTATATCCTCCGGCTGAATATCTACGGAGGTAAATCCTCCCTCTGTTCCACTTGTAGTGTCCCATACCTTCCATACCACTACCAGCATAGCGATGATGATTAAAATCTCAATCACAAAAATTACAATTTTAAGATTCTGATTACTTTTTTTCTTACCAGCTGCTTTTCTGTTTGTATTTCTTCCACTGGCATGATTTGCATTAGTTGCCATTGTTACCTCTCCTTGTTACTTAAATTAATATGCATTCTTATTTATAAATCCTGTGAAAAACGTCAGGAAAATAATCTTTATGTCAAACCCGAAGGTCCAATTTTCAATATAATACAAGTCAAACTCAATTCGTTTCTTAATAGAAGTGTCGCCGCGATATCCATTTACTTGGGCCCAACCGGTAAGTCCCGGTTTCACCTGATGTTTAATCATATATCGAGGTATTTCTTCTTTAAATTCGTCCACAAACTGTGGTCTTTCCGGTCTGGGACCCACCAGACTCATATCACCCTTTAAAATATTAAATAACTGCGGAAGCTCGTCCAGACTGGTCTTGCGAATGAACTTTCCGATGGGCGTTACTCTAGGGTCATTCTTTACCGTCCAACCCTTTTTCTCATCCGCTTCCGTTTGTTGTCTCATACTACGGAACTTGTACATATAAAAGGGCACGTTCTGCATACCGATTCTTTCCTGCTTAAAAATAATAGGTCCTTTACTGGTACACTTTATTAATATGGCAATGATAAGCAGAATCGGCGATGTAATAATAATACCAAACAAAGAACCAGCTACATCCACTGCTCTTTTAATCACCATATTGCCTGTATTAGATAAAGGCACGTAACGGATATTGATTACGGGCAGTCCCATTAAATCCTCTGTATATGGTCTGCTGGGAATCAAACTGTTGTAATCCGGAATAAACTTGGTATGCACACCGGACTTCTCACAAATACCTACAATTTCTTCCAAATGGTCATAATCCTTCAAAGACAAAGCAATGGCGATTTCATCCAGCTTATTTGCCTGAATGGTAGCTGACAAGCTGTCTATACTACCTAATACCTTAACACCCTTATACAAAGTTCCAACCGGTACAGTGTCATCCAATACTCCACACACTACATAGCCCCATTGGGGATTCCACTGCAATCTGTCAATGTAACTTTCCGCCGCGCGAGAGTACCCTACTACCAGCACATGTTTAAGATTATAACCCCTACTACGTATAGAACGCAAGACTTTCCTTAACACAATTCGTGAAAAAGTTGTGATAACAATATTTAAAACATAAAATATTGCCATCATGGAACGTGAATAATGGATTTCCCGCACAAATAAATACAGTACTACAATATATATTCCTATACCAATGGTATTTGCCTGTACAATTGCACCAATTTCACGTCGACTCTTACCTGTTCTTTTCGAACCGTAAACATTGCAGGAATAATACAAAAATACATATGCAGGCACCAAAAAGATAAGCACAACAAAATAGTCCTTTATAGGAAGTACACCTACTCCTGTAGTACCAGCGTCAAGGACATAAAATTTCAGAACATATGATAATGCATAGGATATAGCTGTAATGAGAGCATCCATTACAACATGCATTCTATTAAACACCTTCTGGTTATCTTTTATCATAAACGCCACCTGTATTTCTGCATCTCAACATATTTTACAATATTATTACAAAATTGACAACTTAATATTTTATTAAGACGCGAAAAACACCTAAAATCAAGGAAATTTGTATCTGGAAATAATTAACAAAATGTTTCATTCGGAAAGGAACCTTATTTTTCCGCCCTTCTTTACTAAAACATTTGGCCACACCGGACAAATAACCTTTCACATATAGCATGCCCATTTTTTTCAAAGAAAAAAAGC
This sequence comes from Acetatifactor sp., assembly GCA_045634745.1. Lineage (GTDB taxonomy): Bacteria > Bacillota > Clostridia > Lachnospirales > Lachnospiraceae > Acetatifactor. The sequence continues at coordinate 176,331 of JAZRAX010000045.1, read as the reverse complement.
AAGCTTTTATTAAAAATCCCAAAAGCAGGAATGGCAAATTAAACAATAATTGAAGCAGTGGCATATTTTTGCCAATCATGTAAGCATTATTAGCAGAAGATAGCTTGGTCTTAAACTCGTTGTATCTGGAGCCACTGGTGGCACTTCCTGCATGCAACACCTTTGCGGCCGGTTCATACACATTGCGATATCCATAAATCCGCGCCCTATAGCCAATATCAATATCCTCTAAGTATGCAAAATGATTTTCGTCAAAATAGCCGATTTCTTCAAATACACTTTTCCGGTAAATGGATGCTCCGCCACATGCAGCAAAAATCTCCACTGCCTTTTCATACTGAGCCGCAGGCTTTCCTTTCCCGCGGGCATACGCCCAACCCAATAAACAATACCCGTCTCCCGCATCATCAATAATACTCTCATCCTGCATGGTTAACATCATGGGACTGACGGAAAAAATCTTTGCATCTTTTTCTATGGCTTCCGTCAAAGCTTTTACAAACCCCGGTTTTACCATCGTATCATTGTTCAGTAAAATCACATAAGGTGTTTTCGCCGCCTGAATTCCTACATTTACCGCATGACAAAAACCGGTATTAGTATCTAAAGCAATCAACTTTGCTTCCGGATACTCCTGCTGCAAAATTTCCAAACTCCCATCCTCAGAAGCATTGTCTACTACCACAATATCAAACGGGATGCCTTCTTTTGCCTGTCTGCGCAGGGAATCCATACAGCCCCGGATATACTTTATTCCATTGTAATTAGGGATAACTATGGTTACCTGACTTCCCTGCATAAAAAGTTACCTTTCCACCCACTGCGGGTCCCAAATAAGGCAATAACCGGCTTCCCGTAATGCCTTACTTATCTTTAAACTCATTTCTTTAATCTGCTGTGCATCCATATTCTGGCACACAAAGGATTTTCCCTTCTCGCCTGCCTTTTCCTCATAAGGTATTTCTAATACCTGTTCAAACAGCGCTTTGCACGCCGGATTTAAGCGAAATGCCCTAATATCCAAACTTTGCGCCTGCTGCATCAGCGCGGCACGATTTACATAGCCACTGAAGCCATCGGGAAGTCCCTGTTCAAAAACCTCTCCCGCTTCAGACATCATACCGCCGCAAAGCTTTCCTTTTCGATCCAAGATTCGGCCGCCTACAGCGCCCACCTCCGGTCTGATTTTAAAAATATCTTCCTGATAATCCACTCTGTAAAACCCTAAATGCTTTAAATGAGACACTTGTGCGTTCCAGCCTCTGTTTTGTACAAAGTCCTCCACTGCGCGTTTTCCGGCTTCATAAGCATATCGTTTGCTGGCAGGATTGGCTGCCGTAGAAGCTTCATGACAACGCCAATGATAAAGCACCTTAGGCACATGAGCAATTTTCTCAGGCTCCTTATAGAAACGTCCTGCTACCCGAAGCACCAAATCAAAATCCTGGGCACCATTAAAGGCACCACGTAATTTCAGCTCCTTCATCAGCTCTGCCTTTATGGCCGTAAAATGACAAATATAATTATTGGTCATAAGCAAATCTAAATTAAAATCAGCTTTATAATGAGGCTCATAAAAATGTGTAGCATCGCTATTACATTTGTCCTCATCCGTATAAACCATTTGTATGCTTATTCCACGATTACGTGCTTCCTCCAAACAGGAAGCCATTTCATACAGCGCATCGGGTGTCAACAAATCATCATGGTCAAAAAGCGCAATGTAATCTCCCGTAGCTACATCAATTGCTACATTGGTATTTTCAGCGATACCTACGTTTGATTCTAAGGGAATATAACAAATTCTTTCCTCTCCCTTATATTTTTCCAGAAATTGAGGGATATTATTTTTTTTCACAGCCTGCACGCATTCCTCTACATGCCCGGCCCCTATACATCTATCCTCTACCTCACCGGCTCCCGCGTCCGCCAACACCAACTGAAAGTAAGGATAGGTCTGTGCCAACACAGATTCTACCATTTCCCGGAAGTACTTTTCCGGCGTATGATATACCGGCACCACGATACTGAAATATACCGGATTGTCCCACACTTTGGCACGTTGCTCATTCAGAACATCCTCTGTTACCGACACATAAGCATAGTTGTCCGTGGCTTTTTTCTGCAATCTTTCCCGCACTGCGTACAGGGTATTTTTCAAGCCATTCTTTTGAAAATAATATATGGTTTTCTTGAAATTATCTTTATTCAGCTTCCCCATACAACAGTCCGTCCTTTCCGAAACAGCCGCTACAACTCCTTACCCGTCTCCGTTCACTGTCCCTTAATATTCAACAAGCCGCCCTTTTGGAGCGGCTTGCAATATGCATACTTTTTAGAGCAAAATCGAGAAACCTCGCCTCGCCGTATTAGATTAATGCCTTTAAATCCTCTGTTAACTGTGCAACCTTCTTGTCTGCATCTTCTAAGCTGCTTCCTACTACGCCCATGTAGAACTTAATCTTAGGCTCGGTTCCGGAAGGTCTTGCACAACACCAGCAGTTATTTGGAAGTTCGAAATAAAGTACGTTAGACTTGGGCAATCCTGTAGTAGTTTCTGCACCAGTTTCCATATCTATGATTCTGTCTTCCTGATAATCTCTGAATCTAAGCACCTTTGCATCACCGATTGCCTTAGGCGGATTCTGGCGAAGCTTATCCATAATTGCAGCAATCTGCTTAGAACCGTCAATACCCTTTAAGGTAATGGTATACTGGGTCTCTTTGAAATAGCCATATGCTTCATACATTTCAAGCATCATATCCCAAAGAGTCTTGTTATTCTTCTTGCAGTAAGCAGCCACTTCACATAAGCACATAACTGCTACGATAGCATCCTTATCTCTTGCATGAGTACCTGCCAAGCATCCATAGCTTTCTTCCAAACCGAATACATAATTGTTAGAACCGGACTGCTCAAAGAACTTAATCTGCTCACCGATAAACTTAAATCCGGTTAATACCTCGATTAACTTCACACCATATCTCTCGGTAATAGGGAAGGTCATGTTGGTAGTAACGATAGTGGTAACCATAGCAGGATTCTCCGGCATGGTGTTTGTCTTTGCCTTTTCGCTTAACAAGTATTCTGCAATGAGCATACCTGACATATTACCGGTAAATGCTACATATTCGCCGGTCTTAGTATCCTTTGCATAAACGCCGAGACGATCTGCGTCCGGGTCGGTAGCCAAAATAATATCTGCATCCTTTTCCTTTGCCAGAGCCAAAGCATAGGTAAATGCTTTCGGGTCTTCCGGGTTCGGATATTCCAAAGTAGTAAACTTCGGATCCGGATTCTCCTGCTCCGGAACTACATATACATTCTTGAAGCCAAGCTCCTTAAGTACTCTTCTGACAGGTACATTACCGGTACCGCAAAGAGGTGTGTAAACAATCTTAATATCCTCTGCCACTTCTTCAATGATTTCCGGATGAATAACCTGCTTCTTTAATTCTACCATGTAAGCATCATCAATTTCCTCACCGATAACTACATACAGACCTGCCGCCATAGCAGCATCCTTGTCCATGGTCTTTACGGTATGATAATCTGTGATAGCCTTTACTTCTGTAATGATTTCTTTATCCTTAGGAGCGGTAATCTGTGCACCGTCCTCCCAGTAAACCTTGTAACCATTGTACTCCGGCGGATTGTGGCTGGCAGTTACTACGATACCTGCGGTACAGCCTAACTTACGAAGTGCAAAAGAAAGCTCCGGTGTCGGTCTCAGTGCATCAAACACATATGCCTTAATTCCGTTAGCAGCCAGACAAAGCGCTGCTTCATCTGCAAACTCCGGAGACATAAAGCGGGAATCGTATGCAATAGCAACGCCCTTCTCCTGAGTACCCTGCTTCAAAATATAATTTGCCAGACCCTGCGTAGCCTTTCTGACAGTATAAATATTAATACGGTTGGTACCTGCACCGATGACACCACGTAAACCACCAGTACCGAATTCTAACTCTCTGTAAAAACGATCTTCAATTTCCTTTTCATTGTCTGAGATTTCCTGAAGCTCTGCCTTGGTAGCTGCATCAAAGTACTCATCCTCCAACCAGAACTTAAATTCCTCCATGTATCCCATGTTCCAAATCCTCCTATTTTTGCATTCAAATGCATGGACACGCCTTTATCCATTTGGGTTAATTATACCATTATTACTGATTTCTGTCATCCTTTTTCTTTAACAAAGCCGAAGTATCCAAGGTCTGCTCCTGTGGTTTCTTCTGTTTTTTCTGTTTTTCTTTTACAGGTTTTTGCTTCTTGCCTGCATGCTTTTCAGCGCTTGATACTGCTCCGGATTCCTTAGCACTTGACACCTGTCCGGTTCCATTAATAGCAGCGGCCTGCTCCGTCATGCTTCCCGTAGCCACTTTACCTGACGTTTCGGTTTCATTCCTTCGGAAACCACCTACAGCTTCTCCCTGCGTCTCACTGTAACCGCCAGCTTCCGCTCCGCCCTCAGCCTTCTTCCTACGTAATTCCCCAAGGCCTTTCCATGCGGGCACATACTGGAATCTTCTGACTGCCACATCCACTAAGAACAGGCAAATCGCCAGTCCCAGAAGCAGATTGGTCAACGGTTTCTTCTCTCGGGAACCATTCTGAATATTGGTCCAGATTTCTTCTTCCGGCGTAATCAATCGGCCATACTGCTCCACAAAACTCAAATACTTGGCCGTACTTACATCAAACTTGTATTCGTCTGAAAACTGCACTGCTGCCGCCGTAGTCATATAGCTTTGAATTTCCTCGTTCTCCATACGACGGATATTCATATGATACAAGCCGGTCTGCTCTGTAGATAGTTGTGTTTCATACTTGCCCGGTGCAGTGGCATACAGCTTCACTTCCTGTTTTTCTCCTTCCGGATCGATTACAGTAGCCACAATTTCCGTTTCACCGGTATATTCCTTGGTCTGGTATACGATCTCCGTCATTTCTCCGGAGGTCACAATATCTACACTGTCTTCTCCAATATCCGCATTACCGGTAGAATAATCCACCACACGCTTCCACAGCTGTACATAGTCCTCTTTTCCTGCGAAGGCTCCTGTCCACTCTCCGGTTACATCACTGTTCCATGCCACCGTCCGACCCAAGCCATACTGCCAAGTGGTCAAAATCGGATCATTTTCCTCCGCAGAAGCAATCAATAACTGGGACGCGGTTTTCGGGGTGGCTGCCACATAACCATACAATATGGGCCATCCTTCAGCAAACAGATTGCTCGTGATTTCATGACCGCCCTGCACTGCCAGTCCAAATTCACCATTCTGTAAATAACTGTCACCACCCAAGAACACTTCCTGTGCGAAAATCTTGGGAATATCGCTGGAAATATCGGAGTAATAGTATCTTCCGCTACACCTGTTGGCAAGCTGCTCCAAAAGCTTGGTATCCGCTCCGCTACCCACTGCTACGGTAGATAATGTAATACCGGCTGAAGTATATTCCGAAATCACATCATTATAATTCGTGGTTTCTCCCATACCGTCTGTCAGAAGGACTACATGCTTTACGGAAGCATCACTTTGCAAAAGTGCCTTATACGCCTCTTGCACTGCCGGTTTAATGGTAGTACCACCACCTCCGGCAATGTCTTCGATGTTTTCCTTTATTGTTTTTCTGTCATTGGCCTGTACTAATTCTACCTGCCATTCATAACCATCATCAAAGGTAAGTACACCCACATAATCTGTATCCCGCAGGTTATCTACTGCAACCGTTGCCGCCTTTATGGCGATGTCCAGATTACTGGCACCGGAATTGCCAACGGCACCTGTCATACTGCCGGAACGGTCTATTACCATTACCATAGCCATGGAGGGTGCTTCATTTACATTTCTACGCTCCATATCCACCGGAAGAATGGTTTCCAAAACAGTATCGCGGTAACCGCCCAAGGCAAAGCTTTCATCACCACCGCAACATACGAAGCCACAACCGTAATCCTTTACATAGCTTTCCACATTGTCCAAAAAGCCCTGAGGCAAATCATCAATATAGGTATCCACCAGAATAATGGATTTATAATCCAACATTTCCAAAATCGTGGTAGGTGCGTTCCAACTGGACACCACACTATAATCACAGCCTGCTGCATTTAATAGGGAAGTATATTCTGAAGTGTTAGTACCCTGACCGGAAATTACCAATACTCTCGGTGCAGATTCAATTACGGAATACGCGCTGTAAAAATCATTTTCTTCACAAGTATCCCCCGGTGCCTGTACACGGACCTGCAGATTTTCCATGGCTTTACTCTCCGTATCCATGCTTACCTGCTCACTGAATACAAAGCGATTACTTCCCTTGTTCAAATGCACCTGATTGGACGCCGTCTGCTGACTTCCGTTGTACAACACAATCACTGCATCGGTATCGTAATTACTTTCCACTGTTACCTGAATATTGTACTTATCTCCCGAATGCAAATACGCCGGTACCGTCACATTGTCCACATAGGCATCCTGTGTCTGCACGTCCTCATAAAGCAAAGTCAGAAACTCTACCTGCCCTGCCGTAAGAGCCTGGGCCATATGCTGAATATCACCTCTGGTTTCCTTGCCATCTGTCAATACAACCAAACGCTTATTTGCATTCTGGGACAGCAAAGTCAGTGCCTTGGAAAAGGCCTCTTCAAAATTGGTCGCTGCCTTTTCCGGCAAGGTCATTAACCCACCATAATATTTCTGGTCGGTTAAAAACTGCTCTACCAAAGTATTTTTGCCAAAGGTTACAATACCATATTCATTTCCCGACGGCATCTTTTCGATGGTTTCCCGCAAATATTCTGCCGCTTCCTGCAAATGCTCTTCATTACTGTTGGACAAATCCACCATAAATATAGTAGCTGTATTTTTACCGCCCACCGGAAGTGATACCCCCAGAAGAGCCAATATAATGCACAAAAGAACCACACTACGTAACACCAGATAAAACTTTCCTTTATAGCGCATCTGGCGCACATAAACCACCCATTCTATTACCAAAAGAACCAATGCCAGCACCACAAAAATGTTGCGCAAAGTCTTTCTAACAGTCTGCAAACGAAGCTCATCCGTCTCTACCACCGACTGTGCCACCACTTGACCATCGGACTCCGTGGCAGTCTGGAAACGTACCACATAAGCTTCCTCATAGGTATCGTTACCCAAATAATAAATGCCTGCCTTTTGGGGACGGCTTTCCACCTGACTCATATCCACTTCCGCCCAAGGCTGCAATGCCAGTTCTTCTCCGGCATAATACTCATTGGTTGCCAGCCATGAGGTATCTGACAAATAAATCATGGCATTGGCCAGAAATACCGGAAACTCCGCCCTTAAAGGAAAATCCGACTCCCGAATATCAAATCCTACTACTACCTCTTTACGGCCATTTATTTCTCCATAGTAACCTACGCACTTTCCATTGTACTCCAAAAAGCTCTCTGCACCTTCCGGTAACGCAAAGCTGTACGCTGTATTTACACCAATATGGAAACCGGACAACCCTGCCGTCAAATCACAATCTGTCATGTCCAGCACTACATTTTCCAACACCTCTGCACTGTCCTGACCGGCATTTCCAAACAACAAGCAATTATTGTCTGTAGACAAAGGCTTCTGTCCTGCATCATATATTACCACATTGTAAGTATCCTTATGGGCCGCGCCATCGTTCAGTGCTTTCGAAATACTGCTTCCCGTAACTGCCTCATAGGCCTTCTCTAAAAAGGTATTTCCTTCTCCCACCAATAATCCTTCGATTAGATTACCGGGATTCTTCACAGTTCTGGATACATTGTCTGCTGCCAGACTATCTGTATCTCCCTGCGAAAAAGTAATTCCGCTGATTTTGGAAGAAAGGGTATCTCCCTGCCAGTCTACCTGCTCAAAGAGACACATGGCGGTTTCTCCTGCCCCCAATTCCATACGGCTGAGTGCAATAATATTCTCCTCTCCATCATACAAAGTTACATCAAAGGAGGCTTCCTGAGCACTATAATTACGCAGACTGACCATAACATCATAACCATAGTCCTCTCTTTGTGAAAAGACCACATACTCATTTGCCACATTGGAAGTCACTTCACCTATGACATGCAGCTCCTTATCTCCACCACTGTGCAAAGCTTCAAACTCTGCTGCACCGCTTCCATCGGTAAATACCAATAAATCTGCACTATTTTCTTCTAAATCTCCTGCCAAAGAGTCCAAGATACTTTGGGCATTGGCCAATGCTCCCGCGCTATCACTACATTCTATACTCTGTAACAACTGCACCAAACCGGCACGATCCGTGGTATCCACCGCCAAAAGTTCTACTCCTGTAGCATCTACCGTAATTACCGAAAAGCTGGTATTCTCCATGGTACGGATGTAATCGCAGGCTTGCTCCACTGCTTCCTCTAAACGGCTCTTTCCGTTTGTGTTCACATGCTGCATACTACCGCTGGTATCCAAAAGTAATAACTTTCTGCCTCCCCCCTGACTCTGGGTGCGGATAAACGGTGCCATTAGGGAAATTACCAAAAGTGCCACAATCAAAATCTGCAAATACATAAGTATATTGTGCACAAACTTTTCAAAAAAGGTTTTAGACTGCTGGTTCTTTAACAGCTTCTTCCAAAGCAGATTGGAAGAAATCAGCATGTCCACCCCTTTGGGCTTTAACAAATATAAAATTATGATAATCGGTACTGCCACCAGAAATAATAGCGGCCACATGCTCTCAAATATCATATAACTCCCTTAAATCCTGAAATACTAATTGTTGAAAATCTCTGTCCGTGTTGCAAATTGCATAGAATGCCCCATGCTTTGCACACACCTTCTTTATATGTGTAGTAAACTCCTGAAGTGCCTTTTCATACACCCGGATACTGGCCGCATCCAAGGTAAGGCGTAGGCTACTCTTATCCTCCATATCAATCAGATTGCGGGTACCCAATGCTTCCACGGAAAGCTCCTCGCCAGCCAATATATGCAAAAGCACCGGCCGTTGTCTGCGATACTCCAAAAAGCGTAGTAGCTTCTCCACAGCATCCTTCTCTTGATTCAGAAAAGCCTCCTGCAAAAAATCACTGAGCAAAATCGTTACTCCCGGTCCTTTCATAGGCAACTTTTTTATTGCATCCGAAATATCCACCGTTCCTTGGAACTCACACTGCTCTAACCAGTCTACAATGCGCAGAAACCCTTTTTTACCACCGGTTACCTGAAAAGGTGACTGCATTCTCTGCAAATCATAAATCACCACTCTGTCCATATTGTTCAGACCTAAATATCCAAATGCTGCTGCCAGCTTACAGGCCAGTTCACTTTTTTTGTTGGTACCATAATCCATGGATGCACTGGTATCGATTACAACGGACACCACTGCTTCCTTTTCCTCCATGTATTCCTTCACATAAAGTCTGTCCAAACGTCCATAGGCGTTCCAATCAATCCGTCGAATGTCGTCTCCCGGCATATACTCCCGAAAGTCCGAGAACTCTGTAGAAGAACCTTTTTGCACAGACTTACGGTTGCCAGTCATATTCATGGAGGACTTGTGCCCCATCCGTATTCGAAAACGGGACAATGTATCAAAAAACGCTGCATCCAGCTTCATTATTTCACTCTACCTCTCCTCTTAGTTTGGCGTCACCCTTTGCGCATGACCTTCTGTGCCTATTGCACTCTATGCCTCACACTTTCTTCGCTGCCAGAATTTTGGCAATAATAGCATCCTCTGAAATACCCTCGCTAATTGCGTCAAAGCTGGGGATAATACGATGGCGGAGCACCGGATAAGCCATTTCCTCCACATCCTTAAAGGACACATTAAAGCGGCCGTCCAAGAATGCTTTTGCCCTGGCCCCACGGATTAACGCCTGTGCTGCTCTGGGGCTGGCCCCCTCTTTGATATAAGGATTGGATTCATGGGTAGCCATAACAATATCCAGCAAATAATCCATAACTGCATCTGCAATAGGTATCTGTGCCACCAAAGCACGTGCGGCCAACAGACCTTCCCCATTCATTTTCTTTTCAATCGGCTGGGAACCACTTCCCTCCGTCAAAGTAACAATTCCTTTTAATTCCTCCTTGGTAGGGAAATCCACCAGTATCTTGAACATAAAACGGTCTAATTGTGCTTCCGGCAGAGGATAAGTACCTTCGTTTTCAATAGGGTTCTGTGTAGCTAGTACAAAGAATGGCTCTTCCAGTTTATGGCTGTCATTTCCTACAGTTACCGTATGCTCCTGCATGGCTTCCAAAAGGGACGACTGGGTTTTGGGTGTAGCACGGTTAATTTCGTCCGCCAGAATCAAATTGGCAAAAATAGGGCCTCTCTCAAAAGAAAAAGAATTCCCCTGCTCATTCTTTACAATAATATTCGTACCGGTCACATCACTGGGCATTAAGTCCGGTGTAAACTGAATTCTTTTGAAGGACAAGTCAAAGACCTTGCTAATGGTACTAACCAGTCTGGTTTTGCCCAAGCCCGGCATACCTTCCAAAAGCACATTACCACCGGTCAGCATGGCAAGCATTACCTGACGGATAACTTGGCTTTGTCCAATAATTCCTTTTTGTATTTCTTTCTCACAGTCTGCAATCTGTCCTGCCATATATGCTGCATCCTGCATTCTGCTTCTGTCCAATTCACTCATTTTTCACCCTCCGAATTTATATCCTATTTTCTGACTGCTTCTCTTTTCAAACCCATTGTCCGCGCTTACATCGCGCCGTCTTGTAAGCTGTCCCTATTAATTAAAGCTGGAGAAATACTCCTTAATTACATCTTCCATACCACTGGGATAACGTTCCGCCGCAATGCCTTCATAAGCATTTTGCTCATAGCTGCCAATTACCGATTCGTAAGAAATACGCTCTCCCTCCCAGCTTAAACCATTCTGGGTTTTAAAATATTGCGAGGAATCATGGTTTGACGCATTTCCTGTTAGATTTTCATTGTTTGCAATAGCATTGGGAATACTCACATAATCTCTGGGAATATTAGCACTTCCGGTACCTCGGCCGCCTCCGGAGCCGCCACTTCCGTTTCCATTACCATTGCCCGAACCATCTCCATTGCCATCACCGTTTCCGGAGCCATTACCGGAGTTATTGCCATCACCGCCGTCGCCACCGTTACCGTTTTGACCATTCTGCCCATTATTTCCCGGTTGATTGCCCTGACCGTTGCCTGACTGCCCATTATTGCCATTTTGACCATTTTGGCTGTTATTACCATTTTGGCCGTTATTGTTGCCGTTCTGGCCCTGATTATTGGCCAGCTGTTGTCCGCCATCCCCTGCACTGCCACTCATTTCCTGCAGCTGCGAAGCCAGCTCCTGCAGATTTTCTGCGGTCATAACCGAAGGTGTTGCTCCGTTTTGTAAACTATTTGCCAATGCCGACAACCGTTCGCTCATATTTTCATACTTATACTCTAATTTCTCTCCTGCTGCCGCCAATCCTTCCATGGTACTGGCCTGATTCAGTTCCTCCATGGAATTTTGCAGACTTTCCATCATCTGCTGCAAAGCTGCCAGCTGCTCCGGCGTCAAAGCCTCCTCTTTCAAAGCATCCTGCTCCAATGCCTCCAGCGCTTCCGCCACTTCCTCAATCTCCTCCGCCTTTTCCTTGGCTATTTCTCCGATTTCATGAAGTTCCCTGGCTTTGTCTTTCATAGGGGAAGGTACACAAGCCAAAACCACTAACAACACAAAAAGTCCCGCCAGCCCGACCAGTTTTTTCCAGTCCGGCAAAAGGGGAATTGTAATCCTCTCCTTTTGTGTAGCGAGACGCTTCATGGCATCCTCACGTTGCAGACGGTAAATGGTCCCCTCCTCTTCCAGATGCTCATAAGCTGTAATAATTCTTTCCTGAAATCCAAAACTGTCCATAACCAGTGCCGCCTGCTGCATACTGTTTCGTTTTACCAATGCCACAACTGCTGCCGTGATTGCCGCCAGAATGAGGGCAATCCCCGCATATAAGTTTACATAATATACCGGTACCAGAAATGCCACCAGCTGAAACAAAACACCTACTGCTGCGCCTATTCCCAAAGCAGATACCAGCTTATTCAGGAAATCACGGGTATTCAACTTTCGTCTGCAAGACTGAATACTCCTAAGAAATTCTTTTTTCTCCATTCCTTACTCCTCTTTTTTCTTACCGGGCTTACGTCCCGCAGAAGAATGCATAGGATTTACCTTCCATGCTGCCAACAGCATAAACAAAAAGGATAACAATAATATACAACCTGCAGATACAAACATCCACACCTTGCCCTGCGCCAGATAATAAGTAATATACCCTACATCCGTGGTTCTAAAATTAGCCTCCTCTAACAGAGAGCTTCCCATCATAATAAAGCAGAAGAACTCCTCAAAAAATAAGATTGGATTGAATAGCAAAGGCAACATAGCCTCCCCTACACTGCTGCTGGATCTTCCAAAAATCGCCATGAGCAAAAGCGGTAAAAAGGTAAGACCATACACCATAAAATAAATAACAAAGGACAAAATTACCGCCGCAATGGATTTACGACAAAAAGAGGAACATAAAATACCAATGCTTCCGGAAAAAATCGCCAACAATATTACTGCCAATAAAAAGTATAGTAAGTTCGCCCATCTTAAGCCTCCTACTACAAAGGACATACCCATAATCGGCAAACTGGCAATTACAAAAAACAAAATACGCAGTACCGCCGAAAAAACCTTGCCCAATACAATAGAGAACGGCGACATACAAGTAGTTAACATAATATCAAATGTTTGACGTTCTTTTTCCCCCGAAATAGAGGATGCGGTAATAATAGGCATAATCAGTGCCACAATACATACCTGTACAATTGCCACCACCGGGAACAAATACACCAAATAGCTATAAACATTACCACTGGAGTAGAAACGCTGGGTTTCCTCCTGAATCACTAACATTGCCAGCAAAAAGGCCAAAACCAATACACCTTCATAGGCGAACAAGCCCCAGCTGATACGCATACTGCGGGCACTTACCTGCAAATCTTTTTTTACAATAGGATTTAAGCGGATTCTCATAATGCACCTCCAGTCAACTGCATAAACAGGGATTCCAAGTTACCTTCTTCTTTATAAAAGCCTGTCAGCAATACCTGATTTTGAATCAAACTGCCAATTAATGCACAAATCTCTTCGTCACTTCCGTTATGGGAAATAATCACTTCATTCTCTAACACAGACTCCACATTGGCACCTGCATGTTCTTTTATAATACGTACAGCTTTCTCCATTTCTGAATTTACACGTACATGAATCTTTTTCCCACCGGAAAGATGATTCATAATCTCCTCAATCTTTCCCGCTGCTACCAACTGTCCACGATTCATAATACCAATACTGTTACACATTTCCGACAGTTCTGACAAAATATGGGAACTGATAACAATGGTTTTTCCCATGGAGTGCAGATTCTTTAACAACTCCTTCATTTCCACTCTGGCTCTGGGATCCAGACCGGAGTTGGGTTCATCCAAAATCAAAAGTTTGGGATTGTGAAGCAAGGCTCTTGCCACGCAAAGACGCTGCTTCATACCACGGGACAAAGTATCTACATAAAACTCTCTCTTATCCGTTAGGTTTACCAGCTCCAGCAAATCATCCGTCAGCTTGGCAATATCCTTGGAATTCATACTATACATAGAACCATACATATCCATGTATTCATGTACTTTCAAATTATCATATACACCAAAGAAATCCGGCACATAACCAATTAATCGCTTCATTTCTTTGCTGCCCACCGCTGCCTGGGTTCCACCGATTTGCACCTTGCCGCCACTTGCTTTTAATAAACCGCACACAATACGGATGGTGGTGGTTTTGCCTGCACCATTCGGTCCTACAAAGCCGAACAAATCCCCTTCCGGAATGTGCAGCGTCAAATGATTTACTGCGGTAAAGGAACCGTAGTTTTTCGTTAGGTCTTGAATATGTAACATGCTGCACCTCCTTTACTGAATTTCATAGAGACATCCATAAGAAATCTCACTACAATCATCATCTACAATATTTTCCCAATTTTCCACCAAGCCAATAACTATGGTGGCATTTTCATTACCGGACTTGTATGCAGAACCAATACCTACACCTAAAGCCGACAAGGCGCTAACTGCCTCCGTATCCTCATCATTATAAACCTCTCTTATACAGTCATAGAGATAATCATTTATTACATCATAATTCTGGCTGCCTGCATAAATGGCAGGCACTTTCGCCAGATTACAGGATTCCCCTGCTTCTAACTCTTCAAACACATAAAGAGTACCTTCATCAATGACCGCAAAGTAAGGAAAATCATACGCGGTTTCATTGGTAACTGTTCCTACCAGACCGGAAGTACTTGCCCAATCGTCTGCAATTCCAAATCCTGTCAATCGTCCCAGACCGGAAGTATCTGCATTTCTGTCTACCGCCACAAAGTAACTGTCTTCAAAATTAGAGGTAGGATTTATTCCAAGGGAAATGGTATCCCCTTCCTTCACAATGTGATGATAATAACCATCCTCCGGAGAGCCATTATAATTGTAGCTATCATTATAAAAAGCGCTGGCGTAATCATAGCCTGCGGTCAGTTTTAACGCCCACTCCTTATGTTCTGCATCATAACAGTAAAGAATAGATTCCTTTTCTCCGCCACCACCTAAGTTTTGTGTTGTAACGGTATATGCTCTGGTATCTACTACTTCAAAGCCCCTGCCTGCTATGGAAATAATCACAACTCCTACAAAAGACGCCGCCGGAACAGCATACCAATACCACTCCCTCTTTTTGCACAAACGCAAAATAATGTAAAGCACCGGTCCCACAAAAATAACATAAGCCACAACCAACACCTTTAAAACACTTAAATTCAGCGGACTATTATTGTTTCCAATCATATCCAACATTCTGCGCATATTGTACTTATTGTTATAGCTTGCATAATATAAGGAACTATTATAGCGGGAAGTGCTATAGCTACTAATATCCTCTAAAATATAGAAAACAAAATCTTCTTTCACACAGTTCTCAAAAAAGGCCGCATCCATACCTGCCACTTCTGACAAAGAGTAGGACAATACGCCGGTAGCTCCATCTCCATAGCTACAAATCATAGCACCGGTAGCATAATTATAAAATTGTCCGTATTTATCCTGAAGCTCTGCAAAATGCAGCTTATCTTCATTTCCGTACTCTAATTCATAGTAACCCATACCCGGTTCAAAAACACCTTCACAGGTTACTCCTAAAAAGCTGTCTTCAAAACCTTTAAGTACCTCTTCTCCATAAGCACCGGTACCAACAATCAATATACCTCCATCACTTACCCAGGATTCAATGGCAAGTATTTGTTCCTCCGTCAGAATCTCTGTATTATAAGAATCGATTACCAGAAATACCAATGACTCCAAATCTTCTATTAAGGTATCCTTGGTCACTTCCGACAATTTTACAGGCAGATTTTCGCGATAAAAATACATTCTGGTACCACCCATATCCAAAAAGGTCAGGTCCGCATAATTATCACTCAAAATACCCATCGCCAGCATATCTGCTTCTTCACGCAACAGATTTTTGAACTTTTCTTCCGCAACGATTTTGAACTTTTTGTCTACCATATAAACATTTACGGTTCCGTTTGAATTTTCCAAGGTTCCTTTTGGAACATTTACTATAAACTGCTTCACACTGCCTTCGGGAAGAGAAATCACTGTATCATAGGCTGCAACAGACATATACTCTTCATCCACCATAAGACGCACGCTACCTTCCCAGTCTTCTCCCTGGTTTTCCACGGTCACCTGTATATTAAAGGTATCCTCCTCCGCAACCAATTTCACTGCTTCTATTACAAAATCTTCCTCATCTGCCTGTACCGTCAATTCTGCCCCTGCAAAAAATGTCAGACACATTAACATGCACAATCCCAAGGTCGGTAATATTCTTCTTTTTTGCTTACTTTTTCCCTGCATCCTTATACCTTGCCTTTCCTACATTTACCCTAAATCACATATTTTCGTTAAATTCATACACTCTCATCAAATTCACTTGATTGATTTACAACTATACTATAACAGAGTTTTTTTGCAACTGCAATGCGAAGTGGAAGGTCTTTAGAAATCCTTAAGTAAATCTTTAGGGGTTGGAAGAGTAATGAGACGGACAGACTTTCAAAAAATAAAGGCAATGTACTTTTATTGTACACTGCCTTTTCTACTATTCAGCTTCTACAATCAATTCCTTAAGTTTTTGCTGCTTTCCTTCCAGCTCTTTCAAATACTCCTTCTTGACCTTATCAATGGCACTATGCGCCTTATAAATATCACTTTTAACATTCGTAAGTCTGGGCACCATATCATAGATTCTTTCCCGCAATATGTGCTCTGTAACCGCACCATCCAAAAAAATCTCCAAAATAGCCGAACCACCTTCTACGAAAAACAAGCCAAACTCTCCACGCAAAGAAATATCCTGCATTTCCCCCTTTAGCTTGGTAAGCTGAACATTTAGTTCGGCTGCCATACCGTCCAACTTCCTCACACTGGCGCGATTCCAATAACCGGTAGCCTTTAACGCATCTATCTCTTTGGAAATAAGATTCGTCTGCGCAATCGCTTCATCTGCCAATGTATATGCCTCATCTGCTTCTACCAACTGACCACTTAAGGTAGCAATCTGTTCCTCTGTTTCCAAAATGGTTTGCGCCTTTTCGTCACCCTTTTCCAACAACTCCTTGCGAGTCTGCTCATACAACCGGGCATATTTTTCTTCGCAATCATCAAACTGCTGTAAACGTTTCTTCACGTCATTTAACTGTACCTGCAACAGTTCCAACTCTTTTCGTGACACCTGATATTTTTCTTCTGCCACATAAGCCTCCAAGGCTTCCTTATCCACCTTGCCCTTGGCAAAATGATTTAAGAAAAAGTTTTCACCGGCCTTCTGGGCTTCTGCCGTTTCCTTATCACGGCTTTTTTCTAATTCCTCGGTCTGTACTTTCAGCTCATTATAGCGGGTCTCCAAAACGTTACATTCCCGCAGAACCTTTTCCTTTTTCAGTACCTGCAAAGATAATTCCTGCAAGGTCTCATTAAAATATGTGTTCATTTGCTCCCCCTGCTTTCAAACACCTACTGTAATTTTAACGAATAATCACTTCTATCCAACGTAAAGTTTGGATTGTAATACGGGTCTCCCACATCCAACACCTCTTTCCACTTAATTCTGAACTGTTCTGACTCCCTGTTGTAACGCTCCGCCTTCTCTCCGCTGTCATCCAATCCTCTGGAAATAGACTCATAATGGTACAACTGCGCAAAAGGTGTCCAAATATTTAAAAATCCGGCTTCACGAAGTTTTAAACAAAAATCCACATCATTTAAGGAAATGGCAAAGCTTTCTTCCAGGCCACCCACACGTTCAAACAATTCCTTCTTTACCAACAGACATGCTCCGGTTACCGCGGAAACATTTTGGGTATAGCAAAGTCTGCCCATATATCCCAGATTCTGCATAGGCATTTTGTAATGTCCGTGACCGGCTGTACGATGTGCACCAAGAGCCAATACTACACCTGCATGCTGGATTGTTCTGTCCGCATACAAAAGCTTGGCTCCCACCGCACCTACATCCTCACGCTGGGCGTACATTAACATCTCTTCCATCCAGTTAGAGGTAATCACTTCGGTGTCATTATTCAACAATAATATATAATCGCCGGTTGCATATTTCTCACCTAAGTTGTTCACTGCCGAGTAATTAAAAACGCCTTGGTAAAGAACCAGCTTCACCAGGAGGCCTGCATAGCCCTCCGCTTCTGCTGTAATCATACCCATATCCGTATTGTCTCCGGCGGCCGCCTTAGATTCTTCATAAGCCTTTTCATAATTAAAGCCCAGCAGCTTACTGTAGTATTCACGAATTTCCCGGGTGGTACTATTATTCTCCACAATAATAATTTCGTAATTTTCATATGTGCTTTTTTCTACAATCGATTCCACACAACGCTTCAAATCTTCCACGTGATCCTTATTGGCAATCACAATGGATATTTTAGGATTGCCCAGAATCTGATAACGGATTCTGAAAATGGTCTCACAAGCTCTGGTACTGGTAATCTGGAAGTGACTGAAGCCGTGCTTCTTCAAATGCTCGGAAATAGCTCCCTTTGCTGCCGCTACTGCATAAGGTTTTGCCCCTACACCGGAAGCCACACTACCTGCATGACTTCTCCAATAATACATAAGCTTCGGCACATGCACTACCTTCTTGGCATTGTCCGTAAGCCTCAAAATCATATCATGGTCCTGGCTTCCGTCAAACTGTGGGCGGAACAGCTCCGTATCTTCCAACAATTCTCTGGAGAACACACTAAAATGACAAATATAATTATTGGCACGCAAATTGTCCGGTGCATAGTCCGGCTTAAAATGCATGGTCAACATCTTGTTAATATCCCCGCTCTTAAAAGTGGTTTCATCACAATATAAGTAATCCGCACCCTGCTCATTAATGGCCTTTACATACTCAAAAAGTACACATGGATGCAAAATGTCATCATGGTCAAACAAACCAATATATTCACCGGTTGCCATTTTATAGCACTGATTGGTATTTCCGGCAATCCCTTCGTTCTTTGCAAGCTTCTGGTAAACAATTCTTCCTTCACTACGGGCCTGATACTCTGCACAAACTTCACCTACGTAATTATGCTCCCCATCAGAACCGTCCGCCAAACAAAGCTCCCAATTTTGATACGTCTGATTCATAACCGAATCCAGCATCTCCGTCAGGAATTCCTTCGGAGTATTCCACAAAGGCACCAAAATACTGATTTTCACCATGCGTTCAAACTTGGTATTACGCTCTGCCTCAATCTGCTCCGGCGTCGGAAAGCTTTCCGTACCATAGGCTCTCATCGCCTGCTTCTCTCGTTTTTTATAAGCCACCTTTTTCACAAAACCCTTGGGACCACCACAATTTGCCAATCGTTCCTTTTGTCTTAAGCAAAAGT
This sequence comes from Acetatifactor sp., assembly GCA_045634745.1. Classification (GTDB taxonomy): domain Bacteria; phylum Bacillota; class Clostridia; order Lachnospirales; family Lachnospiraceae; genus Acetatifactor. Next base: position 157,302 of record JAZRAX010000045.1, on the reverse strand, counting down.
GAATGGTGCTTCTGGCCGGCTTGGTTGCCTTCCAAAACGCATTATTTTTAATTCTATCTAATTTAAACTGCAAATCTTCGTTCTCCGCTTCCAGAAGTGCAATCCGGTCTGCCAAATCTGCACATTTTTCTCTTTCCGCTTCGTACTGCTTTTGATAATCCATACTTACCTCGCTTATTATATCGCCTTATTACTTCCACGCACCGGCATTATTTAATAGGCTGCGCCTGGTCTGCCGCGATTACGGCACCAATGGCTGTTGCATAGTCTGAATATTCGGGAATGCTGATTTCCACATCCCACAGATTCTTAAATGCCTGTGCCAGCTCCTGACATTCGATAAATTTGGTCAAACCGCCGATTAATAAATAATCTTTTATTCCGGTATTAATAGATGCCAAAATCGCTGTCTGACATACATTCTCCAATACCAGATGTACGATACCTGCTGCCACATCCTCCTGCTTTGACTGGGCATCTGCCTTTGCAAAATTCGACGCTGTTACCTCCAAATTCAAGCCGGGCAATTTTTCCTTTGCTAAATCACCAATGCGCAAATCAATTTCTCCCACGTCACCTTTTCTGGACATTTCCGCAATTTCATGAATATCATTTGTGTTTAACATAATAGAGGATAATCCGCTAATGGTACCGCCGCCTAAGCCCACACCGCCTAAGTGCTTCATTTCGCTTTCCGTTACTTTCACAAAAAAGCTACCGGTACCCATGCTAACCACGATTACTTCCTTTTTGTCGGTCAGATAATAACCGCCCGTACCGGTGGCAATAAATTCGTCGATTTTGTATGTAGGACATCCATATACAGGCTTCTCAACATGCTTACTTCCCACACCGGTAATATATACGCCTTCTACATTATCCAATTCCAAACCGTTTTCATAAAGATAACGGCCGAAGGCTCCGTACAATGATGCCACCTGGCTGTCTGCCCGTACTACCATAGGTTCCAGCATGCGTTCCTTTTCAAATGCTACGATTTTTGTTGTACTACTTCCAATATCGATACCAATTCTAACCTTCATAATCTACCTCACTTTATCGAAATAAGCCGGGTAAAGAATATTTGTACTTTTTGGAGGAAACCAGCAACTCCTGTGCTGTGTTCATGGGCAACCTAACCACTTCTATTTTAGCAGTCAGGATATTCTCCTTTTGTACATTCAGCTTTTCCATATTAATATTTATATTCGGGTCCTCTGTAGCAAATACGATGCTTAAGCCTTCCGAGCCTTGCACCTTCTGACCATTTACAATAATCGTCTTTCTGCCATCCAGCTTTACCGCTTCCCCGTTAAAGGTAAGCTCCTTTATTTTACACATGCAAGGATACATCGCCGGGTCAATACGAAGCATTTTCACATCCGGCGCTATAGCAATCTCCAATTCCACCGTCTGCTCATCCTTATAGGCATCCGGCAGGAAATAAGAATTCTCTTCGCTATAGCCCTCGCCCAAATCCTTATAAATCTGCACTCTGTTAACCTTTACACGTTCCTTACTTTTCAGGCTCCAATCCTTGGGAAGCACCACATCTTCTCCAAACATAGCATACAACTCTGCCATGGATTTTCTGGCACCTTTCACTTCCTCCTGGAAAGCAAACTCTTGCTTCTCTAAACGCTCTGCTTCTTCTGGAGTAATCTGAAGAGCCTTTAACATTCTGGTGGTGTCGATACACTTTCTCTTTTCTTCCTCGGACACATAGCTTTGCACTGCACGGTATGCCAGTTCCTTGAATGCAATAGTCTTTTCATAGGTCCATTCATAATCAATTAGTGTCCATTTATTTCCCTGTAACAACAAATTACCAAACACCAAATCAAAGGCAGTTACCTGACTGTCTTCCCCATAGCTTACCCTTTGGGTATACTCTTCAAAATATTTATAAAAGGCTTCCATGTCCTTTCGTTCCAGACAGCCATCCATATATTCCAGCAAGGGGACACCATCAATGTATTCAAACTTTGCACAAACTCCCTCTGTGGTTTCCTCCAGCGTACACTGATTGATTTCCAACTGTCCACCGGCATATCGCTCCTTTAGCAACTGATACGCCTTTTCCATACCACGCACATGTTCCTTGGCCGCTTCATGTGCCGGATACTTTCTCACACTCCACGCTTCGTTGTTTTTACCAATCTCCGTACGGATACGGTACTTAGGGGCACGGTCGTTGGAATACTTCACATATTTTACTTCAAAATCTCCACCCAGCACTGCCAGGTAAGAATTAGAGAATACGGAAAACAGTTGCTCCTCTACCAAACCGTCAAAAACTTCTTTTTCATCAAACAGTTGTAGCCTGTCCCTGTCAAAATTCCGCAAATTATTAAAGAGCTCTCCCTTTTTCGGCTGATACTCATCTGAATACACGGATGTAGGAAATTTATAATCCGGATATGGATAATAAAAATGATACTCTTCCACACCACATGCTTTAAAAATCTGCTCTAAACCCTTACGGCCAAAGGTTCTGACACCGCCACCCTGATTATAATTCTCAATACCTTCAAAAAAAGTTCCTGTATGATCTTCTCTGCAACCGGCAAAATACTTCAGACCATATTTATTTTCAATGGCAATAATAATTCTGCCGTCTTTTTTCAAATGCTTTTGTAAAATCTTCAAAAAATCCTCATAAGGATTCTCGCCACCAATGTAAGCCTGTGCGTACTCGAAAACACCAATCAGACAAATCATATCAAAGTCCGTATCCAAAGTAGGTTCTACGTCCTTAAAATTGCCCACATGAATCAATACATTATCGCAGTCCTTATGACGGGTAGCATTAATGGTACTTCGTTTCTTCGAAAGCTCCACACAAGTCACACTGCCTGCCTTACGTGCCAAAGCACCGGTAATGGCTCCACAACCGCTTCCTACCTCCAGCACCTTCATGTCCTTGGTCATAGGAATCCAATCTACAATATTCTCTCTTAAATAGGACAAATGGTACAGTATGGGCCAGTTTTTGCGTTCTTCAATAATCCGTCCGTATTCTTCCTCCGGATAATTTTCCACGATTTCCAAAAGTTCGTCCTCTACTGCTCCGTCGCAATAAAAATCTTCTCCGGGATATTTACTTAAATCAAGAACAATTTTCCCAACTTGCTTTACCATCTTTCCTCTTTCTCCTCATTTCTGTAATGCGCCATGACGAATCTTTTACAGTAACTTTGGAATTCATATCAAAATAACCTACCGTGTCTCTATCTGACACTACTGTAATATTTAACACATCATATAACCTGTGATATACTTCAAAATCATAATTATTATAGCCGGTCACACCCAGCGAAATTAAATATTCTCCACCCTGCAAATTCATTTTTTGGGTAAAGGTAATTTCTTTTACCATTCCCGGACTGACACTGTCCAAAAATGCCCGTTCCGCCATGGTATTGGTTCCCGTAATCTCCACGCCCTTTGCATTTTTCAGTGAAAAAGCAAAAATGGGTTGGGGAATATGGTCATTGATTTTGACCTTCATGTGCATGGTAAATTCTGTGCCCTTTAATATAGTAGTGGTGCGGGCACCTCTTTCATCCGTCACATACAGCTCCACAATCTCTGCCTGTCTGGTACCGTACTCCTGGCAATCTGCGTTCTGGTTTTCGTTTTCACTGACACCAATTACCGCTGTACCACCGCCGGCAGTATCCTCATCTCCGTACTGGCCTACCAATACACGCTTATACGCATCAATCATTTCCTTAGGGGAACCTTCTCCCAGAAGATTTCCCTTGTTTAACAAATACACTCTGTCACAATATTTGCTGACACTGCTCAAATCATGACTTACAAAAATAATGGTCTTACCCTGTTCCTTAAACTCTTCGAATTTGTGATAACACTTGGCCTGAAAAAATACATCACCTACCGAAAGTGCTTCATCTACAATCAAAATCTCCGGGTCAATATTAATGGCTACTGCAAATGCCAGACGTACAAACATACCGCTGGAATAAGTTTTACAAGGCTGGTACACATAATCCCCAATGTCCGCAAACTCTAAAATAGCCGGTAATCTTTCCTCAATTTCCTTTTCCGTAAAGCCCATCATGGTACCGTTTAAGTACACATTTTCGATACCATTGTACTCCATATTAAAACCGGCACCCAACTCCAACAGGGCAGAAATACGTCCATTTACCGTTACTTCCCCCTCTGTAGCATTTAACACACCGGTAATAATCTTGAGAATGGTAGATTTACCGGAACCATTGGTACCAATAATACCTACCGTTTCTCCGGCCTTAATCTGCATACTTACCCCATTCAAAGCATGATACTTCTTGGGCGGATTCTTCTTCATCAGTCCAAAAGCATCTTTCACACGGTCCGAACGTCTCTCGTACAGCTTATATATTTTTTTGACATCTTTTACTTCTATTGCAATCTGTGAGTTCTCCTGCATTTCGCAACTGCCCTCATCTTTCTTCTATTCTGCTATTTTCCTACCGGCACCGATTCTCCATTCTCCGGCAGAAAAATTTATAACACATCCGCAAAATGTACCTTTAATCGTTTAAATACCAATGCTCCAAAACCAAACAACACTACGGTAATAATCCAGAAGTACATGGTAGAGAAAAAGTCTTCAAAAAACCACTGTCTTTCAAATATAGCACTACGGTATCCATCTACAATATAAACCAAGGGATTGATTTTAAATAGTAATACTGCATCCCCAAACTTGGCCTGCATATCACTTAAATTCCACAAAATCGGTGTAGCCCACATGCCCACCTGTAAAAAAATGCTGATAATCTGTGTAATATCTTTAAAAAATACTGCAACTGCACAAGTGGTATAGCACAAAGCCAACACAAATACAAACAGACAAATGCTGTAATAAAGCAACTGTATGGTATAAATGGTTGGATAATATCCATAAAATGCTGCCATTACCAAAAGCACCAACACAAAAAATACATGTACAAAACTGGCTGCAATTACTTTAATAATTGGCAAGATACTGATTTTAAATACAATTTTCTTTACCAAATAATTGTATTCCAAAAGGGCCGACGTACCATAATTCAATGCTTCACTAAAGAAAAACCAAGGTACCAGACCGGCCGTAAGAGATAGTACATAAGGCACTCTGGTTCCATCCGCAAGTAAAGGACCCTGACTATTAAAGACCAAATCGAACACCAAGAAGTACATAAGTACCGTTACCACCGGCTGTACCATCGCCCATACAACACCCAAATAAGAACCGGCATAACGCTTCTTAAAATCATTTTTTGCCAATTTCCAAATCAGCCTTCTGTTCTGCCAAAGCTCTGCGGGCAATATAGTAATCTTTTCATAATAAACAATGAAAATAATACTCGCCACAATAATAATCGCACAGGATATCACTTTCTTCAAAAGCTCCTCCTGGGGATCTGCAAAGGGATTCTTATGTAGCACAATAACACCTGCCATAATCATGGCAAGTGTTAAAAATAAGGTAATCCCTATTTTTTTTGAAAGCTTCTTCTCTTTCATAACTAATTTATTCCCACACTCTCGTTATTTTCCGTACTTTTCAATATACTCAGTCAAGTTACCATGCTTGGTATCTTTTTCGGAAAGGATTATTTCCATCCCCTCCGGAATGGGCCATTCTACACCAATATCCGGCGCATTGTACATTAAGCCGCCCTCATCATTCGGATGATAGAAGTCGGTTACCTTGTAACAAAATTCTGCATAATCAGATAACACTAAAAATCCATGGGCAAATCCCTTGGGTACAAAAAACTGCTTCTTATTTTCCTCACTAAGAAGGACACCATGCCACTGACCAAAGGTAGGAGAACCCTTTCGTAAGTCTACTGCCACGTCAAATACTTCTCCTTTGATTACTCTTACCAACTTGTCCTGAGGATAATTAATCTGAAAATGAAGGCCTCTCAGCACTCCTTTCTTGGAAGCGGATTGATTATCTTGTACAAACTCCACATCAATTCCCGCCGCTTTGAAATCATTATAATTATAGGTTTCCACAAAATATCCTCTTTCATCACCAAATACGGTAGGAGTTATTATTTTTAAACCTTCTATTTCACAAGTTTCTACGGTTATTTTTCCCATGTTGTTTTCCTCTCTTTTCTCGTTCTTTCGCGCAGCTCGCGCCATTCGTAAAGTCGCGCCTTCAGTGCTATGGAACAATATAACTTACATTCATATCTACATTGCCTTCAATACCGGGGATTTGTCCTTTTGAAGTATACTGCCACATCTGGTAGCTTCCCTGGTACAGAGGTTCACTACGATACTCTGCCAGCCATATATAATATTTCTCTAAATTCTCAGTATTCAATCTGGTATTATACCAATTGCGGCTGGCATAGACACCCGCCTTATACCCTTCATTGGCTATGGTACTACAAAAGGCTTCACACACAGCGGTTCTGGTAGCCACATCCAAGCCATCAGCTCTTCCGTTTCCACCGGCACCTTCGGTATCAATAAATACCGGATATTGTATATCATATTCTTTTAGAAGTTCAATTACCATAGAAGCTTCTTCCACCGCTTCTACTTCATTCACTGCCTGAGTAAAGAAGTACACACCCGTCAACAAACCTGCCTGCGTCGCACCTTTTATGTTCGCTTCAAAACAGGGGTCCACAACCAGACTTCCGGTAGAAGAACCACGATACCCCGCACGGATAATGGCAAATTCTACGCCGGCATTCTTCACCTGTGCCCAGTCGATTTCTTTGTTCCACTTTGAAACATCAATCCCCACGCTGGAATTCGCTGTTGTATTTTGCAACTTAGTGATTTCCGACTTATCCGAATCGTCCAAGGCATCTTTTTTGCCGGTATCTTCCGCTTCCGCGTCAATATCAGCTTCTGTTTTAATCAATACAGAAATATCCTTGATTGCTACATATTCTATTTTATCCTTCACATTTACTTTTGTAGCACTCTCCGGCACAATGTAATTCTCTATAGGTTGCAAAAACAGATTATATTCACCGGACGCAATATCGCCAATATAGAGAATACCATCTTTATCTAAATCCTTGTATTCGCCCAAGCCTTCCAATACTACTTGAAAACTCTCACCTGTTACGTTCATCCCCGTTTCGTCCAAAATCCGAATACGTAAATCTTTTTCTACGGAAGTTACCACCATGGAAAGACGCTCTGCCGAAATCACGCTTTCCACCTTCTCATCCGGTTCAAAAAATTCCTTATCATTCATAAATGCAGACAAAGAGTAACCAATCTGATAACCATCCTCTGTTTGAATACCTTCCGGATAAACGGTCAGATTTTGTGTCTGCTGTTCTACTACAGGTAATGTTACAGGTACTTGGTCAGTCTGTGTCATTTTTTCACGATTCACATAATATACCAACAGCACCACCAACACCATTACAGAAAAGCTGGCGATAATACAAAAGCGTTTCAGCTTAGAGTCCATTTGCTACCTCAACCATATACTTGCCGTACTCTGTCTTCATCAAAGGCTCTGCCAGCTTAAGCAGCTGCTCCTTATCAATAAAACCTCTCTTATATGCAATTTCTTCAATACAAGAAACATAAAGTCCCTGTCTCTTCTGGAAAGCTGCCACGAAATTTGCAGCATCCAATAAGGAATCGTGGTTACCGGTATCCAACCATGCAAAACCTCTTCCCATGGTTTCCACGCGTAAAGTACCACGTCTAAGATACTCGTTGTTAATACTGGTAATTTCAATTTCACCTCTTGCAGAAGGCTTTACATTCTTGGCAATTTCTACTACATCATTGTCATAGAAGTATAATCCCGGTACAGCATAATTACTCTTCGGATTTGCGGGTTTTTCTTCAATGGAAAGTGCCTTGCCGTTTTCATCAAATTCCACCACACCATATTCTCTGGGATCACGCACATAATAGCCAAAAATGGTAGCACCACTTTCTCTGGCTGCCACTTCTCTTAAGAGCTTTGAAAAGCTCTGTCCATAGAAGATATTGTCTCCAAGCACCAATGCCACACTGTCCTGACCAATAAAATCTGCACCAATAATAAATGCATCTGCCAAACCTCTGGGTACTTCCTGAACGGCATATTCAAAACGCATGCCCAACTGGCTTCCATCCCCCAATAATTCCTCAAAAACAGGTAAATCTCTAGGGGTGGAAATAATCAACACCTCTCTAATTCCTGCTAACATTAAGGTTGATAACGGATAGTAAATCATCGGCTTATCATATACCGGCATAATCTGCTTACTGATTGCCTTTGTTAACGGATATAATCTAGTGCCGGAACCGCCGGCTAAAATAATTCCCTTCATAATTTTACGCCCTCTTTTTCTCAAATTTTAGTATCTTTTAAACACACCGAATGGGAACGACTGAAAAATCGTCCCCATTAAGCCTGCATTATTTATTTTCGTACATATCAGCATAATATTTCTGATAGTCACCGCTGGTTACATTCTTCATCCACTCTTCATTCTCAAAGAACCAAGCGATGGTCTTCTTAATACCGTCCTTAAACATGGTTTCCGGATACCAACCGATTTCTGCCTTAATCTTATCCGGTGCAATAGCATAGCGGCGGTCATGTCCCTTACGATCCTCTACGTAAGTAATTAAATCTTTACTTACCAACGCCTTTCTCGGGTCACCTTCCGGAAGCATCTCCTGTAAAGTTTCAATAATAATATTGATAATTTCAATATTCTGCTTCTCATTATGTCCACCGATGTTATAGGTCTCGAACAATCTGCCCTGTTCCTGTACCATATCGATTGCCTTGGCATGATCCTCTACAAACAACCAGTCACGCACATTCTTACCATCACCATATACCGGAAGTTTCTTGCCTTGCAATGCATTGTTAATAATCAGCGGAATCAACTTTTCCGGGAACTGGTAAGGTCCATAGTTGTTAGAACAGTTGGTAATATTCGCCGGGAATTTATAAGTATCCATATATGCCTTTACCAGCATGTCCGAACTGGCCTTACTTGCAGAGTAAGGACTGTGGGGATCATACGGTGTAGTTTCATAGAAGAATGCATTGTCGTCATCCGGCAAGGAACCATATACCTCATCTGTAGAAACATGAAGGAATTTCTTACCTTCCTTAAAGCTTCCGTCCGGCAATTCCCATGCTGCCTTAGCACAGTTTAACATAACTGCAGTACCAAGTACGTTAGTCTGCACAAATACCTCCGGATTACGAATACTTCTGTCTACATGACTCTCTGCAGCAAAATGTACCACGCGGTCAATATCATTCTCCGCAAATACCTTCTGAATGGCTTCCTTATCGCAGATATCTGCCTTTACAAAAGTATAATTTTCTCTATCTTCAACATCCTTTAAATTTTCCAAATTACCTGCATAGGTAAGGGCATCCACATTAATAATACGAATGTTGTTATTATATTTCTTAAACATGTAATGAATGTAGTTGGAACCGATAAAACCGGCACCGCCTGTTACCAAATATGTTCTCATAAGAATCTCCTTTTCACTTCATTTTCTTACCGCGTATTCTACTCGCAAACCAGCCCTGCGTGCTTATTGTCTGCTTCGCAGACTGTTTGCTCGTTATCGCGCCGAAAACCAAATGCCACATTCTGTGGCGCTTGGTTTTCTTACCGCGTACATTATACCACATCTTTTATTCTGTGACTAGTATGAACATTAGTAGCCCAAATAACTCATATTCAAGTCTACATCACCACTAATTCCGCTTACTTTTCCGGAATCCTTGTACTGCCACATATCATATCTTCCCTGATAAGTCGGCTCAGATGCATACTGTGCCAACCATACCTTATAACCGTTCAACTGGCTCATATCCAGCTTGGTTTCCAACCAGGTCTTATTAGCATAGATACCTGCTGTATAACCATAATTTTTGATGGTTTCGCAGAACGCCTTACAAATCTCGGTTCTTTCCGACTTAGTTAATTTATCCGCACGACCACCGCTTGGCTCTACATCCAAAAATACCGGGTACGAGATATTATAATCCTTAATACACTCCAAAACCATGGATGCTTCTTCTACTGCTTCATTCTTGTCAATGGCCTGGCTAAAGAAATATACACCTACTTTGATACCGGCTCTATTAGCGCCCTTAATATTCTGCTCAAATTTTGAATCCTGAATCAATGCGCCTTGAGAAGAACCTCTGTATCCACAACGAATAATTACATAATTAACTCCTGCATTCTTTACTGCTGTCCAATCAATATTACCATTCCACTTAGATACGTCAATACCCATGGTACCGGAACCGATTACCAAAGAACCATCGGAGCTGAAGGTATGCTTAACTCCCTGGATAACCTGTTCGCCTGTTACATATTTACCATACGCATCATAATAACGATATTGGCCATCAATTACCTGCCAACCGGTGTATTTTGCCTGGGTCATTATGTAGAAATCGCTTGCCGCATAATAATCCGCATAGGTTGCAAGACGATAAGACTCGCCATCCTTTACATACACTTCCCTACCTTGGGAATCCTTTAAATACTTACCGGTTTCTTTTGCCGGATCCATTTTTACAGTCACTTCACAGGTAAGCGTTGAGGATGTAAAGTCTGCCGCGCTACAAACAATGGAAATATTCGCTGTTCCTGCCTTAAGTCCATTTACACGAACGGTCTTTCCGTTTACTGTAACGGACGCCACATTCGTATCAGAAGATGTTGCAGATACCTGTACATTTTCCCACTCATTTTCTATTTTCACAGAAATATCAATAAAGCTATCGATATATACCGTTTCCTTCGTTGTAGAAAGTTCTATTTTCATTGGTGCAGGTGTTGCACTGGGCGTAGGACTAGGGCTGACCGTAGGTGTTGGCGTAGGTGACGCTGTTGCCGTTGGTGCCACTGTCGGCGTCTCTGTTGGTGCCACAGTCGGAACCTCTGTCGGTGTCTCTGTTGGTACCGCAGTCGGAACCTCTGTCGGTGTCTCTGTTGGTACCGCAGTTGGAACCTCTGTTGGTGTTTCTGTCGGTGTCTCTGTTGGTATTGCAGTCGGTGTAATGTCACCTCCTGAAACCGTACCTTCCGATGGCTGTGCCGCATAAACTACCATAGGCCGCATCTGATCCATAATCCGCTTAAACGCCAATGTAGCCGGATTAGGAATCGTACTTATGTCAATCTTTTCATAGCCCGCCTGAACAACTGTACTTTCTACCCACTGCACGGTATCCTGCAAATACTCTTCTTCAATCACGTCATTTTTCTTAGTATCTTCCTTTTGTACATCTACTTCGGACTCATCCATAATTTCTGCAGTAACGTCTACCTTTTCATATTCAATTTTTTGTTTCACTTCTATCTTTTTTTCGGAAGTAGGCACTGCATATGCATTATACTTGGCCTCTGTCAACGCATATACTTTAATAGTATAATCGCCCGCTGCCAAGTTCTTTTTATAAATGATACCATCCATATCATCATCAGACCAAAAATAATCGGTACCATCTTCATTTGTTGCTTCTACACTGAATGGCACATTACCAATCAGTTTACCTGTTTCCTTATTCAAGAATTTAATTTTCAAATCCTTCTCGATAGAAGTTAGGCTAAGAGTAACTTCTACTTCATTTTTAATATCTTCTTCATCATAATCGGTAGGCTGTGGAGTTGCCGTAGCTTGTACTTCCTCTACCGCAGAGGATAATGCCTTCTGTGCATTGGACACTGCCAGCAATCCCTGCTCACCAATCAAATTAATATTACTTAACTGACTACCCAACTGTTGTGTTGTATTCTTATCTTCTGTATTTAAAATTTTAATCACCAGATTACCGCACAACAACAAGGCAAGCAAAAGTACTGCTACCGCACCGCCAATAAGCATATAATCAAACCACTTTTTATTGGTATCATAATCTACGGCTCTTCTACGCACTTCTTTGTATTCTTCGTAATCCTGTTGATAATATGCATCCTGTAGATATTCTTCTTCGGTATACTCTTCCACATAATCTTCCGGATATTCTTCTATGTATTCTTCTCCCTCATAGTCTTCCGGATATTCTTCTGTATATTCCTCCGAATACTCTTCTGCATACTCGTCACCGTATTCCTCTGAATACTCTTCTGTATATTCTTCACCATACCCGTCCGAATATTCTTCTACATGTTCTTCCTCATACGTTTCTGCTTCATATTCGCCTGTTGCATACACACCGCCTGCATATACACTGTTATCACTTTCCTCAGTGTATTCTTCTACCTCATCTTGGGTGTATTCTTCTTCAATATACTCAGCTTCTTCAGAATCTTCCGCCTCAATGAACTCCTCTTCTGAATACGCTTCGGCATACTCCTCCATTTCCTCTGCGTACTCCAAAGCATCGTATTCTTCATTCTCTTCATCCTCTAAGGAATCCCAGAAACTTTTATTCCAACTTTCCCAATCTCTTTTCTCTATATCTTCTTTTTTATGCATCCCTCGAAAGTCGAATGGCAACCTCATAATAAAGACCCTTTCTTTCCAAAATATTCATAGACAGTATATCATTAGTGTTCTTTTCATGCAAGTCATTCAGCATTTCTTCACAAATTCTTAATTCTTAAATTATCATTAATAATCTAGACAGAACGACCATATAATAGTAAAATATAGGAGAAATTTGTGTTTTAAGAACGAGGAGAAATCATGAATAATAATGATATAAATAAGCAGGATACTGCACCTATGCCGATTCTTGATTTGGACAAGTTAGAGCAGGATGCAGACCTTAACTATGACGAAATGATAAAGTCCGAGGAATATTTAGTTCCCGAAACCGAAGAAGAAAATGCTTCCACCGGTCAAAAAGCACTGAATACTTTTTTAAAAATCAATTGGCATGTAGTATTGCTTGTTATTTTAATTTTTTCAGTAGTATTTATTGTTTTGAGATTCAAAAACTGGGGTGTCCGATTAAGCTTAGATGAATTTATGGCGGAACAGGAAATCACAGACGAAGTTCCCATAGAAATTTTAGATAATATTTTACCCAACCTTGACAGCGAGGGTAGCGCCGCTGCCGCTGACGGTGTAACAAACATCCTCCTTTTAGGTAATGGTGCTTTTGCAGACGATTATGGTACCATTGATAATGTTGGTAACCTTATTGCAGAGATGGCAGATGCCAATGTTTATAACTGTGCAGTTCCCGGCTCTTATCTGGCAGCTACAAATCCTACCTTTTCCGCTGCAGATGATGCTATGGATGCCTATAACTTTTATTGGCTGACCACCTTCGTGGGCAAGGATAATTCACAACCATGTGAACAAGCCATTGCCGATTCTCCCGAACAACTTCCCCCAGAAGCCTGGGATGTATACGATACCATGATGGACTTAGATTTTTCCATGCTGGATGTTATCGGTGTTATGTATGATGCAAGTGATTACTTAGACGGAAGGACTTTATATAACCCCGCAAAGCCTATTGATATTCAAACCTATTATGGCAACATGGTAGCTGGTATCGAAGCAATTCAGGAAAGGTATCCACACATACGGATCATCGTAATGTCACCCACCTATGCCTATGCGGTTAACAGTGCCGGTGAATATGTGGACAGCGATATTTATGTGTATAATGAATATCCCCTTTCCACCTACTCCCAAATGTTAGAACAAGCAGCGTCTTATACCGGTGTCACTTATGTAGACAATTTCTACGGAACCGTAAATGTTTCAAACTGTCAGGATTATTTGATTGATAATGTCCATTTAAACAAAGATGGCAAGCAAAAATTAGCCGAACGCTTTGTTTATGCTTTACAATATTATGATGAACAATAAATGTCAAACAGCAGGTCAAAACATCGACCTGCTGTTTTTATAGTCCTATATATATTGTGGTGTCTCTGTATATACAGTAACCGTCAATTACCGCAAACAGCTCATAATCATAATCTTCCAAACTACCTATAAGTTTCTTTTCTTCGCTGATTATAATATAGTGACAACCATCTAATTTCACCCAATATGCCAGCTCTTCCGCATTGATTTCCGTCTGTCCCATAATTCCGTACAAATCATTGTATCCGCCTTTCAGCACATCACGCCCGTAAGGCATACATACATATGGAGTATACTGCCTCACATACAACAGAAATTCTTCCGGAAATACCGCCATTACTTCACGTCCATCTACAATAATCGCATCACAAATATTTGCCACCGCCTGAGGTACATGATACTCATTCTCAGCTTTGGTAAACAACGGATTTGTATATACTATCCTACCGGAAATCACCAACATAATCATAGCAATTATTATAAATACCGTTTTCTTATTTTCTGCAAGAGTATTATATATTTTCACGATAGCATAACCTACTACCATGGTTATCGGTACCAGCCATAAAAATCTAAAATAAATATCCTCTTCCGACATTTGTCCAAAAAATCCGTAAAACAATGGATTAAAGAAAATAATCAACATAACTGCCGGTGCATAAACAAAAAGGATTCTCTTGCTTTCCTTCTTCTCTTTTATGAGCAGATACAGCCATGCTACAATAAACCAGCATAACATCAACCCACTTCCACCATACTTTTGAAATGTTTCAACCATAGCCAGCCCTTTCCAATTACACGCTACTAATTGTAAAATACAAAACAGCCAACAGTCCCGGAATCACACAACTAAATGCCAAGGGCAGCAACACTGTCCACTTCCGGTAAACAACAGCCATACAGACACCAACCACACCAATCAACATACCCGTCAACAAAATGCCCAAGGTACTGCACAAACAACCGGCAAGCATGGTTGCACCAAGTAATATCCAGTTCCACCGGCCAAACCCTTCTTTCTTTTGCATTTTTTCTGCCAAAAGAAACATAAGATAAAACAAAAAAGGAAGAATTACATTGGCTATAACAGCCTTGCCCTGGGTGGCTCTAACCAATAAAAAGTTCTCTGCAGAATATACTGAATATCCTCCAAAAAGAAACATTATTTCCACAAGCACCAGAAACAAAGGTACATTTTTTTGATTCTCCGCAAACAATTGCACTGCAATCAAATGATAAATAGCATAGGTCTGCAAAATAATCACCACCGGCACTGCAATCTGTGCCACGGTTACCGGTATCATTCCGGACATTCTCGCCAAATAAGCAATCCATACCGGAAAGGGCGCTAAACCATGTCTTGCATCCAGCTCCGTTGCTAATCCGGTATATGCCAAGGTTTGATACATACGGTCCGATGCCGCTGTAGCCGTGGAAATCGCCACATAAAAAGCATCGTCCCCTTCTTCATATGCCAAAACAACACTCAATACCAACTGTAACAACAAAAGAATTCCGAAAACCGCCCAAAGGAAAACCTGTCCCTTGGTCCATACTTTGCGCGGTGTAGCCTCCAGCCTTGCAACCTTCTTACGTTTCAGACGCACTACATTCACCAAAACCGCAGCTAAAACAAATACGAAAATACTTCCATTATACAAATCCTGTACCAAGGAAAAATTTTTTTGTTTCAGAATCAGTGGCACACTGATTAACAAAAATACTGCCCAAAGCAATATTTGTCCGCTAATCCAATAACGTATCAAACCATTATTTGTTTTTTCGGAATCTGTAAATAAGCTTCCCACCAGCATTGGAACCGCCAGCAATAGAATACTTAAAATCAAAATTTGTATTACCAACATCCCAACTCCTAACAATTACTTTTATTTTACATAAAAGTTCTTTACCTGCTCACAAATATAATCCACCTGTTCCAAGGTCAAACCATAGAACATGGGCAAACGGGTCAGACGCTCACTTTCCTTGGTGGTATACTTATCCTCCCCATGGAAACGTCCAAACTTCAGTCCTGCGGGAGCCGTATGCAAAGGAATATAATGAAACACTGACATAACTTCTTTCGTTTTTAAATATGCAATCAACTCTGTTCTTTCCTCAATATCCTTTGCCTTAATATAAAACATATGCGCATTGTGCACACATCCTTCAGGTACCACCGGAAGATCAATATATCCTGCTTGCACCAAAGGCTTTAAATTCTCATAATAACGATTCCAGCAGGCAAGACGCAAATCATTGATTTCCTCCGCCATCTCCAGCTGTGCATACAAATATGCCGCATTCATATCACTGGGCAAGTAAGAGGAGCCAAAATTTACCCAAGTATATTTATCAATCTGTCCTCTGAAGAACTTACTGCGATTGGTTCCCTTCTCACGAATAATCTCTGCATTCTCAATATACTTTTCATCTCTGATTAACAGGGCGCCGCCTTCACCCATACTGTAGTTTTTGGTTTCATGAAAACTAAAACACCCAAAATCACCAATGGTACCAAGTGCTTTTCCTTTATAGGTTGACATAATACCCTGTGCTGCATCTTCTATTACCACCAAGTTATACTTCTCTGCCAGCTCCATAATCTTATCCATTTCGCAAGATACGCCTGCATAGTGTACCGGAACAATTGCCTTGGTTTTGTCTGTAATAGCTGCCTCAATCATATTTTCATCCATATTCATGGTATCCGGTCTGATGTCCACAAATACCGGTACGGCGCCACGAAGTACAAACGCATCCGCTGTAGAAACAAACGTATAAGCCGGCATAATCACTTCATCTCCCGGCTGAATTTCCGCTAACAATGCCGCCAGCTCTGTGGCATGGGTACAAGAGGTAGTAAGCAAACATTTTGCTGTACCGGTCTTCTCCTCCAACCACTGATTACACTTCTTGGTGTAAATACCATCTCCGCAAATCTTCTGATTCTCCACACATTCCTTAATATACTCCATTTCCTTACCGGTAAAGGGTGGTACGTTAAAATTAATCATTGTTTCCTCCATTCCAAGATACCTTTCAAAATTTACTTTGCCTCAAACATAACAAATTTACCATTCTCAAAAGTCACCTTGTAATCATACTTATCTATCATATTTGTTAAAAGCAATAGCTTTCGGTCTGCTTCTATTTCTTTAACCGTTCCTTCCGCTACTCCCAATGCCTCCAGACCTTCTTTTCCGGATACTACATAAGTTCCCTGAAACTTATCCATCAAAATCACCGGAAGTACTCTTTCCTTTTTCTCTGCCTGTTCCTGTATTTCCAGCAAATCGCTTTCCATTACACCATAATTGTAGGAAGCCAAATCCGGCCAGGAAGATATGGCAAAAGGCATTTCTAAATAATAAGACATCGCCGGTATTTGGCCATACAAAATAACCTCCTGTCCCTTCAAGCCTTTTGATTCCACATACGCAGAGATTTCCGAAATATATTCGGCACGTTCCTCATCCGTTAACATACCCTTCAGCACTTGATTGTTTTCCACCGGTGTATGCAAATTGTACTCTCCATCCCCCTCGGTAAACACATGAAACCAGCCAAATAGGGTTCCCTGAAAAATAATCATAAAGAAAATCGAGCACATCATGGCTTTTACCGGAAACATACTGATTTTCCGCTTCTTTACAGCTATCTCTTGCGGCAACCACTTGAAAAACCGATACAACATCCACAAGGTATAAGGGGCCACAAAAAATAAATTATTAATTGCCAGATATAAATGATTATTACTTCCCAGAGGAGTGATTAAAATCACCAGTATATTCATTCCACACAAGAGCTTTTCCTGTTCCGTAAATCTCTTGCTGAAAATTACCACCACACCAATCGCCAGGGTAGCTGTCAAAAGCATAATTGCCCACTGGAACATACTCTCCTTCGTTACATAGGAAAAATTAAACATCCTCTGATTTCTCAGATAATAAAATCCCAGAAATACACATGTTACATAGCCAAACTTCTTTATCCACGTAATATATTTATTCTTTGGCAAAAGCTGATACACTACCATACCCGCCAACATAAATACACCTAAATAACTCAGCCAAATCAGATTCTGCTGATAGTTCTGCACCTGGGCAAGCACCATGGAAACCATAGTATAACTGGATGCCTCCGACGGCATGGTCAAAAGGCGCAAAATACCTTGAATATACGTATTTGCCCCGTATTGCAGACTAATAAATCCAAAACCGCCCAACAAACCAACAAAATATCCCAACACACAAAAACCGGTCTGCTGTAATACTTTACTAATCTTCTCCTTACGAATAATGCCCATGGCCCATACGGCTACAATCAAGCCCATATTGGCTAAATTAGAAAAACGTACAAATACATTTAATCCCAAGCACACA
This sequence comes from Acetatifactor sp., assembly GCA_045634745.1. Taxonomy (GTDB): domain Bacteria; phylum Bacillota; class Clostridia; order Lachnospirales; family Lachnospiraceae; genus Acetatifactor. Next base: position 139,111 of record JAZRAX010000045.1, on the reverse strand, counting down.
CCTGCAAGTACAAAAAAGCGGTTATTTTTCTCTTCCTTTGTCAAACCATAATACAGTAGAACTCCACCGGCACCTAACAGAATATAGGTCAAATAATTGTACAATAACGCCGTAGGACACCAACAAAAGCTTATGGCCAAAAATTCACCTAAAAACACAAATAACGGTGATAATTTAACACATTTCACAAAAAACCAATAACCGGCCACTGCCAATACACATACTGTCAAACCGGTATACAAATTCAACCCCAGCATAGTATTTCCCAAAGGCAGCTTCGTAAAAAGATTTCCCACCGCATTGGCAAAATACGTACTGAACAGCCACATTTGATCCATATTTTCCATGTATGCAAAATGCGCATAATTATATCCTGTATCTTGCCATTCTACACCCAAACGAATGTGACGCAAAGGGTATAACAACAAAATTAAGAAAAAAATAAGATTCAGTCCTTTATTTAATTTTGGATTATTTTGTAATTTATCCAACATATTTCCCTATTTTTATTTCTCTTTCTTCTTTTTCATCTTCTTTACCACGCCGAACACTCCGCCACGGACCATATCCACTAAAATACCAACTGCAAATACAATCCATACGGATACAATACTTCTCAGCACGAATACTGCTGCACTACCCTCTGCCGTAGCCCCCAGCCACTGTGGCCACAAATAGCGCACATCCAGCTGCTCATGTAACAAATATACCCCCAATGTGTAAGGAGCTATCTTGCAAATTAGTTTAGCCCAAAGCTTTTCAGCATCAATTTTCATGTAATAGAAAGCATAAAACAGCGCCACCGCTGCAAACAAATTCAATATATGATTATAATGATACGTATTCTGAATAAAATGATCCAGACTGCCCATCCTTAAATATACTGCTCTTACCAAAAGCATCACCACATATATTCCCAAACAGCCTGCAAAATAACAAACCGCTCCCCTTCTGCCGTTTTCTTTGGCAGTAAAGAAAGATAAACCATACAAGCGTATATATGCCGCCACTAAGAAAACACAGATAAACCACAAGCCATCATAACCATAACTATCCACTGCCAGCTGAACAGGTAAAACCGACTTACTTACCGCTAAGAACAGAACTAGCCCTATAATGGTTCCACGTAACTGTTCCTGCTTCATACCCTTTGCCGCTGTAGACAATACCGGTGAAAGCAAATACATAATCACATAGGCGGTAATAAACCAATACTGCTCCATCTGTACCGGCAAAACAGTCTCTAAAATATGATTTACACTAAAAACATCTGCGGAAATCACGTCTAATGCCACCAAAATCACCGGCACCAAGACTGCATAAAATAACGTCTGACAAAGAAGTTCTACCAATCTGCCTGCCTTAAAACCGGACTCTACCAAAAAATAACCGCTAATCAGCATGTACACATTTACCGCCACAATACACAAGCTTTCCATGCCCCATGCCACATAGCCGTTTACATTCATGCTTCCCGTCAGCACCGGAAGCAATCCGCCTTTGCCCAAATAATGCAACATGACTACCATCATCATAGCTACAATACGTAGCAATTCCATATTCACCATTCGTTTTTTCATATGATAATAGTCACCTCCTCATTATTTTTTCCATGTACCAAGTACTTCTCCCTGCACATTCTCCGTCACACTGCTAATGATAAACTTCGGTCTTCCCTTTACCTCTTCATAAATACGGGCAATATAATGACCGATAATACCCAAACTCAACATAATAAAGCCGCCAATAATCAATATCAGCAAAATAACCGTGGTAAAACCTTCTACGGAATTACCCATTAAAAAGCGTACCAATGTCTGTATGGCCAAAACAAAACTAAATGCAATGGAAACAACACCCATAACCGTTACCAACTGTAAGGGCAATGTACTGAAAGAGGTTGCGTTTGATACCGCATACTTCATTAAGCTAAACACGGACCACTTACTTTCACCAAACTGTCTCTCCTGTACTTCATATTCCACAGATGTAGTCTTAAAACCAGCCCAAAAAGAAAGGGCTCTGAAAAAGGTGTTCTTTTCCGGCAATTGCACCAATACATCTACTACTTTACGGTCTAACAGTTTAAAATCCGAGGATGCATTCATATCCATTTTAATAATAGCGCTCATAATCTTATAAAACAGCCCTGCTGATAATTTATGTGCCAAGCTTTCTTTTCCCCGATTGGTCTTGACACCTTCCACCACTTCATAGCCTTCCTGCCACAGCTTCCACATCTGCAAAATGGTCTGGGGAGGATGCTGCAAATCACAATCCATGACAATCACCGCATCCCCGCATGCCAGTGTAAGTCCTGCAAAAATACTGGCTTCTTTACCAAAGTTCCTGCTAAAGCTTGCCCCTTTCACATGCGGATTCCCCTGTGCTACCTTCTGTATTTCCTCATATGTAGCGTCTTTGGAACCATCATTGATGAAAATCAATTCATATTCTATTTTTTCCGTTTCCAATAATTCACTTAACACCTTTGCCGTATTGGCAATGTTTTGTTCCTCATTGTAAGAAGGTAATACAATTGACAATAGTGCCATAAATTATTCCTCCAACAAACCCTTATCTATGTTTTCCGTTTTTACATACATCACACCGTCAATAATCTGTATGGAATCCTTTGCCGGGAAGGGACTCATTTTCACATAAACATCCTGATAATACATCTCTCCCATAGCCTCTGACGGTAAAATATTCAAGGAAGCTCCTAAATAATGCTCCATAAACAATTCGTAGTTATGACCTGTGTATAAAAGATAATCTCCACCCACTCCAATTAGATTAGATGTCACATTCTGGGTAATATCCGTTGTGGGATAAGCTTCCTCTCCAACCACTCCGATCATGGCAATGGGAATCCCCTGGTAATAACCCTCTGTCTGTTCCATTCGATCCAGAAGCCGTACACAATATGCATAGGTTTTCTCGTACTTTTTCTGCAAATTACTGTAGGCAATATTGTCTGTCACTCCATAATTCCACACCATAATACTGGTTACCAATAGCGTCAGCCACTGCACCCAAACCTGCTTGTCACTTTCCTTACCGGCATCCCACTTTAATTCGCCACCGGCCACAAACGCAAGCATTAAAATCGGATACAATACCCACTGATAACGCATTAATGCATGGTAAGTTACGTCCGGAGAAATAAACAATATCATATTGGTTGCGATAGGAAGACCTACTGCCAAAAGTATCAAAAGGATATAAAACCATAGGCTTATTAACCATTGTTTACGGATTGCCCGCACCACCAATATAAATACCGTCAGCACTACCAAACAACCCATAGCACACTTGGAAAAAATATTGTTCATTAATACATTTCCATTTATGGTAAACGCAAAGAAATCCAAATACATTTTCTTAAAAATATCCACTATGCCGGCACGTTCCACTGCCCCCATCTCGTTAATACCTTGATAAGAAGCCAGTTCCTTACCTTGTATCTTTAACAGTATTTGAAGAATTACATAGTAGCCACCGGCACCAATGATACCCATGTACAAATACTTCAAACTACGCAATATTTTCTCTTTTACATGACCTACTTCCATGGCAATCATTAAAATACCATAGATACTAAGTAGCACTGCAAATGCCAAATATGCCTGATAAATGCCCATACTGAAAGCCAAACATGCACCGCCTGCCACAAAGCCCCATTTATATTTCTTGGTAAGCAGTACCGACAACACTGCCAAAAATATTGCCATCATATAGCCATCCATAGTAAATACATAGGCAAAAGTAGATGTTAAGGTTGGAAAGGAAACCAACAATCCGCTGACCAGCACAATTGCCCAACCTTGTTTTAAATCCAAAAACTCCGTCAATACCACGGCGGCCAATCCCAAATAAATCACTGCCAACAAACCAATCAACCATGGCAATGTATAATAAGACGAAATACCACAGGCAATGGTTAAAAACCATCTGCCGGAAGTAATCATATTCTGGTCAAAGTATACACTATCCAAGCCATCATGATTGGGAATATCCTGCATCATGATAGGCATATGAATCAAAAGGCCTATTACCACTGCGGCAATAAAAGCCACTTTAGCTGATGGCTTAATCTTCTGCTTTATGTAGTTCCAAATTTCTGTAGGACCTGCCATATTCATCCTCGCTCTCTTACATATATCAACATCTGTTACTACCTTAACTTACTACATCCTGCAAAATATGGGCAATTCTCTTTGCACCTTCTCCGTCCACCAATTTACGCTCCTTTGCGCTGTATTCCAGACGAATCTTGGTGTTACTTTTCAACTCTTCTATCTGCTTTGCTATGCTCACCAATGTCTCGGATGCATTTTTATGATATGCCCCACCATATCCGGCCATCTGCATATTACCGATATATTCCGTCAACCGCTCTTGGTTTTCTGCATAGGAAAAACATACAAAAGGCACACCAATGGCACTTAATTCATAAATCGTAGTACCACCTGCCGTTACCGCCAAGTCACACTGTTCCATTAAGGATGCCATATCCTTTACATCATGATACACGCAAACATTTCCACACGCTTCCGCCTTCTTTACCAACTCCTCATAGTGCGGATTAAAACGTCCGGTTACTACATGAAATGTACAGGAAACCTCCCATATTTGTTCTAAAATCTTTCCTGCAATATTTTCCAAATCTCCACCGCCGGTGGTAATCAGTATATTCTCAACCCGTTCACTCACCTGATATTCCTTATCACAGAATTCCTTGCGAATAGGGATATATTGTCCCCCTACATAATACCGAGTCTCATAAGGACTACTTAACAAGTCATACATTTCCTTTGTTGCAAAGGCATTATAATTAATGAGCCCTGCCACATTCCATGGCTGTTTGCACATATCATCCAACAAAACCACCTGACCATATTCGCTCAGTCCTTCTAAATAAGCATTGGTCACGTAATAACTATCTACTAAAACAACTCTGTCTTTCTGGCAGGTTTTCTCCTGTGCCACCCGATTGCACTCTCCAAATAATCCTTCCCACAAGGATAGCTCCTGCTCCATTTGCCGGTAATCCGTCCCTAGCACATATGCATCAAAACCCTTTGCCAATGCCAACTCCGCAGAGTCCTTATCTGCACAGACAAAACCCACCTGGGACTTATTCTCCAAAGCCTGCGCAATGGTCAGGCAACGCATTAAGTGTCCTGCACCAATTTTTGCATTACCGTCTGCCCGTATTAAGATGCTTTTTCTTCTAATATCCACCATCTTATAAATCCTGCCTGCGTTTATCCACAATCCACCAACATGTTTACACACTTAAGAAAAATCTACCAAATCCCAAGACATGGGGGTACCTAACTTCGCGTCCTTAGTAATCTTTTTGCCCAAAAGTTCTTCGTAGTATTTGGTATGAAGACCATCTGCCGGACGAACCGAACGTAAATTATCCAGGGTAAATACATCTCCCGCCTTCATATCCTGTGCCACAAAAAGTGAACGCGAATGTTCTCTTTCTCTAGCTGCCTTAGGAGTCAGTTCATAAGTAACCTTTCCCAACGCCAGCTCTATTTTACGGATATTGTCTACCATATCTTTAAATTCTTCCGGTTCCATAGAAAAGGCAGAATCTGCGCCACCATCTGCACGACGCAGTGTTAAATGCTTCTCTACCACCTTGGCTCCCAATGCCACAGCCGCACCTGCCACAGCGCCACCCATTGTATGGTCGGACAAACCAGCAATACAATCAAAGGTCTGTGCCATAGAAGGTATGGTTCTTAAATTCACATCCTCATAAGGTGCCGGATAGGCTGAGGTACACTTCAAAATAATCACATTATCATTTCCTGCCTCATGACAGGTTTTTACTGCCAATTCAATATCTGCCAAATGGGCAATACCGGTCGCAAAAATGATAGGCTTACCCAACTTTGCTATTTTCTTTATCATTGGAATATCGGTAATTTCAAAGGAGGCTATTTTGTATGCGGATACATCCATCTCCTCCAGGAAATCCACTGCAGTCAAATCAAAGGGCGAAGAAAAGAACTCCAAACCCATATCTTCTGCAATCTTCTTTAACTTCGGTTGCCACTCCCAAGGTGTATAAGCAGTCTCATACAGCTTATGAAGGGTAGTTCCGTCCCACAGAGTCCCCTGGGTAATCTGGAAGCAGGGATCATCGCAATCTAAAGTAATGGTATCTGCTGTATATGTTTGAATCTTAATTGCATCGGCACCCGCATCCTTCGCCGCCTGCATAATGGCTACTGCTCTATCAAAATCCATATTATGATTTGCCGACATTTCCGCAATAATAAATGTCGGCGAGTTCTCACTGATAACATGGTTTCCAATTCTGATTTCTTTGTTCATTATTTTACTCCTTCAAGCTATGTTCTCACAAAACTTCCAAGACTATTTCAACCACTGGCTACGCCGGAAAGATGATTTTTTCATATTTTTTGCTGCCACGGATTTCCAGCCACCGCTCTTTGGTCATGCGCATAAAGGTCACGTCATACCAAACATCTTCCTTACATACATGCTGTAACTTCTCTTCCATAATCTCACAACCGCACAACAGATGCAGCTTGATAACACCCTGATTTAAGGTAAATACATCACTAATCAACGCAGTTTTATCCAGCACGTCAAAAATGTAATCATATAAACTCATTTCCAAGGCAAGGGCAGTTTTCAAACTGCGCAGTTTCTTTTCCCCCATATAATAGGCCCATCCCAATTCACCGGTAGGCTTGGTCAAACCGGTCAAATTAATCACACCTGCATCCTGTCCATCCACCATTATGATCCAATAGCTCACATCCGGATTTTCCTGAAGGGCGGCAAACCACTTCTTCTGCCCCTCTAAAGTAAGCTTGGGATTGGTATTCATGTAACGGGTAATTTCCTCGTCCATGCGCCACTGCATAATTTTTTCCAAATCATTCTCTTGTATTCTTCGTAATGTTACACTCATAGAACACCTCATACCCGGCGTCACATCTTACGCCTTGCTTTACAGATCTACTCCGCACAGCTCCAATAATTCCTTTACACTTGTAATCTCTACCGCCTCGTCCAACGGAATCGAAATTCCCAGCTGTGTTTCCAATTCACCAATCAGCATTACGTGTGTCAGGGAATCCCACTCTTCCAAATCATCCATGCGGGTATCCTCTGTAATCATATCCTCTGATATCTGTAAAATCTGTGCCATTAAACTAAAAATTTCATTCTTCATATATCATCCTCCTCAAAAAACGGATTCTTTCTAAGTTCTCTGTACTTCTATATAAATCTCTCTTTCCGGCAATTCATCTAACTGCATAAGATAAGTCGTCACTTGTAATGTTTCTTCTTTTCTCTTATACCCCAACCGGTCATACAGTTGCTCCACAGGTTTATTCTTTGCAGTAGGAATATAAACTCCCTGTAACGATTCATAGCCTGCTTCTGCTAATTCCTTTTCAATTTGACTGATGATGGCATATTCCACATGTTTCCCCATGACTCTGCAGCTTAACACAAATTCCTCAATAACAGGCTGCTTTTCCACATCCACAATAACTGCCGAAACAATGCCATAATCACCAAAGCAATCTTCTATTTTATAAAGATACACCTTTTTCTTGTCATCCGCCACTATCTTTTGCATTTCAGACATTTCATAACGTTTTGTAGTCAAGTTAAACTGATTGGTTTTGTTTACCAACTGCACCAAACGCTCCAAATTGGACTTTGCATCCACTCTGGTTATTTTTATCTTCAATTGCTTCAAATAATCCTCGAAGCTACCCGCCTGCTTTAATGCCTCGCTTCGCTTGGCATTTTCTGCGTACTGGCGCGTCTTCTCCAAATCTTCTGCCGTAACAAACGCCTTTTCAAAATACTCGCGGTAAATTTCTACCATGGCAACTGCCAAATCCTCCGTCCTGTCCGGGAAATCCGGTACAATTACCTGAGGCAACATCTGCTTAATCAGCTCCCGCTCTGTAGGATTATCATCAAAGAACACAAAGGAATCCAATCCCAGATTCAACTCCTCTGCAATCTCCTGTATGTTAATGTTTTTGGGCTCCCAATTGATTTTCTTAATTGCAAAAGCATCCTCCCTTAGCACCATATGGGGATGTTCCTGAATTAAGGTAAGCGCATCTTCTTCATTATTCTTTGAAACAATTCCAAGTACCACACCGGATTCCTTCATCAATGCAATTACTCTTTGAAGGTTTTTGTACGCCAATCCTGTATGGTCATCAGACAATATAATGGGTGTATGCTCGTGCTCACCCGCAATGCCACCCCAAAGTGTATTGTCCAAGTCCAACAACAACACCTTCTTGGGCACCCGGCCCAGCAATTCTACGTGGTGTATCATGTCCTCCGCCATTCTTTTCTGGGCTTCATTGGTATGTAAAATCTTGCCCATATACCACATTTTCATGGAAAAACTATTATCTTCTCCCAGCTTACTGATGACATCATGATAAGGAAAAACATGTACATTTTTGCATCTCTCACACAAATCCCTTAAGCAATCATTCCAAAGCATTTCCAACTGTTGCTTCAAATCCTTATAAAATAATGCATCTACTTCTGCGCCCCACAAATAAGCATCGGAAACATAATATTGTGATGTACTGTTCATCCCTGCCTCAAAGGTTGCAAACCAATTATTGATAGCCTCTTTGGCAGCCGTTGGCCTCAAATCATGCCCCAATACCTCCAGTAAATCCAGTACCAAAAAAGTAACCTCCGGTGCAAAGGCATGATAAGAAGAATCAGGGTTCATAATCAATCCTAATTCATTTCCGTAGCCCTCCGTATTGTAGACCTCAAAATCCTTTTTCAGCATACGAAGGACAAAATTCATATTCACATTGGATAACAGTGCAATTTTATGCTTCATCCATCTTTCCTCTTAAAATTTGATATTTCACTTCCGCAATTTCCCAATCGGTAGGAGTATCAATATCCTGCACTTCCATTTCAGATATTTCCAACGGCAGAATATTGCCAACCAAAAACTTCTTATTCTTCTTGAATGCTTCTACCCTGAATACAAAGAACAATCCGGCGTCATGATATTGCTTTTGCAAATCCTGAGAACGGCTATCCAAATGCTCCGGATACTTAAACACTAATCTGTCATTTTCAATTACCAAGGCTCTTTGCGGTGGATAGGAAAAAGCAACTACCGGGAATAGTGTATCTGCATCAGATGCTTCCAGCTTCTCTACTGCTTCTACCAATCTTTCCTTTGTAACGAAAGGTGCCGTAGGAAAAATGCAACATGCCATGTCAAACACTTCACCACGCTTGGCATACTCTGCCAAAACCTCTTCGAACACTTGCGGAATGGTGGCATAATCATTGGCCGTCTGCTCACTGCGATAAAAGGGCACCTCTGCTCCATACTGTCTGGCAAGCTGTGCAATTTCCTCATCATCCGTGGATACCATCACCGTATCAAACATGCCGGACTGCACTGCTGCCTCAATGGAATAGGCCAAAATAGGCTTTCCGCAAAATTCTTTTATATTTTTTCTGGGAATTCGTTTACTGCCGCCTCTGGCGGGAATCACTGCCAGCTTCTTCATTACTTACCTCTTTCTCTGTATGCTTTCAAACGCACACTCTAAATATGCAGCTTCTTACGAAGCTTTCTGACCTGCACCTTAAGACCATAATAATAAAAGAATTTTGCTTCCGATTTGGAAAGCAATTCTATCATCTGCTTTTCTTCCGGATTGGTCAGTTTTTGATAATATTCGTTCTCCTGAAATTCCGGGAACGCCGTAAACATTCCCTGTTTCATTTTCTTTACAAAGGAGAGCCTCTTTTTCTTAGCCCCCAGCATATAAGAAAACAACGTATTTACAAAATATAGCTCTGTAAAACGATATTCGATTTCTTTATAATACTTCTCCAAGAATCCTCTGTCCTTACACTCCTGTAACAGCATAGCCGCCGCAGTCATACGGTCGGTACACTTTTGCTCTGTTACATAATGCACAGTAGAGGTATCATGCTGGTAATAAAAATACATGGATTCTTCCACTTTTTCGAATTGTTTAAAGTACAAGGACCACACTGGGCCGGCGCAATTATCCTCATAGAAAATCCCTTCCGGAAACTCCAAATGATTTTCTTTAATCACTTCATGCTTATATATTTTAATTACCATACTGCCGGAACGCATAATCATCTTCCCATGTTTCTCCCGGTCTAATACTCCGGTTTGGTCCAATGTATTATTCTGTACAATCTTACCTACCTGAAAGGAATGTTCCTGCACCAGATTGTAATCACAGCCTACCATATCTGCACCGGTTTCCTCTGCTTTTTTTAAAAGCTTCTCATAATAATCCGGTGTTACCCAATCATCACTGTCAATAAAACCAATCCATTCGCCCTGCGCTCCACGTAATCCTGTGTTCTTTGCACCACCCTGACGCTTATTTACCTCATGAGCAATAACACGCACCTTATCCGGATATTTCTCAGCATATTTATGAAGCACCTCCAACGAATTGTCTGTAGAAGCATCATCTACTGCAATAATTTCATAATCCGTAATGGTCTGATTTAACAGGGAATCCATACAAAAATTCAGTTTTCCATCCCCTGCCATATTATAAACAGGAACAATAATACTTAATTTCATATTCATCACCGTTATTGCTTCAAATACTCTTCTCCGCGTTCCACAATTGCCTTGCCGTTTTCTACGCGATACACCATGTCACACTTTTCGATAGTCTGCAATCTATGTGCAATAATAATCAATGTTTTCTTACCATGTAATCTGTTGATAGACTCCATAATTGCCGCTTCTGTATCATTATCCAACGCAGACGTAGCTTCATCCAGAATCAACACTTCCGGATTGTTATACAAAGCTCTGGCAATTCCGATACGCTGTCTCTGTCCGCCGGACAAACGGATTCCCCGTTCTCCGATACCGGTGTCCAATCCTTCCGGTAAGGTCTTAATAAACTCATCCAACTGTGCCTCTTTCAAAACCTCCCACAGTCTGTCCTCGTCAATCTTGTCCTCCGGCACACCAAAGGCCACATTCTTACGAATGGTATCATCCAACATAAAAATCATTTGAGGAATATAGCCGATATTCTTTAACCAGGCTCTGTAAGATTCCTTCACATCCTTACCATCTGCCAGAATCTTACCGCTTTTCACTTCTAAAAGTCCAAGCAAAATATCCACCACCGTACTTTTTCCCGCGCCGGAGGTACCCACAATACCTACGCTGGCTCCTACCGGAATGGTTAAGTCTGCATTATCAAATATGAGCTTTTCCGTATTTGGATACGCATATACAATATTCTTTAAATCAATCTGTTTCTCAATAGGCAACTTATCATCCGTATCCGTAGCATAAGACATATCTACTTTCACGCCACTGATTTCGTCCTGCAGATTATCGCTAACGCCCATAAAAAATGGTTCAAAATAAGAAATATTGTTAATCTGATTATTCACACGGTTTACACAAGGAAGCAGTACCAAAGCTGCTGCCGCGAAAGCTGTAAGTGTAGTCAGCATATCCTCGCTGTTTACTCCGGTCACAATCATAAACATCATATAACCAATCATGCAAATAACACATATTGTTTCGATTAACAACTTGGGCACCTGATTGTACAAACTGTATTTCTGTACCGCATCCACATATCCCTTACCACATTTCACATATTCGGAAACAAAGTACTGCTCCTTGCAGGAAATCTTCACTTCCTTAATGCCCTGTACCGTTTGGGAAATCCACTTAAACAATCCACTGTAATAATTCTGATTATCCTCACCGGCCTTATGCAAAATAGGTTTTAATACCTTTTTAATCAACACCAAAAGCAACAACAATACTCCGGCAATTAACACTGTCATCACCGGGTCCTGCAAAAAGCAAAAAGTTACCAAAAATACAAACACAATAGCATCTGACATTAATGTCAAAAGAGCCAATATTAAAGCATACATATTATTCACATCCGATGTAATGCTTCTTTGTACTACAGCTGTATCTGCATTCAAATAAAACTCATATCCTCTGCGCAGATAATTTTTCATCATACGCTCCGACGTGCGGAACTGATTAGTATATACAAAGGATAATGTAGCTTTCTGTTGAAAATATAAAAATGTATTCTTAATAATAAAAACCAGAATCAGTCCCACCATCACCAACACTGTAAAACGGGTTTCCGAACCGCCGCCAAACATTAAATATGCATCCCGAAGCAAACCTTCCTTTTGCATAGCCTCTTTGTCCATGACAATACTTACTACCGGCATAATCATACCTACTCCGGCAGTCTGTAATGCCGCACCAATTACCATCAACACGGTCAGCCATGCCATGGTTTTTTTCTGCTTTTTATCCAATAACAAATTTAATTTTTTCAATATTTGTAGCATTTTATCCTCCAACTTACCGCCCAATTTTACCAAACGGTAACTTATGCTTATATCTGCTCGTTCTGTCTGTGTACCAAAGGGTCCTCATACTTGTCCATAAAGTCCTCCCCCAAACGTACCACTTCCTCTGCAAACTGTATAGCTTTCACCTCCGTCAATACAGCAACCACTTTCTTAAAGCGAAGTCCCGGAAAGAAATTTAACATTTCCATGGGAACGGTGGCATCAAACTGCGGATACTCTCCGAACAATTTACGATAATCCAATATATCTCTGGGATGAGGCTTTAAAAATACGGTTCCCTCCGGCTCATATTGAGCGATAATGTCCCTGAAAATCTTTTCACGAATATCCAAAGTGCATAAAGGATCCGTCAAAATCAATATTTTATCGCCCACCTGATTACTTTCCTCTATCTGTGCACGTAACTTATCCATATCACGGATAAATGCCTGCAAAATAATATCCTTGTCTTCTTGTGTCAGACGTTCCACCAGTTCCTGCCGAGGCTGTTCAATGTATTTTTTGTAAGGATATTTCAGCAAGGAAATATCATTGACCTCCATGTCAATACAATATTTACCATAACCATTCTGAATAAAGATCAAATTCATCTTTTCAGACATAAATGCTTTAAATTCAAAATGTCCTCTATTATCATACCGTGCGGAGTCATAGTTTTTCAGACAATTCAAACCATCCTCTAATGCATGATACCTGATTCGGTTCATGTTTAGATAGTAACCAATGGGGTCTGAATCACAATAAACGTATATGTCCTGATACTTCTTAAAATTCACCGGCATGAAAGGAGCCAAAAGCTTCGCAAATTTTCTGGTAAAAATAATGCGGTTCCACATGTTTTTCACCAGACTGCCGGTATCCTGACGATATCTCGCCAGTTCAGGGAAATAATCATCTCTCTTTTCATCGAATTCCACTACCTGCTCAAACAAACCGGTACTTTCCACGCGAGCCTTTAAATTTTCAAAGTCAATTGATAGGCTACTCAGTACCAATGTAGCTTGTCCATGCTTATCCTTCGGTAAATTCAATTCCTTCAAAAAGGTTACATACACATGATAGTATGTATGACACACATAAATACGTTCTTTCATGCCATCTCGCTCCGTATGCAAATTCTCGCAGGTCCCATATAACTATAATTCCCCACATTAAATTTTATTATATCAAAATCATCTGCAAATAGCAACTTTTGAAGCAATAAAACACGATAAACATGTTAAAACCGACCTATGTTCGGGGGATATATATATTCTATACGGACATGCTCTCGCTTGATGAAAAACGTAACAGTACTAAGTTCGTAGTCAAGCACACTTGTCTACTCACTAAGTGCTGACGTTTTTCAACAGTCCTTTATAGTATATATATATCCCCCGAACACAGACCGGTTTTAACATACATTTATTTTAACACGTCGCCTCATGTCTCCGTAAAGACATTTGCCTTATAGCGTTCCCTGTGCAAGCACAGAGCGTTGCAGGACTCACTTCAACATAAAATAGGTTTCTCCACCTAATAAGCGTAAGAAGAAATATATACCGCAATATAATTGATAAAAGAGTACTATGCCTGCTGCCACAAACATGATTTTCGATAGCCACGCACAGCAATCTTTCTTCCAAATCTCCAGCCATTTCACAAAGCTTACCACAAAAATATAGAATATGGCGAAGCAGTAGCCCCACAGAAAATTGCCATCATTGGCACGACTACCGGTTTCTGCTAAAAGAAGCGCCTCCATAAAACCAATACCGGTAATTAACCACGCAAAAAAGTATTTTTTATCCCTGATTAATTCCTTCAGCGAAAATGCTGCCACTATAAGCGGAAATGCTATAGAACAAAGCACCGCTGCCTTGGGCCGGTCCGCATGTAGTGAAAAAGTAAACCAAGGATTTAGCGCAAAGCCTTGTCCGGTATTTTCTCCAAACAAAACCATGTTTTGCCACAATACCACTCCACAAGCTGGAAGCACACTGCATCCAAATATAAAAATCTGCTTAAAGGATACCTTATGAAACAAATCCCACAAAAGCTTCAATGCCATAGCCGGTGCAAAAACCGTTAAAAAGCTGGGTTTGATGCCTGTGGTAAGTACCAATAGTACCGCAAACAAACTCCACTGTTTCCACGCAATCTTTTCTCTGTATCCCTTCTCTATCTCCATGTACATCAGCAAAGACGCTACCGCAAATAATCGCATACAAAGATACGTGGAATTATGCCAAAGGTTACCGGATTGGTAGCTCACATAACGGTACTGTCCTGCCCATTCTAAAAAGAAAGGCATTACCATATTTAAAAGCAACGCACCTCCAATAGTTAACCCATCACGCGCATCTTTCTCCAACAACATACGTAACAGTTTCTCTGTCAAAAGCACGGTCCACACACTGACTACTGCCAGAAATGCAGCAATCAGGCAAGTACTTTTTCCTGCCAGAAAATACAAAACCTGATATGCATAAGCCGTAAAACTGTAATACCACCCATCATCAATAATCATACTGATGTGATATGGTAAGTCCGACTGAAACACACGATTATTGTAATCCAATGGTTGAACAGATTGTTGATAATACAAGTACAAACAGCCTATTCCATATAAAATTATCATCCCCCACAAGATAGGGACGTTCCACTTTTTTACATCAACCTGATTTTTCACTTAATATGCCTCATTCCTTTACAAGTCACATTATTTACTCTGCAACACAAATATTCCATCAATGTAACTCGTATACACAAACGCTTTCATCCTGTCCCAACTTACGTAGTCCCTTTTCCTCACACAAGGCTTGAATCTTTCCTCCTGTAGGAATCGTAATATATTTACTCTTTAAGGTATCAAAATTTTCCAAAATATAAGTATCATAACAACAACTGATTCCGAAGCCTTCCGGCAATCCATACAAAATCTGCCAATCTGTCAGCACACTCTTTTGTGCCCCTTTAGTTTCCACAGTATCAGAAAAGACCCAGATAACTACATTATCATAATTAGGTGCCTCCGATACGTTTAAAGAAAGTTCCTTATCAAAAATCTCTTCCCAACTTTCTACCTGTTCCACACACTCAGGTGTTGCAAAGCAAACCTGATAATCTACTTCCGAGGTAGCTTTTACAGAATATAAATATACACATAAAGCACCAAAAAACATTGCTTTTTTATAAAACCTGGTCTTCATGCCACTCAGCGCAAAAATACCCATTGCCATAAAGGTTAACAAATGCTTACTGCCTTCCTTCATCTTATACATTAACAAGAGGGCTATCATCATGGCAAAGAAGCAAAATGCAAGATAAATGTAATGCAACGCCTTTTCTCGGTTTTTTTCTCTCCATTCCGCCCAAGACTGCCAGGCGAGCAAAAACATTAATGCAAGGTATCCTGCAAAAAATGCCCCTTCTGTCAAACCACTACGCATACCTTCCACAGTCAATGACAAAAATATTTTTCCATTGTGATATAACCGACTGAAAATCCCCTTAATTCCGGTGAAAATTTTCCCTTGGAAAAACGGCTCCAGCCAATCCGTTTTAAATAAGGGTGTAAAATACTCTGCCGCCAAATAATGGTTGATTGCAAAATAGGTACCACCAATCACCACCAAGAGTGCCAAAGAACCGCAAATACCTGCCTTCTTATTTTTGCGTATCCGCAAAAACATAGGATACAACATAAACAATAACAAATATGGACGCATAAGCGTAAGTAATCCGGAAATCACCAGCATCCATACTACACCGCTTACTCTTTTTTCCCGCAAATACCACTCCATAAGTGCATAATAAATAATCAACATACTGAAGCAAATGCACTCCGGCATTACACGTAGCATATACAAACTAAAAGGCGTAAATACGCAAAATAAAATCGTCAGTAAAAACAACTGCTTCCATCTGGGTTTTACCAAGAGAACAAAAATTACACAGGCCAACACCATAAGCAAAATATTACAATAAATGGGGGACATCATATTCCAACCAAAAATCAGGCCATAGATTAGCCAAGGAAACACTAATACCGGACTCCATGCCGCAAAAGACAGTTTCAAAGCATGACTTTCATTGAAACCAAAATATCCTTGAGGATAACCGTAAGAAAGAATACTCTCCACCTGCTTATAATAAAACAATTCATCATTCCAATCTGAAGCCGGCAAGTAAATATCCTTTAAATCAAACCCATGTATTGCACAAGTTATCACACAACACAAAAGAGGCAGTAACCCCATCATTACTGCCTGTAAATACAAAATTTTGTTGCGCTTCAGGTTCTCCTTCATAAATTAACTCCAAACTACTGCTCTGTCTTTTCCTCACCTGCATTAATCCGCTCTCTAATTACATATTGAGGCGAACTGTTCATACTAATATAAATTCGACCGATATACTCACCAATCAATCCCAACATCACCATAATCATTCCACAGAAGAATACCATTGCAGCCATCATGGAGCTATAGCCCAAAGGCACATCCGGATTTACAAAACGTTTAATAATCGTATAAATACCATACGCAAATCCACCACATGCACATATAATGCCCAAACAAGTGGCAATTCGAAGCGGTTTTACGGAAAAAGCAGTAAAACCATTAAACCATAAAGCAAATAATTTCTTTATAGTGTATCCGCTTCTTCCCTCCTCACGTTCTCTGTGATTCACCATAACATTGGTTATGTTCTTCGTAGCACGAAGCACCAAACCAATTACATAAGGATAGGAATTTTCATAACGGATCATATCTTCTACAATAAATCTCTTTACTGCAAAATAACTGGAAATAAACAACTCCTTGGGCTTTTCCAACATGATTCTGGTCATCAACTCATTCACTTTACTTCCCAAATTACGAAAGCCCGAGTGCTGCTTGTGCTCATACTGTGCATATACTGCATCAAACCCTTCCTCCAACTTACCTAAAAGCTTATCCACCTCATTGGCAGGGGTCTGTCCATCATCATCCAAACACACTACATAGTCTCCGGTTGTCTGACGCAGTCCAGCCATCAACGCTGCATGCTGACCAAAATTACGCGCAAAACCAATACCTATAACATTCTGCTTTTCCTGACACAATTTGCGAATCGTTCCCATAGTATTGTCCGGAGAACAATCATTTACCAAAATAATCTCAAAACAATATTTCTCTGCAAGTCCCAGCATCACTTCTTCAATTTCATTTACAACGCCTGCAATTGTATTCTCTGAACGATAACAAGGTATTACAAAACTGACCTTTTTCATGTGCTTCTCCTACTCGTTGATAATTCCCATTAAAACAATATCTTTGTATTTTCCTTCAATACACACATCATCCCGCAAATAAGCTTCTTTAACAAAGCCTGCCTTTTCATAGCTTCGAATGGCCTGTATATTATCTGCATATACCCTCAAAAAGAGACGATGTAAATTTAACTCTTCAAAACAATAACGAATCATAAGTCTTGCCGCTGCAGAGCCATATCCTTTTCCCCTGGCTTTGCTTTCGCCAATAAAAATACCATACTCTGCTTTATGATGCGTTGTGTCAATATCTCTTATATATACAGAACCTACTGCTTTGTCTGTGGCAATCTCACATATCATCATTTGTACCACTTTACCGGTTTCTACCATGGTTTTTATCCAGTTTTCATGACTTTCCCTGGTAAATAATGCCTGATATATAAAGTTTTTTCGTACACCATCACTATTGCGCCAATTCACGATGTCTTCCGTATCATCGTAGGTCATAGGACGCAAATAAATTCCGGCTTGGTTATCTTTATAATTTTTCACAATCATTTCCTCGCTATAACCAATAGTTAGTCCACGTTATAAATATTGAAACTTTCATCTTGCGAGATCCACACTTCATCCACAAGCACCAATTTTACCTCTCCAAATCGATTCTGTAGATATTCTTCTATCCAGGAAACATCTTTATTCTTTGACACCAGCAATTTGACATCTTTATTGTCTACCAAAGCTTGTGCAGCATCCTCTGCATTCAGCTGGTTTAGTCGTTCCTTAGCTAGTGGACTGTTGCTCATCCAACCTCCCAAAAGCATTATATTTTCACAATCATCACTATAATGCGTTCCTGCATACTTTACAATAGAAAACACGTCTGTGAAATAAGTAGTTTCAGATGAGGCTTCACAATATTTACAAATCACTTCCCACTGGTTCTGTAATTGTATCTGCTTCTCGATTTTTACATTAGTGTTTGTCCATTGGAAAACGCCTAATGCTACCAAAAGTAATGTCAATCCCACTGCCGGCCATTTCGAATTATACCCTTTCAACAATTGGGTCTCCTTCAAAAATACCATTCCCATGCTTAGCAAAAGCAATAACTCCACAATATACAAAGTAAGGGAAATTCTTTGCGGGAAACGTCCTTGCCATATTAATGTCAACCAAATAGCACTACGTCCTGCCAACAAAACCATCAAGACCATTAACTGTTTCCATTTCTTTGTCCAAACAAATCCTAATACTAAAAGAGCCACTGTAATCATCCAAATATAATTATAGGGCAAATCATTATAACGCATTTGCAAATAATACTTTTGAATTGTATCTATACAACGATCTCCAACAGACAAATTCTTTTGCAACCTTACCGAAACCACTTCTGCAACCTGTTGCATTTTACTATGGTCTATGTCGCCGTTCAACATAATATTATAGCTGGAAAAAAGCTTATATTCTTCCTCCGTCAGTCCATAGACCTCATAATTTTGCTCATAATAATCCGTAGACAAAAAATCGGTATAATCATACAGCAACGTACGGCCCTTATTATATTCATTATACTCTTTCCACGCCGGTGAACTGTAGCATACATAATTTATCAAAAAACAAGCCAAAATAAGTCCCACCAGAACACCACATTGCTTAACTTTACTTGTAATTTCCTCTTTCCAATGCTCCTTAGGTGAAATTACAACTTGCCATACCATCGCACAGGCAACATACGGCATAGCCAATAAACCAACCTCATTACGTATCAAATAAGCAATCACAATCAATACAACGGGCCAAACGCCTTTTTTTCCTGCTCCCAGCAAAAACACTGCAGTCGCCGCAATCAATGCCGCCACCAGCGTATAATGCATATACACATAAAATGGTACATACAATACTATTGCAGACAAGCATCCCAATCCCGGATTTTCAAACAGCCCGGCAAACAACACCATACAAATCAAAAAACATATAGTATAAAACACCTCCAGCCAGGGAACAAAACCGGCAATCCAATAAAGTATTGCCAGCATCCCCGTAAGAGGATATTGCATATAAACCGTATGCCCATCCGGACATCCTGAATACGTACCATTCAAAATACTACGAATGGTCATATCATCATTTAAATAGAAAACCGGTGGCTGTATTATAACAATAATTCCCAATATCAAGGAAAATACCAACAGGTACAACCACTTTTTATTAAAACTTTTCAAACCTACTACTCCTCATGGACACTCGTCTAAGCATTCAATTTACTCTTCATTTCCACATTCACACGGTTTAAGCGATACTCAAAATCACGTCTATCCTTTGCCACCGTCACATCTAAAATAATCCCTGCAAATAAAGACTGAATGCCAGCCAATACCATAAATCCACATACAATCAAAGTTGGGAATCGCGGAACCAAACCGGTAGTCCAGTATTCACCTACAATAGGCACAAACAAAACCAACGCTATCAAGAACAACAAAGCTGCAATCAAACCAAAACATTTTAAGGGCTGATAATTTTTATACAACTGCAACATCTTTCTGATAACGCGCATACCGTCCTTATAAGTATTCAGTTTCGATTCACTGCCTTCCGGTCTGTCTCTATACTGTACTACTACATTCTCTACCTGCATATTGTAGTTTACTGCATGAATAGTCATCTCCGTCTCAATTTCAAAACCGGTAGAAAATACAGGGAATGTCTTTACAAATTCATAAGAAAAAGCTCTGTAACCCGTCATAATATCCTTGATGTCAGTATGAAAAAGTTGATTAATACAAGTTCTCATCAAAGTATTTCCAAAATTATGAAAGGGTCTTTTGTTCTCCGTGAAATATGTGGAAGACAAACGATCGCCTACCACCATATCCGCATGATGATTTAACACCTTATCCACTAACTCTCTGGCACAATCCAAAGGATACGTATCATCACCGTCAATCATTAAATAACATTGGGCATCAATTTCACGGAACATTCTACGGATTACATTTCCTTTGCCCTGTTTATATTCATGACGTAATACGGCACCTGCCTTCACTGCAAGCTCTGCCGTCTTGTCCTTGGAATTATTGTCATACACATAAACAACAGCCTCCGGCAATGCTTCCTTAACATCTGTTACTACCTTTTCAATAGTTTTTTCCTCATTGTAACAAGGAATTAATACAGCTATTTTATCCATAGTGCTACCCTTTCCCTTACAAATATGCATAATTATTGTTATTTTACCATTTTTCTCCAAACTAATCAACACCACAAAAAGCTTCTGCAACATTTTTGTCACAGAAGCTTTCTCTTTATTCCACAGTCACGCTTTTTGCAAGGTTTCGGGGTTTATCCACATCCAATCCCTTGGCCACACTAACATAATAACCTAAAAGTTGTAATGGAATAATTGCCAGGCTAGTAGCAAAATAAGGTTCCGTTTTTGGAATATATACAGAGAAATTGGCAGTATCCTCAATATTGTAATTGCCATAAGTAGTCACGCCCATTAAGTAAGCGCCTCTACTCTTTACCTCCACCATGTTGCTCAAAGTCTTTTCAAATAACTCGCTTTGTGTCAGAACACCGATAACCAATATTCCGTCTTCTACTAAGCTAATGGTTCCATGCTTTAACTCTCCCGCGGCGTAAGCCTCTGAATGAATATAGCTGATTTCCTTTAACTTTAAACTGCCTTCCAAACTGATGGCATAATCAATACCTCTTCCAATAAAGAACACGTCCTTGGCATTTGCATACTTACTTGCAAACCACTGAATACGCTCTTTATCATCCAATACCCGTTGAATCTTATTAGGAATTGCTTCCAAATCCTGAAGCATATTTATATATTTTTCCTCCGTCAAGCATGCTTTCGACCTAGCACACTTCATCGCTAACATATACACTACTATCAGCTGTGTGCTGTACGCCTTTGTTGTTGCCACGGAAATTTCCGGGCCGGCATAAGTATACAATACAAAATCCGCTTCTCTGGCAATGCTGGAACCCAATACATTGATAATTCCCAGTGTAGGAATGCCCATATCTTTTGCAAGGCGAAGAGCTGCCAGACTATCTGCAGTTTCTCCGGATTGAGAAATTATAATCACCAAAGAATTCTTTACCAGTTTTGGATTACGATATCGAAATTCCGAAGCTAACTCTACTTCCACCGGGATCTCAGCCATACCTTCTATTACATACTTACCCACAACTCCTACATGATATGCAGAGCCACAGGCCACAATATAAATTCTTTCCAATCCACCAAGCAGTTCCTCAGTAAATCCAACTTCTGCGAAGTCAATTTTTCCTTCCTTCACGTAGGCATGTAGTGTATCTGCTACCGCCTTGGGTTGCTCATGAATTTCTTTCATCATAAAATGCTCAAAGCCGCCACGTTCTGCCGCTTGTGCATCCCATTTGATTTCCACCAAATCTTTATCTATCTCATCTCTGTCCACATTATAGAAATGCACACTATCTTTATCCAACACTGCAATCTCCATATTGCCAATGTAATAAACATGACGAGTGTATTTCAAAATAGCCGGTACATCGGAAGCAATAAAACTGCCGCTTTCGTTATGTCCCACAATAAGTGGACTATCCTTACGTGCCGCAAAAATCTTATCCGGACAATTGGTAAACATAATTCCCAATGCGTATGATCCGCGAATACGAAGCATTGCCCGGGAAATTGCCTCCAAATAATTTCCATTGACCTTTTTATAGTAATAATCAATTAACTTTGCAGCCACTTCCGTATCCGTTTGTGAATAAAAGTGGTATCCCGCCTTGGTAAGTTTTTCTTTCAGCTCCAAATAGTTTTCAATAATACCATTGTGTACTACTACCAAAGAATAATCATCACTGTAATGAGGATGGGCATTTACCTCAGAGGGTTCTCCGTGGGTTGCCCATCTGGTATGTCCGATACCACTGGTACCACACATAGCGTTACCACCATCCGTCTTTTCGGAAAGTACTTTTAGCCTTCCCTTTGCCTTTACGGTATCAATCTCCCCCGTTTTGCTATTTCGCACGGAAATACCTGCCGAATCATAACCACGATATTCCAACTTGGCCAAACCATCCAACAAAATCGGTGCCGCTTCCTGTGTCCCTATATATCCTACAATACCACACATACTACTGTCTCCTTCAAATGTCTGCTTACTATCTTTATGTGCCTTGGTGGGTAAATCATCCTTATTTTTTGTAGTAATTAATTATTTTTTTCACCGCATTTATTACGTCGTCCACATCCGCATCCGTCATGCTATAAAAAAGCGGAAGGCTCATGGATTCCATATAATAGCTTTCTGCATTGGGACAAAGTCCCTTTTCATATCCAAGCTTCTCATAATAAGAATGCCAATACACCGGCAAATAATGCACTTGTGAATAAATATTTTCTGCATGTAATGCGTCAAAAAACTGTCTTCTGTCACAGTTTAAAAGATCCAGGTTCAATCTTAAGATATACAAATGTCGGGTTGTATCGGACGCTTCGATTTCTCTCTGTACTTTAATCTGTGGAATGTCTTTAAATGCTTCATTGTACTTGTTGACAATTTCTTTTCTTCTGGCAGAAAATGCCGGCAACTTTTTTAACTGGCTCATAAGTAAGGCCGCCTGAATATCTGTAATTCGATAGTTATATCCTAAAGTCACTTGTTCGTTGTACCAACCTGCATCGGTAGGGTGTACCATTTCATTTACGTCTCTGGTAATACCATGGGCACGATACAAACGCAACTTACGATACAATTCCTCGTCATTGGTAGTCACTGCGCCACCCTCTCCACAGGTAACCGTTTTTACCGGATGGAAACTGAAGGTAGTCATATCCGCAATACTTCCAATGGGGTGACCATTGTATTTCGTTCCCATGGAATGAGCTGCATCCTCTATTAAAATTAAATTATTCTCTTCGCAAATAGCATGAAGTTCATCCAATTCTACCGCTTGACCGGTAAAATCTACAGCTACCACAGCCTTTGTTTTAGGTGTAATCAGTTTACGCACTGACGCTGGGTCAATATTAAAAGTGTCAGGCTTAATATCTGCAAACACCGGTGTTCCACCGCAATAAAGAACACAATTGGCCGATGCTGCAAAAGTAATAGGACTGACAATCACTTCATCGCCCTCATTAATTCCTGCTGCCATAGCCGCAATGTGTAATGCCGCCGTACCATTGCTGACCGCTACTGCATACTTCGCTCCTGTAATTTCGCACAGCTCATTCTCCAATTGGGCAATCTTGGGGCCACAAGTAAGTGCAGGTTCTTTTAATGCCGCCACTACCGCTGCCACATCATCTTCATCAATATACTGTTTTCCATAAGAAATAGGTGTGGTACGCACCGGCGTACCACCCATAATTGCTAATTGTTCCATACTCAATACTCTTTTCCTCTATATCTTTTTTCGCTACATCATATCCGGAGTCCACTCTACATCCGTATCCCCGCCGGAGGGTTCCTCCGTCGGTGCAGGTGTAGGCACTTCTGTCGGTGCAGGAGTAGGTACTTCTGTCGGTGCAGGAGTGGGCACCTCTGTCGGCGCAGGTGTAGGCACTTCCGTTGGTGCAGGTGTAGGCACTTCCGTTGGTACAGGGGTTGGTGCCTGCGTCGGTACCGCTGTCGGTACCGCTGTTGGTACTGCCGTTGGTGCCGCTGTCGGCGCTGCCGTTGGTACCGCTGTCGGTGCTTGGGTCGGTACCGCCGTTGGTTTCACCGTCGCTGTAGGTTTCGGTGTTGCTGTTGGCTTCACCGTTGCTGTAGGCTTCGGTGTTGCAGTCGGTTTCACCGTTGCTGTAGGTTTCGGTGTTGCTGTAGATGCGGGCGTGGGTTCTTCCGTTGGTACAGGTGTTGCTGTCGAAGCCGGTGTTTCCTGTGTCCAGTCCACTTCTCCATCTACCCTTCCTGCGCCTCGTCCTGTATAAGCATCGTTTGCCACCACATTCCCTGTATCACCATTCTCTCCTGTGTCAGAATCCTTATCCACATAAGCATCCTGTGCCGCAAACTCTTCTACGCTACCCATAATCACCCAATTAGTACCGTCAAAGACTTCAATATTGGAATTATAAATTCTTACTTGCAAATCAGACAACGCAATACTTCTATTTGTCAAATCAATGGCTATATTCTTGGTTTCTGCCGGTTCATAAGCTTCAAATGCCGGATATGAGCTTAATCCTAACACCTGATTGTCAAATATGGTATCTGTAGGCAAATTCATAAACAAGTAACTCTTTTTATCCTCACCATAGGCATATACCACCATATTTTCACTGTTCTGTATACCATTTGTTACGTTCTGCAAAGTTCCCTCCGGTTGGAATATGGTAGTCATTCCGTTTCCATTAAAGCTTCCTGTGTATACATCCATCTCCATATCCTCACGCATGGTCCAAAGAGCCATAATGTCTGCTGAATCCTTACCCCATTTTACTTTTGCAGTGTAATCGCCTACCATTTTTCCCTGGTCAAAGGTACCCATTTCATGAAATACATCACCGGTAGATGCAATACAAATCCAAGACTCAAATACTCCCTGATACATTCCGTTCTGCACACCGGTATCCACACTTTGCAAGGAATCCGGCGTTTGAAGAATTACCTGTACCTTATCTCCTACCTTCTTCCAAATAGAAGTATATTTCTGGTTTTGTTCGTTATAGCCTACCTCCAAATAAAGTATGGTATCATTCACTTCCCTGTAATAGCTTCTCTTACCTACACCCAACTGAGGCATCATGGCATCAAACCATTCCTCCGTAAATAACATGCTAATACTCTCATTCGCATATTCCGGCGTATTTAAATTGGTAATTAACAAATCCAACTGCTGTGCCATTGCTGATTCTTCCGCAGCATTCACTGTAAGGCTCTGCAATGCTTCATAAGCTTCCTCGTCTTCCGACAACTGATAACAGATTTCCAGGGCATCTCTTGCATCTTTATACTGATTATCTTCCTGATAATACTTTGCCAAAATCTTATAATCTGCCGCGCCAAAATTCCCCGCCGCATATTTTTGCTCTAATGCCTGTATTTCTGTGATTTTAATAGATTCCGGCGTAGCGGTTCCCAAAGGCTCTGCTATTACTTGCTGGGGTTTTTCTATAGGTTCCCCTTGTACCAGACTTATCAACGGAATATCCCCATCCCCACAAGCCGTCAGCCAGAATAGGGACAAGGCTGTGAGTATGCATAATAAGTTCTTTTTTCTCATCTATAATATTCTCCTCTAATTTGCATCTCCTGAACTGACCGTTTGTGATGCGTTATCACCATCTGTAATAATCTGCTTCAAGAATAATTGCGCTGCCGACCCCTCTGCATATATATTCATTCCCAAAGCCTGTTCCGCCAGCTGATAGATACTTCTATACATAATTGGACCATATATAGTTACATCCTGATTATCCTTTGTTAATACTACATATCCACGAAATGCAAATGCAGTCTTATACTGCGTGCTTGGTAATCCTACCAATACAGAAGTAAATCGTTGTCTGCCACTAACGGTTTCATAAACAGTATCTACCATATTACCACTACTATCCACACCATAGGACATACCGGAAATAACCTTTTCTCCGCCTTTAATCATAGGGTATTTTTCACGGTTATCATTTACCATAACCAAATTACCATATTCTTTTAAGGTATATCCTTCCAATCCACCATTTATGAGAGCATTCTTGGTTTCTACTCCAATACCTGATTTGTAACGGATACCGGCTTTACCTGTAATTCGAATCGAAAAACCATGATAAGTCAACAAATCCTCTAATGTTGTCACCTCTGTGGCCTTATAATAGGTACCGCCATTTGTCAGACTCCATACCGTCATACCAATAGGCACTCCGGACTCATTATACTCATACATAGTTGCAATCTTGGCATTCATATCTGCTGCATGGGCAATATAATAACCGTTTCGCTTTTCCGCAGTATGTGCCACACCATCCAGCCAAATAGTAGCATCCGTATAGCCATCCGCCACTTCCAAAATAACCCGGTCAGAAACAGTAGGCAACGGACATTCTTCCGGCATATTATTATAAACCGGTATCTTAAATACGAATACATTTTCCAGTGCACCTACCTCTTCATAAAGCTTACGGATGGATTTTGCCTCACTGGAGGGTGCACATACATTCTGCATATATTGATGCCAGTACATTCCATTACTACTATTATCCACATCAAACTTCTGCAAATACAAGGTATCCTGCCCCTTACTAATATAATTGGAACCGATTACCTTGGCACCATAAAACAATGCATTATAATGACTATTCCACGGCGGAGTGGCATTTTTTGCGTATGCTAATCCACTTTCAATAATGGCCTTGTCCGTAGAACCACTGGCACCAATGTTAAAGTAATTATAATATCCTTCATAGCCTGCATAGGTTCCTGAAATCAATGGCGATGTCCCTTGCCCCTGCTCTTGATATACGCGGCTGGCCAAATGGAAGGGACTGATATTCAAACCTCTACCAATTACCCAGAAAGTATATGCATAGGTGCCATCTCCCGTAGTCGGCGTAAATCCGGGCACCTGCCCCTTCATAAAAGTATTATTCAAAAAGCTCTGCAACGCAGGCTGACTATCTTCATGGTAAGATTCATTATAAGTTAATTGCTCAAACTGGAATATTCTATCCTCTGTTAATCCATTTCTGGGATCCAAATAATACTCCAAGGCTTCCTCTGTTGGATAAGACCAGCTCTTACTATAGCTTCCTTCCAATAAATGTCCACCCAAAGAAGTGGGTATCAAGCTTCGTCCACCGTATAGTTCTTCTGCTACTACTGTATTCCACTCCAAGCCGGTATTCATCTTTACGAATACCCAATTGGGATGTGCCTCCTTTAGTACAGTAAGCGATGCCTGATAGCTTTCCGGAAACTGCTCAATATCAGCATATGTCTGTGCTTCCGCATCCGTCGTAAGAGACATAAGGGCATAAGTTCCCGGATTCATGCCATACTCCATCTCCCACTGCAAAAACAGCTCATCTGAGCATGCCAGATAGCTTCTTTCGATATATCCGGTATATGTTACATCCTGCTTAGAAAACTCTATCTTAATCCAGGCTTCGTAATCGGTAGTCATCTCCATACCCACAATATGTACTGACTGTCCACTTGTCACAGTGGTAACCTGTGCACTCCAGGAAGACGCTTCACTTCTGACTTTATACTCATCGGTCAAATAAACCAATGCCAAAACATCCTTTTCCTGCAAAATATCCACAAGTGCATCCTGTGCTTGTTCTATCCACGCCTTTTCCTCTTCTGTAAAAGCTTTTGCCTCGTAAGCAAGACCCGGCGCAATCAATAATGCCGCGACTGCCAACACTGTCATCAAACCTATTACAATTTTTTTCATCCGTCACCTCAAAAACAATCCACCTGAATCCAGGCACTCCCAGTAACTTTACTTCCTGCCTTTATACAGCAGGCTTTTACATTTGTTATAAACAGCTGCCCATTTAGGACTTTCTGCCATTTTTGTCCGAAGTGGTGCAAGTGTAATGGCAAGGAGAAGTCGAAAGCGAAACAGCTGTCCCTTGCTCATATACTTTGCTGTAATTTCCTTATGTTCTTCCTTAGAACGTAGGCGATTTTCCTTTGTTTCCGAAAAACCTCCGCCCTCATAAGATGCCAGCACCACACCTATGTATTCCGGGCAGGCATCTTTCTTAAAATAACTCCATAAAAAATGCTCATAATCCGCTCTCACACGATATTTCGGTTCATATCCACGCTCTTCAAACAATGAGTAATGATAAATACATGCCTGATGACATGGCACATTTCTATAGCAGGCAAAAGCATCTATCTTTGGGTTCGATGCTACCACCTGTCCCCGCAAAGCATCCAGAATATCACCATAAAAAATCAACGTTTTACTTTGCTTGTCCTTGGCTACAGTAATCTTTTCCGTCACCTTCGCAAGTACATTTTCATCCACAAACAAATCTCCGCAGTTCAAAAAGTAGTAATACTCTCCCGCAGCCTCCCTCGTGGCCTGATTCATTCCTTCATATATACTTTTATCACTTCTTCGAACAATACGAACCTGTTTGGAGCAAGGAGTCTGCTCTAAATATCTTTCAAGCCTCTCCAAGGAATCATCCGTAGAGCCTCCATCCTTTACTACCACTTCATAATCCGTATAAGTCTGTTCCAAAATACTCTGAACAGTCTGCAACAGCTTATCACCTGCATTCAATGCAACCACCAGAATACTAAACATTTTACCGTTTCTTTCCATGCTCTTTCATTCCTTGACGCATAATCTTATAAGCTTCCTTCAAAGGAATCTCCTGACACAATTCTTTCTCATGGACCAACAGCCATCTAAGTGCCATTAACTTATCGAAACCTCCGTATAAATAGCTGTATAACACACCTCTGTCAAAAAATGCCTTCCTATTATATCCTTGAAACCAAGTGGACTCTCTGGCCGTTTCCTCACCAATATGTACCGGCACCCGATACACCTTCATCCCAGCCTTCAAACAATCCCGCAAAAACAGACTGTCTTCGCCATTACTATACTTGGCACCTCCACCGAACAACAGAGAAAACGTAATATTATTCCTGTGAAGACACTCTCTTTTTACTGCAAAACTATAAGTAGGGTAACGACCGCTATTATACCAACGGACCCTACCGTAGCTTTCATTATGATAAGTCTCTCTTCCCTCACTGGCCTTCACATTAAACAAAAGCATGTCCGCCTCAGGATGCGCCTCAAACTCCGCCAGAACCTTGTCCGCGTATCCTTCGCAATACACAATATCCTCATCCGCAAACAACACAATATCTGCCTGCGCATGTAACAGAGCCGTATTACGATTCAGACCGACACCCTTCTCATCCATGGCAAAGTATCTAAGTGTATGTCCTTTGTAATATAACTCCTCGTAACCGTAACCGTTTCCCTGACTTACAACAATAGCATCACTGTCAATGTGCATCTCCTCCGCCAATGCCAAGGGTTCTTTTCTTACGGCTGCCACCAATAATTGCAATGTCATACAGACCTCCCGCTAGTCTTCCTTGCGTACCTTCTCCATTTCCTGCTTCAAAGCTGTAATCTGCTCATTTTCTACGCCCTCTGTGCTGTCCGGCCAGAACAAAATCTTCAAGGTTAATAACATTAACTGAATATCCAACCATACAGAATAGTTTTCAATATAAGTCAAATCCAGCTTTAATTTGTCATAAGGAGTAGTGTTATACTTTCCATACACCTGCGCATAACCTGCCAAACCTGCCTTAACCTTCATACGATACGCAAATTCCGGCATAATCTCCATGTACTGCGCAATAATCTCCGGGCGCTCCGGTCTGGGACCGATAAAAGACATATCACCCTTTAAAATATTAATCAACTGAGGCAGCTCGTCCAAACGACATTTGCGTATAAACTTACCTACCGGGGTAATTCTGTCATCATCCTTCTTTGCCAGTCTGGCTACACCATCCTTTTCTGCATCTGTTCGCATGCTACGAAACTTCATAATATAAAATTCCCTTTGGTCCTGCGTACAACGTACCTGTTTATATAATACCGGGCCCCCGTCATACACCTTTACCGCAATGGCTGTCAACAACATAAACGGAGATGCAATCACCAAAAGTATTG
The DNA here is from genome assembly GCA_045634745.1 of Acetatifactor sp. Taxonomy (GTDB): domain Bacteria; phylum Bacillota; class Clostridia; order Lachnospirales; family Lachnospiraceae; genus Acetatifactor. Next base: position 108,732 of record JAZRAX010000045.1, on the reverse strand, counting down.
CAGAACATACGATATCTATAGCACGCTTCACAAAACGCTGTTCCATCGTTAAGCTATACTCTCTGGTCAGCAAAATTGGTGTGTCAAACAAATGCAACTCCTCTGCTCCTAACATAATTACATCCGTAATCTTAGGCATGATGTAAAAACGGATAGAATTGGCATAACAGAATTTCAAAAGCTTATTTCTCTCTTCTGTGGAAATATCCCAGATAACCACAGCTTCATAGGTTGTTCCCTCATATCCGGTCAGAATTTCTTTTTGCAGAGCTTCGTTCCCTTCGGAAACATGAATACATTTTACTATATCATACTTATCTTTTCTGCTGGAAAATTTGTCCAATATACCTTCAATTGGTCTGTCTCCATGAATCAATAACATTTTACGGGGTGGAAATATAGATTTATAAATCCAATATGCCACATTGTTCCAAATAATAGCTATCAACAACTGTGCAATGGTCATCGCCAAAAACATATGCAGAATAAACAATCTCTTTGCCATAATAGACAGTTCCGCGTAAATAATTACATTGGTTGCCAATAAGGCAAATGCCTGGGAGAATACCACTTCCGCATTTTTTAAGTAACCGATTCTGGCACCACCATACATATTGGATAAAAAGAATAAAACAATTGCATATAGTCCCACTTCCAACAAGTCAGCTCGCCAATAATATGGCACACCCGTCAGCTGTGTAATACTGGGACTGAAATTCGTCTTCCAAAAATAGAAGAAAATACCGGTCTCCAACAGCAAACATACACCCGTTAACAAAAGCAATATTAATCTTTTATAAGTTTCTATTTTCCGCATACAAATACGCTCCTGATACTTTTGTAAATATTTTAAACCCTTCTTCGTACCGCCCGGACTGCCCAAAAACAAAAGTTATAACAACTGTACGGTATGGACAACTTCTCTGCCTGACGATAAAGGTTCCAAATTCTCTTGATTGCAACGAATTTATTAGAAGACAAGGACACTGCCGGTCTACGGTACAACGCCAGATTTTCGTTCAATCCGTAAGCCGTATATCCGTTTCGTAACACCTTCCACCAAAGGGCGGTGTCCTCACTTTTCATATTCGGCATTTCCAGCAATGACTTATCAATTTCCTGTGTATCAAACATTACTGTAGTTGTAAAAATCGTTGTATTTTTTAATGCCTGTTTATACGTAAGCTTCTCCGGTACACTTACCACCTTACCGGTTCCTTTTGCATTTTCATCTGCAAACTCATAACCGGTAAAAACAAATGCCGCTGAATTTTGTTGCATAAATTGCAATTCTCTCTCCAGCTTCTCAGGTCTCCACAAATCATCTGCATCTAAATACGCGATATAACGACCACTTGCTTCCTTCACGCCCCGATTTCTGGCAAGAGCCGCCCCTTGATTCTTTTCCTGAATCAACAATCGGATTTTTGCATGAGGATGCGCTTCCATATACCTTTGAATTACTTGTATGGTTGGGTCCTGTGGACCATCCACAATTAATAACAGCTCCCAATCCTTATAGGTTTGTGCCATAACGCAATCCATGGTTTCTTCCATGTATTTCTCTGCGCGATATACCGGCACCACAACACTAACTGTCTTGTTCATTATTTTCTCCTACTGAAGCAGATACATTACGTACTGCTGCGTATATATTTCCTCCATGGTCCCTTCTTCTGTTACCATAGGTTCCAATACTTCCCCAAAATATTCTGCGGCCATCTCCGGTATTAGGATTACATTCACTCCTGCCTCCAGCATAACCTCTACATGACTATCTGCATGCTCCATCAAGTCATATTGTCCGCATAATTTTTGAAAAGACTCCTGGCCGGTGGCTTCCTCGGACAACAATGCTACCAACTCCATCCACTCGTATGCCTCAATATAAGCTTCTGTATAAGCCTCATAATCATATGCGCCGGACTTTTCATCCCACATATCACGGCCATACACTAATTTAATCTCTCCTGTCTGGCGACGAACTTCCTGCATAACACTCTTAGGTCCCCAAAGAATCTTGTCCCCTTCTGTTTCTTCTCCATTCAAAACCGCCACAATGGTTTCTGTGTGAGAACGCTCTTGAACTTCCTGTGCCTCTACTGTTTGCAAAACTCCTTGGTTTCCACAAACAAATAATAACACTACCAATAAAACCACCACACCCACTGTTTTTTTCTTATTAAGCGCAGGTCTCCATTCTTCATACAATACCACACCAGCATAAGCAAGCACTGCAAAGACAGGCACCATGCTCCATGCCCATGCATAATCATAAAATATGGTCTGATATATAAGAACCGCTACCGCCGTTATCGGACACAATAATACAATAGTCATGATTGCCGTATAAAGTAACAAACGATTACCTTTATTATCCACTGACTTTTTCTCTTTTAACGAGAACAACAACAAAATAGCAATCAAAAGCACCACGGTCTTATCTTCTTGCAAATAGGAAATCATTCCCGGCAATACACGTTCAAAATACATTAGAAGAGTACTCATGCAAAATCCTCCTTCTCCTGAAAGATTTGCATAAATCTGCGTAATTTGGAACTCTTTGCTTCAACCAATGTTAAAAGCAATATTCCCACAAAGATTACCAGACATACACCACATCCCCAAAAGGTCCATGCAATACACGCCTCTGCCAATATACAAAGTACAGCCTTCCACCAACGTTTATCCAAGGAAGCCGCAAGCGTATACGGTACCAAAATCAAATTTCGGATAGAGGTACCTAAATATCCACTGTGGAGACCACTATAACTGTTAGAAACCATTCCACGATCCATAAAAAACATCAACACAGCAATCAAAACCAAAAATAAATAACGCTTCCTAATAGATTTCTTTCCAAATAATACACCACTCAAATAATAAAAACTAAAATACATTCCGGTCAAAACCACTACAGGAATAATATTACCCACCAACAGCTGTGCCTCCACATGAAAACCCATGCACAGTACGGAATACAGCGTGGGAAGGCACAAAATCTTATAACGTAACGGAAGTCCCAGTTCGCTTACTTCCCCAGTCAAAGGCATTACCCGATAAATTCCCTCTTCTGCCAGAAAACTTTGCACAGTTTCCAATATAATATCTCCGGGTGTCACCATTGCTTGCATACAATAAACAAATAACAATTGCACCAGAAGCATTACCAAAAAAAGAAAGGGGACGAGAGTTCTTTCGTTTTTCTTTTTTAAAAATATTCCAAAACGACCTTTTTGTTTCACAAACAGAGTCACAATAAATACTGCCGCCAAGCATGACAAGGCAATAACCGAAATCCCTAACAACGCTTTTACCTGAACCAATTCAAGGTTTCCAAGCATTCCTATCATATGTATCACTTCTGTCAGACCAATACATGTAATACTCCCCAAAACAAAGCCTTCCGAAATCGTAATTTCATATTCCTGTTTTTTTGCATAAAACACGGATAGCAGGCCCATTCCTGTCAAAATCGGTATTAAGATTAAACTCAACCATAACAATACAATCACGAGTCAAAGCCTCCGTCACTCGAAAAATATCAATAGTTAGTTATATTATAACACAATTCTCTCCAGATAGACAAGAAATAACCAAATTAACAAATAATTAAGAAAGGGAGCGGTATTTTCCACTCCCTTTTCAGTCACTGCATTGAGCTAACATAGTCTAATCACCTATGCATTTTGCATAGACTTAATATCTAAACGCATTTTATCTGCAATTCGCGCAATATATTCACTGTTCGTCGGACGGGTTTTTCCTTGCTGTATGGAATATCCAAACAGTTGTTCAAATGTCTCCACATTTCCTCGGCTCCAAGAAACTTCTATTGCATTTCGAATTGCACGCTCCACTTTCTGGTCTGTTGTCTTAAACCTTTTCGCTATCGTGGGGTACAAGAGTTTCGTCACACTACTTACTACTTCCATGTCCCTACCAGACAGAAGTATGGCATCTCGCAAATAATGATACCCTTTTAAATGTGCCGGTACTCCTATATCCAACATAATATCTGTAATGTATAGTTCCAGATCTATATCCTCTACTGCTGCAATATCCATCATGAAATTCCCCTTCCATATGTCGAGTATTGCCCTTTGCCGCGACTGACCTCATTATCTTATCATATCTGTCGAATAATGCAATTTATTTCCGTCGCGGATTATCGCAGTAAAACACTGTTTTCCCTATATTTCTTCCTTAATCAAATAAATAGGACGATTCTTGACTTCCATGTAGGTTTTCGCCAAATATTGTCCCACAATTCCCAGACAAAAAAGCTGCACACCACTTACCAAAGAGATAATACAAACAAGTGACGGCCAACCGGAAACAGGGTCACCAAATATAAGCTTACGAATAATGGTTACAATAATTAATGCAAATGCCACAATACAAAAAACTACGCCCATAAAAGACGCAAACATAAGGGGAGCTGTGGAAAAAGCTGTAATCCCTTCAAAGGAATACATTAACAGTTTCCAAAAATTCCACTTGGTTTCTCCCTTTAAGCGTTCTACATTTTCAAATTCCAGCCACTTGGTTTTAAATCCAACCCAGCCATAAATTCCCTTAGTAAATCGATGATACTCTCTCATTTGAAGTATTGCATCTACCATTTGCCGTGTCATCAATCGATAATCTCTGGCGCCATCCATTATCTCTGTTTTAGAAATATGCTTCATCAGCTTATAAAAGCATCTGGCAAAAAAGGAACGGATTGGTGGTTCTCCCTTTCGACTAACCCTTCTGGTCGCCACAGAATCGTAGCCTTCCTCCAAATAAGAAAACATTTCCGGCAAAAGTGCAGGCGGATCCTGTAAATCCACATCCATAATTACCACGTAATCACCCTTAGACTTTTCCAGTCCCGCAAACATAGCTGACTCTTTCCCAAAATTTCTGGAAAAAGAAATCAATCGGACACGTTCGTCCTGCTCTTTTAATTTCTTAACATTTTCTACGGTTTTATCTCTGGAGCCGTCATCAATATACAGTATCTCTACTTCCAATCCTTTTTCCTCAAAAAAAGAACTGTTTTTCATTAATTCCGCATAAAAATCAACCACATTTTCTTCTTCGTTGTAACAGGGAACAATCACACTCAGCAAACTCATTTTCTTTTCCTTCCGTCATCTGTACAATGCTTTTCAAATCAAAACAGACTGTCCGTTAAAAACATCGGCATCCTATTATAAGTTAACATATTACATAAATAAATGCAATTGCCCAAAGCCGCCAAAATAACAATTACCGGCACACCTACACGTACAAATAGAGCCTTCTGCTTGGTCGCCGCTTCCATTCCGCATGCCCCTAAAACACTAGCTGCCATAGATACAAAACCAAAACATATTCCCGGGGTCTCCATCAGTGCAATCCATCGTTGTAACGGTGCGCAAACCCTTTGCGCCATATCCCATACAAATATGGGTGTTGACATTATCCAAAATATCGCCGCAATAATTACGAATACTCCATACTTCTTCATAATCTTCAGATTGCCCTCCGCAAATGCAAGCCAACCCAAAACAAACAAACTCCCCAACAAGCCCAAGCCCAAGCCCGGGAAGTTATCTAAGTACTTCCACGACATAAAAAATTGTCCAAAACGATAACCATTTCCTGCTATGGACTGTAACGGAAGATTCCACACCTCCATGCCACCTTTTAATAAATAACGCACTAAATAAATAGCACCCGGAAGATAAATGATTCCACCGCAAATCATCGGAATACACATTTTCCACTTACGATAATATAAAAGCATTAGCAATGCTACACCTAACATCAATACAAAAATGTTGCTGTCCGCGTAACCGATTCCTGCAAAAGCCAGAGCGGAAATACTGTAATGTTGCCACTTTGCCGTTCCTTGTGCTATCACTAACAATCCCCAAAGAAGCAGTGGAAGCACCGCCCATGCTGCTATTAGTCCAAAATCCGCTTTGTCATAACAAATATATACCCTATAAGGGCAGGTCATATATAAAAGAACTCCAACAAATACATTCCTCTTTGACTCAAACAAAACTCCAAACATTTTCCATGCCGAAAATACCGCCAACGCATTCAATAGCAAAATATAGATGCGATATACGGTAGAAATATCTAAACCACTCACCCGAAGTAAAGCCGGAAACATTAACCACAAATTGGTGTCTAATGCAGAGGTTCTGTTTGCAAACATAGTCGCCTGCTCTGCCGACGGATAGAATACCACTGTTCCGCTTTGAAAGCCGTTCTTTATCTCTTCTATTCTGGATAGCCAGATTAGTACATCGCCACCTTCCATCACATACGCGCAAACCAAGGGCAAGGAAGCAACGAGCAAAACGACTGCATATGCTATTTTTCGAAATATAGTTAACTCTTTGCTGTCCATTGTTTTCTCCTTTTAAATATGCCATAACCACACAAAGAAATTAGCGTTATTAGAGATATTGCCTCAGCCACTCTGTAACTCCAATGGCCTTTATAAGAAATCTCTATCTCTCCTACGTAATCTGCCGGGACTGCAATTCTCAAATCTCCATGAGAGCCTCGTTTCTCTGTAATGTATGGCGTCTCCTGCATATTACCATCTATGATTTCTATTGCATAACCATTATAACCAATTACAGGTAACTCCAAGTATGCTTCCTGTTTTGTCGTATTGCCCACTGAAATGCGTATGGTAGTTCCTTTCTTCTCATAAAGTCCCCACTCTAAGCCGGAACTCGCCACAGGATTGTGATAATAATAATCGCCACTCTCTGTTCCTTCTAACAAATATTCACCACTTCCTACATGACCACTGCCCATACTTCTCGCATTATAGAGCCATACCGGTTGGAAATCAAATGCATAGGCATTCACCTGATAGGTAGCCGAAAATAACATAATCACGGTAAGAATTGTCACGATTACCCGTTCTGTCAATTCTTGTATTTTCACTTCCGTATACCTATTCCTGCATTCTACGCCTAACCACATCACAAAATATACAACAAATACAGCAACAAAGGCTGTTGCCAATGATAAAAACCGGTACGGGAACTGCAATGCAGATACAAAAAAGCTTACTCCCGGAAGCTTCCCAAATAAATCCCATGGGAAATATTTTGTAGATGCAAATGCGGTTACTAAAACTATTAACATGCTAATCTTCAGCTGTTTTATATAGGGATTGCTTTCTGTTCTGTTACTTTTGCTTCTTTGTGTTATCCACACCACCACGCCTAACAATAACATTCCTAAAACAAGGAGTCCCAGACTTTGGCTACGCATATGGATTTTACCACTACCAACAAAGCCTTGTAGCAATTCCCCGAATGTAGCACCATTTGCTTGTATCGTATTATTTGCCATATTCCCTAATAAATAATTGTCTTGCATTAGCATGTGTATTAAAGGATACCAATAATTACAATTAATCAACAAACAAATGCTTCCTACTTTTACCCATTCAAGGATAATTCTTTTGGAAAAAGATTTCTTGGCCAAAATGAGAAATATAAGTAGCAAAAAGACAACTACCATTTCACAAGTTAATAAATGTGATTGTAAAATGCCACTTAATCCAATAATCAGTAAGTATTTTGCTGTCAAAAACTTTTTGTCTGTTACTTCTTTTGTATACAACTCATATACACCACAAATAATCAAAGGAATGAACGCCATTGCCAAATATTCGCCAAGCGCCCCTCTTCCATATACATTATTTAAACGATATGGCGCCGTCACATAAAAAAATGCACCTATCGCTGCTGCTATTTTATTAGCTGTCATTCTATGAAATGACCAATATGCAATACTTGCAGTTGCTATCGTTACGCAAAAAACAAAAAATCGAAATGCAGTCGAAATTGTGAAACCAATCAAACGTAGCACCACTGCCAAATACAAAAACAAGTCCCCATAAAAAAGGGAAACTGCATAACCATGATCCGATAACCAGCCACTTTGCATTTTAATAGGGAACCTTGCCCCCTGAATAATTGAATCAGTCAACCCTTCAATTCTAAGCAAGTGAAAGGTGCTATCATCACCTAAATTAATGTAACCTGTCATATAAGGAAAATATGCCATAAACACACCTAATACAACAAGCCAAAATGCCACTTGCTTTTCTCCGCTAATCTTCCCCTCACATATGAGGTCTCGAAAATACAAAATAACATTAAATAAAACACTTGCAGCCACAACAATTGACAGCAAAATCCTTGCTCCCCAATTTAAGTGCACCAACTCAACTGATTCTATATGAACCTCACCGGTCCCCAAACATTGTGCGGTCACTCGTGCATTATCTAATTTCCCCAATGCATATACCTCATAATCCATATATGCATGTCCGGAAAAAATCACTTGTTCATTACTCAGCAAAGAATGGTATGGATTCCCTTCCTGCTGTACATGCATCAGCAAACTACTTCCTTCCGGTATATCCGCCCTTATCCTCAGCTGGTATACTCCGGCCTTCAAATCAATATTTGCACTCCGAAATCCACTATTCTCAGAAGCAACATACAGATTATCTTTAGAATAAATAACTTCTTCTCCTTTTATACTTGTGCCAATCCACATGACCACACAAGCAATTATGCCAAGCAATTCCACTGCCAGAAGTATCTTATATTTTTTTATAAAATTAAGCATAATCTACCTCCTGCAGTTTCTTTCTATTCTTTATTTTCTTTGCAATGCATATCGTTATCAGACCAAGCCACCATGCATAAGTTACCACCTCGCTAAGTCTCCAATACCAAGGACTAACAAACTTTACATCAATATTGCCACGGAACCCTTCCGGTATCAGTACACGAATTACATTATTATCACCTTTTACAACTTCCAATTCCTCATGTTCAGTATCCGTAAACGCATGATAACCGGTATAGCAAAGCATAGGCAACTCAATATATCCCTCTTTAGGGCCATCGTTGCTGCAGCTCATGTCTACATGTAAATATTCTTTTTCATATTCAAAGAGAACTATATCCTTGCTCACTACCGGATCCCCATAATAGAGATGCTCATAATCCGTTCCTTCTACAACATACTCTGCACCGGATATATACCCCAATCCCATACCCTCGACATTGTATATTTTAGGTGCATTTGAACTTAGGCAAAGATGATTTAACAAATATAAGGATGAAGTCACTAAACCTACCATAAAAATAACAACCGTCAGATAATACTTCCATTTATCTTCTCTCTTAAAGAACCAAAGTAAACATCCGGCAATAGCAATCAGAAATACGGTTCCCCATCCTAAAAATCGATTCGGGAACTGCAAACTACTTACCAATGATGCCGTAACACTGTTTATAAACTGAATTCTGTCCCAAGGAAAAATGTTAAGACTCATTAACATAAGTAAGCCACCGAAAAATACCGAAAACTTACCCAAACCGAGTATCTTTTCCTCTTCCTTCCCAAACAGTCCGCTAAACCATAAAATACAAAATACAATAAAACCAAGCACTAAAACAAAGCCCACACCAACCGCATGAGACTGATACATACCGGAGTCTCCTGCCAATGCGTTTGTTCCTTCTTCCCACCAATGAAACAACAATTGCGGCAAATACAGACCTCTATCTTGTATGGTTCTGGCTGAAACATGTCGGATGTGCAAATCTTCATTCACAAAATAATCTAAAAACGGCACCAAATACCAAAAGCTGATTGCAATCGCAGAACCGGCACCTTTCGCCAACTCCCAAAAGGTTTCCTTGCGAAAAATTTTCTTTATAAAAATCAAACAGACTAAAATAGTTAAAAATGCTGTAATTTCGCAGCTTAATACATGAGTTTGGAATAATCCGGCATATCCTACTGCAATAGGAATCCATGCTGTCTTATATTCTTTGCTCTTGTGGTCCTCAGAAAATACTCTATAGAGTCCATACAAAACGAGCGGCATAAAGGTAACCGCGCTACCTTCTCCCACTGCACAGGTAATCATTAACTTATACAACCTAAAAATAGACAGACTATATAATGCACTACACAACAAACCAATATAACGACTCTTAAAAATTCTAGAGAAACAATAATAAGAAACGAATGTGGTCGCAACGTTCAATGCAATACCATATGCATTATAGCTATCCAACACCGTAAATCCCAACAATCTCAGTATTCCCGGAAAATAAAGCAGTGTATTACAATAAAAAATTGCATTGGCATAGCCATGACCATGTACCCATTCCGGCTCTAAACGCAAAGGAAACTGTCCTGAACGGATTCCATCTGCCACGCCCTCGATTCTATGAAGATGATAACCCAAATCAGCACCGGAAATCACTTTGCCAAGTGTATAAGGCATAGAAGATATTAATATAATCATCAGTAACCAAAAGAAAACCGTCTTGCGTTCTTTGTCTATTCCAACCTTTTCATCGTATATTTTATAATAAGCACAGGCAAAGCTTACCAATACTACACAGAAAATACCTAATAGCAAAAGAGTCCACAAATAATTGGTTTCACGGATCACCAAATTACCAATGTCCAAATAACCATTGCCGCAGAAATTAGCACATATCTGCAGCTCTTCTGTGCGCTCGAATAGCCACATTTGAAAACCTGTTTCGTATAGTCCGCCATAAAAGGTTTGTCCATTCGTCAATAATCCATTGGTAAATACTGTACCATCCTGCACATAGCAATAGTTATCCAGCTTGGTATTTGTATCATATTCCAAGCAAACCTCATACACTCCCATAGGTACCGCTACATGCTCATAGATAACAGCACCCGATACTGCATTTGGCGCTTCAAAATATGCTCCACCATAATATTCGTATTCTTTATTTGGCTCTACAATTTTAAATATACAAAATAAAGAAAGTATAATTGAGATAATTAAAGCTATTTTTATATATTTGCTCTTCAATATTTCTTTCATATACATAAAGTTCACCACCATATTTTGTCATCCAATTAAGTATAATAACAAACAATCATTTATGTCAAGAAAAAGGACTTTTCTATAAAAAACCTATAGATATCTTTACCAAAATAGTGTATGCTATATGCATACACTTAGAAAAGGCTTGGTGAATACAATGAACTTTTTTATAGAATTGTTTAACAACAGGATTTTTATGGCTGCTGCCATTGCTTGGCTTGTAGCACAAGTCCTAAAAACCGTTATTCATATGATTGTTTCCAAAGAATTTGTTTTGGAGCGTATGGTTGGCAGTGGTGGAATGCCTAGTTCTCATTCTTCCACCGTATGCGCTTTGGCTACCGCAACCTATTTCGAATATTCTACCGGAAGCTTTGAATTTGCAATAGCTGCGATTTTAGCAATTATCGTTATGTACGATGCCAGAGGTGTTCGAAGAGAAGCCGGTATCCACGCCAATTTATTAAACGACATGATTAAAATGTTCGAAGACATGGGACATAAAGAAATTTCCGCACATGATAAGCTCAAAGAATTTGTTGGACATACTCCTCTTCAGGTGTTAATGGGTGCAATTCTCGGCATATTAATTGCCATACTTTTTTACTTATAAATCATTTTAAAAGTACTTCTCTTTCGCATATTTATATCTTTGCATATAAAACCCCTGAATATTCCATGCGTATGCATTAAATATTCAGGGGTTTATTTTATCGCTTTTCTATTATACTATTACTTACCGCCTAATTCCAAACGGTTAATTGCTGAGAAAATTGCTCTTACAGAAGCTCTGGTAATGTTGGAACTAACACCAACACCATAAGTTACTTTTCCCGTATCACAATCTAATAAATGAATATAGGCCGCTGCTTGTGAATTAGAACCGCTCTGCAGTGCATGCTCTTCATAATCCAAAATCTTAATATCAATAGCCAACTCCATGGCAAGACCACGCTTCACTGCATCAATCGGACCATTGCCCACTGCCTCAAAGGTCTTCTCTTCTCCATGATCTGTATAAACCACCGTAACCTTGGTATCAAAGGAAGTCCTTGTACCTCCACTCAAATCATCCACCTTCATGCTACGGAAATGAATAGGCTCTTTCTTATTAAGATATTCTTCGCGGAAGTTCTCCATAATTTCTTCCGGTGATACTTCTCCCTGCTTCTCAGAAACATCCTGAATCACCTTGGCAAATTCTTTATGCATAGCTTTCGGCAACTTGAAGCCAAAATAAGTATCCATAACAAATGCCACACCGCCCTTACCGGACTGTGAATTAATACGAACAATCGGTTCATACTCTCTGCCAATATCTGCCGGGTCAATAGGTAAATAAGGCACCTGCCAGAATTCGTTATTACGTTCCTTCATTGCCTTTACACCCTTATTGATAGCATCTTGATGAGAACCGGAGAATGCTGTAAATACTAATTTACCTGCATACGGATGTCTGGGATGAATGGGAATCTTACAGCATCTTTCATATATTTCAATAATATCATTCACTCTCTCAATATTCAGTTCCGGATTGATTCCCTGCGAAAACATGTTGTATGCAATATTTAGAATATCTACATTACCGGTTCTCTCGCCGTTACCAAACAGTGTACCTTCTACACGGTCTGCACCTGCCAAAAGTGCCAACTCTGCACTTGCTACACCTGTACCTCTGTCATTATGAGGATGCACGCTGATAATCAAACTTTCTCTATTTTCCAGATGCTTAATCATCCATTCAATCTGATCAGCATATACGTTAGGAGTATTCATTTCTACGGTAGAAGGCAGATTAACAATCATGGGTTTTTCCGGTGTCGGTTGCCACTCACGCTGTACTGCATTACAAATATCCAGTGCAAAATCTAATTCCGTACCGGTAAAACTTTCCGGAGAGTATTCCAAAATAATCTTACCCGGAAACTTTTCTGCACGTTCCTTTACCATACGGGTTCCCTGAACTGCAATGTCAATAATGTGTTCTCTATCCATGTTAAATACAACATCTCTCTGCAAAGTAGAAGTTGAGTTGTAAATATGTACTACTGCCTGCTTACAACCTTCAATAGATTCGAAAGTACGATCAATCAATTCTTCACGACACTGAGTCAACACCTGTACTCTCACATCATCCGGAATCATCTTTCTATCAATTAACTGTCTCAAGAAATCAAACTCAATCTGGCTGGCTGCCGGAAAACCAATTTCAATCTCCTTAAAACCTAAATCAATCAAAAACTGGAACATTTCAATTTTTTCATTTACTACCATTGGATCGATTAAGGCCTGGTTACCATCACGTAAATCCACACTACACCAAATAGGTGCTTTTTCAATTTCTTTGTTTGGCCATTCTCTTTCCGGATAATCTACTACCGGATTTTTACGATATCTTTTATAATTCAGCATAATATTCCTCCTCAAAAATAAGCCCATCCTTAGGGATGGGCTGTGTTTCTGCGATTATTCACCTAAACCATCTTCTATTACTGCCACCAATGCTGTCAGTGCTTCTTCCTCGTCTGCGCCCTCACATACCAGCTCGATTTCATCACCGCTTTTAATGCAAGCACCCAAAACACTTAACACACTTTTTGCATTTGCCGTAGTATCCCTAAAATTAAATGTTATTAACGACTTATAATTCATTGCTTCCTTGCATAGGATTCCCGCCGGTCTTAGATGTAGGCCTGTGGGATTTTTAATTGTAACTTTCTGGCTTACCATTGCCACACCTCCATTGTTTGTTATCATAACACGAAACAGAAATAATCACAACTGTTTTCCGCAATCACCTTCTTTTGATTGCTTATCCTATTGTTACGCCTGTTTCACCTTCAGCTGCCTGCAACGCTTCCAAAGCACGCTGTTCCATTTCTTCTTCCGTTACAAATTCCAAATAAACTGCAATTGGCTCTTCCTGTTCAAAGCCTTCTGGAATTTCCAATGTCACAGGCATGGTATAAACTCCGGAAACCATCTCTTCCATATCCACAAGTTCCATATACGCCGCAACATCCACAATACCGGTCAAATCATCCACCGCAGATAAATCCTTTTCCAATCCCAACAATGTTACCACCGGCATATTCACATTCTCCGGGAAGTTTGCCACAAATCCTTCCGGCATATTCATTATCGTGAGGCTATTCTTGTTCAATGAAATCTTCTTCTCTGCTACAGGTTCAATATAAACTGTAACCTTTGCTTTTCCTTCAAAATCTTCCTCTGCAAAATCCGCTCCCTGCAAGTAGTTCTTTAAATCTACCAGTTGCTCTAAATTCGCAGTAGCACCCGTAACATCAATGATATTTGCAGGAATAATTATTTTATTAATTCTGCTTAACGTAGTGGATGTGCCTGAAATTAATATTCTTTCCGGAGTAATATCCGTTTCACCGGTAACCAAATATCCTTCTGCCGGAGTTCCCGTCACCTGATATTCAATAGGAACTTCCTTGGTAGCATGAACATCCACTGTCACTCTTACCGTGTCAGTATTTTTTGTTATAGTCGGATATACCACATCATTTCCTTGGTCATCCTTCAAATGAATATCTACACGAATGGACATGGCGCCACCACTTACACCTGCTACATTTACATCAACAACAGCCTTGGCAACCTCGCTAATTTTAGACTCAGGACCTTCGATTTCCAAACGGTTCTGTTCCAATGTAATATCACCAATCACATACCCTTCGGCCACTTCACCAATCAAGTTGTATTTAATATCAATCCATTTACTTTGTTTTTCTTCTACACTTAGCTTAACATTTGAAATATTTCCGGAAATATTGGTTACACGACCACTGTACTTGGGACACGAAAACTTAATTGCCACCGTTTCTGCTACTGTAATCTCGCCCAAATCCGCTTCTGCCACAATATCAGAGGCCTCTATCACCTCTCGCACACTTAGAGGTGCATCAAAGGTAACATTCTTAAGCACATCGCTACCGTCCAGAACTTCCCATACCATACCCTTTGCTTCCAGTTCCTCGGCATTCACCAAATTTACCTTAATATTAGTCAAGGTCTTTTCTTTTACCGGATCATCAATACTGATTACAACAAACCATAAAACAAAAGCAAGTGCCAAAGATATGAGCTTTAAGCCTAAATTATCCAGCAACAATCTCTTTAATTTTTCTTTCATGCTTTTGCCTTATCCTTTCCTTTTCTGATTCTGATTTTCTGCTTCTTTTCTTCTCCCCCTATATCAACCAGTTCCATTAATCTGGCCTTTAAGCGTTCTCCGTCAAAATTACGTTGCAACTTACCGTCTACCGCCACACTAATGGTACCGGTCTGTTCTGAAACGATTACCGTAATTGAATCTGTCACTTCTGAGATACCGACACCTGCTCTATGTCTGGTACCCATAGACTTATTTAAATTAATCTGGTCTGTTAAAGGCAAATAACAAGTTGCAGAAACCACTCTATTGCCACGGACAATTACCGCACCGTCATGCAATGGTGTATTATGTTCAAAAATATTAATCAACAACTGACTACTAAGTAACGCATCCACATCAATACCGGTTCTTTCGTATTCGGAAAGGGATTCCTCCTGCTCAATAACAATCAAAGCACCCGTTTTCACCTTACCCATTTCTACACAAGCTCTGGTAATCTCCTCAATGGTCTTTTCTGAAATAGCATCTTCCGCTTTATTTGAAGAATCGAAAGGCAACATGGCCGCCATTAAATTCTTTTTACCCAACTCTTCCAATGCCTTTCGAAGCTCCGGTTGTAAAACAATCAACAAAGCCGTAACCGCATATCCTACTACGTTCTCTGCCAACCACAGAATAGTCTGCATGTTGAGAAAATAGGCAGCCAATCCAAACACCGCCAATACAATCAAACCTTTTAGCAACGCCCATGCACGAGTAGTCTTAATCCATAGCATAATATTGTACACCAAATAAGCGATAATCAATATTTCCAAGACATCGCCTATCTCAATGTTTACTACATACCTTCTTAAACTAAGTAATAAATCTCTTACCTCGTCCATTCGTCAATCCCTGCTTACTAATTATCTTCGTCTAAATTTTCAAAAAAAGCCTCTACTTCGCTGACAGTACGTTTTCCAACCGTAACACTCTTTCCACCGGAAAGTCTTTCATTATCACGTTTTACAGAACGCTGTCCTGGGATACGTTCTGTGGTCACACTACGATTACTACCATTATTTTTTCCCGCCGAAGGTCTCTGTACCGGAGCACGTTCGTAAGTCGCATTCTGCTTCTGTGCATTAATTTTTTTCACAGTTTTCTCAGGTGCCGCAACCGTCATCTTCGGAATTGCTTTCACATAATAATAATACTCATCGTCTTCAAACTGAACATTCTCTATTCTGCTATAATCAATGCTAAACCTGAAAAATTCTATCACTTTACCGACTATCAATGCCAATAAGGAACCTAAAAACGCTCCGCCAAATGACATATTGGTACCGTACATTAAGTCACCCACCAAAAGAAGCACCAAATTAATTATAACGCCCGCTACCATAGCAATGGTCCAAGAATAGTTAATTGATAACCTACGCACCAGGTACACTACAATAATCGTAAATGCAAAAGCAATCATCATTACCAACAATTCTTTATTGTTAAGCAAATTATCCACAATCAATCGAATTTTTGCAGTAACTTCCTCTTCGCCCATGGCATGAATTACTAATGCATTTTTCACTACAGTATTTAACATTTGATAACCAATTAATCCACAAATTACTGCAAAAATAGCATTTGGTGTGGCAAAAAGACCAACTGCTATGGGAATAATATAAGGCAAATTCATTGCTGCCAAAATCGCTGTAAACAGTAATGTAGTGGAATGCCCCGCACAAAAACGGAAGAATACTAAAAATAAAATAAGGTAAACTGCTAACGCCACAATCGCCACTTCCAACGACAATGCGTAAATATGCGCCACGCTCAATACCACTGCAAAAAATATAATAAAACCATTGGGTAAGAAAGAACACATTAAGGATAAGATAAGCACCAATCCCAAATTGTCCAATTGATACATATATCCCATCTTACCACTCACAATACTCAATGCCATAAAAGCCAGCATAAACTTGAGTATTGGCAGTGCAATGAATTCAATTTTATTATACACTTTAATTATATTGTTTCTTATTTCCAATAAATTTCTCATTATTTCCTCCGCCTTGAAGCCACCGTCTGGAATTCGGTCCGGATCATATTATTGGCGATACATTGCACTCAGCTTCTTTAAATTCTGATAATATCGCTTAATACTCTTTTTCGCTTTTATAAAACGAAACGTAAATACAATATATGTTATTAATCCATATACCACAATAAAAATAGCATAATAATATACTACATTTTGAGCAAACATGGCATAATCAATATTATATAAATTTTCCAACAAATCCTCAAAATAATATAACAGATATATGCCAAAGCCTATCAAAAAAGCAAGCGTTCCATTAATCACCGTTTTAAGCAAATGCAAGGAAATATAGTCTCCCCGAAAATATTTACCTACTGCCATGCTCTGCTTTCCTTCGCCCTTTTCATAGGAAGCAAGCTTGGTCATTAAAATAATTCTTTCCTCGTTAATCATTTATTAACTCCCATTTATCTGTCCAGATATCTCATACGACTTTCTTTGCTTCTATGGTCATTAGGATGCTCCACTTCAGGCCGTTGACCTCTCATGGCATCCCTAAAACCATTGGCAATATTATTCTTACATTTCTCACAATACTTACCGCTTCGGATCAATTCGCCACAACTCATACAGGTAAGCATCAATGGAGAGCCCTCAGTCAACTCTAATCTTTCCTCACGAAGCCACTGATTAATATACGAAGTTTCCACGTCACACTCTTCCGAAACCTGTTGGATACCTACGCCCGGATGTTCTCTGATGTATTCCTTTACCCGCTGGAATTTTTCCTCTAAAGTCTCACGGCAAGCCGGGCAAAGAAATGGTCCTCTAATATAGTTAAACAATCTTCCGCAACTTCTACAATTTTTTACGTTCATATTATCCTCCTACACATCAAATGGTCTCTCCGATAGCCAAAGTAATAAAATATACTTTTCTGTCCGCATCTTTTTGTAATACTTCAGCTATTGCATCAATAGTACTTCCTGTTGTGTAAATATCATCAATAATTACAATTACACTTAATTTTACACCATTTTCCGCTAGAATAAAAGCCTTTTTCAAATTATTTAATCTTTCTTCAGGATTTAACAGCTTTAAAGGTCTGGTATTCTTAATTCTTTTCACGAAATCTTTATAAACAGGGATATTGGCACAGCGACTTATTGCCTCTGCCAAAAGCACAGCCTGGTTATAACCACGCTGCCTTTCCTTTGTAGAATGCATAGGTACCGGAATTAACGCATCCGGCCGTACCTCTTCCAAAAAATCCTGTAAATAATATGCTATTTCTTCTCCAAACACTTCTGCATATTCCCTGCGCCCTGCATATTTAAAACGATAGATGGCCGGAGCAATTTCTTTATATTCATATAATGCCCTGCCTTTTATGTAATAATGTGTTTTTGAATTACAATCCGGACAAAATTCTTCTGCCGCATCCTCAAGGTGCTTTCCACACTTACAGCACCTGGGGATGGAAACATATTTTATTTTTTTCATACAGGTGTCACAAATTCCTTTATTCCATGGCAACACTACCATGTCACAAACCGGACATCTGGGCGGATACAAAAGTGCCGCCATCACTTTTAACATTTTTCTAATAATCAAGCTTATCTCCTTTAATAAGCCTTCTCCTTACATCCCGTCCTCCAATTCCTTCATTTCCCGAATCCGAAGGTTTAAAGAGGTATATCTTTTATTTTCGCTTTCATTGGCAATCATACTGCGGACCGTTTCACTGCTTCCCAAAATTGTCACGCAATTTTTTGCTCTCGTGACACCGGTATACAATAAATTTCGATTGAACAACATACGGGGACCGCTAAGTAACGGCATAATAACCGCCGGATATTCACTTCCCTGAGATTTGTGTATGGTTACTGCATAAGATAATTCCAGCTCCTCTAATAAAGAAAAGGGATAGGTTACCCGGCGCCCTTCATCGTACTCCACTACCAATTCAGATGCATTTTCACGAATCTCCAAAATCTTGCCTACATCACCGTTAAACACACCCAATCCTTTATCTATGGGGATTCCGTAACGGCTGACCACTTCCCATTCCAACTGATAATTGTTTTTTATCTGCATTACCTTGTCGCCCTCACGGTAAACCGTTTCGCCTGCTACATGCTCGCGTTTCCCAGTGGAAGGAGGATTAAGATACTGCTGCAAAATACCATTCAGTGTTTCCACTCCCAGACTGCCCTTCCGCATAGGAGTCAGTACCTGTATATCATAGGGTGTCGCCTGTACATATCCCGGCAGCTTGTCCCGAATCAGCTGAATCATGTGTTTATAGATTACGTTTACATCATTACGTTCCAGCAAAAAGAAATCCTTGCTTTTATTGTCAAAGCTAATTTCCTCGCCTTTATTGATCCGATGGGCATTTAATACAATATCACTTTCCTGTGCTTGTCTAAAAATTTTTTGCAGCACCACCATAGGAAAGGCTCCGGATTCCATAATATCCCGTAAAATCTGGCCCGGCCCCACACTGGGTAGCTGATTTACATCCCCCACTAAAATCAATCTAGTTCCCGGAGTAACCGCTCGAAGCAACGCCTGAAAAAGTTGCAAATCCACCATGGACATTTCATCAATAATAATCACGTCCGCTTCTAAAGGATTGTCCGCATTACGTTCAAAACGCACGCTTCTTCCCGCTTCATCCGATAATGTTCCGTTTAATTCCAGCATACGGTGAATGGTTCTCGCCTCAAAACCCGTAGCCTCCGTCATGCGTTTCGCTGCACGGCCGGTTGGAGCTGCCAAAAATATGTCGTACCCTTCCCTTTCAAAATAACGGATAATGGTATTGATGGTAGTGGTTTTGCCGGTTCCCGGACCTCCCGATAATATGAACAAACCGTTTTGGATAGCTCCCATAACTGCCTGGTTTTGCAAATCATCCGGTTGGATATCCAATTCTCTGGAAATACTCTTTAAAGCACCTTCTACGTAATCCTTGGTTTCCCGCATAGGCATATTTAAATCAAACAGCATACGTGCACAACTCAGTTCTGCATAATAGTAAGTAAAGGCGTATACACATTTTCCCTTTACCACCAACTTTTTATCCATAACCATATTATCTATTTGCGGTTCAATACTTTCCTGAGCAACACCTAATAAAGTTTGGGCCCTGCTTAATAAAATATCCCTTGGCAAATAGCAGTGTCCTTCTGCCACCGCCTGCAAAAGAGTATATAAAATACCACTACGGATACGGTAATCCGAATCCGTGTGAATACCGATTTGGGTTGCTATTTCATCTGCAATTTTAAAACCGATACCGTCTATATCCTCTGCTAATTTATACGGATTTTCTTTTAATACACCATATAAATTAATTCCATAAGTATCATAAATACGGATTGCCAAAGTATTGGAAATGCCGAACTGCTGTAAATAAATCAATGCATCCCGCAAATCCTTGCGTTCCTCCATCTGTGCAGCAATTTCCCTTGCCTTCCGGTCACTGATTCCCTTTATCTCCGCCAGACGCTCCGGTTCCTCCTCAATAATCCGAAAGGTATCTTCACCAAAGCGCTTAACTATCCTCTTTGCCAAAGCTTCACCGATTCCTTTTACCGCTCCGGAAGCTAAATACCTTTCAATACTTACACAATCTTTGGGGGCCACCGTTTTGTACGATACAATTTTAAACTGTCTGCCATACATGGGGTGTTCTACATAATCCCCTTCTGCTTCTATATTTTCCCCTTCCGTCATGCCCTTACACATGCCTACACAGGTAATATCTTCTTCATCTCCTATTAACTCAAAAACCGTGTACCCATTTTCCGGCTTTTGAAAAATAATATGCTCTACATATCCTGAAATCTGTTCCATGTATTACTCCTACTCATATCGGCACAAAAAGGCTGCTTTTCAGCAGCCTTTTAAAATTCATCTTTACAAATCGTAATTTCTCTTCATTTGTTCAAACAGTGTTTGTGCAAGTCCCAAGCTGTTGTTTTCAGTAGAATCTGTAGCCAGCTTTTGCATCATCTCATCTGTATAATAATCCATCAAGGTAGATGTGGAAGCAGACATATCTTCATTCTTGGGAATGGTATCCAGCATTTCCTTAAACATCTGTTCCAAAAAATAAGCTTCAAACTGTTTACAAGCATCCATCAACTCTTCATCCGTAGATGTCTTTAAATTACCATTTAATTTATTCTCCAACTTAGATGTAGACTGATTATTTGCACTATATATATCTGTATACATTCCGGCGATATTGTTTATATCCATATTGCCCTACCCCTTAATATTAACGACGTAAATTATTTGCCTGCTGCATCATTTCATCAGACGCGGTAATTGCCTTTGAATTCAATTCGTATGCACGCTGAGCCACAATCATATTTACCATTTCATCAACAACCTGTACATTGGAGCCTTCCAAGTATCCCTGTACCAGATTGCTCTTTTGCAATGAAGTATTGGTTGCCTCATTCATCGCCTTACCACTTGCAGCTGTTTCTGCAAACAGTCCATCCGACTTCTTTTCCAAACCTGCCGGATTGCTAAACTGATACAATCCTACTTTAATTCCTAAAGACTGCGCATTATTCTCCTCATCCGGGTAACAAATCTCGCCATCGCTTGTAATACTTACCCTGCTGGTTACATAATCCTGAGACAATTCAATAGGCTTACCATTGGAATCCAATACCGGATAACCTTCCATGGAAGCAAGCATATTGGTTCCACCAACACCTAATGTCCATTGGAAATTACCATTTCTGGTATAATATGTATTGCCATCGTCACTTTTAATACTAAAGAAACCTTTTCCTTCTACCGCAAAAGCAGAATCACTCTCCGAATCCAAAAGACTTCCCTGCGCAAAAATAGAGGTAATGGCCGAGTTTCTAACACCCAAGCCCACCTGTGCACCAACCGGCTTCAATGTACCGTCTTCTTTGGTGGTCTTCGTCTGAATATTTTGATAAAGCAATGATCGGAACTCATTTACTTCTGTTTTATATCCAACCGTATTTACATTTGCCAGATTATTAGCAATGGTATCTACGTTTGTTTGTTGTGCAAGCATACCGGTTGCTGCTGTCCATAAACTTCTAACCATTTGTCATCCTACCTTTCACCGACTTACTGTAATTTACCAAGCTGATTTACTGCAATTTCCAAGCTGGCATCATATGTCTGCATAATTTTCTGATTGGTTTCATAAGCTCTGGTAATACTAATCATATTCACCATTTCCGTAACCGTCTGCACATTGGACATTTCCAAGTATCCGGAAACCACCTGTGCGTTACTTTCGGTCTGGGTAGCACCCGGAACCGCCTGATAATAAGTATCGCCATATTTCTCCAAATAATTATAATCCTCAAAATCCGTCACTTGAATCTGTGCCACCAAAGTATCATTCTGATAAATATTACCCAACTCATCAATCTTGGAATCAGACAAAGTATCAATTTGAATACGCTGGTTGGAGTTGTCTAATACATAATCTCCATCCTTGGTTACCAAAAAACCATCTACATCCAAAGTAAAGTTACCTGCTCTGGTATATTTGGTATCGGTTTCTCCGGCACTGTTTGTATATTCTACAGCAAAGAAACCCTCTCCGGACAAAGCCAAATCGTAGGTATTATTCGTAATTCTAAAAGACCCCTGTGAGAAATCTGTATAATTTTCACCAATTTTAACACCCAGATTGTTCACACCGATACGCTGTATATTCTCTAAACCAACAGAAACATCTTTGACCTTGTATGCAAGCACATCGCTAAAAGCCTGGCTGGTAGAGCCTTCTTTCTTAAATCCGACAGTAGAGGCGTTAGCCAAATTATTTGTCATGATATCCATTCTATTCTGTTCATTACGTAGTCCTGTATGAATTGTATATAAGCCTTTTAGCATAACATCCTCCTGCCAATGTGTACTGACAATGTACCCTTAATAGCGCCTCGTCAGCCCTCTGTAATTTAATCCTCACGATAACCGGAAAGGAACTCTACATACTTACCGGTTCCTACTGCAACTGCAGTCATAGGATCTTCCGCTGTCATGGTATTAATACCGGTCTTTGCAGAAATCAGCTCCTCCAATCCACGAAGTAAGCTACCACCACCGGTTAATACAATTCCTCTATCCGCAATATCTGCTGCAAGCTCCGGCGGAGTCTTCTCCAATACACTATGGATAGTCTCTACAATCTGAGCCGTTGTTTCTTTTAATGCTTCTTCTGTTTCTTCAGAAGAAACTCTTACTGTCTTGGGCAAACCTGTTACCAGATTACGTCCACGGACATCCATATAGTCTGCTTCCGCTCTGGGATAGCAGGAACCAATCTTTATCTTCATATCCTCTGCGGTTCTTTCACCAATCAGAAGATTATGTTTCTTTCTCATATAACGGACAATTGCTTCATCAAAATCATCGCCCGCAATCTTGATAGAAGCACTTACTACTGTACCACCCAAAGAAATTACTGCAATATCAGAAGTACCACCACCGATATCTACAATCATATTTCCACAAGGTTTCGCAATATCAATGCCTGCCCCAATGGCTGCCGCAATAGGCTCTTCAATAATAGAAACCTCTCTGGCGCCTGCCTGATAAGTAGCATCCTCTACTGCCTTCTTTTCTACCTCCGTAACACCACTGGGTACACAAACCGCAATACGTGGCTTACGGAACATTCTCTTTCCCAAAGCCTTCTGTATAAAATATTTCATCATCTTCTCCGTTACGGTGTAGTCTGAAATAACACCTTGACGAAGAGGTCTTACTGCTATAATATTACCCGGAGTTCTACCAAGCATCAGTCTGGCATCCTCACCGATTGCTTTAATCTTGTTTGTATCTCTATCAAATGCTACTACTGAAGGCTCCTTCAGTACAACACCCTTCCCTCTGATATACACCAAAATGCTGGCGGTTCCCAAATCAATTCCGATATCTGTACACTGCATATTATCTTTCCTTCCTGTCCTTACGCTTCTATTCCCACCGTATAATTCAAAACTACGGCATCTATTAACTATATCTATGATGTTTTCCAATTATTCACAACTTAATCACAAAGTCCACCACAATGTATAGTTTAACGTCAGAAAAAGGAAAAAGCAAGTGTTTCCACAGACATTCATAAAATTTTAAAAAATTAAACGCGAAAAAGGGAACGGTTCCTTCCATTCTCTTTCCTCGCGTCCTTGCTTTGTAAATAATTTATCGGTCGTTTTTGAAAAAACTTAAGAGCTGTTTCTAAATTTCTCTGCCGTTTCATTATATTACAACA
Source organism: Acetatifactor sp. (assembly GCA_045634745.1). Taxonomy (GTDB): domain Bacteria; phylum Bacillota; class Clostridia; order Lachnospirales; family Lachnospiraceae; genus Acetatifactor. Next base: position 84,359 of record JAZRAX010000045.1, on the reverse strand, counting down.
TCTTCTTAATATATTTACCGGTATAAGAGACAGACATCTCGGCCACCTCTTCCGGTGTGCCCTGTGCAATCACGGTACCGCCTCGGTCACCACCCTCCGGTCCGATATCGATAATATAGTCTGCAGTCTTAATTACATCCAAATTATGCTCAATAACAACCACTGTATTGCCACCATCTGCCAGTCTGTGCAGAATCTCAATCAGCTTATGCACATCTGCAAAATGCAAGCCGGTAGTCGGCTCGTCCAAAATATAAATAGTCTTACCGGTGCTGCGTCTGGAAAGCTCTGTTGCCAGCTTAATACGCTGTGCTTCACCACCGGAAAGAGTAGTGGACGGTTGTCCCAGCTTTACATAAGAAAGACCTACATCATTCAAAGTTTCAATCTTCCTGCGAATGGAAGGAACATTCTCAAAGAAGGGGAGCGCTTCCTCCACTGTCATATCCAATACATCAAAAATGCTCTTACCCTTGTATTTTACTTCCAATGTCTCACGATTATATCGCTTACCGCCACACACCTCACAAGGTACATACACATCTGCCAGGAAATGCATTTCAATTTTAATAATACCGTCACCACTGCAGGCCTCACAACGTCCGCCCTTCACATTAAAACTAAAGCGGCCCTTATTGTAGCCCTTTGCCTTGGCATCTGCTGTGGAAGCAAACAAATCACGAATCATATCAAACACACCGGTGTAGGTAGCCGGATTGGAACGTGGGGTACGTCCAATGGGGGACTGGTCAATATCGATTACCTTATCCAGCTGCTCCAGTCCTTCCACACCTCTATGCTTACCCGGAATGGTTCTGGCACGATTCAGTTTCTTCGCCAACTGCTTATAAAGGATTTCATTTACAAGCGAACTCTTGCCGGAACCTGACACACCCGTCACACAAGTCATAACACCTAAAGGGAACTCGACATCAATATTCTTTAAATTGTTCTCCTGCGCCCCAAGCACTTTAATATATCCGGTAGGTTTGCGTCGCATCTTGGGCACCGGAATCTTAAGCTCACCACTTAAATACTTACCGGTAATAGATTCCTCTACCTTCATAATATCTTCTGCCGTACCGGTGGCAATTACTTGTCCACCATGACTGCCCGCTCCCGGACCAATATCCACGATAAAATCTGCTGCACGCATGGTATCCTCATCATGCTCCACCACAATTAAGGTATTTCCCAAATCCTTCAGACGCTTTAATGTAGCCAGAAGCTTATCATTATCCCTCTGATGCAGTCCAATACTAGGCTCATCCAATATATAACATACTCCTACCAATCCGGAACCTATCTGGGTTGCCAAACGAATACGCTGTGCCTCTCCTCCGGATAAGCTGGCAGTACCTCTCGCCAGGGACAAATATTCCAGACCTACATTCACTAGGAATCCCACTCTGGCACGTATTTCCTTTAATATCTGCTGTCCAATCAGTTCCTGCTGCTTTGTCAGCTTCATATCTTTCAAAAACTCTGCCAACTGCCCAATAGACATTGCTGTAATTTCATAAATATTCTTATCGCAAACCGTAACCGCCAACGCCTCCTGCTTCAAGCGCATACCACCGCACAACTTACAAGGGGTAATACGCATAAAAGTCTCATATTCTACCTTAGCTGTCTCAGAAAATGTCTCCTTATAACGACGCTCTACATTCCTAATCAATCCGTCAAACGTAATCGGGTACACACCCTTTCCCCGCTGTCCCTCATAATATACATCCACAGACTCTTGCGCACCATATAACAAAATATCTTTAATCTTCTCCGGATATTGCTCAAAAGGAGTATCCAAATCAAACTTGAAATGATTACACAATGCCCGTAAAGTAGCATTGGTAAAACTGCCCTTCTCATGACAGGACTGCCATCCCATGACAGCAATAGCACCCTGGTTAATACTTTTGCTCATGTCCGGAATCATTAAGTCCACATCGAATTCCATCTTGTACCCCAAACCGAAGCAATCCGGACAGGCTCCGAAAGGATTGTTGAAGGAAAAGCTTCTGGGCTCCACTTCACTGATACTGATACCGCAATCCGGACAGGAAAAGCTTTGACTAAAGGACAAGGTTTCACCATCAATCACATCCACTTCTACCAAACCTTCCGCCAAATCCAAAGCCGTCTCCAGCGAATCCGTCAGACGCTTCTGAATTCCTTCCCGCACAATCAGTCGATCCACTACAATTTCAATATTATGCTTAATGTTTTTATCTAATTCAATTTCTTCAGACAGCTCGTACAGATTTCCATCAATACGTACACGTACAAATCCACTTCTTTTAGCTCTGTCTAAGACTTTTTCATGTCGTCCCTTTTTTCCTCTTACCACCGGTGCCAAAAGCTGCAAACGGGTACCGTCTCCCAACTCCATAATCTGGTCTACCATTTGATCTACGGTCTGCTTGGCAATGACTCTGCCACACTTGGGACAATGAGGCACCCCAATTCTGGCATATAAAAGTCTGAAGTAATCATAAATCTCCGTCACCGTACCCACTGTAGAACGAGGGTTACGATTCGTGGATTTCTGGTCTATAGATATGGCCGGCGACAAACCTTCTATCTGTTCCACATTGGGTTTCTCCATCTGTCCCAAAAACATACGTGCATAAGAAGATAGAGACTCCATATACCTTCTCTGACCTTCTGCATAAATCGTGTCAAATGCCAAAGATGATTTACCGGAACCAGACATACCCGTCAAAACCACAAATTCATTTCTTGGAATATCCACGTCCAGATTTTTTAAATTATGCTCATTCGCTCCCCTGATTTTAATGTATTCCTTTCTGGGGAGCATTTTCTTTACTTCTTCCATGATTTTGCCTCTCTACTCTTCGTCCAACTCTTGTAATTTCTTTTTCAATTCCAACATCTTATCACGAAGCTCTGCTGCCGCCTCGAAATTCAGTTCCGTAGCCGCCTTCTGCATCTTCTTCTGTACTTCGCCGATTAATTTCTCCAATTCCTTACGGCTCATGGATTCCGGATCCTTTTCAAACTTCACTTCTTCCGCCGCAATCTCACGGGAAATGCTGATCAAATCACGAACCGCCTTCTTTATTGTCTGAGGTGTAATACCATTTGCCTCATTGTATTTCATCTGGATTTCCCGACGACGATTGGTCTCATCCAAGGCAATCCGCATAGAATCAGTAATGGTATCTGCGTACATAATTACATGTCCCTCGGCATTACGCGCCGCACGCCCAATAGTCTGAATCAAAGAAGTAGCACTACGCAAGAACCCTTCTTTGTCTGCATCCAAAATGGCCACCAGAGAAATCTCCGGAATATCCAGACCTTCTCGGAGCAAGTTAATACCCACTAACACATCAAACACATCCAAACGCATATCACGGATAATCTCCGCTCGCTCCAACGTGTCAATATCCGAATGCAGATATCGTACACGAATCCCCACTTCCTTCATATACTCCGTCAAATCCTCTGCCATACGTTTGGTCAGCGTGGTAATCATGACTTTATTTTTCTTCTGAATCTCTTTATTTACTTCTCCAATTAAATCATCAATCTGACCTTCTACCGGTCGCACATCCACTTGCGGGTCCAACAAACCGGTGGGTCTGATAATTTGCTCTGTACGAAGCAGTTCATGCTCCTCCTCATAGGTAGACGGCGTGGCTGACACAAACATAATCTGATCGATATGCGCCTCAAACTCACTAAAATTCAACGGTCTGTTATCCAACGCTGAGGGCAGTCGGAAGCCATACTCCACCAAGGTTTCCTTACGGGAACGGTCTCCTGCATACATACCGCGAATCTGCGGAATGGTCATATGAGACTCATCTATAATAATCAGGCAGTCATCCTTGAAATAATCCATGAGCGTCATAGGTGTCGCTCCCGGTTCCATGAAATTCAAATGTCTGGAATAATTCTCAATACCGGAACAAAAACCGGTCTCCCGAAGCATCTCTATATCAAAATTCGTACGTTCTGCAATACGCTGGGCTTCTATCAGCTTATCTTCACCCTTAAAATACTGTACACGCTCTTTCATCTCCGCTTCAATATTTTCACAGGCCTTGCGAATCTTATCCGGAGCTACCACATAATGGGATGCCGGGAAAATCGAAATATGATTCAGTGCAGCATGCACTTTCCCTGTCAACGGCTCTACTTCCGTAATACGGTCGATTTCATCTCCAAAAAACTCTACACGGATCAGATAATCACCGCCCTGCGCCGGATAAATCTCCACTACATCTCCACGCACTCGGAAGGTACCTCGCTGGATATCCAAATCATTACGGTCATATTGTATATCAATTAACTCACGCAGCACCTGATCCCTATCCTTAATCATCCCCGGACGTAAGGATACAATCATTTCCTGATACTCGTCCGGACTACCCAGACCGTAAATACAGGACACACTGGCTACCACAATTACATCACGACGTTCCGAAAGAGATGCTGTCGCCGACAAACGTAATTTATCAATCTCCTCATTAATAGAGGAATCCTTAGCAATATAAGTATCCGAAGACGGCACATACGCCTCCGGCTGATAATAATCGTAATAGGATACAAAGTATTCCACTGCGTTTTCAGGGAAAAATTCTTTAAACTCGCCATACAACTGCCCTGCCAATGTCTTATTATGGGCAATAATCAGTGTGGGCTTATTCAATGCAGCTATAACATTTGCCATGGTAAAGGTCTTACCGGAACCCGTAACACCTAGTAAAGTCTGGCACTGATTCCCCTGCTTAAAACCCTCCACCAAATCCTGAATAGCCTGGGGTTGGTCGCCGGTGGGTTGATATTCACTATGAAGTTTAAAAATCTGCTGTCCGTCCATAGATTCTCCTTCACATTAAAAGCGTGTATAGATTAGCTTTTCCAATTATAGCACATCCATACACGTTTTGCAAACATTTGTTCTATTTTATCTTCTCACCGTATAAATAAACTGACATACAGCTGCCGATTCTTCCCTATTCACTCCCTGAATAGTAAAATCTATTACTCTTCTATCCCTACAGTTAACAAACTTGCCATAAGCTTGTTTCATAGCATCCTCTGAAAGAGGTATAAGTACATCGTAATATTCTCCCTCCGGTTGCTCCTTCAGCACCGTTTCATAAATAATCACCTTTCCTGCCGAAATCTGAATACTCTTGCCGGCATCTGCAGTCTTAAAGGTTACCAGCAAATCCGTTCCTTCCAAGTCTACTTCCATAGTATAAGAAAAGCTTCCTCCCTGCTTTGCATAGCGATTAGTGCCACCTTGCGTGGTTCCCACGGAACCGGTTCCGTACTCTGTCATGTTATGCAAGGAATCATTTTCATACTGTCCATAGCCCGGCTGTACGGTATCAATACGATTTCGCTCCGACTTCTTATCTTCGCTTTCGCGCACAGCAGTATCTTTGTCAATAAATTCAAAATAAATGCCGTAACGTTCCTTATGCTGAGCATAATGGGGGACGTAAGTAAGGTCAGCATCCGTACCTTCCAAAACAAAGCGTAACTCTTCTCCCTGACGCACCAGATACTTCTCTATATTGGCTATGTAATCTGTCACACTGCCTTCTGATACCACAATATACTCTTTGCGGGACGGAATGTATTTTCCTTCAATAATACGATTGCTGGGTATGGTTACATTTACACCCGTAGTAGAATCAATCATATCCTTGGTACCAAGCAAAGCGCTTAACACCACCGGACCGTACTTAAAGGCATAGGTATTTTCACCATCGGGCAAATTATATGCCACCACCTTCATAGGCAGATGTAATTCGATCTCTGTTCCGGCTTCAAAGGGACCTTCCACCAGGGCATACCCTTTCTGGGTTCCTATGGCATCCTTCTCCACAACCGCATAATCGTAAGGCTTTCCATTCACTGTAATCCCAGCCTTGCCTGCCAGCCAATACGGCAAGCGGAAAAGAATCTTACCAGCCAATGCTCCCTTCATAACAAATCTTACCTTATCCGATTGGGGCACATTAGCAGACATTTCCATCTCTATGCCACGGAAATATACTACGGAAGAAAAATACTGATTAACAATTAACATATCTTCCTTTTCAAAGTAAAAACTTTCCTGCAGCTTAGAAAAATTCTCCATGCCGGTACCCGTACAACACCAAAATTTGTTAAAACGTTCACCATATACCTTGTAATAACCACTGGCCATCGGTTGGAAGTAAGTAGTCATACCGGTCTGTGGATTCTGGGAAGAAAGAATAGAGTTAATAAAAGTATTCTCGTACCAATCCGCATACTTTATATCCCCTGTAATCATAAAGAACAGCTTGGTCATTTTCAACATATTATATACATTACAGGTCTCACAATTGCAATTGGTACGTTCTTTGTCCAGCACCAGATCCACACCAAAATGTTCCCATTCGCTGTTACCACCGGTAATGTAAGTATGATTCTCTGTCACCAAATCCCAGAAATGTGACGCATATCTAAAGAATTGTTCCTCTCCGGTTACCACATAACGCTTCAATGCACCAATGAATTTTGGTATGGTAGTGTTTGCATGATGGTTGTTTAACGCATTGTCGCCTACACCGGCTTGTAATACTCTCTCAAAAAGCTCCACCTGATCAAAAGCCTGTGCTGCTGCCAAATGCTCTTTTTTGCCGGTTATCAAATACACATCATACAGGCAATCGTTCATACCGCCATACTCAATCCCCAACACAGTTCTGTGAATTTCCTCACTCCAACTGTTGGTTCTGCCATATACCCAATCTGCCAGCTTAGACATTACTTCCCGGGTGGTTTCTCTGATACCATCCGCCACTTCCCCATCTACATCCATATTTACTATGGACACCAATCCTTCAAAGGTTTTGTGCATAGTGTACCAAGGCACCCATGCCTGGGTAATAATATTGGTCTTGTTTTCCTCTACATAATCAAACTGAAGCTCCACATTATTTTTATCTAACATGACAGCTCCAAACAAAAATCCGGTCCTACCAGCTTCCTGACATTCCTGCAAACCATCTGCCAAACGCTTAAGTATTTCTAACATCTCCTGTCGGTCTTCCTCTTTACAATTGGCAGACTCACAGCTTCTCACACAAGCGGTCATATAATGTCCTAAGGTATGTCCTCCAATCAACATACTTTCCCATCCCGGATAACGCTCTACACCACGCATATCCACACCGGCAGTCTCTCGGAATCCTGCCAGCAGCTTATCCGTATCAAAAGCAGTCAAATACAACACCTCTTTTTCAAAGGCATTGGTTAAATACGAATCTTTCATCTTTACATTACGAAGTGAAAAAGCCTTACTATCTCTCATGTTCATTCTGTTTTTACCTCCCTAGCATAATATCACTGTCCGGCACACCTAAGCCCTCAACGGGTTATAACATAATTATGCCATCCTCTACTGCATATGAAAATCTATAAAGGTTATAAAAGGTGTGAAAAAGTTATTTCTTATTTTGCAGAATGTGATAGAATAGAGGAAATAGACTCTTGAGATATTTGGGAGGACTCACATGTTTCTACAATTTGATGTCAAAAATGGTTTTCATTATCATTGGTGTGGAAAATTCACTTCACCTAACAACGAATGGATACATATGACCCGCCATCTGGGTGATTACGAGCTTATGGTAGTAACAGAAGGAACATTATATATCGGCGACCACAATAAAGAGTATGTTGTAAAAAAGGGAGAATACCTTCTCATGCCTCCTACTTCTCATCAACATGGCACCCACTCCGGCAGTTGTCATTTTTATTGGTTACATTTTAGTTATCATGAGGGACAACAGGACCATCAAACCTTTCCTTCCATGCCGGTATACACCCCTAACCATCTGTTAATACCGGTACAGGAGACGCTTCCCTCCATGGAACGAATTATCATTCTAATGAAGCAGTTGCAGGATTCCGACCGCCGGTACAAGGACAATACCTTGAACCGATATCTTTGCAGCGCCATCCTGGCCGAGGTCAGTGCTCAAACCTATTATAAATCCAATAAAGACAAACAATTAAAGGAGCAGCTTTATAGCGACATTCTGGATTATATTTCCTGGCATGCCCAGGAAAATCTACGGGTATCCGACATTGCCACTTACTTTGGATATAACGAAAAATATTTGACTACTTTTTTCAAAAAATATGCCGGTATCACTTTAAAGCAACACATTTTACAGACCAAAATGGACTTGGCCAAATCTGCATTATCGGAAACCACACAACCTATTTCTCAAATAGCTTACAGCTTAGGATTTTCCGATGCCCACAACTTCTCCAATGCATTTCGCAAGACTACCGGTTTATCTCCTTCTGAGTATCGGGCCAGCTACAATAAACATAATGTTTTTCAAAAGTAAAAGGGCAGTGTAATCTACACTACCCTTTCAAACATATGTAAGATATGACATTTACTCTACTCTGCCTCTATCAATAAAATCAATTAAAATCTCCACCGTTGCATCCACACCCAGTTTACTGCTGTTGATAGAAATATCATAATTTCTGGAATCGCCCCACTTACCTTCACAATAGCTGTTATGGTAGCGTTTTCTCTTGCTGTCCTTTTACTTAATCATTACTGTATAGTCCTGCGTTAATGTGGAAGCCGTTAAAAATTCGCTCAAAATCTGCTCCGCATTCTTTCGGGCTGATGTCATAAACTCCACATTATTCAATATCTCTGCTTCCTTCTCCACCTTTAAGGTAGCAATCATATCCGTATAATCCCCCATCTCTGTATTATTAAATACAGAATCCGTAATATGCGGATATTCAAAGGATGCCGGATCAATCTCATTAGAAAAAACCTTTACCTCCGGCAAAGTCAAAGTAATTGTCTTGCTCTCATTATTAACTTCATATATTACCATAGATAAATCAATACCCACACTGATAACACCGTCATATGTAAATACTACCTTATCCGTAGTAAGCGGTATTTTCTGTCCAAATGCTTCCAGCGTACTTTCATAAGTACCCGTGTCTGTATAATAATACTTCTGGGATATTAAATCACTGGCAGGTTTTAACAATTCTTCCACGTTACTCACTGTAAGTGTAACGGTTTCCTCTTCTATGGGTAACAATGGCTCCGGCGTGGGAAGTGCTTCTGCCACTTCCTTCTGCCAAGGTTTTGACACTCCCAGGAATACGCCCAATGCAACGCCCAGAACAATACCCAACAATAGCATTACACCCTTGAACAGCAATTCCTTTACATACAATTTTCCCCAATGCATGCGCTGAACATCTTCTAATTCACGTTCCATAATATCCCCCCTTATCTTTGGATTATAAAACAACATACTACTCAGAAATCTTTACCACAACCACACCATCCACCATTTGAATAGATCCCTTTGCCGGATACACTGGCATCTCTTGTATAATAGGGTCTTCATTGCTCACTCTGGTAAGATTCATGTTAGTATTTAACACGTACGTCAAATAGGAGTATTCAATCCCTATATACGTAATGGATGATTTTCCCATGCCGTAGGGAAGCAGGTCCTTAAATGCTTCCATGTTAGGCACATAATCCGACGCTTCAAAAGAACCCAGAAATGCTACCGGCGTCACTCCGGACTCATACCCTTCTGTAGACTCAATCTCATATACGATTCTCGTCATCATGGAGTGCGTCGCCTTCTCCTGCAAGTTCTTTTTCAGGTATACTTGATTCGAGTATACAATATTTGACCATGATACTGTCAAAAGAGCTGTTGACATTATAACATAAATTGCATACTTCTTCAAATTGCCCTTATTACCTAAATTATCCGTGGTTATTTCAGCAGTCTTGATTCCCAATATATACACAAGATAAAATCCATAAATCATTAATGAGTGTTGCATTCCTTTACTTAGGACACACACAAAATTAATACCTAACGGAAACATAACTAAAAGCAGAAGTTGCACTGCTCTTTGCCACCAATTTGTCTTTCCCTTCAGATTTCCTATGATTAATCCGACTATAATCAATACTACTACCAACACATTGCACATACGGAGCAAGTATAACCATACAATACTTAAAGATTCTCCCCGGAAAGGTACTGTCACAAAGATATCCGGATTTGTGAAATAATAAAGGACATTTTCATATGTTGTCTTTATCACAGTAAATATGGAAGTTTCCGAATAATCCCCCATGGATGCCAACCCATTATAAGTATCCGCTGTCCAAATTCCAAAGATTTTCTGAAATATCTTCCAAAACAAATAGTAAAGCGCTGCTCCTGCCACCAATGCCACACATTGTATGATCACACTTCTTACCATATTCCGGAAGCTTTCTTTCTGCAAAAGCATAAATATAAAACGAATCATCATCAATCCTATGGCAACACATATATAGGACTGATAAGTACCCATGGAAATACTCAAAAAGAATACCCCGGCAATTACAAACAGCCATTTTTCCTTTTTGATTAGCCATGCGCCAAATACTGCAAATAACAAAGCCATCATATAAAAATCCGCGTAAGGTAAAAATGCAGAATTAACCACCAATACGGTTATATTACAAGACATTATGGCTGCAATAAATAAAATGGAAGTCTTATTTTGTATTTCCAAATAATCTACCACGAAAAATACAGCCAATCCTACCCAAATCATGGAAAGCGCCGAAACCAAAAAAGGACTGACCAAACCACCTCGAAACATTATCAAAATAGGTTGGAAGAATCTGCCGATTGCAATTTCCCAAGCACAGTCATTTTGATGAATCAACAGCAAAGAATCTCCTGTATAACTGAGACTGGTAAATCGCTGTCCATTTGCAAACAAATAGCAAATTGCTGTAAAAAGAACAGAATATAATATTAACTGTTTTTTTGATTGTATCCAATTACTCACAACAACTTCCCCCTACGGATTACTCAATTTTATATTATAACATATTTATTCACAAAACACAGCATCTGTTTTGAGTTAATATTTCACCACTTCTAAAACCTTTAAAAAATTATTCTCTACTATAAACTTCACATCATACCCTGCAAAGGCCACACCATACACCTTATCCTGTCCACTTTGAGTCGAAGGTCTGGGATCCTGCTTAAGCACCTGAATAATTGCAGAATGCTTGTCCATCGGCAGTTTCTGCAAAAGCTCCCATGGAAAATCCACCTGCAGTTCATATGCCTTTACTTCCTGCGCAAATCCCTCTGTTGCATCCGGATGACAGTCTGCATAAGGCAAATATGGTTTTATATCATAGATGGGGGTCATATCTTTCAAATCTGCCCCGGCCACATAAAGCACCGGCCCCTCCTGTGTCAGTTCAATGCGCTCCAGCTTAACCGAAGAAAGGCCTATAGGGTTCGGTCGAAAGGGAGAACGGGTTGCAAACACTCCCATACGTTTCTTGCCTCCCAATCGGGGTGGCTTTACCGTAGCAGACCAATGGTCTCTTTCCACACCTTGAAACTGCCACAGAAGCCAAATATAATTAAATCCCTCCAAGCCTTTGACTGCTTCCGGATTACGATACTCCGGTTCAAAAATGATTCTTCCTTTTAAATCCGGTACTAATCCACTTTGTCTGGGAATCCCGAATTTCTCCGGAAAATCCGTACGAATGTGAGCTATAACTTTCATCCTACACTCCTGCATCTTCTTAAATGTCCCACCGGAAGGTAACCGGCCCATGTCCCTATAAAGGACTGTTGAAAAACGTCGTCACTTGGCGAGGTATTATCGAGTCTAGTGAGGCTACGTTTTTCATCAAGTGAGAACGCGTCCGTATAGGGACATAGGTCGGTTACCTTCCGGTGGGACCTACTACTATCTTATCATATCCAATAAAACTTCTTTCGCATACTCCAGCTGATTATCAAATGCCTCTTCACCGTAATATGCCTCTGCATCAAATTCACATTCCAAGTCCGGCTCAATACCGGTTCCGTGAATATTATTTCCCTTGGGTGAATAATAGCTGCTTACCGTAACCTTTAATGCCGAACCATCATCCAAGCCAATTATCTGCTGTACGATTCCCTTTCCAAAGGTAGTAGTACCTACCAATGTACCGATTTCATAGTCCTTAATGGCACCGGCCAATACCTCAGAAGCACTGGCTGAATTACCATCCACCAGCACTACCAATGGTAAGTCAAACTCATGTTTCCCATCACAGGAATATTCCTTGCGCGAACCATACTTATCTTCTGTATATGTTACCAATCCCTTCGGCAAGAGCATTCTGGCAATATCCACTACGGCCGACAGGCTTCCACCGGGATTAGCTCTTAAATCAATAATCAACCCCTTCATACCGGACTCCCTTGCCACAGCCAATGCATCTGCAAACTGATCTACTGTGGTCTCTGAGAACTCTACTATCTGAATATAGGCAATACCGTCTTCGAACATTTCCGTTTCAATGGTCGGGGTTTCTACCTTTCTGCGTTCTACTTCTACATACATATAATCTGTTTCTGTACTACGTACAATAGTTAAAGTAACCTTCGTGCCTTCCTGCCCCTTTATCATTGCCACTACAGAATCCAAATCCTTACCATAGGTAGATTCACCATTTACTTCATAAATAATATCGTCCGGACGCAAGTCTGCTTCTTCAGCAGGTGCACCGGCAATAGGAGAAATAATTTTAGGATAACCCGTTACTGTATCCAAACCCACATATGCACCTATTCCATAGTAGATACCGGTGGTCTGTTCCATCAATTCTTCTAATTCTTCCGGCGTATAATATACGGTATACGGATCCCCTAAGGCGTCCACCATGCCACGATATACACCATCTTCCATAAGTGACTCATCAATGTCTTCTTCATAATAATATTTCTGAATCAACTCTTCAATGTCGGCTATTTTTTCCAGAGTTTCCTCGTCGAGAACTTCATCCTTATCACCATTCTCAACTTTCTCATCTTTCAGCCACTCATGCTCATCCTCTGTATATCCCCGGTACACTAACAACGCAAGGCCTACCAATAATACAATAAAAGTACTTGCTAAAATCCCGGTAATAAATCCCGGTATATATCCATTGGACTTCTTTTGAGGTTTCACATCCATATCTTTTTCCTGCCTCCGTTACTCTGACAAATAATCCCAAGGGGACACATATGCACCATCCTTACGCACTGTAAAATGCAGGTGATTACCGGTAGAACGTCCCGTGGAACCAACCGCAGCGATATGTTCACCTTTTACTACTACATCATCCTTTGCTACATATAACTTGGAAGCATGCATGTAAATAGTATACAAGCCTCCTCCATGGTCAATCATTACATAATTACCCATAGTAGAACTATAGGTAGCAGCCACCACAATACCATCATATGCAGCATATATTTTGGTTCCTTTCGGTGCTGCAAAATCCACACCGTTGTGGAACTGCTTAACATTCAAAATCGGGTGGATTCGATAACCGTACTCTGAAGAAATTCTGGTGTAGCTTTCCAATGGAAACGCAAAGGTACCTCCGTCATATATAATAACCTTTCCGTTGCTCATAAGAATTTTCTTCTTCTCGTCTTCGATTGCTTTTTCCAGCTGTTGAATTATCTCCGTCTGTTCAGCAAGCTCCGCTTCATACTCCTCAATGGCCTGCTCTTTGGAAGTGATACTGTTTTCATAATTTTCAATTTCCTGAGTTTTTGTAGCAATCAGAGTTTCTACTGCAGCCTGCTCATTTTCCACACAAAGCTTCATGGCATCCAAGTATTCCTTCTCGGTCTGCAACTGTGCCTCACACAAAGCTATGTATTCTTTATTGGCTATATATTCATCCAAGCGTTCTTTATCGTAAGAGGTAATTGCCTCTACATAAATCATTCTATTCAATAAATCTGCCGGACTTTGGGACTGTAACAACATTTCCACATAACCGGAAGTCCCCTTTTCATATACATATTTTATGCGGCTGTTCATAGCCGCATACTGACCTGCTTCCACTTCTTTTGCCTGCGCCAACTGCTCCTGGGTAACCGATATATCCGTTTCCTTTTGGGTAATCTGACTATTCAAATCACTGATTTTGGTTTCCAACAAAGCCAACGTATTATCCAGCTTGGTCACATAATTGGTCAGATTGCTTTTTTCTTTCTCTAATTCTTTCACAAGAGATTGCGCATTCGAAAGAGAATTTTTTAAATTATTCATCTCATTCTCTGCATTTTCAATCTGTTGTTCCATATCCTTAATAGTAGATGATGTAATGTTGGACATATTGGTTGCTTGTGACGCCGTAGAGGAAAGAACCAACATGGTCATACACAAAACCAGTCCCATGCACTTTACTAACTTCTTCATAAAAATCCTTTACAATAAAACTAAGACCTTTTGTCAACTTAAAACTTGCAGAGAATTTAAGAATCCTCTGCAAGCCACTACATGAATCTAAGATTATACATTCAAATGCTTTCTTACTGTTGAAACACTGCCGAAAAATCCGATTCCCACGCCCACCAACAAAGATACAGGTAAAAGGAATTCAAAAATGGTATCTGCAGGTAAAAACTGTAACAGCTGACTAAGCATGGTAAATCTTTCCATCATATAAGTTAATACAGTATTGTACATTTGATAGATGGCAAATAAGGGAATTGTCGCTCCCACCAAGCCTATCAAAATACCTTCAAAGATGAACGGCGCTCTTACCAAAAAGTCCGTTGCACCAATATATTTCATAATATTAATCTCTTCTCTACGCACAGAAATACCCATTGCAACCGTATTACTGATTAAGAAAACAGATACTGCCAAAAGCACGGCAATAATACCGATAGACACATAACTGATTAACAAATTCACGCCTGTCAAAGTATCTGCCACACCGTCACTGTTGACCTGTCTGACACCAGGAATGGACTCGATATAAGTTACCAGCTGCTCCTGCTGGGAAACATCCTTTAAGAATACCTCATAATTAAAGGAGCCTGCCAGAGGATTGGTAGGATAACCTTCCAAAAATTCTTCCTTTTGGTCTCCAAAATATTCTTCCTGATACCACGCCCAAGCTTCCTCTGCGGTTGTAAACTTCATATCTGCTACTTCCGCACGGGTACGGATTAACTGCTCAATTTCCGCCAATCTTTCGTCCGAAATACCCTCATCAAAAAATACTGTAATCGATACTTCCTCTTCCATGGTAGTTACCATATGCTGAAAGTTTGCCACAATTGCATAAAAAATACCAAACATAAACAAACATGCAGAAATCGTAGCTACCGATGCTAAAGAATACCACTTGTTGCGGAATAAATTAACAAATCCCTGACTGATTGTATAAAAAAAGGTTCTAATCTTCTTCATCGATATAGCTACCCTCCTCTTCATCACAAATAATAACACCCTGACGCATGGTTACTACTCGCTTCTGCATTGCGTTTACGATTTCTCTATTATGGGTAACTACAACAACAGTAGTGCCGGATTCATTGATTTCTTCCAAAAGCTTCATGATTTCCCATGAATTTTTGGGGTCCAAGTTACCGGTAGGCTCATCTGCCAGCAAAATAGAAGGACTGTTCACCAATGCTCTGGCCAACGCCACTCTCTGCTGCTCACCACCGGACAACTGCTTGGTTTTTGCCTTATATTTACCGGCAAGACCTACAGTTGCCAAAATAGAAGGCACATTTCTACGAATTTCACTAGCCGGAGTTTCTACTACTCTCTGTGCAAATGCTACATTATCATAAACATTTCTATCATTTAACAAACGGAAATCCTGAAACACAACGCCCACATTACGACGATATTTGGGAATTTCTCTATGCTTCAGCTTGCCCAAATTCTTACCCATTACATAAACATTTCCCTGGGTAGCGGTCAATTCACGTAAAAGTAACTTAATCAGGGTCGACTTACCAGATCCACTGTCACCCACGATAAATACAAACTCTCCCCGCTTAATACTTAAATTCATATTTTTTACAGCAGGAGAACCCGTGGAATAGGACTTACTCACATTTTCCAGATAAATAAGTCCCTTCTCTTCAATCATATCAAGTTCTTGTTTTTTTCGTAATTCTCTTCTATTCATGTAATTCTCCAAAATCTAGAATTAATATTCCATGGTCTCCATGTACTTCATATACTTCACTACCATTAATGCAATCTTAAAGGTAATGGCATCTTCAAAAACGCGCAAATCCAAACCTGTACTCTTCTGTAGCTTATCCAGTCTGTATACCAATGTATTACGATGAATGAACAACTGTCTGGAAGTCTCTGAAACGTTTAAGCTGTTCTCAAAAAACTTGTAAATGGTAGTCAATGTCTCCTCATCAAAATCATCCGGGCTCTTGCCATCAAAAATCTCACGGATGAACATTTTACACAAAGGAATGGGCAACTGATAAATCAAACGACCAATACCCAATTCACTGTACGCAATCACATCTCTCTCATCAAAGAAAATTTTGCCTACATCCAACGCCATGCGTGCTTCCTTATAAGAGCGGCTCACTTCCTTAATCTCATGAACCACCGTTCCATAAGAAATATGCACATTCTTCAAGCCATCCTTCTGCAACTGCGCAATAAGACCCTTTGCAAATTTCTCTATTTCTTTATTTGTTTCGGACTCTGATAAATCTTTTACAACAATTACATTATTTTCATCAACTGCGGTAATAAAATCCTTGCTGTTTGTGCCACAAAAAGCTCTGGACAATTCTAAAACGTTATTGTCCTTATTATTATCAGCTTCCACAATCATAACCACTCTGGATACATCTGTCTGCACGTGCAGTTTCTTAGCACGGCTGTAAATATCAATCAACAGTAAATTATCCAAAAGCAGATTCTTTATAAAATTATCCTTATCAAAGCGTTCCTTATATGCTACCAACAAATTCTGCAGCTGGAAAGCAATCATCTTACCGATGGTATATACACTTTCTCCTACGCCAGCTACTACCAGCACATACTCCAATTGTTGTTCGTCATATACCTTAAAAAACTGATAGCCCTGGATTTCCTGGGAATCCGCAGGGGATTTTGCAAATTCTACAACCACCTTAGAGGATATGGATAAGTCCGCTGTACAAGCCATTACCTTCCCTTCTGCATCCATTACACAAATGTCTACCCGGGCAATTCCTCTTAGTCCATCTATTGTATTTTGTAAAATTTGATTTGATATCATATGTAAACGCTCCTTCAAAAACTATCATTTACTACAAATGTACAAAAAAATCGTCAAAAAATCAATAGTTTTTTATGCATTTTTCATATTAAATACGAATCAAATGCGAACGTCCACGTTTGCTCCTACATCCGGGTTCACACTCAGCTCCATGGCTGCAGCATCCATCATATCAACCATACCCTCGCTAAGCACCTCGCCCAGCTCTAAAGCATTATCCAACATAGCGGTACCCACTTTGGTCTGAATATCCATCGCTGCTAAAGTTGTTGATAAACTTGCAATATCCATAATAAATCTCCTTTCCTTGTATGAAAATTATAATCTGCGAATTACTTTTTCTTTAATTTCAATTTTACCGGCCTTTAGTAAATTTCCCACGGCACGCTTAAATTCATTCTTACTCATACCGGTTTCCCGCTTAATAATTTCCGGAGAAACCTTGTCATTAAATGGTAACACACCATCATAACTGTCAATAATGGAAAGTATTTCCTGTGCATCCTTTTCTATTTGCAAATATGCCTTATCGCGGATGCTTAATGTTAATCTGCCATCAGGCTTTACCTGGGTTACTCTGGCTGTAATGTCCTCTCCCACACGCACCGTACCATACATTTCTTTCTTAGGTATCAACGCTGAATATATATTATCCACCGCCACAAATGCACCAAAATCATCGCTAATGGTATACACTCTTCCACGGACCTTATCATCTTTCTTATAAGGACTATCCGCTTTTAAATTAGGGTACACATTCATGGTCGCACATAAACGTCCGCTTTTATCAATATATAAAGACACCAATACATTGTCTCCCGGCTGTAATTTCACCAACTGTTGCTTGAAGGGAATTAACAAATCCTTTTCCAAGCCCCAATCCAAAAAAGCACCAAACTTACTCACCTGAGACACGGTAAGCTCTGCCACCTGTCCCATAACCAGCTTCGGTGTATTGACCGTTGCAATCAGTCTGTCTTTCGAATCACGATATACAAATACGTCCAACGTATCTCCTAGTTGTGCATCTTCCGGCACCTGCTTTATGGGCAAAAGCACCTTGTCTTCCGCCGTTTCCTTAGACTGGGCCAAATACACACCGAACTCTACCTTCTTCACAATAATCAATGTCTGTTTTTCACCAAGCTTTATCATCTATTCTGCCTCTCTAAATTCCACATTTACATATACAGCCCCTTGCTCATCCCGCAAAGAAACCGTTACCAAATGATTATTTTTCACCACATAAGGAACTAATGTATCTCCCAAATGCGCCTGCTTCTTATACTCCACACGTAACCCATTCATGTGAAAGCTTTCCGGCAAACAATTCATTGCCACGCTCACATACTGCGTATTGTTCACATGATTGTTGCTGTCCAAATGTTGCTTACGCACTACAATAGCTTCCTCATAGACGCCATTTTCGCCTACTGCAATTTTACGTCCTGCATAATCCATTTCCAGACGCGGTTCAATTACATACTTCTCTACTATCTCCGCATCTGGTATGACAGGCTTCATGGTCTCAAAATTCAAAAAAGACCATACTGTATTTGCCTTGGCAAGTATCTCTCCTGATTTCGTCCGCATAAAAAAGTTACGCAAACCCATAAAACCCTTAAAATCATAAGGAAATGTACATACCTCCACTTCCTCACCAAGAGAAGGCATTCTACTGATTTCCACCTGCCAAGCCGCCAATACCCACACCAGCTTACGAGGCATCAAATAAGCAATTCCTACTCCCAGGTCTTCCGACTGAAAAGTGGATACATCCTGAAAATAATTTAAAAGTGCCTCAGGACGCAATTTACACTGTCCGTCACACTCACTATATCTGATTCTGCTATCAAAAATATACATTTCTTTTTCCTTCCACTATTTCTCTATGATAATTATCGCACAGCACGGAAAGTCTGTCAAATTAAGAAAAAGTAAACTTGGAATATCTTAAACTTCTCTTAATATTGTCTGAAAACTATTGCAATAATCCGGCAATTCAAAGTATAATATTAACAAATAAATCATTGAGGAACAGCTTATGGATAAACTCAGAAAAATCGGTTCTATCATATTGATTTGTATCGCTGTAATTTGTTTGATTCTGGCCGGTTACCTGGCAGTAAATTACTTTATAGAAGACATGATAGCAGAAAATATATTGGACGAGTATCGTGGGGAAATAATCACTCCCGACAATACCTCTACTCCACTACCTATCATATCGGAGCCTACAAGCACTCCGACCGTAATACCGGCTCCTATTGACTCCACTGTTTCTGCAGAACCTCCTATAGAAACAGCCACACCGGAGCCAACTGCTACCCCCATACCCGAACCCACTCCTGTTCCCAATCCTTATGCGGACAGCTTTTTAGCTAATTCTGACATGGCCGGATGGTTGCAAATACCGGGGACCAATATTGATTACCCGATTATGCGGACACCCGAGGACGAGAATTACTATTTGTATCGGGCCTTTGATAAATCAGATAATGTAAACGGCAGCTTAATTTTGGATACGGACAGCTCTTTAGAACCACTTACCACCAATTTAATTATTCATGGTCACAACATGAAGTCCGGTGCCATGTTTGGTAACCTGACCGACTATGAAAGAAAAGAGTACTTTGAAGAGCACAAACAAATCATTCTTTACACTGAGGAATGTCAGCGCAACTACGAAGTCATTGCAGTATTCCGTTCGCAGGTCTACAAAAAGAGCGATAACGTATTTAAATTTTATAAATTTTTCCAAGCAGATACCCCGGAAGATTTTGATGATTTTTATCACAATATTAAGGCCCTTTCCATGTATGATACCGGTATAACTGCTGAATTTGGAGATCACTTTATTACGTTGTCCACTTGTGTATACCATGTAACCAACGGGCGATTTGTAGTAGTTGCCAAGGAAGTGGAGCCCGGCGACATTTATTTGCCTATAGAACGTTAGTGCTTACGCAAGCACCTTATATAACGAAACTTTAAAAGGAGGACTAATGTTATGAAACATTTGAAAAAATCTATTATGCTATTTGTTGCTGCAGTATTTTGTATGATTCCCTTTTTTGCTTCTTCCCTGACTGTACAAGCGCAGGAATCTGTAACCTACTTTTTAAAGTATGTAGATAATGATTGGCGTTATCAAACCGGCAGTTGGGATGATAACGGTTCTCACAGAGAGCTTTACTACTTACATCAATCCATTAAAGATGGTGATATCATTGTCATAGATGACAGCGAACATGATTTGAAATTAGAAGTAAATGTCCGTTTAAGTAATTTGACCGTTGTTCACAGCCCACTTGCCATTATTACAGCCAAGGGCATTGATAATGTGTATGTAATTAACAGCAGTACCTGTGCCATTAACGGTGATGTAAACTATGCTGAGGTTTATGATGCATCTGCATGTAATTTCAACAACAACTTAGGTACCTTAAAGGTTTTAAGTGAAAGTCATGATGATTTAAGAGCTAACGTTACGGTTCTCGGTACTCTGGATTATGTTTATGCTAGCGGAAAGAGTTATAAACATTTTGAGCTTTACAATTTTGCCAAGAATTCCTTCTGTTTGTCAAAGGGTGTTTTAACTACCGATAAATCCAAGTTCAGCGATACCCCTCAGACTACTACCACACCTAGCACCAGCACAAATACAAATACCGGTTCTTCTTCCAACGCATCCTCTGGTGAGTATGATGATGTTCCCAAGACCGGTGATGTCCGCTTCAACCCTTTATGGTTAGTAATGATTGCAGGTGTATGCTTAGCAGGCGCTTACAGATTAAAAAAGAATTAAGATAACATAAAGAGCCTCTTGTGGGGTTAGATAGTTTCCTATAAAAGACCTTCGTAGAACGTCGTCACTTGGCGAAGTATTATTGAGTCTAGTGAGGCTACGTTCTACGCCAGAGCGAAAGCGTGTCTGTATAGGAAACTATCTAACCCCCAAAGGGGCTCTTTTATATTACTTTACATTTTCTTTGGCAGACTCGCCTGCCTTGGCACGGTACTTCTCCTTCTCCATAGCCATTTCTTCAATGGTCTTCTCCTTCAATGTAAAACCTTTCACCGGTCTGTAAGGAAGCAACTCGCCTTGCATACGCACCTTGGCACGTTCAATTTCCTCTGCATATTGAGGCAACCACTTTTCGCCGGCAATGAGCATTTCATCTATCATCTGCTTGATTTCTTCCGGCGTACATACTGCACCTGTCAAGGGGTCCATCATACCTGCTTGATACAACAGGTTAATATCTGCATGAACAGCCGCCTCTACTGCCAGCTTCTGCACCCATACCGACTGGGAACAAATCGCAGCACAGCCTAACGGTAAATCACCTACTTTAGGTACACTGACACCGTTACCATCTACATAACAAGGCACTTCTACCACACATTCCTCAGGCAAATTAGTAATTGTACCATTGTTCATAATATTGAAATGACCTCTGTAACATCTTCCGGTTTCCAAACCTTCAATAATGTAAGAACCGTGCTCCTCAGAACGTTTCTCGGGAATATACTCCATAGGCGGTTCCTGCATCCAATTGGGGAAGTCGGTTTCAAACCAGTTACGACATTCTTTACATTCTCTCAAATAGCCGGCGGTTTCTCCCTGAATCCAACAGGAGTAATTTATCCACTTCTCCATATCTTCCGGACGCTTACGGTACCACATAAGATACTCTGATAAATGGCCGTTAGACTCGGTAGAATAGTAACCGAAATTCTTCATAACATCCAAACGGATATTTTCATTTACCGCAAAATCCGCCTGACACATCAACGGATACAACTCATCCTTTTTCTCAATACCATCCACCTTTACGCTGATGTACCAGGTTTGGTGATTTAAGCCGGCGCAAATAATATCCACGTCCTTTTTATCCCTACCCAGCGCCTGTGCAATCTGGGCATGACCATGCTGTACGCCATGACACAAACCATAAGTTTCCACACCACCGTATTTAATGGCAGCCCAAGTCATCATAGCATTGGGATTGGAATAATTCAAAAGAATACATCCCGGTTTCGCCACCTCACGTATATCCTTACAAAACTCCAATATGGTATGTATACCGCGTTGACCATACATAATACCACCGATACACAAAGTATCTCCTACACACTGGTCCACACCGTACTTTAGCGGAATATCCACATCTGTAGCAAAAGCCTCCAGCATACCTACACGCACACAATTCACCACATACTTTGCATCCTTAAATGCTTCTCTTCTGTTAAGAGTGGACTGTATCTTAATCTTCAACCCGTTTGCCTCAATGTCTCTCTGACAAAGCTGGGTTACCATACGCAAATTATCCTCATTAATATCGGTAAACGCTACCTCCATATCATGAAACTCCGATACTGTTAGTAAATCTGACAATAATTTCCTCGTAAATCCAATACTTCCCGCACCAATAAACGCCACCTTAAAACTCATACCAAACCTCCACCAAATTAATCATCTTTTTTCGTAATCATTTTTGTTACCAGCTGTCCGATTTTCTCTTTATCCAACTTATCCTCCAGTGCAGCTTCACCTGCAATCTTTTCTACGCGCTTCAGAACCGTCTTACTGATTTCACTTTCTACAACCTTCTTAACCCAGTCTATATCTGCAGCATCTTTTTCTCCCAAATAAATACGCTCCATAATATAAATAGAGGCTTCGCCAACTGCCGCCATAATAGTACCTGCCACAATGGCATTCAACACACTTGTACCCAAATTCAACACCGGTATAGCCTTTAAGCCGCTGATTACACCTCTGACCGTACCCATTTCTACAATGCCTTTAATCAGCTGTTCTCCGGTACTACTGTTGCTGGGTACATTGTAAATCTTACTGATAATCTTAATAACCCCTAGCTCCAAGGGCGTTAAAATGGCCGCATCCGCAAAAGGTATAGGCACCGCACCTACCGTAGCTGCCGCCGCTGTTGCCGTAGCAGTCACTGCATTCGCCTGCTTACGTTTTTGCTTCAGCCTAAAATCTGCCACCGCCACTTCGTTCAAACGGATCGCCTCCGGAAGCAGTTCATTGGTCCGCTCAATGAGCTCCGTAATTCCTCTGGCACCTACAATCACATCCTCATCAATCTGATAAGGCTGCGCTACCACGGACGCCAATTGCTTTCCTTTGCTTCAAAAATCCATATTCAAAACCTATGGAATCAATAAATCGAAATGGAAGCACCTCATTATCATACACTTCCATCTGGGTAGCAACCGCCTCCCCCAAGCCCGTCACAGCCCTTTCGCTACCGAATATGGAATTAATCAACGTACTCTTACCTACGTCGAAATTACCGATTACCAATACATTTGCTTTTCTTTCCATGTACATTCCCCCCTTGTGGTTCTATGAGGTTATCATAACACTAATGGTGGTGGTTGGAAATATTTTTCAGTTCTACCGCCATATCCATTCTTCATTTTCCAATTCACTGTTAATAAAATACACTTTGGGTACAAATAAGCTATTATGTATTATAATACCCACAAAAGCACAAACCTTTGGGTATAAAATTTGAAATTCCTTTATATATACCCAAACGCTCTTCAAAACACTTATAAATTGTCATTTTCAGTTACCATTTGGGTATTAAGCCTCCGAAAAGTGTTCATTCTACCCAAAGCACAAGTTTTCCCAAAAAATCAGTCAATTCGTGTCTGCCGTACTCTGCACTTCTGATTTTGTCGGTATCGAACTAGAAAAAGTAAATGCCTGCTTCGCAGTCGCTTCTTTTTTCTTTGAGCACGATAACTTCCAATTCGACTCTCAGTCAAACGTATCGGCTCACTGAAAGATGTATGTCTCTACTGCAAGTACTTTTCAATAAAAGTTTGTTCAACGACCGATTTTCCAAGCAGTGTAATTGCTTGTTTAGGACACATATTCACACACCTATAACATACTGTGCATTTATCCTTGCCCACTGCTATCTTATCTTTCATGATAATATTTTTAGTTGGACATATCTTTACACATTTAGAACATCCAATACATTTTTCAGCATCTACCCTTAACTTATCGCTATACTTTCTGGTTCTATAACCAAACCATAATCTCTGCGACAAGAAACCAGCCAATCGTGATAAAGTTCCCAATCCCTCTTGTGGATATTTTCCTTTCTTGATATGGGCAACTGCTTTTAGCACTTTTCGCCTTGCCTTTTCTACAAGTTGAGTATTCTTTTCAATGGAACGCTTTAATACTTTCTCATCAGCAATACTATCCGGCATTTGCAGATGCAAGCCACCTATAATTTGGGCGCCATGCTGTTTTAATAAACGTCCTAACACGCCTGCACCATCTCCACTGAACAATGCCATTGTAGCAATAATAAAAACTCTTTTTCCTTGCCACACCGAAGAATTGTTATGTATAAAATCACTCAAGATTTTGGGTACTGCACTATACTGAACAGGATAACTAAATATTATTTCATTATGATTATTTATATGCTCTATGAGATTTTTATCTTCAATAGAAAATAAAACCGAATGATTGTCATATTCTTTTAAAAGTATCTCTAGTGCATATCTTGAATTACCTGTTCCGCTAAAATATATTCCTATCATAAATCAACCTCAAAACTCCATGTTTCCTCTGCCCCACATTTTACCATAAACCCACCTTAAGGTAAACCGCCGCACCACTATTCGCATGTCCGACCTACAGCACTTCAGCCTGCCCCAAGGTTCCATTTTTACAACGTTATACTACGATTTCCAGACAAAAAAGGTAGAACCACCTCTGGCTCTACCTTCATTTTATTGGCTACAAATAAGCAGTACCTACACTTAAAAGTTTTGATTCTATATTTATTAACAAGAGAGATTGTTATTTCCCATTTAACGCCTGCAAACTAATAATTAATAGTTATCTTTTTACCTCAATGCATTTTGGCTTAGCCAATTTTAATACATCCTTAATATCTTTCTGGGTTATCTCATTAATTGTTTTTGATAAAATACTGGTCTGATAATCCATGAGGCCGCATAAGACTTTAAATCTACCCACTGCAAGTTCACTAACATTTGCCGCAAACGGATATAACTTAACCGAAATAAGTTGTGTATAAACATAGCCAGCAATAGTTACTATTTCCAATGCAAACACATACTCAAATCTTAAATCTCCGGCTTGTATCTTTTTAATAATACTGCTAAAGTCATCCCCTAACTCCACCTTAAAAGTACAGCTATAAGAATCTGTTCTATCCGCTCTTACACAAATAAATGTAGGGATAACCCATTCATTCATAAGATTTTCTACATATTGGTATCCCTCTGGCTCCTTTGATTTAAAATCCTTATTACTATATAAATTATCTACTAACGCCGAATTTGAATTTTTAACAAACCGATTATGGTTCTCATCATAAATATATCCGTTAATTGATAAAATACTAGTATCTCCTTCGTTTTTCAACTCAACCGGAACATAATACGTTAATAAGTCTGTATTACCCATAGATGGCCTTATTTCTATCTCTATTCCCAATAATTCTTTAACCGGAAATGAAGGAAGGCCATAAGATTGATACCCTCTTTCTTCATAATCTTCTACGGAATAAAAATTTGTAATTTTACAAAATGGCTTCTTTGAAATATTATCTATTTCTAACTGTGCTTCTGATTGAAAATATGTTGCAACTCCCAATATAACTGTTACTGCAACTGAAATTATGCTTATAATATAATCAACCATATCACCAGGATTCCAAATAAGAGTTAACACTACACAAGTCATAGATATTAAAGCCCATACTATAAAAAAAGCTTTTGTTAATGTTTTTATTCTTCTAATATTCATAACTAACCTCCTAATAATCCTAAATTACCATCATGATATCATATTACCGCTGTTCTGTAAATCAACATCCTCATAACTTCCTATCACATTAGTCTTCTTTTTATTGAAACTACAGTAACCCTCCCTTCCTGCATACTTAAATCCTCTTCTGTATAAAACATTATCGAAGTGTAGCAATCCTTTTCTTCCCTGCCAGCCTGCCCTAAAAAAGGGCATAAACATCCCCCTGTACAGAACAGAGGTATCTGCACATTCTTTATGGCTGACAAGTTCAAAATCACAACCCCAAACTTAACTTCCTCTTACCACACTGCCGGATACAAATCTCCATCATGCAGAACCGGCGGCTCAGTCTCTGCATTCTCCCGGCACACTTCTTTACGTGCTCCCGGTAATAGCTTCAATACTCCCTTAGAGGTCCGGGCATACAAAGTAGCTGTGCCAATATTCTCAATATACCAAGGGCATTCATCCGTTTCCTCCACATAGAACTCCACATTGCCCTCATGAGGGAAATAACGCAAATCGATCCGATAATCCTCTGTATTGATTAGATAGCTGTCCTGATAATTCCCCACATGGGGACATCCCACGAAACCGGAACGTTTCTCCCCCTCCTTCCATACATAGTACAATGAGTGAAAATAGTATTCCTCATAATTTGCCAGCACCAAAAGCACCTTGCCCGGTTGGATTTCTGGGTCCGGATATCTGTCATAAAACAGCGACTTAACCTTATTATACTCCGCCAAACACTCCAATAGCTTCTCTCCCTGCTCGCCATACACTTGCGTCTTTTCCTGCCGATCATAGTCCCAATGCTCCAAAAAACAATGGTACTCCGTACTTCTAGTCCGAGCATATAGTTCCGCTTTCTCCCAGTCTATCCGATACTCCAAAAGTTTGCTTGTGTGAATCCTCGTAGAATCGCGAAATTTTCGGTGCCCGGTTACACTGCCATGCAACTTTAATTTTGTATCACCTAAAGCATCTTTATGTTCTTCTATATGCCAACGATAAAGTCTGGTAACCTGTTCACTCATAAATGCCTCCTTACTTACAACATAAAACCCGGAACTGGAGTAAATCCATATTCCGGGTTAATTATATCACGTAGAAAAGGCAGGATACATTAAACTTGTGGTTGAACGAATACTGATTCCTATATTCTTCACTCAAAAAACCGGCTGACAATTGTCAACCGGTTTTCGTCTTTCTAATATTATTAATTTATACTCTTTCAAAAAGCCCAAGCTCATATGCCTTTGTATTCCACTTATTTAATTTCTTGATATTCTCTTCAGTGTTAATAAAACTTACCGGAAGCACTGCTTCACTAAATGCACTATAGGTACCGTCTGTATAAACCGCCTGCAATACCACACGATATTTGCTACGAACCAATGCACCAAAGGAATTCTGAGAGTCCAATTCTACATAGAGGCAATATCTGCCGTATTTATCTTCGTCAGTAATATCCATGACTGCATAGTTTACGGTAGCCGGTGACTTAAGACGCTTTTCAATAATGTCTTTACATGCCTGCTTAATCAATGTTTCTTTTAAAGACACTCTCTGCATTGCCTGTTCGGTGGCGCTGGGCACAGCTGATTGCGTAGGCTGGCTATATTGCCCTGCTTGCACATCTACACCATCCTGAGGTAATATTTCTACTTTCGCACCGCAAAAATTACAAAAGATACTATCATCAACAATTTGCTTTCCGCACTTATTACAATACATATCCGCATCCCCCTGCAAAATCTATTAATAAAATCATAACAAATTTTTTCTCAACTGACAATATGATAAATGTATTTTCATATAAAAAACCTCAGTGAATTTCTCCACTGAGGTTTCATTTAGCAGCGCTACAAGGATTCGAACCTTGAAATGACGGAGTCAGAGTCCGTTGCCTTACCGTTTGGCGATAGCGCTATTTCTTGACTACTTGATGAATTATACACGAAGTCTTTTAGTTTTGCAATACCCTTTTTTAAAATTTTTGATAATTTTTTGTTTTTTATATGCAATAGGCGCAACTGCCATGGCGAACCATACCTTTCAAGATACATAACCCGGAAAAGCAATCACTTTTCCGGGCATTCATAATTATGTTTTCAGATTTTGCATTCTTCTACACTTCAAACAACAAATCACCATAGCTGGGCATAGGCCATACTTCTTTCGCTACCAACATTTCCAATGCATCTACCGGTGCACGGAGTGCATTCATGGCCGGCACCACACCATCCTTATAGTAGAATGCCTGCTCCTTTGGACAGGTCATTTGCTTTGCCGTAGCCTCAGCCTTTTCCAAAGTATCCAAAGCCGCCTTCGTTTCTGCCAGCTTTTCTGATACTTCCTTCAAAAGCTCCATCTGTACGGTAGCATCTGCTCCTGCATCCTTCACTGCAATGACAGTATCTGCCAAAGACTTGGTATACTTAACTACTGCCGGTAAAATCTGCTTTCTGGTCATATCAATCATGGTCAGAGCTTCAATATTAATGGTCTTTGCGTAGGTATCGTACAATACCTCTTTTCTAGCCACCAACTCTGCCTTGGTAAAAATATGGAACTTCTCAAACAATGCAATAGATTTGTCTGTGGTAAGAGTCTCCACTGTTTCTACCATAGTACTAATATTCGGAAGACCTCGTCTGGCTGCTTCCTCCACCCATTCCTGAGAATAACCGTTACCGTTAAAAATGATTCTCTGATGCTCTGTCATGTACTGCTTCAGCAAATCATGTACTGCCACGTCAAAATCTTCTGCCTGTTCCAAAATATCTGCCGCTTCGCAAAATGCTTCTGCAACAATAGCATTTAAAGTAGTATTGGGACTTCCGATAGAATCAGAAGCACCTACACTTCGAAATTCAAACTTATTACCGGTAAATGCAAAAGGTGAGGTACGGTTTCTATCCGTAGCATCCTTTTTAAACTCCGGCAATGTAGAAACACCTGTTTCCAGCTTGCCACCCTCTGCACAATGGGTAGCCGAACCGGTTTCCACCAGCTGACTTACCACATCTTCTAACTGTTCGCCCAGGAAAATAGAAATAATGGCAGGCGGAGCCTCATCACCGCCCAAACGATGGTCGTTACCTACATTTGCTGCACTCTGGCGAAGCAAATCTGCGTGGCGGTCTACAGCTCTCATAATACATGCTAATACAAACAAGAACTGAATATTCTCATTCGGTGTTTCACCGGGATCCAATAAATTGACACCATTGTCAGTACAAAGAGACCAATTATCGTGCTTACCGGAACCATTAACACCTGCAAAAGGCTTCTCATGGAGCAAACAAGTCAATCCATGGCGTCCTGCTACCTTCTTCATGGTTTCCATAACCAACTGATTGTGGTCTGCTGCAATATTGGCAGTCTCATAAATAGGTGCAAGTTCATGCTGCGCCGGAGCTGCCTCATTGTGCTGTGTCTTAGCTGTTACGCCCAGCTTCCACAGCTCAATATTCAAATCCTTCATGTACGCCCCCACTCTTTCACGAATGGTACCGAAATAGTGGTCGTCCATTTCCTGTCCCTTAGGCGCCGGAGCACCAAACAAGGTACGGCCTGCAAAAATCAGGTCTTTTCTCTGCAAATACTTTTGTCTGTCTACCAGGAAATATTCCTGCTCTGCACCTACGCTGGGAATTACTTTCGTAGCCTCTGTATTTCCAAACAGCTTCACAATACGAAGCGCCTGTTCACTAACTGCTTCCATAGAACGCAGAAGAGGTGTCTTGGTATCAAGGGCCTCACCCTTATAAGAACAAAAGGCTGTAGGAATACACAAAATAGTACCTGTTGCATCTTCTTTTAAAAACGCAGGGGAAGTAATATCCCAGGTAGTATATCCTCTTGCCTCAAAGGTAGCACGAAGTCCGCCAGAAGGGAATGATGACGCATCCGGTTCCCCCTTAATCAATTCCTTACCGGAAAAGTCCATAATCATACGTCCATCCTCGTCCGGATGGGTTACAAACGCATCATGCTTCTCCGCAGTGATACCGGTAAGGGGCTGGAACCAATGGGTATAATGGGTCGCACCATTTTCAATGGCCCAATCCTTCATAGCTTTTGCCACTACATCTGCTGCTTCCAAGGACAACTCTCCCCCCTGCTCCTTTACACGGTCAAGCTCCTTAAAAACTCCCTTGGGCAAACGCTCCTTCATTTTTCTATGAGTAAATACTCTGGAGCCAAACAGCTCCTCTACATTAATCAGCTCGCTCATCTTTATGTCCTTTCTATGGGGCCCTGTCGGTACGAGCACCGTTTGTTTTTAAAAATTGTCTATAAGATAACTCAATTTGAGAGATTTTGCAATAGTTTTTTGCATCTATAGCCATTATTCTTTTCTGCGGTAGTATCTCCAATATTGCCCTTGGGCATATTCGTAATCTGTCAATTCCTCCGTCAGCCAAGCCTCCATCCAAGAATCCGGCAATACCTTTAAAGCCTCGCCATTATTTTGTATCACGATAACATTTGGTCTCTTTTCAGGATATTTTCTCCAATATTCCAAAAGCGACTCATCATAAGTAGGTGTAGAAATGGCAGATGGTATACATATTTCTACATCGCCGTACATATACGCTAGATTAGACACCGTATCCGTTCCAACAATCAACACCTTGTCACCAGTTTCCACATATTGTCGCCATTCTCGCACCTGAGTATCAGCACCGTATGCTCCCAAATAATCTGAAATGATTCCCTTTGCCGGTCCCTCCTGTACTTCTGCGAACACCGGAATATTTAGCAAATTATTGGCCATGCCATCCATGGTTTTTACAATAAATCCTTTACGGAAAATAAGCAAAAATCCAAAAAGCAATATTATCCACCAGGAAAAAATCTGTATTCTATGCGGATACAAATGCTCCAAAAGCTTTGTCAAAGGAATAAATGATAACACCAATCCCAACACCATATATTTTACAATAGACATTAAATCCAGATTGGTAAGTAACATGGTAGACAAAAAACATCCGAAAGAAACCAGCATTCCTATTGTCAGCAGTTTCTTCTCCTGTACTTCACAATACTTCCAGCCAAACAGGGAAATTACCATAACAAATACCCATAAAATAATGTATGTAAAGCGTTCACTTTCCACAATCACCTTATATATATCCGTCACGAACAAGACGCCCCAAAGCACACTAAAAAAAACTATTTTAATACAAATATTCTTATTTCTGCGTTTGCAAATCCAAGCAAAAAGCAAAGTAATTAAAACGGTTACTACGCAACATATAACAAACCACTTTCCACCGGATAGCAGAAAACGGAAATACATATAAATCCCATATCCTTCTGTATGTGTATTGTCCCCTGCTATAATATGTGTAATCCCTGCTACAAAATCAGCGAAACCTATGCGTGCCGCAAAGTATCCTATATAAACAATGCCATACAATGCACAAGTTCCAACCAACAGTGCACAATCTTTTCCTCTTGCCGAAGAATACTTATATAGAATCCCCACAACTATAAACAGCATAATCACACAGGAAGGATACGTCAATACAGTCAAACTCAAGCAAATCCCCGCAATAATCAGCCAATGCTTTTTCTTTATATTGTCCAGATAAATTACTAATGTCACAAACAATAACGTCGAAAACCATAGTTGCATGTTAGAAAATTCCGGAAACACAAAGTCTTTCGGTCGCACTGTTGCGAAGCACAAGCACATAAGTGCCGCTAAGGTGGTATTCGTTTTCCTACGTAACAGCAAGTAAAGACATACCGCAACCGCAAAATGTATTATTACACCACAAATCTGCAAAAAGATTACCAAACCCGTACCATCACTCACTAATTGTAGGTACAAATACATAAGTACCGTACACAAAAACGATGAAGTTTGATGTGGTTCCCTCATTTGCAAGAACATCTTATCACCGACAATGTTTCGATACGAAGTAATCATGGCATATTCTAAATCAATACCAAAATCACTGAAAATGCTCTTGATATTTACAAGTACCACTGTTACTAAAATTAAGCCCAGAAAGCAATTAATCAATATATGCTGTTTCTTCTGACTATCGTTTGCCTCTATCATTCATTCTTTACCCTTAACAAATCATACTGTGCAGGCAGCGCTGAAAGTTCCAACCAAATCTCCTGCTTAGAATGTGGACAACTTTCCACCGGCTCCATATCTCCGTTGTACATTCCCATTACCTGAACCTCTACATTACTTCCGTCCGGTTTCATAATTTCAATAGAATCACCTACGCAGAATTTATTACGCTGCTCAATGCGCGCCAGAATTTTATCACACTCTTCGGCTTCCTGCAAAGGGCTTCCGGATGCTGTAGCTTCTGCTTGTCCATCTTCCGCCGATATTATAACATTCATCGGCACCTGTCGTTCACGCACTTCTTCCACAATCCCTAAATAGGTATATTCATTTACATAGGTATTGCTATCATAAATTTGCGTATTTTCATCTGGCTTGCCAAAATAAAAACCGGTTGTGAACTGTCTGTAGGTACATTTGGAAATCTCCGCCTGATACCACTCCATATTGGCACGATATTGTTCTTCAGAGGTAAAATAATCGTCAATAGCTTTACGGTAAGTACGTGCCACAGTTGCCACATAAAGGGCTGTTTTCATACGCCCTTCAATCTTCAGGCTGTCAATACCTGCTGCCACAATTTCCGGTACATACTCTATCATACACAAGTCCTTGGAATTAAATATATAGGTCCCACGCTCGTTTTCATAAACCGGTAAATATTCACCCGGACGCTTTTCCTCCACTACTGCATATTTCCAACGGCAAGGATGTGTACAAGCCCCCTGGTTAGCATCTCTTCCGGTGAAATAATTGCTCAAAAGACAACGTCCGGAATAGGAAATACACATTGCTCCGTGAATAAAACTTTCAATCTCCATATCCTCCGGAATATGTGCTCTGATTTCCGCAATTTCTGCCAAAGACAACTCTCTTGCAGATACCACACGTTTAGCACCCAAATTCCACCAAAAAAGATAAGTCTGATAGTTGGTATTATTTGCCTGTGTAGAAATATGAATCTCCACCTCCGGCCACACCTGCTTTGCAATAGTAAACATTCCCGGGTCCGAAATAATCAATGCATCCGGCTGGTCCGGCTTCATATTCTTTAACTCTTCAAAATATTCTGCCGCCCCCGACAAATCATCATTATGTGCCAAAATATTAGCTGTAACATACACCTTTACTCCATGTGCATGTGCAAAGGCAATCCCCTCTGCCATCTCCTGTGAAGTAAAATTCTTGGCCTTAGCACGTAGTCCAAAAGCCTCGCCACCAATATATACTGCATCCGCGCCAAAAATAACCGCGGTTTTTAATACCTCCAAGCTACTCGCCGGAATCAATAGTTCAGGTTTTTCTCTTTTCATCTTTCTTCCTCACACTTTTTGTGTTTTTACACTTAATGTAATTCCATCCCCTACCGGCAAAATACAGGTCTCCAACTGCGGATGATGGGTCAGTTCAAACAAATACTCTCTCATACGGCTATGAATCGTGCGGTTTCTACGCACCACTGCATAACGGGACTCTATGACATCACCGTCCTGCAATACATTGTCGGAAATAAGCGCTCCGTCCTCTGCCAAAAGTCGCAATATATCCGGCATAAAGTGAATGTACTGCCCTTTCGCCGCATCCATAAAAATCATATCGTAACTACCTTCCAACTCCTTCAGAATGTCTGTTGCATCCCCTTCCAACAAGGTAATGTACTCCTCTTTGCCGGCCTTCTTAAAATTCTCTCTTGCAATGGGAATACGTGGCTCATACTTTTCTATGGTGGTAATCCGGCATCCCTGTGGTGCATATTCACTCATTAAAAGCGCCGAAAAACCAATGGCTGTACCTACTTCCAAAATCTTCATGGGCTTTTTCATAGCTAGAAAGAAACGTAAAAAGCTTTGCATCTCGGTACGAATAATTGGCACATCGGTTTCTTTTGCAAATTTTTCTATTTCGTTTAAAAAAGGCGTATTGCCTTTATCAAATGAATTAATAAAGGCAACCATTCTATCATCCACTATCATGTTTTTAATTACTCTCCTTCGGTTGACGTAGCTTCCTCTGTTACAGGATCACCCGCCATAACCTCGAACATTTTTTCTACTTTCATAGATGTACTTAACACAAACTTACCCTGATTTAAATCTTCTTTAAATTCCGAAAACATATACTGTAAACGGAACAAATTTACATCTCTGATTAAGCCCTTCTGGTACAGAAGCTCACCCATTTCCTCCGCAGACATTCCCTCCGGAATGGTAACCGTCACATCGCGTCCCACCTCAGACATAGGCGGTTCTTCAAAAATACGATAACCATAATCAAACGCCAGGTTTGCACCACGATATATGGCAACCACCACTACTACAGCCACTGCCAGCTTAAAGGCGGTTTCAAATATTGCAAATATGACATCCTTCAAATTCATAATTTATGCCTTTCTTTAATCAAAATCAACTGCATCCAATACTTTGCCATAATGCTCTTGCATCATTCTGCAAAAAGCCAGCTCTGCTGCCAAAAAACCTTCTACCAATGGGTTTTCGCGAAAATCTGCATACTCTCTTTCAAATGCATCTATTTTCTCAAACACCATATCACTACTGGTTTGCATTTGATAATTTCTTGTTCGGAATTCATCAATTTGTGCCTTAAGCCCGGGCACCTGTAATACCCGTTCCTTTTGCTTCACATATTCCCGATATTCAGTTGTCTCAATCAACTTATCGATATATGCTTGTAAAGCCTGATCCATGAATATTAAACCTCCATAATAATCGGCAAAATCATCGGACGTCTCTTTGTCTTCTTCCATACATATTCACTCAAAACATCCTTTGTAACATTTTTCAGCTTGCCCCAATCGTAAATACCCCTGTCAAGACAACCTTCAATGGCTGCATTTACTGTCTGACGGGCCTCTTCCATAAGTTCATCAGATTCTCTTACATAAACAAAGCCTCTCGATACAATATCCGGGCCTGCCGCCAGCATACCGCTGTACTGTTCCAGCGCCATGACTACAATCAAAATACCATCTTCTGCCAGATGCTGTCTGTCTCGTAGCACTACATTACCTACGTCACCTACACCCAAACCATCTACCAGAATAGCCCCTACAGGAACCTTATCTACAATTTCAGCCTTCTCCTGGGTCAGCTCCAATACATCTCCGGAAGAAAGAATGAAAATATCTTCCTTATCCATGCCCAGACTCTGAGCAATTTTTGCTTGCGCTTTTAAATGCTTATATTCACCGTGTACCGGAATCGCATATTTAGGACGCACCAAAGTATAAATCAATTTGATTTCTTCCTGACAGGCATGTCCTGATACATGAGTATCCTGGAATACTACATCCGCCCCCTTACGAAGCAATTCATTAATTACTCTGGTAACAGCCTTTTCATTGCCCGGAATAGGACTGGAAGAAAAGATAACTGTATCCCCATGTCCGATAGTAATCTTTCTGTGCATGTTACTAGCCATACGGCTCAGGGCTGCCATACTTTCCCCCTGAGAACCGGTAGTAATAATTACCTGTTGCTCATCCGGATAATTTTTCAGCTGCTCAATATCAATCAGGGTATTATCGGGAATATTAATACATCCCAGCGCGGAAGCAGTTTCAATAATGTTAACCATGCTTCGGCCTTCTACCACTACCTTGCGGCCAAACTTATATGCCGTATTAATAATCTGTTGTACACGATCCACATTGGAAGCAAAGGTTGCCACAAAAATACGGTCGCTCTTATGCTCCTCAAAAAGAGTATCAAAGGTTCTTCCCACGGTTCTTTCAGACTGGGTAAAACCCGGTCGTTCTGCGTTGGTGGAATCACACATAAGCGCCAGAACACCCTTCTTTCCAATCTCTGCAAATCAATAGCATCTCCATACACCGGAGTGTAATCCACCTTAAAATCTCCCGTGTGTACCACTGTACCTGCCGGTGAATAAATAGCCAATGCTGCTGCATCCACAATACTGTGATTGGTCTTAATAAACTCTATGCGAAACTGTCCTAAGTTAATAGACTGTCCGAATTTAACCACTTTACATTTTACTGACTTGGTTAAATTATGCTCTTTCAGCTTGTTCTCAATAATGCCCATGGTTAAGCGTGTAGCATAAACCGGTACATTTATCTCTCTCAATATATAAGGCAAGGCGCCAATATGGTCCTCATGACCATGCGTAATTACAAAGCCCTTTACCTTGTCAACATTGTCTTTTAAATAAGTGATGTCCGGTATTACCAAATCGATTCCCAACATATCGTCCGCTGGAAATGCCAAACCGCAATCCACCACAACAATACTGTCTTCGTACTCGAAGGCAGTAATATTCATACCAATTTGCTCCAAGCCTCCTAAAGGTATCACCTTTAAGCCTGAAGCAACTATATCATCATTTTTCTTACTCAATCAATTTACCTCCACGTTACTATTGTTCATCCTCCTGAACAAATTCCACGTCCTCCAGCATACTTTCAAACACGCCGGCCACTGCATTCAACTCATCATCATCGGATACAATTTCAAATACGCTTTCTTCTTCGCCATCCTTGGATACATCTTTGAGAATCAAAGCTTCTCCGTCACCCTCCTCAAAGTCTGTAACCAAAATATAATTGTAACCGCCGATTCTGGTCTGCTCCAACACAAAAAAATCTACCGGCGCTTCTCCATCCGGATTGAACGTAACTTTTTCTAATTTACTCATTTAACACTACTCCTTTGTCTCGTTTGCACGCAGATCCAAATAGCCCTGCAAAATCAATGTAGCGGCAATCATATCCACATAATCCTTACGCTTTTCTCTGCGAACGCCAGCCTCCATCATTGCCTTATCCGCTGCCACTGTGGTCAGTCTCTCATCCCACATATGAACAGGCAATCCTGTCCGCCTCTCCAGTTTCTCCTTGAATTCCATGGTAAGCTCCACGCGTACCCCTTCCGTAGAATTCATATTCTTCGGCAATCCCAAAACAATTTCTTCTACTTCGTATTCTACAATCAGCTCTTCTATTCTGGCTAACGTCTGACGTAATTTGTTTTCTTCTTTGCGGCGAATAATCTCTATTCCCTGTGCCGTAATTAACAAGGGGTCACTAATCGCAACTCCTACTGTTTTCGAGCCAAAATCCAAGCCCATTATGCGCATAGCTTACTCCTGCCTTTTCTTTTGATTTCCTCTGTGTAGTGCATAAACCGTCCACAAATTATGACATGGTTTTCCATCTGTTAGTGCGGATATACTCCTTCAACAATTCTTCCACCAGTTCATCACGTTCCACCTTCATAATCAGACTACGTGCTCCTTTATGACTGGTAATATATGTGGGATCCCCGCTCATAATATAACCAACAATCTGATTTACCGGGTCATATCCCTTTTCCGTTAATGCTTCATACACCGTAGAAAGAATCACCTTCACGCCATTTTCCGGTTCTGCCTGTACTTTAAAGTATTGTGTATTTCCCAAATTCTGCATATGCTGTTCCTCCCCGAAGTATTTTAAATACCGCTAATAACCCTATTATTTATATCTTACTCTATTTACCAGAAAAATTCAACGAAAACCCAATAATATTTCATCGGTCAAAAATTCACTGATTTTAACCGTTTTGAATTGATTTGCCAGGTTCTCCGGGGTATTTAGAGCCACCTTCACATAGTCTGCCGTATGCCCCAACTGATAGGGTATCCCACCTATCACCTTGGTTTCCTCAAAAAGTACCTCTGCTTCCTTATCCAAATAATATCTGCGGAATTCTTTGGACTGCTTCTTTTCTAACTCCAACAAAATATTACTGCGCTCTGTTTTCTTGTGATCCGGCACCTGTCCCGGCATTTCTGCCGCTATAGTACCCTTACGTTTAGAATATTTAAAGATGTGCATTTCATAAAATCCCACCTGCTCCAAAAACGCCTTGGTCTGTGCGAATTCTTCCTCACTTTCCTGGGCAAATCCTACAATCACATCTGTAGTAATGGCAGGTCGTTTAAATGCTTCCCTTAAATTCTTTACACTCTGCAAATATTCTTCTGCTGTATAATGCCTATTCATCCTCTTTAGAGTAGCATCGCAACCACTTTGTAAAGATAAATGAAAGTGTGGACAAATTTTGGACAGCTTAGACAATCTTGCTGCAAATTCTTTTGTCACAATTCTAGGCTCTAAAGAACCAATACGAATTCGCCTTATTCCTTCAATATCATGAATCCGTTCAATCAAATCTATTAATTTGGATGCTCCGGAATAGTCATGACGTCCCTCATCCTTCAGCACCTCAACACTTCGGCCTTCTAACCAAGCATTACTATCAAAATCAATTCCGTAGGAGCTGATATGAATACCGGTCAATACAATTTCCTGATAGCCGGCTTTTACCAAACCTTCGATTTCTGTCCGGATATCCTCTGCATGACGGCTTCTAACGCGCCCTCTGGCGTAGGGAATAATACAATAGGTACAAAACTGATTGCAACCGTCCTGAATCTTAATATACGCACGGGTATGCTCCGCCGTTTTTTTCAAGGTCATTTCTTCATACTCGTAGGTATTGTTTACATCAATGATGGTGGTATCGCAAAGAGTCTTGTCCACCTTTTGTTCTTTCGTATCCTCCAGCATGCCCCTTTGCTTTAAAAATTCCTCTATAATAAACACAATCTCTTTTTTACGGTTATTTCCGATAGCTAAGTCAATACATTCGTCCAATACCACATCTTCCTTACCGGTCTGCACATAACAGCCCACTGCTACTACAATGGCCTCCGGATTTTTTGCCTTGGCGCGATGTAACATTTGACGACTTTTTCTATCTGCAATATTGGTTACCGTACAAGTATTTACAATGTAAATGTCCGCTTTTTGGTCAAATGGTACAATTTTGTAACCGTTTTCTTGTAACATTTGTTGCACAACATCCAGCTCATATGAATTTACTTTGCATCCAAGATTATGTAATGCCACATTTTTCATGATTTTCCTCACTATTTTTGTATCGTTTTCCTCCTTGACATTTTTTACCCCACCGATTAATATGATGATGAAGGTATGACAAACATGAAGGAGGTAGTTTATTATGAAAACAGTACAGATTTCTCTTAACTCAATTGACAAGGTAAAGTCTTTTGTCAACGATATTACAAAATTCGATTATGATTTCGATTTAGTATCAGGTAGATACGTTATCGACGCAAAATCAATCATGGGTATTTTCAGCTTAGATCTTTCTAAGCCTATCGATTTAAACATCCATGCTGAAGAGAACATTGATGAGGTTATGGCTGTATTAGCACCTTACATGATCTAATCGTATTCGTGAGAAAAGCGCGTGGCATAGTCCATGCGCTTTATTTTTTTACACTTCCATGTCCTGCCCTGACACCCAGCAGGTGCAGGACATGAACATAACTTTCCTTCCTACTCAGAGACTACGATTAATTCATCTGTATCCAGTGCAATCTGCACCAGCTCATCAATCTTTTCTTCCAAATTGGTTTCGTGTCTGCGAATCACATTCAAATTCGGCTTTGTTACCGGATGCTTTGCCACGAAAACAGTACAACAATCTTCATAAGGCAAAATAGAGGTTTCGTAGGTACCAATCTTCTGCGACAGCTCCACGATGTCCTGCTTATCAAAAGCAATCACCGGTCTGTATACCGGAAGCTCACACACTTCATTGGTTGCTGCCAGTGACGCCATGGTCTGGCTTGCCACCTGGCCGATACTCTCACCGGTAATCAGGCCCAGACACTCGGTCTTTTTCGCAATCGCTTCCGCAATACGCATCATATAACGACGCATAATGATGGTCAACTCTTCATGAGGACACTTCTCGTAAATATATAACTGAATATCCGTAAAGTTAATAACATGCAAATAAATAGGACCGGTAAACTTTGAAACCTGACGGGCCAAATCCACTACTTTCTGTTTCGCACGGTCAGAGGTATATGGCGGTGCGTGGAAATATACTGCGTCAATCTTCACACCACGTTTAGCAATCATATACCCTGCGACAGGAGAGTCAATACCACCGGACAGAAGTAGCATGGCCTTGCCGCCTGTACCTACCGGCATACCGCCCGGTCCCGGAATAATCTTGGAGTAAATATAGATTTTCTCACGAACCTCAATATTTAACATAACGTCCGGATTGTGTACATCCACATGCATTTCCGGATACGCATTTAATATAGCCTCGCCCATATCCATGTTGATTTCCATGGACTCCTTGGGATAATTTTTGCGGGCACGTCTTGCATGCACCTTGAAGGTCATATTCTTATCCGGATACACATCATCAATATACTTAATTACCGTTTCGCAAAGCTTCTCAAAGCCTTCATCCTCTACATAAACCACAGGACAAATGCCGGAGATGCCAAATACTCTCTGCAAACGTTCTACCACTTCATCAAAATCAAAATCGGACACTGCATCCACAAAAATACGTCCGGAGGTCTTATGAATTTTAAATTCTCCCTCACACTTCTTAAGTGCATACTTAATCTGCTGCACCAGTGCATCCTCAAACAAATATCTATTCTTTCCTTTTACGCCGATTTCAGCGTACTTAATCAAAAATGCTGTAAACATTTCTCCTCCATTCCAAAGCATCCCTACAATGCTCTACTTTCTCCTTGTGTATCTTCGCAGTACCGGAATCAATTCATACAAAACCTGTAAGGTATAATCGATTTCTTCCTTGGTGGTAAGCACCGAAAAACTAAATCGTATGGTAGAATCCCAATACTCTCTTTGTAATCCAATTGCTTTCAAGGTTTCCGAGGTCTGTGGCTTATTAGAAGCACAGGCACTGCCTGCGGAAATAAAGATTCCCTTATCCTCTAACGCATGTAAAAGTACTTCACTGCGCACGCCTCCAATAGAAACACTGACCACGTGGGGGGCCGTCTGGCGTAAATTACCACCCTCAATCAGTCCGTTAATCTGGATACCTTCCATACGCGTTACGCCCTGAATAAAGTATTCCTTTAATTCATACAGCTTATTCACATCTTCTTCCAAATGCTCATAAACCATTTCCGCTGCCATGGTCATACCGGCAATACCCGGCACATTCTCCGTACCGGAGCGCATATTTTTCTGCTGACCGCCACCGTAAGTAATGGGCAGTATCTTTACCCTTTCACCTACATACAAGAACCCAATGCCCTTCGGTCCATGGATTTTGTGACTGCTGACAGACATCAAATCCACATTTAACTTCTTAGGATAAATCTTAAACTTACCAAAACCCTGTACTGCATCTACATGGAACAGGATATTAGGATTTATCTTCTTAATCAAAGCACCGGCTTCCTCAATGGGCTGCACGGAACCAATTTCATTGTTAACATACATCATGGATACCAATATAGTTTCCGGTGTAATGGCATTCCGCAAATCTTCTATCCGCACTCTTCCGCTTTTGTCCACCGGCAAATAAGTCACACGAAATCCCTGGCTTTCCAAGTAATGCATGGTCTGTAATATAGCCGGATGCTCTACCTTGGTAGTAATCAAATGTCTGCCACGACGCATGTTTGCCATGGCACAGCCAATCAGCGCCGTATTATCGGACTCTGTACCACCGGAGGTAAACAAAATTTCCTTCTCATTTACCTTCAACAGCTTCGCAAGTGTCTCTTTGGCATATCGGATATACGCTTCCGCTTCCACGCCCTTGCGGTGCATGCTGGAAGGATTTCCATAATCTTCACACATGACTTTGGTCATCAGCTGTGCCACTTCCGGAAATACCCTGGTGGT
This sequence comes from Acetatifactor sp., assembly GCA_045634745.1. Classification (GTDB taxonomy): domain Bacteria; phylum Bacillota; class Clostridia; order Lachnospirales; family Lachnospiraceae; genus Acetatifactor. Next base: position 42,520 of record JAZRAX010000045.1, on the reverse strand, counting down.
CGCCGAATTGTCCAAATAAACTTCCATTCCTATATCTCCTTTATTTGAAATAGCTTCTCATAATATCATATGCAGTATTCTTTTGTAAGGAACCGCATATCTTATTATATTATGCGCCGCTATTCTTCTAATTGGTACATCATCCAGGACAATACTGTAAAGCCGGCAGTCTCGGTACGCAGGATGCGTTTCCCCAAAGTAATAGGTTCCACACCTGCCTGCAAAGCACTCTCTACCTCTGTTTCGTCAAAACCACCCTCCGGTCCGATAAAAACCGCCACACGCTGTCCCGGCTGCAAACCTTCTATAATCTTCTTGGTCTTGCTCATATCCTCTGCCAATTCATAAGGAATCAGCTTCACCTCAAAATCCTTTACAAAAGCAAGTGCCTCTTTGAAACTCATAACCTCTGTAATTTCCGGCACAATCCGACGCTTGCTTTGCTTGGCTGCCGCTTCGGCAATCCCCTGCCAACGGGCAATTTTGGACTTGGCTTTTTTATCATCCAGCTTCACCACACATCGCTTGGTAGCCACCGGCACCACACTGTAAACTCCCAATTCCACTGCCTTCTGAATAATCAGCTCCATCTTGTCCGCTTTGGGCAATCCTTGAAATAAATACACCTGAGAAGGCAACTCAACGCCGTCCTCCTTCACAAAACGTAATTCACAAAGGATGCGGTCTTCCTCCAGCGCCACAATACCGCAACGGTACTCCTTGCCATCCACGCCATTGCTGACAGACAATTCCTCGCCCACTTTCATGCGCAACACATTTTTAATATGATTTACATCGCCACCCAGTATCGTGACTGTCTTGTCACAAATCTGATAAGGCTCTACAAAAAACTGATACATATATTACTCCTGCTCTTAGCTGAGTCTGCCCATTTCGTACTGTTCCTGCTGATTTTTAAACTCTGTCAAAGGCGCACCAACTGCACCAACCACACCGGCTAACATCATCATAATCAGATTGTGTCTGTAATCATCCATGGCATCCAAAAGCTCATACCATTCCTTGGTTTCCTTCACACAATCCATAAAGGTCATGTCAAAGCCACCTACATCCTTAAATGCATTGAACAAATCCCACGCACAATCCACACGGAATGCCACATAAGTCATTACGATTGCAATAATCGCACAGATTATGGCTCCGAAAACAGATAATTTCTTCCCAAGCTTCTTATAACCAAACACTACTGCAAAGCCCATCAAAGCACTGGCAAGGGCAGATATGTAACCAAGTCTTGCTACCAACAATACTACTACTGCACCTACCAAAGAACCAAGTAACGCACCTACAATACCCAACACCGGATTTTCCCGGATATTTGCATAAGCGGCGGAAGCTTTGGAAAGGGACATATTTAAAGCAGATGCCGTCTCTGCACAAAGGAATACATGCCTTCCCTGTACTGTCCAAATTTGCACATCTCCCTGCATACCCTTTTCATCACAATTCACACCCTGATTGGTAATGACAAAGTCTACCAATGCACGCACTGCATCCACTGCCTTATCTACATTCTTATCCTGCTTTCCGGATACTGCAAAACGCAGATTCATACGATATCCTGCCGCAGTACAGGTTACCTTTTCCGGCACTCGCACCTCGTGCATCAGCACCTGCTGTACCGGTGCACCACTAAAGCTTGCACACACGGAAATACTAATATACTGCTGGCGGCTATCTGCAATACCCTCTACCAACATGGTATAACCACGATGCATGCCCCATGCGGCCTTCTTTTGCTTGTCATACTTCAATACCAAAATCTGTGAAATGTCATCAATTACCTTGTTTACGTTTGCCATATTTTTCTCCCCTCTTTTGTATCAAGCCTAGTTTTTTCTGGCGGTTACACTTACCCACTCACCCTGGTAAGTTACTTCCAGCACCTCTAAGCCTGCTGCCTTAACTGCATCTACTACAGTCTGTTCTTTATCATCAATAATACCCGAAGTGATATAGATTCCGCCGGGCTTTAACTGATTCACAATCACCGGTGTCAAAGGCACCAATACATCTGCCAAAATATTTGCCACTACAATATCATAACATTCGTAGCCCACCTTATCCTGAATGGCCTTGTCCGTAATGATATTACCAATCATCATCTCAAACTGCTCAGGAGCGATACCGTTATTCTTACAATTGTCTGCTACCGCCTCAATAGCACAAATATCCAAATCCGTACCTACCGCATGCTTGGCACCAAACATCAAGGATAAAATCGCCAAAATACCACTACCGGTTCCTACGTCCAAAAGCTCTGTTTCCGGAGTGATAAATTTACGCAACTGGCGGATACAAAGCTGCGTGGTTTCATGCATACCGGTTCCAAATGCAGTACCCGGATCTATGTGCAAAACCATCTTTTCACTGTCCTCCGGCTTCACATCCTCCCAGGAAGGAATCACCAGAATATCGTCAATATAGAACTGGTGGAAGTACTGCTTCCAATTGTTAATCCAGTCAATATCCTCGGTTTCTCCTACGGTCACACTACCTTCTCCGATATCCATAAAGCTGCGGATATCGTCCAGCTCAGCCTGCAAATTTGCCAGAATGGTATCCACATCCGTAGGCTCTCCCAGAACCTCTAAAGAACCATCCTCCTTCTTCTCCACAAAGAAGCTTAAGTATGCAATACCGTCATCCTCCGGTCCTTCCGGCAGAATATCCACAAACATCTGCTCCTTTTCCATGGCTGTTAAGGGAATCTTGTCCTCAATCTGCGCACCCTCAAAACCTATATCATATAATGAACTGATAATAATATCTTCCGCTTCGGTTGTTGTTTTAATGCGAAACTTTACCCACTTCATTGTTCTGTCCTTTCTTATGTGGCTGCTTGCAACCACAAATTTACCCTATTTTAATCATTACATAGATAATTGAATTTTACTCTTTTATAAAATCTATGTCAAATACTTCTTCAAGTTTACCAAGATTACTATTGCAACTTAAAATTATTTCATGCATACTAGTAGTAAATCTGATTGATACTTTGTCCGCCGGTTGTGATGATACCGGCAGAAAGGAACGCTTATGAGTGGTACTGTAAGAGATAATGAACTGGCTTTTCGCGATTGGCTCAAAAGACAATTTACTTCCGATGGACTGCGACGCTACACGGACAATGCGGTAGTGGCTTATTCCCATGCTTTGCGTACTTATTGCAGTCAAGTGCAGCCGCCGGTAGCAGACAACCTATTTTATTATACCGATTATTGGGAGTATGAAACTCTTTATGAAAAGATTGTTAACTCTCCGAATTTCAATGAAATTAATCATGAGTTGGGCAATGGTACCTTCCTTGTGGCGCTGCAGTTATACAAATCCTATTTGCGCTATGGTGCCCAGTCAGAAGCACCGGATATCGCAGCACCCTTCTATTTGCAAAAGGGAGCTACCCAGAATAATTATTCAGAGTATCGTGGGGAAGAATTCCACTACGAAGAAGTACCCATGACACCTATTCAGCGTATCTACTACGGGGTACCCGGTACCGGCAAATCCTATACAATTAACAAAATGATGGAAGAACGCTATCCGGACCCGGTAGAACGGGATGCACATTATAGACGTTTGATTTTTCACCCTACATACTCCTATGAAGATTTCGTAGGAAGCATTAAGCCACTGGTAACGGCAGACAGACCACTGGATTATATCTTTGCTCCGGGTCCTTTGACTATTTTGCTGAAGGACGCCTTTTCTCATCCCTCAGAGGTTTATTATTTGGTAATTGAAGAAATTAACCGTGGCAACGCACCGGCCATTTTCGGTGATTTATTCCAGCTATTGGACAGACAAATAAACGGCAAATCCGAATATTGTGTACAACATTACGATATGACAGCGTATTTTTCCCGTGATCCCGGGCTGAAAAACATTTTCCATGAAGGCAAAGTATGGTTCCCGGCTAACTTTAATATTTTGGCCACTATGAACACCGCCGACGAAAATATTTTTGTATTGGACTCTGCCTTTAAGAGACGTTTTGCATTGGAATATGTGCGTATTGATTTTGACAATTTACCGGATGAATGGAGTCATCCCTACGATACCTTTGCCGGCCGCAGACCACTGAATGCACTTTTCAGAGGTACTGCCCTGGAGGATTACGCTGACCAGCTCTATTACGAGGGCAAGCTTTCCAGAGACTGGCCTACCTTTGCCCGACTGACCAACAAAATCATCGACATCATGAACCGCCAGGTAAAGACCGGCACCAATCCTCAGCTAGCACGTATTGCCGAAAATAAAAAATTAGGTCCCTTCTTCGTATCGGAAGCAGACCTGTGCCAGAAGGATTCCTTCTTAAACAAGGTCATCTTTTACCTGAAGCAGGACGTTTTTACCTACTCCGACCACTATATGACGGATTCCTTTGAGGAGATTTATTTACAGTATATAGATGAGGATGCGGATTTGTTTGAGTTATTGAGGTAAATTTGATATATTAAAAAGCTTGTGCAAATCACTCTGCACAAGCTTTCTTACGTTTTATTTCCAAAATCCTTTTTTCTTCTTATCCTTGCCGTCGTTTTTGTCATCATCGCCCTTAGATACATTCCTAGCTGCATTTAAGGAATCACCGCTGACCTCATCGAATTTACGCAACAACTCCTTTGCCTCATGAGACAATTTATCAGGAGTCTCAATTACCAATGTAACGTAATGGTCGCCACGTACTTCTTTGTTACGAAGAGTAGGTACACCCTTACCCTTTAAGCGAATTTTAGTATCTGTCTGCATACCGGCCTTTACATCGTAAATTACCTGACCGTCCACTGTATCAATTAAGATTTCACCACCCAAAGCAGCTACTGCAAAGGACATAGGTACGGTAGAGAAGATATTGTAATCCTGTCTCTGGAATTTAGGATGTCTGCCTACGATAACCTCAATCAACGCATCTCCACGGGAACCACCGTTGGTTCCGGGTTCTCCCAAACCTGCCAGACGTTTGCACTGGCCATTATCGATACCTGCCGGGATATCTACCTCATAACGCTTCTTCATAGGTACAAAACCGGTTCCGCGACAATCTGTACATTTCTCTTTAATGATTTTACCGGAGCCTTGGCAATCCGGACAGCTCTGTACATTACGTACCGTTCCAAAGAAGGACTGCTGGGTAAATACCACCTGTCCCTTACCGCCACATTTGCTACAGGTTTCGGGACTGGTACCCGGCTTCGCACCGGAACCGTTACAGGTCTTACAGCTTTCCTTAATGGTCAGTTCAATCTCCTTCTTACAGCCAAATACCGCTTCTTCAAAGGTAATACGCAAGCTGGTACGTATATTAGCACCTTTCATGGGACCAGCACTCTGTCCACTGCTTCTACGGCTGCTGCCACCAAAGAAATCTCCGAAAATATCACCAAATATATCACTAAAGTCTGCACCGCTGAAATCAAAGCCACCGGCTCCGCCGGCTCCTGCACCACCGTCAAAAGCAGCATGACCAAACTGGTCATACTGACGTCTCTTCTCCGGGTCACTTAAGATGGCATATGCTTCCGATGCTTCCTTAAACTTTTTCTCAGCCTCAGCGTCACCCGGGTTTGCATCCGGATGATATTTCTTGGCAAGGTTACGATATGCTTTTTTAATCGCTGCCTCATCTGCGGATTTGTCCACTCCGAGGACTTCATAATAATCGCGTTTTTGTTCTGCCATAATCGTCAGCCTTTCTATCTACAAAAATATCTAATTTCTCAACAATTCCGGCGGAGCCTTCCACCCCACCGGAATTATCTACTCTAACTCTTTTTCTCAGAAGAATGCCTCTGGCATTCTTCCTAGAGAAAACATAGTGTTTCTTAGGTGGCGTTCTTTGACACCTTAGAAACTCTTTTTCTCTTTAAACCTCGCGGAAATCTCCGTCGATTACATCATCTTCCGGAGCACTTTCGGTTGCACCTGCATCTGCAGAACCACCGGAGAAGCCGCCCATATCAGGACCCGCCTGACCTGCTGCACCCTGCATGTTCTCATACATCTTGGTGAACAGGCTCTGCGCGCTGTTCATAAGCTTTTCTTTTGCAGCCTTTAATTCATCTACATCTGCATCGCTCATATCCTGGTTTGCAGTTCTGTCAAGGATAGCCTTAACTGCTGCCATATCAGCTTCTACCTGAGCCTTATCATTTTCAGAAATCTTATCACCTACTTCAGAAAGTGCCTTCTCGGTCTGGAATACGAAGGAATCTGCATCATTTCTGGTTTCTACAGCTTCTTTTCTCTTCTTATCCTGTGCTTCGAACTCAGCAGCTTCTTTTACTGCTCTTTCGATTTCATCATCAGACATGTTAGAGCCTGCTGTAATGGTAATGTGCTGTTCCTTACCGGTTCCTAAATCCTTTGCAGATACGTTTACGATACCGTTTGCATCGATGTCGAAGGTAACTTCAATCTGAGGAACACCTCTACGTGCAGGTGGAATACCGTCCAAACGGAACTGTCCGAGAGACTTGTTATCTCTAGCAAACTGTCTTTCACCCTGTACTACGTTAATATCTACTGCGGTCTGGTTGTCAGCTGCGGTAGAGAAGATCTGGCTCTTCTTGGTAGGAATTGTTGTATTTCTTTCAATCAATCTGGTAGCTACACCACCCATGGTCTCAATAGAGAGTGAAAGAGGTGTTACGTCTAACAATAAGATTTCGCCTGCACCTGCATCGCCAGCTAACTTACCACCCTGGATAGAAGCACCGATTGCTACACATTCATCCGGGTTAAGTGACTTGCTGGGTTCCTTGCCGGTTAACTGTCTTACCTTATCCTGAACTGCAGGAATACGTGTTGAACCACCAACCAAAAGTACCTGACCTAAATCAGCGTTGGTTAAACCAGCATCCTTCATAGCATTCTGAACAGGGATAGCGGTTCTTTCTACCAAATCATGTGTTAATTCATCAAATTTTGCACGGGTTAAGTTTACATCAAAGTGCTTAGGACCTTCTGCAGTTGCGGTAATGAAAGGAAGGTTAATGTTGGTAGTCATTGCAGAAGAAAGCTCCTTCTTTGCCTTTTCAGCAGCTTCCTTTAATCTCTGCATAGCCATCTTATCGTTAGATAAGTCAACGCCTTCGTTCTTCTTGAACTCGTCAAGCATCCACTGGGTAACCTTGTTGTCGAAGTCGTCACCACCAAGACGGGTATCACCGTTGGTTGCCAATACTTCGATAACGCCATCGCCGATTTCAATAATAGAAACGTCGAAGGTACCACCACCTAAGTCGTAAACCATAATCTTCTGCTCTTTTTCATTGTCCAAACCGTATGCAAGTGCTGCTGCGGTAGGCTCGTTAATAATACGCTTTACATCAAGACCTGCAATCTTACCTGCGTCCTTGGTAGCCTGACGCTGAGCGTCATTAAAGTATGCAGGAACAGTAATAACTGCTTCTGTAACCTTCTCGCCTAAGTAGCTTTCTGCATCTGCTTTTAATTTCTGAAGAATCATTGCAGAAATCTGCTGAGGAGAATATTTCTTGCCATCGATGGTACGGCCGTTGTCTGTACCCATATCTCTCTTAATAGATGCGATGGTCTTCTCTGCGTTGGTAACTGCCTGACGCTTTGCAGGCTCACCAATTAATCTTTCACCGGTCTTTGTAAATGCTACAACGGACGGTGTAGTTCTAGCTCCTTCTGCGTTAGCGATAACGGTAGGCTTACCACCTTCCATAACTGCTACACAGCTGTTTGTTGTACCTAAGTCAATACCAATAATTTTACCCATTCTTTCTTCCTCCATTTTATGAAAAATCAACTATTAACTACTTTATTACTAAAATTCTGGGGCAGCGTGCTCTGTGCCTTTGAATTTATTCACTTAATTTATGAAACTACTCCTACCATGCTGTGTCTTACCACACTGTCGCGATACGTATATCCCTTCATGAACTCCTGTGCTACAATACCGGATTCAAATTCTTCACTTTCCACCTGCATTACTGCGTTATGGAAGTTGGGATCGAATTCCTGACCTACTGCTTCGATGGGCTTCACACCGATTTTGTCCAGCTCATCCATCATCTGCTTATAAATTTGGTTCATACCCTTTACGAAAGCATCCTCTGCATCCGCTTCTTCTACAGTAGCAAAGCCTCTTTCAAAATTATCAATCACCGGCAAAATCTTTTCGATTACGCTCTTGGCACCGGTTTCAAACATGGCCTGCTTTTCCTTTTCCGTTCTGTTACGGAAGTTTTCAAACTCTGCCAGCTGGCGCTTTACTTTATCCTCTAACTCAGCAATCTTTTCCTTGTCTGCATTAGACTTCTTTTCTGCTTTGGCCTGCTTCTTTGCTGCTTTTTTCTCAGCCCAGGTCTTCGGCTCTACACCTTCCGGTGCTTCCTCTTCATCTTCCGCTTCAACCTCTTCTTCGGTAGTTGCTTCTTCAACTACTTCCGCATCTTCCTCAGTAGTTGCAGCCGCTTCTTCTTTTATTTCTTCTTCTAAAATTTCCTTTTCCTGCTCTGCCATTTCATCGCCCTTTCTATTTCTTGTATAAATCATCCAACTGGTGCATCATGGTCCGTAGCGTTCCTACTACCTTTTCGTAATCCATTCGCTTCGGTCCTATGATTCCAATGGTTCCTTTCATGCCTTCTTCCAGCTCGTAAGTTGCGGTTACCACACTGCAATCCTTCATACCGCTGACCGGTGCTTCCTCGCCGATGTAAATCTGAATACCTGTATTGCTCTCGTCAGCCAAGGTCTCATGTACCAGCTCGTTCAGCGTATCCTTTTCCTCAAAGGCATTAATCAACTGACTGGCCATTTGCTGGTCTGCCAACTCCGGATAACGGAAGATATTGTTGGTACCGCTGGTATAAATCTCCAGGTCTTCGTCTGCCTTAATGGCTCCTGCCACCGCATCTATGACTTCCCCTACAATATCACTGTGCTCACCAGCCTGCTGCTTCAGTGCAGCAATCATACCCAAGTTAATTTCTTCTATAGATAAACCATTCAAATGGGTATTCAGCAAAATGTTCAACTTCAAAAGTGTTTCGTCCGACAACTCTTGTGTCACACGCAGGATATTGTTCTTAATCACATTCCCTTCGATAACAATAACCGCCAGAATCTGATTGAAATCTACTCTGGAAAGCTGTATGAACTTCAACTTGTTCCGGTGCATCTGCGGTGCACTAATCATGGTAGCATACTGGGTATTTTGTGCCAGGACCTTAACTACTTGCTTCAAAAGCAGCTCCATTTTGTCCTGACGCTCTACCAGCATCTCCTTCATCTCCACCACTTCCCGCTCCTTCTGTTCCATCATGGTATCCACATAGAAGCGGTATCCCTTATCAGAAGGAATGCGGCCTGCAGAAGTATGCGGCTGGAAAATATAACCCAGCTCTTCCAAATCTGCCATCTCATTACGAATGGTCGCGGAGCTTAAATTCAGGTCGGTGTATTTCGAAATGGTTCGGCTTCCCACCGGTTCACCTGTCTCCAGATAATTCCGGACAACGGCCTGCAATATTTTCTTTTTTCTTTCATCCAGTTCCAATACACTCACCCCTTTTGAATTATTAGCACTCAACCTCAAGGAGTGCTAACACCTTCTTACCATAAAATATCACTTACCATTTCTATTGTCAACAGATTTTGTGCAAAATAATTATAAAGAAATTATAAACAAGAATTAATTGTTAATTTTATAACTATTATCTAAATTGTCAAAACACTTTGACCTTTACTGCAATAAATGGTATAATATTGTAAATGCTTTCAAAAGTACTATCAGGGGGAGGAGATATTATGCTTAAGAAAAAAAAGCAAACAACTTCGTTTGAAAAAGATTCTACATATTTAATGACTTATTTGGACCAAGTCATTTCCGGCGATTACACACCGCTTGATACAGCAGCTCTTGATAATCCTGCATTGGGCGAAAAGGTCAACGCACTTGTGGAGCACTTTTTAGTAAGTAATAACAACTTTGTTATGCGCTTAAATAAGTCCATGACGGTAATCGGTGACAGCTCCTGCGTAAAGGATATGATTGAGCAGGTTAATTCCCAGACCACTGCTATTAACGATATGCATGGTTCCAGTCAGGATTTGGGAGACTCCATTCAGACTATCCAGAATGCAGTCTATAATATCCAGGGCAATTCACAGACTGTTTTGGATACTTCAAACAACTGTATTGAAGATATGAATAACAGTATTAATATTATTGATGAAGCCGCCAAGCAGATTACCGCTATTAATGATCAGGTCGCAGTTTTCCAGGAAAAAGCGCAGAAGATTAACGAAATCATTGATGTAGTAAAGAAGGTTGCGGAAAAGAGTGGATTGCTGGCATTGAATGCTTCCATTGAAGCTGCCAGAGCTGGAGAAGCCGGCCGTGGTTTCGCAGTAGTTGCTATGGAGGTAAAGGACCTTTCTGCAAATACCGCAGCTTCCGCAGAAGACGTAGTAAAATACGTTAAGGAATTGATGGACGGTATTGAAACACTTTCCAACTCTATCGAACATACCACCCAGCAGCTTTTGAACGGTAACGAGCGCGTACATAATTCCGTAAAGAGTATGAATGCCATGAATGAGCAGATTGTAGGTATGAATGACGAAATCAGTCATATCTATGAAGAAATCAATACCCAGTCTGCACTTACCGAATCCTTTGTAGCTTCCATCGACTCTATTGCCGACAGTTACAATACCTTATCGGAAGAATGCCAGACCACCGGTGCTCATTTATATAAGATTTCCAGAGATATTGACAAGGCACGAGGAGACATGGCACGCCGTAACTCTAAGCTGACTACTTTAGACTGGCTGACCATCTTTGAAGTAGACCATTTGATTTTCACATGGCGTGTTTATAATAATCTGGCTGGCTTTGAAACACTTAAAATTACCCAGTTAAATAATCCTGCAGGCTGTAAGTTGGGCAAGTGGTTCGCTTCCCAAACCAAGCCACAGATTATTAACTCCAAGGAATTCCGTGCATTGAAGAAGATTCACGAAGAAATTCATACACATGCTTGCGATTCCTGGTATGCAAACGAAGACGGCAACCGTCAGGAAGCTTTACGTCACTTCAACATGGCGATTGAAGCATACGAAAAATTCAAGGTTGCACTAAATGATTTCCGCGCAGTAGTGAAGGCTACCGGCGATGATAAAGAAACTGAGATTGTACTTGTATTTGGTTAATCAAATTAATTTAAGGGGGATGCCACATGAGCACCCCCCTTTTATTTTGTCGTTATTTAAATTATTGCTCAGTCACCAAGACTTATGCTACAGTCTTATGACGTGCTTCCAATTCACTCTGCATGGTAGCCAGTGTCTTCTTATCTAAGTTATAAATAAGTGACAATCCTACGAACTGCATCACTGCACTAAACAGATACAAACCGGGTACTAAGTAACGCATGTTGGTTGCAACTTCCAAGGTCTGATTTCCTTCGTTAGCGCCTACATATCCCAACGCTACCATGATAACCAAAGCAAGTGCGGGACCAACGCCCTGTGCCAGCTTACGGAAGAAGGAATGTAATGCATAAACCGTACCTTCTTCACGGTTATTGGTCTTCCATTCGTTGTAATCAATGGCATCACCCATCATTGCCCATGAAACGGTTGAGTAAATACCCATACCAAGACTGTTGAACAGCTGACATACAACATAGATAGCCATACCCTTACCATCTGCAGTAATAGGTAATACTAACATCAACAAGCAGGAAATCATACTAATGATAGCACCCACAGTAGCCAATTCCTTCTTACCATACTTGGAAACCATCTTACGTGCCAATGGTGTAAACAGTACAATCGGAATCATAGCAAACAACTGAATCACACCTGAAATCTGCACATTGTGGAAATATGACTGGAACAAAACGGTAACTGCTGCAGTACCACCCTGCATACCGATAAACATACCAACTGCTGCAAAGGTCGCTCCTACCGCCGGACGGTTCTTCACAAAGTTTGCCATAGCCTTAATCACATTAAATTTCGGCTGTTCGTCATTGAGACGTACTTCAGTAGCCTCACGGATTTCGGTATTGCGAATCATGTACTGGAAACTGATAAATCCAAGAACACCCATAATAAGAGCTGCAATAAATACACGTTCACCAATCAGGTTATCATTTGCATCGTAAATAATCATAGGCAAAATAGCCATGGGAACCATGTTACCTAACATAGAACCAACGGAACGCCATGCAGAAAGAGAAGCACGGTCTGCAGGTTCACTGGAAATTAAGGATAACAGGGAACCGTAAGGTACGTTCGCTACAGTGTAGAACGCATCCCAGATAACGTATCCACATACAAAGATAAGCATCTGTGCCCAAAGGGGAGCGTTCGGGAAAGGCAGGAAGCACAATGCACCTGCTACAATAAGCCCGATGGAACCGAACCAAATATACTGCAGGAATTTGTTGCGCTTATACTGGCGGCGGTCAGCATCAATAAGAGAACCAATTACCGGGTCATTAATCGCATCCCATACCTGAACCACAATAAGCAATCCCGCATACCAAAGCTCCAAACCCATAAACTGAGTCCAGAAAATCATCATGGTACCCTTCAGTGCAAAGCTCATGTTACAACCGAAGTCACCGGCTGCGTATGCGAGACAATCCCGCATACCAAACTTACGGAAGCCGTTAGCATCCAATTTCTTTTCTTTCGCCATAATTTTTACCCCCTAACTCATATTACTTTTTAATTTTATTTAATTTCGCATTAAACTCTAACATTTCTTCCTTTGTTAATGGCTTTGCACCCATAGCACCCATCATGGAAAGCAGACGCTTTACGGTAAAGCCACCTAAGAAGCTCATCATTTCGCTATTGCCCATCATAGACCCTGCATCTACCATAGTCTTCTGACCCTTCATAGCCTTTGCCATTAATTCCATAAACAACATCTTGCCTCGGATTGTCTTCAATACCTCATTTGCTTTATCATTGATGGAATAGTAGCCTTCCGGAGCGGTAATCTCGAACCAGTTCAAAACATCACCGGTTTCCACCATGCGGTAGGAATCATTGAACTTATCCACCTTTACAAGCTTAGAAGTATCCTCACACGCACCAGCCTTTGCTACCAATTCGGTAGTTCCTGCATTAGGTACATCAAAATAGAAGAAATGCACGTCACTGGTCTGCTTGCCCAGGCTTACACCGTTTGCAAACAATTCTACTTCCGGCTGATTAGAGTAAACAGTTACCTTGGTAACCTCTTCTACACGGTCTACATAACGCTTGCCGCAGATATGCACGAAAGGTTCATCTGATAACCATGCCTTGTAAGCATAGAAGGAATCCTTCTTGTAGCTTCTGTCAAAGGTCATTAAGCCCTTATGGTTCTGTCCGTCTTCTCCGCCTTCTGCACGTGCATCCGCACCAAAGTCGAACATATTCCATACATGAGTCGCCCAAATATATGGTCTGCTGAATAACTGCTTAATCAATTCTTCATGATAGTAGGCCTGATATTCTTCAGAATAATCGCCCTGCTCCGGGTTTGAGTTGTGCCAGTTAAGTGCTTCACAACCATACTCACTCATACCTACCGGAAGGTTCGGATATTTTGCATGGAAGTTATCCATCCAAGGACCATTCATGGAAGTGTCACCGCCATACCAGCCAAAATAGTGATTCCATGATACAGTATCCGGAATCTGTACATATGCGCTGTCCATTGGACACATAGAAACAATTGCCATGGTGGTCAGTCTGGTCTTATCCCAGTCGTGGCACAAATCATTTAAGATACGATGATTCTCTAATAAATCCGGATCATCTGCACCCTTCATGGAAATTTCGTTGGAGAGACCCCATACGAAAATAGAAGGATGGTTGTAGTTCTGTGCAAGCAATTCCTTCATCTGAGTGATGGTATTCTCACGACCCTTTGGCATATGGTTAGAAATATAAGGAATTTCTGCCCAAAGCACGAAGCCCAGTTCATCACACAAATCATAGAAGTACTGATTATGCTGATAGTGAGCCAAACGGATGGTAGTTGCGCCCACTTCATAAATCAATTCTGCATCTTCTTTGTGATGCTCCGGTAATAACGCATTACCGATTCCCAGTCTGTCCTGATGGCGGGATACACCACGAAGAGGATACTCTTCACCGTTTAATATAAATCCTTTTTCAGGGTCAATTTCAAAATATCTGCAACCGAACTTAACCGTTCTGGAATCTAATTCCTTTTCACCATCTACCAAAACTGCTTCTAAAGTATAAAGGAAAGGATCCTTACGGCCATTCCAAAGATGTACGTTTTCAATGACGAAGTTTACCTTGCCCTCTGAAGCTGCAACAGATGCTTCCGCCACTACGCTGTCACCAGCTTTAATTACATACTTAACAGTTTCCGTTCCGGCCAGACCGGTAAAGTAACCGATTACTTCAACCTTTGCATCAGCGCCTTCCACAACAGGTGTCACCTGAATACCGGGGCCACCCCAGAAGTCTAAGTCAAAGTGTGCCTTGGGTACACAAATAATATTTACGTCACGATACAGACCACCGTAGAAGGTAAAGTCTGCCATCTGAGGATATACGTAATCATTTGGAGCATTATCTACCGCCACAACAATTTCGTTTTCCTCTTCCAAAAGTGCAGTAATATTTGCACGGAAGGTAGAATAACCGCCATCATGATGTACTGCAAGCTTGCCATTTACATATACATCCGCAGATGAGTTCGCACCTTCAAATTCAATATAAACTTCCTCTGCACCCTGACAATCTGCCAATGCAAGCTTTTTGGTATAGTAACAGGTTCCGCGATAGTAATCATTACCACCGTCCTGACCATCCTTTGCATTCCAAGTATGTGGTAAATTAACTGCTTCCCAATCAGATACATTTAATGCTGCGTGACCTTCACTGACAAGTGCAACATCCTTTGTAAATAACCAGGAATCATTCCAATTAAATTTCATGTTCGTAATCCTCCTTTATATAAACAATCTACATCACTGAAATAATTGTACTAAAATAACGCCTTCCCTACTTGTACTTTTTTTGTTTTGTATGTATAATTTTTGTGTAAGTTAAAAAAATCACACACCAATATATGGAAAGGGAAAATAATGAAGCCGGATGTTTCCAATCTTCAAAAATGCTATGAATTATTAAAGGCTGTATTAATGGACGCCTTTCGAGTAGAAGTGTTAATGCTTAGCTATCCCTATGATAATCTAAAGCAGATCGACCACGGAATCCGAGCTATGGTTTGGGGGGATTATAACGACGTTCACAGCAGACATTCCCTTATGACTACTACCGATATGCATCAATTATTTGTCATAAAAAGTAATCTGGGCTTTTATAATGTACTGGCATATATAAGTGGTGGCGAGCATCCTGAATTTATCTCTGTAGGCCCCTTCCGTGATGAGGAGCTTTCTGCCGACTACTATACACAGATTATCAAGGAGGCCAATCTGTCGCCGCAACACATTGCAAGCATGAAACAGATTTATGAGCGTTTACCGCTTGTGCAGGCAGATGCAATTATTAAGGTGACACAACACATTATCAGTAACTTTGTTCCGGAATTTGCTACCATAGAGCCCCGCAACATTCAATATTCCGAACAAAACCGCTCTGTAAATATTGACACCGATATCATACACACCTACTCCACTGAATACACGGAGCAGTACCAAAAATTGCTCTTTGCATTTTTGAACAAGCTAAAAACCGGAGACTTCGAGAAAGCAAAGGCAGCAATGACAGCCTACTGGGAAGAAAGCCTATTTATCATCTCCCAGAACCTGCACGATCATAAGCTGGCGCTTCATTTACTAAATGATTTTTGCCATTTGGCACTTTTAGACACTACCATACATCCCATGCACACCTTGAAGCTGGCATTATCTATCAAACTGAAAATCGAAAACACCATGTCACAGACCAAATTAAATCAGTTGCCTAATGAAATTTGCAGAAAATACTGCCTATTAGTAAAAAACTACGCCAACACAGAATATTCCAAGCTTACCCGTGAAGTGATTTCTTATATACAGCTTCATCTGGAAGAGGAACTAAGTTTAGCTTCCGTGGCAAAGCATTTTAACCGGAATGCTTCCGTACTGTCTAATCTTTTCAGCCACGAAACAAAAATAAGCCTGACGAAATTTATTCATCAGACCCGCATTCAGGAAGCCATTCGACTTTTCAATACTACCGATATGTCCGTGTCAGAGGTAGCTTTAAGTGTAGGATATCAAGACTTTTCCTATTTCTCCAAGGTGTTTTCCAAAAACATCGGTTGTAGCCCAAAAGAATATAAAAGGAAGATATAAAAAGATCCCGGTATTGCATGGACAATACCGGGATGCTTATGTAGCTTTTCTTAGATATCAAAGCTTCCGCACTCAGTTTCGTTGAATACGTAGTAAACCTTGCTTTCCTCAGGCTTTACGTATAATTCAAGGCTGGTCATTTCTGTAGCCTTTCTCTTCAACTCATTTTTCCAGATGTCCTTTGCCATCTTTACGATTTCGTCCTGAGTGTATGACTTTCCTGCAAACTGTAAGGTAACTTCTGTCTTCTTTGCCATAGTCGCCATCCTCCTTTCAAACTTATTCTTAACTCCTCAGTCAATGTGCTTTACTACACTAACGAGGTATAGTTTATGTTAAAGTACGAAATTTGTCAAGTCTTATATTTTTTTAGCTAAATCCAAATGTTGCCATGGCTCTCCTACAGGAACAAGCCAAATGCTACCAATACGATAACGCCCAACACGATTCTATACCAACCGAACACCTTAAAATCATGCTTCTTAATATAAGCCAATAAAAATCTCAGAATAAAAATGGACACTACAAATGCTACCACACAACCGGTTAATAGGCAGGCAATCTCTATACCGCTAAAGTCAAAGCCAAACTTCAAAAGCTTCAGCAAACTAGCGCCAAACATTACCGGAATCGCCAGGAAGAACGTATACTCAGAAGCCACCTTTCTGGAAACGCCGATTAAAAGTGCACCTAAAATAGTTGCACCGGAACGTGAGGTGCCCGGGAAAACAGCTGCAATTACCTGGAAGACACCAATCCAAACCGCCATCTGGTAGGTTAACTCTGACAAACCATTCACCTTTGCCACTTTACCTTTGTTCCAGTTTTCAATAATAATAAAACCGATACCAAACACAATAAGTGCAATGGCAATACATACCGGATTGTAAAAAAGTGCCTCAAACACTTCATCAAACAAAATACCGATTACTGCTGCCGGTACGCAGGATACCAAAATCTTAAACCACAAGGTCATAATGTCCATCTTAATAAAGGACATGAAACCTGTTTTGCCTTCTCTTTCCTTTTTCGTTAGGGCAAAAGGCCAAATCTGACTCCAAAACAGTACCACTACCGCCATAATAGCACCCAACTGTATGACTACGTCAAACATTCCAAAGAAGTCTTCGCTGGTCTCCTTAAAAGGTATCAGCTGCTCTACCAAAATCAAATGACCGGTACTACTAACCGGAAGCCACTCTGTAATACCTTCCACAATACCATAAATAATCGCTTTTAAAATTTCTAACATCTTTTTCTCCTTCTATCTACTCTTGTTTGCTCCCCAACAAAAGAATTACTATATATTTTATCTCTCAAAATCGATAAAAAGTATCCTAATAAAAAACCTTATAAAACAATAAATTTCAACACTTCCAAGGGACTCACCGCTGGTTCAAACTCCTCTTTACGTCCGACAGGTTGCGTAGTTCCTTTCCGCAAATACCAAACCGCCTGCACCGCTTTCATTCCTAAATCTTCAGCTGCTTCCAGCTCTCTGCTACCGCCATCTCCAACATACAGGCACTCCTCCGGCTGCACCTTCAGATACTCCATACAGCGTCTAAAAATCTCCTTATCCGGTTTCTGAATCCCCTGCTCACAAGATAAAAACACGGCATCAAAATATGGAAACAACTCACTCTGTCGTATCAACTTTGCCTCTTCATAGTAACAGTTACTTATCAGGCCTATAAAAATTCCACGTTCTTTTATTGCCTGCAGCATGGGATGAATTTCCTCATGAAGATGCTTAAAGCAATTCACCTTCGTCGCTATTCGTTTCCCGATTAATTGCTGAAAGAGAGTTTCTGAATAGCATTCATTTTCTCGCAGAATCCGTTCCACTACCTCTTCTAAAGTAAGCACCCCTATGGTCCGTTCATCATCTGTAGTATCCCAAATCTCCCGAAACTTCTTCTCCGGAATACCAATATCCGCCGCCATCTGCTTACCAAAATATAAAGGACTATTAAAATGTGTAATCAGTGTTTCATACATATCGAAAATGACTGCTTTTATCATAATTACCTCTTTCCTCTTTTATATCACCATACTCATACTACGCTTCTAAACCGAAATGCTTCGCAAGTGCTTGTAGCACCTCTTCTCTGGTATCATTCTCAAAATCCGAACGGGTATAGGTAAAGAAACCTGTATGCTCCCAATCTACTTCTACCGGTGGATGGTATAATGCCCAGGAATTAAAATTCTTCAAGGTAGCCTCCGGATCTTTACATTTCATGATTTGCTCCATCATAAACTTTTTGTCCGGATCTTCACGGTCAAAAAAGCGAGTGGCACAAATATCCGGTGGATCACAAAGCATAATTGCAACATTCTGATAATCAGAAATTTCCCGTAATACATCCGGCGGTATATTTGTATCTACTATTATCTTTTTGCCACTTGCAGCTAATTTTAACAGTTCTAAAATTTCAATTTCAATACACTCCTGAGATACCTGATTGGTCCAATTAAAATGCTCCTCAGGCGTCATATTCAACCATTCTTCCCAACCACTCATGGTATCAAAATAACACAGCCCCGGTTGCTTCCAACGAGATAATTTTTCGTGCGGAAACACATCATGGTAATTCTCTCCGCAGGCTATCATATCGTAACGCTCCGCCAGCATCTTTACCATGGTAGACTTTCCGGCATAACTATGTCCATTAATGAAGTATACATTTTGCAGATAATGTTTAATTAAATTGTCGCTGATTTGTATCTTCATCTGCTACCCTCATTCCTTTCTGCAACCTTTGTTTCAATAGTCACTTAACCACTATCTCGTGTTGTGACACTCCTACGACTCCAAATACTGTATCATCTGCTCATAACAAGCCTCTGCATCCCGATAGCCTTCTTTGTATAGTGCTTCTATCTTCTTTGGATCCTTTTCCAGACGACCCACCTCGCTGGGTTCCTTCGGCTGAATCACAAACGCCTGACCATTCTCCTGCTGTCTGTGCAGAAAATCCACAGTATCATTATAAGCCGTATGCCTCTTTTTCATCAGCTCATATACTTTGGGGTACTTGGCATAGCGCACCTTAATAATGCCTAGCTGACTGGAAGGCTGACGCACATAGCCTACCTCCTTGGTCAATATGACAATATTCTTTTCATTACCATCCAGTATGGACTTCTGAATGGGTATGGCATCGGAAATACCGCCGTCCAGATACAGCTTACCATCAATTTCCACATTTCTGGAAACCAGGGGCAAGGACGCAGACGCACGTATCTTCTGCAAATCATCAAAACCATCCTTGATGCGCAGATACTCCGGCTTACCGGTTTCAATATTGGTTACCACTGCAAATGCTTTGCCCTTATAACGCAAATAAGCCTCGTTATCAAAAGGGTCATACTTTCTGGGAATTAAATTGTAGCACATATCTGCATTAAAAATATCACCGGTACGTAGCAGGCTCTCTACGCTACAATAACGTTTGTCTCCTGCATACTTTATTCCTATATTAATACTACGCTTCTTCTGCTTGGACAAATAACTCATCATATGAATGGCTCCGGCAGACACACCATACACTCTGGAAAACTCGATTCCCTTATCCAAAAAGAAATCTAACACTCCCGTAGTATAGGCGCCCTTCATACCTCCGCCTTCCAACACCAATCCTGCCTGATACATTGTCACTCACTCCTCTTTACGCCCACAAGGGCAAACCTCGCGAACAACCGTCTATGCTCTGTCCGGATACTCTTCCTCTACAAACTTACGAAGTGCCACCAAGGAACGCTCTACCTTCTCGGTATCGATGCAGTAAGCCATTCTAAAGTAGCCCGGTGCACCGAAGCTATCGCCTGGCACCAATACTAAATCATACTTCAAAGCCTTTTCACAGAACACCTTTGCATCCTCTTCCAATGCCTTGGGGAAGATATAGAAGGTTCCGCCCGGCTTCACAACAGTAAAGCCAAGCTCTACCAAACAATTATAAATTAAGTTCATATTCGTTTCGTATACACTCAAATCTGCAGTCTTATCCAATACCTGTGCCACTGCCAGCTGAATAATGGACGGCGGGCAGTTATGACCGATACCTCTGGAAATCTGACCACACATATTTACCATGGTTGCCGCCTCTGCACAAGCAGGGTTAACAGCCACATAACCAATACGTTCACCCGGCAAAGAGAGAGACTTAGAGAAGGAATAGCACATAATCGTGTTATCATAATAAGCAGACACGCAAGGTGCCTCCACGCCTTCAAATACAATCTCGCGATAAGGTTCATCAGAAATAATAAAGATATCGTGCCCATACTCTGCAGACTTTCTGCGAAGAGTTTCTGCCAATCTCTCAATGGTTTCCTTGGAATACACAATACCGGAAGGATTGTTAGGCGTATTAATCAAAATCGCCATGGTCTTTTCGTTTAACATTTCTTCGAAAGCCTCGAAGTTAATCTGGAAATCTGCCGTGTTGGGCGGTACAATTTTCAGTACTGCACCGGTTAAATTTACATAGGGATTATATTCCGGGAAAAACGGTGCAAAGGTCAGGATTTCATCGCCCGGTTCCGTCACTAAGCGAAAAGCATGTGCCAGCGCACCTGCTGCACCGGATGCCATGAAAATATGCTCTGCCTTGTAAGGAATACCGAAACGCTCACTTAAGGAAGCCGCAACAGCTTCTCTCACGGAGGTAATACCCAAGCTTGGGCTATAGCCGTGAAGCACATTGGTCTCCTGAGTAGCCAGCATATGTATCATTCTGTCCGTAAATTCCTGAGGAACCGGCACGGACGGATTGCCCAAGCTGTAGTCAAACACATTTTCATAACCAATTTCCGCACCTCTTGCGGTTGCGAACTCAGACAACTGTCTGATAACGGATTTACCGGATAACATATCTTTGTATTTCTGTACGATCATTTTTTAATACCTTGCCTTTCTATTATTTCAACTTCATATAAGTACCACCCGGTACCTCTACAATCTTCTCATCATTCACTGCCAGCCACGCACTCTGTGCCGACGGATTGTAAACTGCCGTACTGTCTGCAGAAAATTGCAGATTCTTCAGCACCTGCATGTAGTCTATGATTTCAATGTTGGTGGCATACCAAATATCTTCTCTGCCTCCCATGAGTTCACAGAAATTCTCAATGACTTCCCAATTATTATCATTATCGAATTCATAGCTGTGTCCCCACACATACATAAGCTTCAAATACTGCTTCTTGGGGAAGTCCACAAACCACTGTCCCCACTCCATAAGCCTCGGATTGTTGTGGTGACAGGTAGGATACCACTCCATAGGGTCCGTGGGCAATTCAAAATCCGCCCTGTCCGGTACGATTCTGGCATATGCAATGCCCAGCTGTGAAAACAAAGTCTTAATTTCTTCATTATAAGAACCGTTCGGATATGCATGCCCTCTGATAATCCTGCTGGTCAGCTTCTCCAGGCCTTCTCTATCCTCTAAGATTTCCTTTGCCACTGTAGTCAGCGGACATCTGGAAATAGTCGGATGGGTCATGGTATGGGTAGCAATTTCATGCCCCTCATACAATGCCACAATTTTTTCTCTATCAATTCGTTCCGGATTCTCCATCAGGCCGTAATTTAAATTAAAAGTGCCCTTGATGCCATGTTTATTAAAAATAGCAACCAACCTTTCATCTGCATGCTTACCATCATCATAGCTCATGGTAAGAGCCTTTGCCTTCCCTCCCGGAAAACAATGATATACTTTCATTTCAAGATCCTTCTTTCCGTAAAATGATAATATTTCTAAACCAAATTACCTCATAATAATAGTAGTACATTTTAAGTGGTTTTGCAAGGAAATAAAAGCTCTCCTTTCGGAATCTACAGTGGCTTATGGGCAAAATCAAGCTTTTTCATGCATTTTTACCCACAAGGACCTGCCTACTTCAAAGAAAAAAAGCCCTTTTGGGCAAAAACGAAGTGATTAGGCACAAAACTATACTTAGAAATGAGAAACCTTGGGCGACAGAGGTTGTTTGTAACGAATTTTGCCCATAGGATGTAAGAAAATTTTACATAATACCAGTAGGAAGGTATCAAGATTATTGATATTGCAAATTGTCTATTAAACCAGTAGTCTATTAGCCAAAATTGAATATTTTCCAATTTTGGCTAATATCTTTATCTATACCCTCATTTCATAACACATATCCAACTTATCCGTTCCCTCAATCATGCAAGTCTCACCCGTTTCCACAAACCCATTGGTTTCATAAAATTTCCTCGCCTGTAAATTTTCTTTAATTACCCACAAGAAAATTCTCTTCATACCAGTCCGTTTTGCTTCTTCGATAACATATTGTATCAACGCCCTGCCAATGCCACAGCCTTTAAAGAATGGTTCCACATAAAAATCACAGATTTCCAACTCAGCTTCAGTAATCTTGTAGTTGATAATACCTTTTACAATACCATCATCATAGACTCGCATATTATCCCAAATTGCCTCATTACTTTCAAACTCTTCCAGTACGCTCACAACTTGCATCTCGTTAAACGAAACCTTATCATTCTGAAATATAGGACGGTAGGCCACCCGCTTGCCGAATACAATAATTTCCGCGATACGCGACAGATCCTGTTTATTTGCTTTTCGTATCATGTGTGTTCCTCCTGCGCCCCTCTAACATGCTCATAATAACACCAACATTATGGTCAATACTTTTTGTCCCATCCAACCTTACTTTTCTGCATTGTATCTTGCTAGCACTTTCCTCCACTGACTCATTACTTTTATTAGCAATAATATCTCTGAATTCCTTTTGCTGTTCATACATGTCTCCGCCGGGCATAACACGTGAGCCAAATCTAAGCTCTTCTCGCTGTTGCACCCGTTTCACACGTTCCTCACCGGGAACCTCCAGAATGAATACGATGTCAATTGCAGACAAAATATCCTCTTCCCAGTTCATTGTTACGCCGGCAATAACAAATTCAGGATGCCTTTCAATCTCTTTACGAAGCATTTCCTGTACTTCTGCTTTCGAACATGACACAGAATATGGAATCTCACCTTTGTATTCACATTCCACATCATATTTCTGCTCCAGAATCGCTTGTCGAGAGTTCTTTTGCTCCGGAAAATAGTAGTCCTCAACATCTATTTCATAAAACCCAAGCTTTTTGCTGATTGCATGTGCAAGTGTAGATTTTCCGCACCCATTCAATCCCATAATAGCAATACCGCGTATCATATAACCTTACCACCTTCTTCAAATTTCGCATTTTTAATTATATATACTTTTTGCCTGTAATACAATTATCAATTGAGTGACACTGCTCACAACCTTTGTTAAAATACTATTACAAATCAATTTACTTGGAGGGAGTTTCCATGAGAATCGGTGAAATTATTAAGAAGAGTCGTACCGCAAGAAATATCACGCAGGAAGAAATGGCTATGGCATTACAAAAGAGCTTAATTTCTTTGCCGGTGTCAGAAATTAAGCTCTTTTATTATCAAATAAAAGGTATATAAAACGCTAGTTAACCTTTTCCATAGTCGGAATATTTCAAACATCTCTAAACAGACAATCCTTTTGAACTACATAGGTACAATCTTATTATTAGATAATTTATAAGAATAATCACAACAATCAATAATATTTTCGTCATGTGTAACAATAATAATAATACGATTTTCCTTTATGTTTCTTATCATTTCTTTAAATATTTCCACCGATTCATTATCTAAATTTGCCGTTGGCTCATCAAATAATATTATATCCGACTTGTGATACAATGCTCTGCACATTGCCACTTGTTGAATTTGCCCACTAGAGAGCGATCTTCCATTTTCTAAAACATTTGTATCATATCCCTCCGCTTGATTTTTGATCACACTTTGAATATTTGTACTCTCTTCTACTTTTTTTAGATATTCTTTATTGTATTCCTGCGAAAACAAAGTAATATTATCCCTTATTGTTCCGTTAAAAAGTGTTTCGTTTGATGGCAATAACGAGACACCACTACTCAAATTATCCGTAATTTTCTTTCCCTCTCCACTTGCCAAAAAAATTTCTCCCACTTGCGGTTTATACAAACCAGAAATAACATTTAACAATGTCGATTTTCCACTACCATTATCCCCTTGGATACAATAGACTTTATTTTTGTGAAATGTCATATTTATATTTTCTAATATGTTATTTTCTGAATACCCAAACGAAACATTTTTAATGCTTAACATTTCATATTGTATATTATTTGCCGACTCTACTTTGTTTTCCTCAATTCTTTCAATGTGCATCAATTCTTTTATTCGTTCTACAGACGCACTGGCTTGTGCTATCTTGGAAAACTCTGCTGAAATTTTTGAAAAGGGATTTATTACATAGTTAAGCATTTGAACCATTGCAATAAGTGCCCCTAATGACGTCTCTCCATTTAAAACCAAATATGAGCCTAACCCCAGTGTTATCAATATCATTGCATTGCCTATTAAACTATTGCAAAATGAAGCCACCCCTTCCCAAATACTAAATTTTATTTTTAGAGAATAGAGCTGATAATATTTTTCTATAAACATACTTAAAAATTTACTTTGTGCACCAAAAATTTTGATTACTTTTACTTTTGATATGTATTCCTGCAATAAAATTCTGTTATTTTCCTCTGCATTTTTTCTTTGCTTATCTACTCGTTCGATTGGAAAATTAAACAAACTAACAATAGCTATTAAAAGCGGTATCGCAATCACTATAGTTGTTGCAACTTTTACATTAAGCACAAACAGCGAAAGAGTAGCTAATATCGCCATACTGATATTACCTACAAGCTTCACTACAATATCTGGAAACAAATTAGAGACTACAGAAACATCATCGGTCAATTTTGTCAAAATGTCTGCGGAATGCATCTTTTCTACTTGCTCTAAGTGTCCATTCAAAACAGTGTCTACGATCATCGTTCTTAACTTCAATTCTGTTTTACACTGAATCTTAGTATGCACAATGGAGCATAATATTCCCATCACTCCTCCAGTAGACAAAACTATTATTGTTAGAAGCACAACATCACTAATTAATAAATGGGTTTGATTGGTTGCCACATCTATAAAAAGTTTCAAAATATATGCAATAAGCAGCGAACAAATTGAGCAGACAATAACTATTATGGAAAGAATGGCTAATAACCCTCTATTTCCCTTAAGTTGTTTGTATATCCATCCCACATTACTTTTACTATTCATCTTTGCCATTCTCCTCTTTCCCAATTACATCTAATATAGTCTTATTCGCTTGAATTTTGCCATAAACCTTAATATCTTCTACGGTTTTTTCAAACAGTTCTGCCGATATTCGTTTGTCTAGAATCAATAATCCAACCACCATGATATTTACCCTATTTGAACTTGCTTTGGCTTCTAACAGTTCGTTCAAGGTAATTCTAATCACTCCAATTCCGCCCAAAGTAATTATATTTTTATCAAAGCTTACTTGTTTGCTCTGTGCAGACAAGTTGTTAAAATCGTGTTCGTGTTGTTCTAGAAGTTCTCGTATGGCAAATTCAAAAAAATTATCTCTATTAGCATAGGTCGCATTCTCAACCAAAATATCTATTTTTTCTAAATCTGTTGTTTCAATATCAATTACTATTTTTTCTGTTTTCAGCCAATCTTCCATAAATCAATTTCTCCCTATGGTTGCTTATTTATTATATAAAAATGCACATATTTTTTTGAGCATTTTGTTTACAGAAATGTTTTAAAACATTTATCCATAATCAGGGTAACATTTTATATCAACTCGGATTAAATGTTACCCTTACTTTCCTACTCCTTTAATGCGTATAAAGGATCTGCTTGGAACTATCCACAAATAATAACATAGTGGTTTCCAACTGCCACGTATACCGGGCTTTCAATCATCGGCAATTCTTCAAAATCTGTCAAATCAAGAATAAAATTGTCCATTTCATTAGTAAATTCCATCTCATATTCCTCCTTCCATACTTTTTTATATAAAATTTTCTTTTATATCAAAACTCAATCCGCAATAAACAGCTTTATTAATTGCACAACATCGTTATTCGAGGAAGTTGACGGAATTACATTTAACATTATGAATGCTATTGTAAACAACGTAATGCTAGGAGATATCATCCACACAATCAACGAAAACCAAATAATGTATATATTAAAAAGAATTCCACATAAATACACAACGATTCTTTTATACTTGGGTAATAAATAAGACGCTGTTGTATCAGTATAAATCTTCAAAACTCCATTCTCTATCTTCAATTTAGGCCTCTCCGCCTGACATCCATACACCAGCAAAGATAAATAATGTGAACATTCGTGAATAAATATATTTATTATCAAAAATACCATCGAGTAAAATATATTTTTTAAATTTAGATTCCAATTTTTGCCTAATAATACAAACACAATTCTGTATATTACAAATGGAAGCCCTAGGATCATTGCATACATCATAACATCATATAATTGCATCTTTATTCTTTTTTTTACCAAATAGCTAATCCCCAACATATGAAACGAGATGTTTTTTCTAATGTAGCAATTTTCTTTTTTAGCATAAATATAACAACAGTCTTCGTTAACTTCTAAGACATCATAGTTACAACAGGTATATTTTGTATATTTACTAATTCTCATTTATTCTTTTTCCTAAATTCATTTATTATGTTGAGTATTTAATAAAAACTTTTTAACATTTTCGCCATACCTCGACAAATCTTCTGAAAAAATTTGCCTGCACGCTTCGCATGGACTAGAAAGATATTCGTTTAATTTTATGTCTTTATTCATGGATATAATTGGATCAAATCCATAATTTCTTAATATATACAACAATCCATTATTTTTAATTTTCATTAACACTTCCGGCATTCCCATATTATTATAATTTCCCACTGCCAATTTTGTTTTAAATACATAATGCGAACAACATGGAAAAATGCTACCATCATGATACAAGGTAATAATTCCATTATATGGACATGCAAGATGCTTACTTTCTACAGTCCTAACAAATGATTCCGTCCCAAATTTACTAATCGCTCTTCCTGCCGGCTCACATGGTGCAACCAAAAAATTAATAACCCCATTTTTCTCATCAAAGCTATCAATTAAATCACCAATCTTCTCACCTTTCGTTTTTATAAGTGCAATATTAAACGGCAAATTAATATTATTGCATACCTTTATAATATTATTTATATTTGCAATTGGAACGTATGTTGCATGATAATGATCAAAACTAATATTTAATCGGGTCAAACCTTGTGCCTTTAATTGCATTAATTTTCTATATGTAATATCATAATTACTTGCCCAAAAACCATTTGTTACTGTTGTTACAATAAAACCGTATTGTTTACAATATTTAACAAGCTCTAATAAATTGTCATATATTAAAAATGGTTCTCCTCCTGTAATTGATATTTTATTAATACTAGTCCCTACGCAACTGTCAACAAATTTCTTTACAAGATTAATATCCAATTCATTATTACAATCTGGCGAACATTCAACGCTACAAATATCACACGTTGCATTGCATTTGTTATGAACCATAATCCCCAATGTTGTATACTCCATATTACTATTCTCCCATCTCCTTTACGACTATTTGCCTTTCTTAATTATACCGCAACAAATATCTTACAGAAGATAACCAAACGGAAACCTTTTTGTTTCCATTTGTGTATAGTTCTATTTGACTACTTTCGTAGATTGTTTTAAAATAAATAGCAAAGTACACTAAACGATAAAGGAGCGTAGCAAAACCATGAGCGTACGTAATGCAGGAAATGCCATTAGAGAAGCACGAATAAAGGCCGGTTTATCACAGGAAAAGCTGTCCGAAGGTATTTGCTCTGCGCTTTCCTTATCCCGCATTGAAAACGGCACCGCCGGGGTCAGTCCCGGAACCTTTCAGGCTCTTATGTCGCGTGCCGGTGCCCCTTGTGAGGTATTTCCTATTTTTGCCAATCGTAGCGACTTCGACTGCTTCTATACATTGAAGCGTGTACGTTTTTATATCGATTCCTGGCAACTGAAGGAAGCTTATGATGACCTTGAAAAAGTTGAAAACTGGAATTTTGCAGACAACAAATTTTATTATCAGGAATGGGTACTCTGCCACTGCAGACTGCAGTTTCGCTCCGGCAAGGGAAACCATACCCAAATCAAGCACAGCACACTTCAGGCATTGCATATTTCCCGCCCACACATTGATGTTATGGACTTTCGTAAGCTCCTGCTTTCCATTAACGAAATGGAACTACTGATTTACTATGCGCAGGCAGCACTTTATACGAACGAGCCGGATGTATGCCTGTCCATCTGCACACAACTATCCGCTTATTTGGAAAACAGTCAGCTCTCCTTTATTGATAAAGAGAAGCTGCTTTCCGAAAACGCTGTTGTGTATGCCAAATATTATATTTCACAAGAGGATTATTCTTCTGCTTTGAATTTAGCAAAGACTTATTTTGATAAACTGGCTCTTAATACCGACGATACTACACGACATGAATTGGCTTTTTTAATGGGATTGTCTAATTTTTATCTGGAACAGAAGGAAACTGCCTTGGTATACTTCAAAGCAGCCTTTTTTTCTGCTCATTCCATTGGTAGCTGTTACGCAACCATTTGCCTGAATTACTTGGTAAATGAGCTTTGTCTAGATATGTCTAACATACTAATGCTTGCTCCGGCTTTGCCACTAAACTCTTTTCCACTTAAGCATATTACAGATACCAATCATTATTCCGATGGAAGCTATGACCTGTTTGCGCCTGAGGTTATTACCCTCGGTAGCCTGATTCGCGAATTACGAATGGAACAAAAAATCTCTCAGCAAGCACTTTGCCATGGATTATGCAGCAAGTCCAAGCTATCCAAAATAGAAAACAATACTTTACAACCAAGCGTTATTTTAGCAGAAACAATGTTGCAACGGTTGGGAATTGCTGATGTTGTTTTTACCTTCTTTGGTTCCGATAAAGAGAAAACACTAGATGATTTGCGTTACAAGATATCTTATACGCCTCTAAAGGAAGAAGAATTGTGCCAAGCTTATATAAACCAAATGGAAAGACTAATTTCTAAGGAGGACAGCCTATATTATCAATGCCTTTTATTTGAAAGGGCTCTGCATACCAATGACCATATAATACGAATCGAATTACTGCTTGAAGCTTTAAATATTACTATGCCCGATTTTGATTTTAATATTTCAAAAAAACAGTGCCTTTCACTAAATGAATTCTATATTTTAGCAAACCTATGCAGAAGTTACACAAAAAATAATATGACATTGAATGGCTTATCTCTTTATTTTCGTTTATTTGAATATGTTACTACTTGTAATAAGGATCTTCTGGACAAAAAAAGGGGATTTACTGCATTACTTATAAAACTGGCCGCTAGCTTATACACCCTAAAGCACTTTCAAGAGCTCTGCAATCTACAGCCTTATTTTTCTGCATCTGCTTTAAAAGGTTATATATATGAATTGGGGAATATTCTTGCACATTATGCCCAAGCGTTGGGAGAATGTGCAAAAACAACTGAACTTCCCCTTTATAGTTGCTATGCCTATTACAATTTTTTTATTACACACTCTGTTCATACTGAACATTTCAAACAAATAATGCTAGATGACTGGGAACATCACATATGTTAAATCAACTTAAATTCTTCCGTCTTCCGGCTCTTGTGATAATTCCGCACAAACACTAACCGCTTCTTTTTCACCGTTTTCTACCACGCCACTCTCCATGCTGTTCATGCAAGCCGCACTGAGCAGCATGCCCAGTATCATTACTACTGCCATAATTCTCTTTAAACTTCACATATTGTACCTTCTCTCTTTCATATATAACTTAGGAATTCTTTTGTACTCCCCACGCTTCCTATCTTACAAATATGTTATTTAAAAAAGAATAGCATTAGAGGAAACCTTTTTGTTTCCATTTATGTATATTCTCCCCCTGCACGTTACCACCCCAAAACGTGCTATTTTTCCCATTGTCACCCACCCAAACCTATTGTATGATAAGTACATACTTATTTTAGGAGAACCGGCACCATATGCCTAGTCACTACAGAAGACCTCCATTCGTGTACACGTTCCCCTCCACCCCAGAAAGGACAGATATATATGAAAGAATCTATGCGAAACAGAAGAAATGGTTTCTCTACCGTAGAACCAGGTAATAATGAAAAAATCTTAGGTAAGCTTCTCGGCTACATCGGTATCTTTATCGTGGCCGCCATCATTATCTTTGGCTCCACATACCAGATTAAGGAACAGGAGCAGGCCGTACTGATTACTTTGGGTAAACCAAAAGCGATTACCGAGCCCGGTCTGCACTTTAAGTTCCCGATTATCCAGCAGGTAAAAAAGGTAAATACTACCATTCAGGGTTTTGCCATTGGTTACAGTATTGACGACAATACTGCCACCACCGAGGAATCCCTGATGATTACTTCAGATTACAACTTTGTAAATGTGGACTTTTTCGTGGAATACAAATATTCTGATCCGGTCAAAGCAGTTTACAACTCTGCTGATCCTGTAGGCATTTTGAAGAATATCAGCCAGAGCTGTATCCGTACCGTCATCAGCAGCTACAAAGTAGATGATGTACTTACTACCGGCAAAAACGAAATCCAGGCAGCCATTAAGACTATGATTATGGAGCGTCTGGAGGAGCAGGATTTAGGCATTCAACTGGTGAATATTACCATTCAGGATTCCGAACCACCCACTGCTCAGGTTATGGAAGCCTTCAAAGCGGTAGAAACTGCAAAGCAGGGCAAGGAAACCGCCTTAAACAACGCTAACAAATACCGCAACGAACAGATTCCCTTAGCAGAGGCACAAGCCGATGCCATTACTAAGGATGCCGAGGCACAGAAGACCAGGCGAATCAATGAAGCGACCGCGCAGGTAGCACGATTCAACGCCATGTATGAGGAATATATCAAAAATCCTACCGTTACCAAACAACGTATGTTCTTTGAAACCATGGAAGAAGTACTTCCCGGCTTAAAGGTAATTATTGAAAGTCCCAGTGGTGATACACAGACCATTTACCCG
Organism: Acetatifactor sp.; assembly: GCA_045634745.1. GTDB lineage: Bacteria > Bacillota > Clostridia > Lachnospirales > Lachnospiraceae > Acetatifactor. The sequence goes on along the minus strand of JAZRAX010000045.1, from coordinate 11,066 downwards.
TTGGAATCCTTCGTGACTACAGACAGCAACACAGATACCGCGACAATCAATTAAGTATGCCTGTACAATATGCTGAAATTAACACCTTCAGCCTGTAGACTAAACATGATAATCAACTTAATTTAACATTTAGCGTCGCTTCGGCGGCAGAAAGTAGGAATATATGAAAACATTTAAAAAAGCTTCCCTTATTGTATTGCTCTTAGCATTACTGGTTGTGGGCGCCAACAGTATTGTGGTTACTTATCCTAACGAATACAGCCTGATTCGCCAATTTGGAAAAATTGACCATGTAGTTTCCGAGCCCGGTGTCAGCCTGAAAATACCCTTTATCCAGAGTGTAGACAAATTACCGAACCAGACGCTTGTATATGATTTGTCACCTTCAGATGTTATTACCAGCGATAAAAAGACCATGATTTGCGACAGTTATATTTTGTGGCAGATTTCCGACCCATTAAAATTTGCTCAGACACTGAATTCTTCTATTATTAATGCGGAAAGTCGTTTGGATACTATTGTATATAACTCAACAAAAAACATTATCAGTAGTACCACTCAGGATGAAGTAATCAGTGGACGTAATGGCGAGCTATCCGCAGCCATTATCAGCAATATCGGTAGCACTTTAGACCAATACGGCATCGTGCTTTTGGACTTTGAAACCAAGCAGTTGGATTTACCCAGCGATAACAAAGCTGCTGTATACGAGCGTATGATTTCCGAACGTGATAATATCGCTGCCACCTACACTGCTGAGGGTAATTCCGAAGCTCAGATGATTCGCAACTCCACCGACATGGAAGTGACCATTAAAATTTCCGAAGCACAGAAGCAGGCTGAAATTTTAATCGCAGAAGGCGAAGCGGAATACATGAGAATTCTCTCTGAGGCTTATGCAGATGAGTCCAAAACAGACTTCTACTCCTTTGTACGAAGTCTGGATGCCCTGAAAATTTCCATGGCCGGCAATAACAAAACCGTAATCCTTTCACCGGATTCACCTATTGCACAAATTTTCTATGGAGAGTAAATGCTCTCCTTAGACTTTCTGTAACCAGGAGAGTATGACTTTCATTATGAGGGGGAAATAAAATGAGCCAGAAAAAAAAGAAAGCTCTGAAAATTGTTATTATTATAATCCTTATTTTAACACTTATCTGGATGCTTGGGCTACGTCTAGTCATTTGGTATGCCGCAAAGCAAGTCACCCCGGATATGGGACCTGCAGCAGAATATTTTACAGAATATAACATAAAATTATCGAATGTGAACTTAGCGCAGACCACTTCTCCTAGTGGATTATCCATGTACATTCCGGACTTCTTTGAAGAAAAGGAAATCTCTCTAGAAAATACATTACAGTACATTTACATTAACGAAAGCGAAGATTTTAACGAATGCATTGTATTCATGAATGCTTCCGACTTAAGCGATATGAATTTATTCAGTGAGGAAAATATGGCTACCTACCCAGGTGGCATATTGGATAAATTTGCTGTTAATAAGCTGATGAAGGGTTTTGAAGATTTAGGACATGGATTGCCCGACTCAGCCTACAACACTTTTAAATCCACCGCCTTGCTTACAGCAGATGACTACAGCTTCTGGAACTGGCAGAAAGGCTTTGCCTATGTGGTTTCCGGCATGATAAAGAACACTTCCTTTCTCGGCGACTATAATTACATCTACGAAACCGAAGACATTTGCGGTATCATTCATGTAAGAGAGCTGACCGGGAAGGACTACAAATATTACATCGTTGCAGATATGTTCAGCACCGATGACCTTGGCACTGCCCACGGACTGCTAATTAAAACCAACCACCTACCCATGGCATATGCCATGATTAATTCCATAACTATCGAGTAATTATTGTGTTACGCGCAAAATTACTAATCCTACGGAACAAAGAAAATAACCCCACACCCTAATCGGGCCGGTAAGCTACTGTTTGACATGCTCCCACAGGATGCTTAGAATTTCTTGGATTTCATAATAATACGTTAGCCTGCAAAAATGCGACCCTGTTTACAGGAGCAAGAGCATTTTTGCAGGCTGTTTTTAGTATTATGTATGAAATTCTAGAGATTCTTGCGTCCGAGGACTTGCGTCAAGCAGTAGCTTACCGGACCGACCCAGGGTGTGAGTAAAATATATCTTACCACATCAATATTTCATCAATCTTTGCACGTTCCTCATCCGTAAACGCTGTACTGTGAATAATTCCGATATTATCTAGTATCTGCGAAGGTTTAGATGCTCCAATCAATACACTGGTAATATCGCCGTCACGCAAAATCCAGGAAAGCGCCATCTGAGCCAATGTTTGTCCACGTTCTTTCGCCAATTCATTTAAAGCTCTAACCTTCTTTAAGGCCTCTTCTGAAATGCTGGACTCATTCAAGAATCTTCCATCGGTCTTCACACGGCTATCTTCCGGAATACCATGCAAATAGCGGTCTGTCAAAAGTCCCTGTGCCAACGGACTAAAGGTAATAATACCAATACCATTTGCCGCCGCATAGTCCTTTAATCCATCCTTTTCAATAGCTCTGTTAAACATATTGTAGCTACGCTGATTAATAATAAAAGGTGTTCCCAATTCCTTAAACATAGCTGCTGCTTCTATGGTCTGTTTCTTATTATAATTGGAGATACCTACATACAAAGCCTTACCTGCCTTTACGATACCGTCCAATGCACGTACAGTCTCTTCTAAAGGAGTCTCCGGGTCCGGTCTGTGATGATAATAAATATCCACATAATCTAATCCCATACGTTTCAGGCTTTGATCCAAACTAGCCACTAAATACTTTTTGCTACCCCAGTCTCCATAAGGACCCGGCCACATATCATAACCGGCCTTGGTGGAAATCACCAACTCATCACGATACACGCCCAAGCCGGCCTGCAAAATCTTGCCAAAATTCTCCTCCGCAGCTCCCGGCAAAGGACCATAATTATTTGCCAAATCAAAATGCGTAATACCATGGTCAAAGGCTGTATGACACATAGCCTGCATGTTTCCAAAATCTGCATTGGTACCAAAATTGTGCCACAATCCCAGCGATACCTGCGGTAAAAACAAACCGCTTCTGCCACATCTTGTATACTTCATCTCTTCATAACGCTTTTCACTTGCCTGATACATATTCTCCTCCTGTAGATAATCCCCTCACGGTATTCAATATTATCCTATACAGACACTCTCGCCTTACTATTTAAGAAATCCCCCACGAGGTTCAATAATACCCTATAAAGGACTGTTGAAAAACGTCAGCACTTAATGAGTGGCCGAGTGTGCTCGGCTACGAATTTAGTACTGTTACGTTTTTCATCAAGCGAGAGCGCGTCCGTATAGGGTATTATTGAACCCCGTAGGGGATTTCTAATATTCTTTACACTTTAAATTTCTCCATAGAACTATTCATTACTTCCATCTGTTCCTTCAGATTTTCTGCATCCTCTGCCAGATGTGTAATGGTCATCATTTCTTCGCTTAAGGTAGCATTGATTTCCTGTACAGAAGCTGCTGCCTGCTCAGAAATTGCCGCAATATTCTGCAGGGAATCTGCCACATCTTCCTTCTCTGCCATAATCTGGTTCATGCTGGTGCCTGCTGCATGCAATTTACCTACCAGCTCTGTGGTTGCTTCATTAATATCCTTGAATATACTAATGGTATCCTGCAATGCCACTGCCTGCTCCTGCATCATACTCTCTGTCAATTTTGCAGAATGGCTGGTCTTATTTGTGGTATCTGTAATACCCATAACGATTAACTTAATCTGGTTTGCGGACTCCTTAGACTGTTCTGCCAGCTTACGGATTTCTTCTGCTACTACAGAGAATCCTCTACCTGCTTCACCCGCTCTTGCAGCCTCAATAGAAGCATTCAATGACAACAGATTGGTCTGCTCTGCAATACCATTAATAACACCGATAATGCCCTGAATTTCCTTAGAACGCTTCGCAACCTCAGCAATTTCTTCACTAAGTTCCTTTGTTATTTCTGCCGTCGTATCTGACTTCTCGTTCAGAACCTCCATAATCCGGTTACCATCTTCTACGGAACGCATTACATTATCAGCCATTTCCTGCATCGTCTCTGTCTGCGTGGAAATATCTGTCAAATTCTCTGCCAAACTAATCATCTTCAGGTTACTATTCTCTGTTTCGGATGCCTGATTCTGTGTACCCTCGGAAACCTCTTCCACAGCACGCAATACCTGCTGCATGGATTCATTAATATCCACCGTCTTCTCTGCCAGATTTGCTGACATATCATTTACAGTTTCACCAAAATCACTGGTATCCTGAATCAATCCTCTAATACCGCCGAGCATCTGATTCATACTGTTGGTTAACTGCTTAAATTCATCCTTTCGCTTCGTTGCAAACTGAACGGTTAAGTCCCCTTCTTCTACCTTCTTCAAACCATTTACGGTATCCTGTAAAGTCTTACGGATGCTAAGTGCAATAAGACTGCCCAAGCCTAATGCAATCAAGCCTGCAACTACTACCAATCCTGCGGTTATATAAGCAATACTTCTGGCCTCTGCCAATAAGTTATCCTGAGGTACCAGTGCACACATCATAATACCGGTGGTTCCTACCGGTGAGTAGAAATAAAAATACGGATTACCATTCACTTCTACCGTAAGGAAGCCTGCTTCCTTACTTTCCTTGGTTTCCTCATAGAAGGTCTGACCTACAAAATAACGTCCACCATGCTCCTCAGTACCTAATCCATAATACTCAGCTGTTACTGTAAAGTCATCCGGATCAATATTTATCTTATCTGCCTCTACACCAATTTCTCTGCCATCTGCTGAAATCAACGCACGGACACTACCGGCACCCATATCCATATCAACCAGAATGTCTTTCACTTCCTGCATGTTGATATCCATTACCAACATAGTATCATTCTTCATCATCTTACGATAATATGCAAATGCATAGCCGGATGCTGCAGATGCCATGTTTTCATCTGCATATTCATGATAACCTCTCCAACCTGCAATCTTACCACTGCTTAAGAAATACTGTGCTTCTTCGGTGCCTTCAAAAGTTGCCCATGCATTCTCCGGTACAGAACTGGCCAAGGTAGTCACACCCTTTCCACCAATGGGAATAATGGTGTAACTGGACACATAACTGTTGGTCTGCTTCACCTGACCGAACAAAGTCTTCACTGCTGCATAAGAAGCCACCGCCTCATCACTGGTGGGATCCTTGTAATATTTCGAATAGTATTTTGATACATCGGAATTAGCAATTATTTCCGCAGCCTTTGCACTCACCGAATTACAAATCAAATCGGTATAATCCGCCATGGCATTTACGGTAGTCATCGCCGATTCCTCACACTTGCTCAAAATCGCTTTCGAAGCCGTACTGTAGCTGACAACACCAAGTACAATCATTAAAAGTACCGGTACTACTGCAATTACCATAAGTGTGGTCATAATACTACCGGTCTTTTTATTTCCGGAAGCCTTAGCAGCTTTTGGTTTCTTCAGTTCTTTCACCTTTTTTACCTTTGGTTCCTTTACTTTTTTCACCTTCGGCTCTTTTACTTTCTTTACCTTTTTCTCCTTCTCAGCCTTCATATGTATCACCATCCCCAAAATATTATTAATCACTAATATGTGATATAGTATATCACAATCTTCCTACATTTTCCACCCCAAACAGTCCTTTTGCTCCATAAAAGCGCTTACATTTGTGAATTGTCAGTAATTAGCAACAAATATTCTTTGTTCTCCAACAAAATTTTCTCTCTTACTTGAAATCCCAATCCCTGAGCCAAATGAAGAGATACCCTGTTTTCTTCCTGAATCAAAGTCATAATCCGCTCAAATCCGTACTCTTCTTTGGCAAACTTTAAAATAGCCTTGCATACCTCTGTAGCAATGCCCTGTCCCTGCCAAGGTCGTCCAATCACATAACCTAGCTCCGGCATATCATAACCTTCCCGCACATTTAAACCCGCTCTGCCGATTATCTCACCGGTTTCCTTTAACACCACGGTCCAAACACCGAACTCAAAGTATTTATAGACCTTTTCAATATACTCCCGCACATATGCGCACTCACTTATTTTACTTTCATACAAAGCCTCTGTGTAACGTGTCATCTCCGGGGCCTGATAGATCTCATAAAATGCATCTACATCCTCTACCTGTGTTTCCCTCAGATAACACCGCTCCGTTTCCACAATATCCCAGGCGATATCATTATATCTGCGATAAACTCTCTCCAAATAAATAGCATCCAAGCTCTCCGGCTCTTCAAACGCATACTTGGCCACCGACAAATCCTGTTGTTTATTTTCTTCATGCAAATATACTGCTACCGGTAGCTTCCACTCTGCCAAATGCTTTAAAACTGTCTCCTCGTCCGTAATATACAACGCCTGAGGCTCTATAGGATATACCTCTCCCGACAACATAGCCTCACAGGCAATATCCTTTTCCTTCAGACTAGTCATCAGCCCTAAAAAAGGTGCCAAATACTTCCCATGGCTTAAAATAATATATACACTTTTCAGTTTGAATTCTCCATAAATATAGTTCATAATTTCCTTTACGTTCCTTGTAAATTAGGGTATAATATACGCGAGTTTGCGAGTCATGCATCCTAATCATACCAAATAAATGTACAATGAGCAAATATTATAAAAAGTGAGGTAAATAAAATGGCACAGAATCCTATTGTAACCATTACTATGGAAAACGGCGATGTAATGAAGCTGGAGCTTTATCCGGACATTGCGCCCACTTCCGTAAACAACTTTATTAGTTTGGTAAAAAACAACTTCTATGATGGATTAATTTTCCATCGTGTTATCCGTGGCTTTATGATTCAGGGTGGTTGTCCTGACGGCAACGGCATGGGTGGTCCCGGCTACAGCATTAAGGGTGAATTTTCACAAAATGGATTTAATAATACCTTAAAGCACACAGAGGGCGTACTTTCTATGGCAAGAAGCATGATGCCCAACTCTGCAGGCAGACAGTTCTTTATTATGCACAAGAACTCTCCTCATCTGGATGGCTCTTATGCAGCCTTTGGTAAGATTATTGAGGGTATGGACATTGTGAACAAGATTGCTGAAACCGCTACCGATTACAGCGACAGACCTTTGGAAAAGCAGATGATGAAGACCGTTACCGTAGATACCTTCGGTGTAGAGTATCCGGAACCGGACAAGCTTCCTGCACGCTAAATTAAATAATATATAACACGAACGCCCGATGTCAAAATCGGGCGTTCATATTTTGTTAACAAATCATTCAATAATTTTTAAATTTATCATCATTTTTTAGACACTTATGTATTTTATACTATAATCAAACAAAGGAAATTGATTCAACGCATACAACAAAATTAATTGTTTATAAATACTTTTTCATAATAATTGCCAAGTAAAGATTACTTTACTTGGCATCCTCCCTTTTTAGGGGTTATTTTCTGATTAACTTCTCCACTTTCATTTTATAATAAGAATAATCAAACTGGAAACACTCTACTGTTTCGTACTTTTCTCCCAAACTGGCTCCCGGTGCATCTGCAAAACTAATTAGCCAAACCGTATCCACACCATCCAGCTGCGGCCATTCTTTAAACACTTCCACATTTTGGAAGGGCAGACAAGTAGGACCATAACCGTATACCATATAATTGGCTTCCGGATAATAAATACTCATCATCAAAGTAAAATAACGATCTGCCATAATCACATGCTCGTCTATATCTAACTGAGCATCCATTCTCTCAATATAAATATCTGCACCTGTAGTGTCATCCAGTCGTACTTCCTCCTGATAAGCCTGCAAACCGAAATACACCACCAACACGATTACCACTGTCTGCTTCAACCAATGTCCCGACTTAGCAATACCTACCGCTGCAAATAACCATACACCACCAAACAAGGGGAACAAGTATCTGCCCATAAAGCAAGGCGCCATATAAATAGACACTAATATGGCTACGGTAAGTACCAATCCTGCCAAAATCAATCCCATAAGGGGCAAATAATCTTTTGTCTCTTCTACATACTTTCTAGTATAGTAGCCCATATAAAGAAACAAAGCCACACCAAAAATAACGGCCAAAGGCTGCGGATTTTCTAAAGAAGAAAACCACTCTGATAAATATGCAATGGAAGAATCTAATGTAACCGGTGCAAAATTACTTCCCCAACCATCGTTCTCCCAGCCTACCCATCTGCTAAACTGTCCAAACAATGCAATGAGCCAGGGCAAATAAGCAATACTTACCACAATACCGGACAAAAATACCTTTCCCAGCTTCTTAAAATCCTTTTTGAAAAAAGTCACCAGCACAAATACACCATACGCTGCCACCATCTGCAGCATACTAAAGGTATGCACATACACTGCAAAAATACTGAACACCGTAAATAAAATCCATCTTTTCCGGGTTTCTTCTTTATATACCATAAACCCATAATAACCTGCCACCGTTACAAAAAACAATCCCATGGTATACATTCTGGCAGTGGTAGATTGAATGATCATAGCCGGCATAAAACCGGACAAAAGCGTCCAGAAAAAGACTACTTTACTATCATAATGCTTACGAAGTACTACCCAGCCAAATACCATGTAAGCCACCATAAAAATCCAGGTAAACAGCTTCGCACCGGTAATCAGGCTTAAACCCGGCAACATACAAAAAAGCTTTAATCCATAATAATAAAAGGGAGAATGTACATCCTGGGAAGTTATTTTAATAATATCCCCAAAGCTGTTATAGCTCATTCCCAAACTATACGCCTCATCATAAGGATACACCTTACCGAAAGCCATACTTACAAACATAATATTGGCAAGCACAAACACTACAATACTTGCATATTTCCAAAAAGCTTCTGACTCCCACAGATGCTTTAATTTAGTTTTTATCTGTTTCATACTTTTTGCTCCTTATTAATAACATAGCCTTATTCAGCAGTATTATACTTCATAATTCAGAAGGTGTCAAAAAAAGAAACAAAGAATTGACCTGGCAATTGTTTTACTGTATTATTACAGTGTCGCAATGAAGTGCATTTGCACTTTTTAACAATTTCATATGAGAGGGAAAATTATGAAAACTTTAAAAAACAAAAGTATAAAGGCTATCATTCCCCTTGTAATTCTCTTTCTGATTATCGGTGTGGTTTTTGAGGTAGTATCGGTTCCATCCATGCTTACTTCTTTTGAAGACCCGGTAAATTTGGATGATGTGGATTTTACAGGAGATATTGAAGGTCTTTACGTAACCGGAACCATTTATGGTATTTACGATTGCTACTGTGAGGAAACTGAAAACGGTAACCCTATTGGTCGTGAATACATTATCGATGCAGATGATTATTATTACATCGGTCTCTGCATAGACAAAAAAGATTTTGATGAAGCAGAAAAGCTTATGGAGGTTTCCTGGGACTACCTGGATGGTTATGTAGAATATGAAGAGCTGGAAAAGTACCAGTATGAAGTTACAGGTACCATTACCAAGATTCCCAGCGATAGCATGAAGTACTATAAAGAATACATTGATTGGTATGAATACACTCCGGAAGAGGAAGAAATGTTTCTGCCTTACTACATAGAAGTAGGTAAAGTAGGCAGCTATACCCCCGGCGGTGCCATTGCTCTAGTTATTATTGGTGTTCTGTTTATTTTACTGGCTATTTTATTCCTGGTACTTGCCTTAACCGGTTCTTACCAGAAATCTATTAAGAAGTATATTGCTGCAAGTGCAAGCCCTGATATGGCAGCAGAAAAGGTAGAACGCTTTATTCAAAACACTCCGGAAATAAACGGTCTGCGTTACAATACTGAATTTATTTGTGGTCAGGAGAGTGCTACTACTGTCTTTGGCGAGGTTTCCAAACTGGCATGGGTATATCTACATACCGTTACACATAAGCGTTACTTTATCACCGTTGGCAAAACCCATTCTTTAATGCTTTGCTTTACAGACGGTACCAGACATACTGTTACTATGAAGAACGAAGCCTGTGCACAGCAGCATATGGAACGCTTAAGCGGACAGTTCCCTTATGTTATTTACGGCTATTCCCAGGAGTTGGACAGAATGTTTAGTAAAGATTTGGCCGGCTTTTTGAATTTACGCTATAATCAGCAGAAGGCCTCCACCTTCTAATAGTATCAACGAAGCCTCACTTTAAGAAAGTGTCTATATGTACAAAACATAAAAACGCCCCGCAACAAATGCTGTGGGGCGTCATTGTCTTAATAACAGATAACTCGTCAATCGGAGTAGGATTAAGCCTGACCGATAGATCCGAATAATTCCATCTTTTCCTTAACGGTAGCCTTGATAGCTTCGAAGCCGGGAGCTAATAACTTACGAGGGTCAAATCCCTTACCCTGTAAATCCTTACCTTCTTCGATGTACTTTCTGGTAGCTGCTGCGAAAGAAAGCTGGCACTCGGTGTTAACGTTAATCTTTGCAACACCTAAAGAGATTGCCTTCTTAATCATATCTGCAGGGATACCTGTACCACCGTGAAGAACTAAAGGCATATCGCCTGTCTTCTGCTGGATAGCGTCTAAGGTTTCAAAGCTTAAGCCCTTCCAGTTTTCAGGATACTTACCATGAATGTTACCAATACCTGCTGCAAGGAAGTCAATGCCTAAATCAGCGATTGCCTTACACTCGTTAGGATCTGCACATTCACCAGCGCCGATAACGCCGTCTTCTTCACCGCCGATAGAACCAACTTCTGCTTCTACAGAGATTCCCTTAGCGTGAGCATCCTTAACGATCTGGGTAGTCTTAGCTACGTTCTCGTCGATTGCATAGTGAGAACCGTCGAACATAACTGAAGAGAATCCGGCTTCGATACATTTGTAGCAGTGCTCGTATGAGCCGTGATCTAAGTGAAGAGCTACAGGTACTGTGATTTCAAGATCTTTGATAAGACCGTTAACCATACCTACAACTGCATCATAACCACCCATGTATTTACCTGCACCCTCAGATACACCTAAGATTACAGGAGAGTTGTTTTCCTG
>JAZRAX010000044.1:0-27755 GCA_045634745.1 Acetatifactor sp. | reverse complement strand
CACCACCGCCACCGCCACCGGCAACGTGATACTTTTTTCCATCCCATTTCGTACTACTGTAGGCACAACTTCCGGAACTTCCTCCCGAGCCGCCACTACTACCGGCAGAACCACCGGTTGCCACTAAAGTAATCGTACTTTGAACATACAGTTTTCCACAAGCTAATGCTGTTTCACCTGTACTTCCACTGTTTCCGTCATTTGCCTTAACTCCGGAGGCGCCATTATAACTGGTTCCGCCATTACTTATTTGCGAACCACCGGCTCCACCGGTACCACCATTTGTACCGATACCAGCTCCGGCTCCACCGCCACCGGCTCCGCCAGCTCCACCATAACCGGCATAGTAAGAGTTATCCGCCGAATGGTAACCACTACCTCCTGGAGACCCACTTGCACCATTACCCGCTCTACCACCGGTTGCATTTACACTTCCTTCACCAAGTATAATCAATGTAGAACCTGATGGTAAAAGAATACCTGCATATCCACCAGTCTGTCGTACGCCGCCGCCACCACCAATGGCCGTCAGGGTCACACCTTCCGGCACATAGATGTATACAGTTGCTCCGGATTTAATTTTCAAGCCATTATTCATTGTGCTTGTAGCACCAAAGGTTTTCGACTCAGACAAATAGCACACACCTGAAGCCAATTCTGCTCCCGCTGACAGTGTAGCCAAATCAATTGCCGCATCTGATGCTTTCGTTCCTGTTGCAGCATTTGCAGGAATAGTATACATATTACTCATCGAAATACTTAAACACACTGCCAAGAATACAGAAAGCAATCTATGATACTTGTGTTTAATATTAAATTTCTTCATTCAATCGCCTCCTCCATTCGTACGACTAATTGCCCAAATACATGGGTGTTGTCTCGCTATCTTGCACTGCTTCTATGGTAATTACCACTCTCGCAATCTGCTGGAATACATTTGTTTTTCCGTCTGCTGTTAATTCTGAAAGACCGGCCTCATTTAACATTCCCTCATCCAGTCTGACATAAGCTCTCACCTGCTCTGCCGCAGCCGTTCCGCTTGCATCTGCCACTTTATTCAAGTACATATCAACCGCATCACTTGAATCATTACGATTCTCTTGCTTTAAGTAAATTTCTACTCCATCCATATCCTTTTCAATGACAGACATGCCCACACGGACATCCGCATTGGAATGATTGCTGATCACGATTTCATTGTTTCCATCTACATAAGCAGACTTGTCTAACTCAATCTTAATCTCATCATTATAGGAATGGTTATCTGGGTTCCACTTCTGATGCTTGTTAAATACAAACTTCATAGCGCCCCACTCTACATCCACTTTGTAAACTCGGGTACTTGTAGAATCAACATACTTTCCCTGCACATCTGTAGCAGCCGTATTATTTGTATCGTTTAATTCTTCTTCTTGATATTCACCAATTACACTACTGGATGCAGTTATGGCATAGGTTGAGAATTTCTTGGTGTAAATAGTAATCGTATCCCCATTTACTTCATAGTACTCTGTTGAGCTTCTTGAAGAAGACATTCTTTCTACCACGCCTTCGTGGATTCTGTATACAGAATATCCTGTTCTGTCTGCCAATTCTCCTGTTAAGAGTATTTCGATTTTTACCGGCTCCGGTAATTCCTTTAAATTGGTAGTAACATTATTAATTATCTTTTTTACAGAAATATCATAATAGGTTAAAGATTCATTACTGCTGTCCAGCAACAACTCTTCTATCGGCGCTACAGTATCCTGAGCTTCCTCTTCGTTTACTTCTATTTTGTCAACTGTAAGAACCACTTCACGATTCTCCGCCACCAAATCTGCTGCGGTTAAGCCTTTATCATTCTCAGTTACTTCATGATAATACATTCTCTCCAGATTATCGGCAGTTACTGCCTGTGTAACAGCACTCGTAACCTCTATTCTTGAACCATTGGGAGCTGACCAGATAGCTTTTAAGGTAACATCCGTACTCTCCGGTCCGAAAAGAAATGTGGTATATCCTGCACCCTTAACCATGGTTCCGTTATTGGATGCATTTCCCGCACTATCCAAAAGAGTCCATCCCAAGAAAGCTCTTTCGTTTCCTTCATACACAGGATCCTTTATTGCTATAGATTCATTATATTTTCGAGTATAAGATTTTTCTCCTTCTAATGTGCCCCCATTGGTGTCTATGGTAAGCTCACTTGAATTGATAATCCATTGGGCATATAGATTCATTCTGCTTGCACAGTTTGTTGCAAATGCCTCATTATAAACCCTATTTCCTGCCGCATCAAAATACGGAATACCATTTATAAGGGATGTATAATATCCATTAAAAACATAACCTTTTCTGGTAGGAACAGTAACACTCGTCGGTAGCTGCCAAGAGTCATTCAAATCCGTCCGCTTAGGACCACCAACACCACCATTATCATCATATATTACTTCTGACTTAAAAGTTTTAACCGATTTGCTGGCACTACTTGCGCTCTGTGCTCCACTACTGTTTGCTGCTCTGACACGATAGTAATATGTAGTATTTCTGTCCAATCCTATCACCACACAACTTGTGTCACTTACTACTTTATTGTTGTAGCCATCTAACATCTCTGTAAAATTGCTGTTCTTCGAAACATCCACACGATAAGATGATGCATTTGTTGTGGCATCCCACTTTATCGTGAATTGATTCGTCATAATAGTATTACTATCAACATTCGGCGAAGGAACACCTACATCTGCAGTCAAACCGGTTGCTGCAAATACACTTAAAAAGATGTCACTATTACTACCTGTGTTATATATAGTAATCGATTTTACTACCTTTGAGGTATCCAAACCTTGAATAGTCGACTTTGTAAACATCGGTCCATCCCCCGCTGTACCGTGAAGGCTTCCATTATTTATTCTTCTATATACTCCACTTTTCGTCGCTTGCATATCCGCTTCTGTAAACCAATCCAGCACGGTAAAAGAACCATTATCGGAAGTTCCATCGGTATAGTTAACCACCGCATCCATAGAGGTAGAACCACCACCCACGCCTCCGCACACGCTTAACAGATAAATATTCTGATAACATCCGGTCTTGTCAAAAATAATGGTTCCGCTTCCACCTTTCCCCAACTTAAGTACATTATTTGAGGTATAAGAGCCCAGCTTCCAGGTCAGGGCAGAATTGTTACGGTCTACAATAGTATTATTATTCGGCAAGTATCCGGAAGAAGAACTATAACCGGAGGAATAAAAGCATGCTCTGGTAGCCGCATTTCCGCTACTATCCAAGGAGGCCGTATATTTATAGTGTTCCGAACTGCTGGAATTACTGCTGGTTGCCACAACATCCGCATTAAACCCACTACTGATTGTCAAATGCTCGTATTTTGCAGCAGATGCCGCACTAACTTTTAACGGCTCTACACCAACTAACACCGAACACATCATGCATACAGTCATTACAGCACTTAATATTCTCTTTTTTCTTTTAAGCTTTCTCATATGCAAGACTCCTTTCTACCACGCCTGAACAGTTGCTGCGATTTCCACTGTTCCGCCACTATACCAAGTACCTTCTTCAAAGGAATAAATCATTATCTGTGCGTCAAATGCTTCATTGGGAAACTCCATAACCGGAACCAGCTTTTCAATATACTGTCCCGGTGTAATAACACCACTCTTGTAATAGGTTTCTCCATTTTCTTCATTCACGATTTCACACATCATATTCACATTGTTGTCTTCATAATTTGTAAAATAAACATATATACTTCCATCTTCCTGCTGATATATATTAGTTGCCATAGAAAATGCAAATCCGTAATCTGTCTCAATCGTCCCATACATGAAATGCTCGTCCGGTTTGGGAATTCCCACCAACGTATTTTTTTCAAACTTCGGTGGAATATAAACGCCTTCTTTAGAAATCCAAAAACAAATACCTGCAATTCCTAACAAAACTACAATCAGAAGAATACAGATGACTTTTTGTCTCAGGCTACTTTTTACTACGAGAGATTGTTTTCTTACTTGCTCTGCCACTGTTCTTCTCCTTTCTGTCTGCTTTTCTGCTTTTCAGAATACACCAATCCTTTGATGTATTCTGAAAAACAGGGGCTCAGGCTTTGCCCAAGCCCTGTTTTTCTCGCAACTTATTTACTATTTAATTTTTAATTTCGGCCCCTATTAAGGTGTTGTTTCTTCTTCCCAAGGCTCAATTGTTACGGTAATCACACCAACCTTAGTAAAGTCAGTCTTTAAAGCATCATCCATATTTGCAATATCCGGAGTACCGTTAAAGGTAAAGTATACATTTCTTGTACAAGAACCTTCTGCATTCTCAGCAACACCGTCAAAAGCACCTTCTGACAAAGAGTTACCAGCTTCCACACCACCATAATTGAGCTTATTCGCTTTATCCTGATGTCCCAACATGATTTCATCTGTTAATGCATTCTGTACTGTAGCAGATTCGGTCAACACCTTAGATGCCACAACCGCTGCTTCATTTGTCAGGAAGAAATGACCTCTTACCGCATTAGCACCTGTCTTATCTGTATTAAATGCAGCACCATCATGTGTATAATTGAATGTAGTATCTACCGCCCAGTTAGAATGATTTACAACTGTAATCTTATTATTTGTTGCATCAATAAAATCTTTTACTGTCCATTCAGCACCCGCTTGACCATCTTCAACAACATACTTATGTTCTTCTGTGTCCCACTTACCGGCCTGGTTGTTAAACTCAAACTTCATGGCACCCCATGAGATATCCACTTTGTAGACGATATCACCGTGCTCAACAACCTTCGCCCAGATGCTAATGTCTGTTTCTGTGTCAGTTGCAGCCGCAGTAGCGTCATCATCATTTGTTACACTCCATGTTGATGCATCAACTGTCGTATCCCATTCTGCTGTAGCTGCACCGTTACTTGCAACTGCTGCATCAGAACCTTTAGGTCCGGTTGCTGCTTCTCCGTCAGCTGCAAAAGCTGCCAAACTATTGCTGCCAATTACTAAAACCATTGCTGTTGCCATTGCAACCATCTTTGCTAATTTTTTCTTCATAAGTAAATCTCCTTTCTTTATTTTGGATTTTCTTAACGTAATAATTTTTGGTTCTAACGAACCTCTATGGTTACCGGAAGTTGCGATTCCAGCATAGCCCTACTATTCGTTTCGATATCATACGGTACAAGATAGATAATTGCACTGTATGTACCTGGTGCCAAATTTTCTTTGGCAAAATCTGTTAATTCTAACGCATCAATTTGGTATCCCGGATCAATTGCAAGTGATTTTGCAATGGTAACCCGATGTGCCTGTGGATCATATCCCTCTTGTGCTTCGATTTCTGCCTGTTCCTTCTCAGATAAACCGGTTCCTCCCATCGAAGCTTTCGCCACCTCATCCGTTAATTGCAAATGTACCACCACATAATGGTTACTTGCATTGGGGTTCTTAAAATGTAATGTACACAACCCGGAATTCAAATCTACGGAAATACCTTCTTCAAACTGGAAGGAAATAAAGTTTGTTCCCTCTTTCTGGACTGTGACATCACCGGGAATCTTTATCTGAGCCGGATCCCTTTCTATTTGTTCATATACCGGTGTATCCTCTAAGCTTGGCAACAGTAAAAAGAATATTATGTATAATACTGCAAGACTGCCTGCCCCTACACCTATGGGAATCCATGGGATAATCAGGAAACTAAATCTGCCTGCTGCGTAGCTCTGGAATATATATCCGGTATTTCTTCCAACCAATCCGCCGCCGATACAATCTGCACTTTTGATTTCTACAGTTGCACTACAGCATCCTATGGTACCACCATCGCATTGACCTGCAATTCCTCCTGTATACAAACCTCCGCTTAATATACAATCCACTGATAAATTATATACAGCACCTTTCAGATATCCGAAGAACCCTTGGTTATCCAACTTTTTGTCCTTTACAACAAAGTTCTTAACTGTATGTCCTTTTCCATCAAAAACACCTGTAAATGCATTTTTCTTAGATGCACCTATGGGATTCCACTTTCTTCCTTTCAGATTTATATCATCTGTCAGATAAACATAAGCATTCATGGCTTCCCGATTACCTGCATTTACTTCGTCTGCCCATTTCAACAGGTCCTCTATATTATTTATTGGTACCTTTTTCCTATTATTTATGCTATTTTCAGAAATATCATAAATCCAGTTCTCTTCCACAAAGAGCATAGGACAATGTTTGCTACCATATCTCCAGATTCCGGAATCATATGCAAGCTCCTGCATTTCATCTTCCGTCCAGTCATCCAACGATATCGCTTTTTCTACATCCAGCAATCTTCTTACTGTTTTACTGTCTCTTTTCTCTGAATGAAAGAAATAACACTTTTCATCAGATTTTCCGGTATCTGTACCGATAAATCCTGAATCTCTTCCTTTCAAAACAGCATATGCATAAGACTTCTTTATCTCACCATTATTTTCTCCGGCGAACCCGCCAACAAGATTTCCCTTTCCTTTTACCCTAACCACACTAAAGCAATTTTCTATGACACCTTGGTTCTGAGCAACAAATCCGCCCTGGCGGCTATTTGTCTTTGGCATACCACATCACCTCCCCTGTCAATCATCTATGTCTGATGTATCTGTAAATACCAAAGAAATATTACCTACTTCCGTGGAAGAGTTTAAATTCTTATCCGGTGTTCCGCTAAATGCAAAGTATGCATCTTTTGTTCTTACTCCGGCCTCAACAAGTACTTCACCATTTTCACTCTCTACCGGTTCGGCAGATTCCAATACCAGCTGAGTTACGATTCCCTCTACGTTTGCCTCATCAAATCCGATAAGGATTTGGGAAGCCGCCAGTGCCTGCTCATTTGTTTCATAAAAATATGCCTGCACCTTATTCTCAGTACTTTCATCATTAAACACACCGTCATTAATTTTGATACTTATGTCGACAGTAATCTCCGCATTTGACCTGTTTGATACCTGAAGCTTATTATTTACACCATCAAAGCCTGTCTCTTCCCATCCTTCAGTACCGGTTTCTATATATTTCAGATTCTCTGTATCCCATATCGGAACTGCGTAGTCATATACGAACTGCATATCCCCCCACTCAACCCGAATATCATAGCTTTTAGCAGGACCATCGTTCTCCGTCATCGCCATTATAGGTTTAGCACTACCTTCCACTTCCGGCAACTCTCCCGTCGCGTATACGGTTTCGTGTGCGAAGAAGCTTAATAGTAATGCCATCGTCATACATATACTATTTATTTTTCTTGTGCGATTTCTCCTATTCTTATCCATATACTTCCCTCACTTGTCATATCATTCATATTATAAAATGCCACGTTGATATAATATTCTTTTCCTTGTACTAAATCCTTTTCTAGAAGCAGATACGGAAGATACTGATCCTGTTTTATCATTCCGCTTTCTGCGTAAAGATTTTTATCTTCATCGTATAAAAGAGCACTGATTGTCACTTCATTTTCTTTGTAATTCGTCAGATATACATACAACTTATCTTGTTGTATATATACCGGATTATGAAAGCCTATCCTGACTTTTTCTTTCGGATTCAGTTCCTCCAACTCCACTTGAAGAGGAACACCAGCTTCTACATTTACATCCGCTTTCGGAATGTAATAGGCATTTTTTTCTATATGTACCTTGAGTAAAATAATGCAAATTATTCCGAATAAAACTGCCAATCCATATCCTAAAATATGCTTAACCAGCTTTTTCTTTCTTATTTCATCAAACGAATTCATATGCCTTCCAATCATCTAATTTACTATTAACTCAATTCCAAATACCGTGTTAAGCAGTGATTTTTCATTTGTCAAGGAATCATAAAACCAGATCCTCGCAAAAGCCGGATAAGTACCTGTCATCAACTCTTCCCCTGAAACTCCAAGCCACCGAAAGTGTTCAACTTCATATCCCGGTGGAATTGCGCCGGTTTTGGCGATGGTCAGATACTTGTAGTGCTCATTATATATCACGGCCTCATCATAGGTGATAGTCCCTTTCAGGTATTCTTCAGCGACCAATACTTCTATCACTGCATTTTGGTTAGATACAGAAGGATTACTCATATTCAGGAACAAATCATCTCCACCACTATATACTGCTTGATTATTCACTTTTATGGTAATGGAATTGTCCTCTGCATTCTGACCTGCTCCCATGTCGTTTACGATTGGCTTTATAGTTTCTTCCCTTGCAACAGGCTTATAAACTTTCCATGCGGGTTCCGAAGAATTAACCACTATAATTCCCAACACGCCCAATTCCAAAAGAAATATGACTGCAACAGGAATCAGCCAAGCAAGGGGACCAAACGGCTTTCTGGTTCTAACATAACCATAAAAACTGCATTGACTTATATTTCCCGAATTGGTACCGCACAAACCTCCTACATACCCGTAACCATAAACCTCACCGGCAGCACTACAGCACAAAATATCCGACAATTCATTGTTCCCACATAATAATCCGGTTTCTATGCCCCCATAAACATTTCCTTTTACAGTTAAATTACATATCTTCGCTTTGTATATGTATCCAAACAAACCTGCGGTGCCGTTTTCCGATTCCATCATTTTAAAATTTGAAATAACATGTCCTGCACCATCAAATATTCCGGTATATGGATTATCTTTTGTTCCTATGGGTTTGAACTTTTTATTTTTCAAATTTATATCAACCGTCATAAGAACATTCGTCTTTGCTGCTTCTCTATCTCCTGCCTGGATCTTATTGCTGAGTTCTAACAACTTATCTACACTATCTATAATCAAATAGTTGTCTTCTAACTCACTATCAGCATACCAATATCCCTCCCGAAAAATCGGCAATCCATTTATATTAAAAGACCAGATATGTCTGAAATCCCATCCGTTCGTATCAGATGCTTTCATCTCTGTAGGCTTATTTACTGCCCAGGAGCCTATCTCTTTACCGGACTGTACAACCGAGATGCTCCCTGCTGAGCAATTGCCATAACAGTGTTTTATACTTCCTTGGTTTTCCCCGCATACGGCTCCACCCATTACCGAAGAAACTGTATAAGAATCTAATATATTTAAATAGTTGATTCCAACCAATCCACCATGACTCTCAATACAATTCTTTGTAGCCAAATCGGAATCCTCCTTTATCAGAATATACTTAATATGTGACTGTTAAACCATGTATATCCCAAATCCACTCTGGGCAAATACCCTTTTCCCATCAACAATCCAACTACAAACCAAAGAAATACGGATACCAAAACCGATACTATAACTGTCAATTTCCAATTAATATGAAACCTACGAATACGCGGTTCTTCGATTTTCCTCATAACCGATGTCGCCCTATGTACTTTATCCTGCTCCTCAATTTCTAAATCATAGTCATCATGATCATAGTCGTCATAGTCATAGTTATCTTCTTTTGCTTCTGTATCTGCTATTAATATGTTTTTTCCTTCTGGTTCTTTATCTGAGGAATACTTATCAATATACTTTTTTGTGTAATATGAAACCAATACTTTTTCTATTTTTTCGTTCATTATAGAAGATGCTATTTTCTCAAGGACTTCCTCTGAATCAATTCCACCATCCTTAACCTTATGGTAAATACTTGCTATGATTTCCTGCATCACTATATCAACCGTTTCAGGCTCTAATTCTGTTTTTCTTAATTCTCCTAATATTTGTTCATAATATTTCTGAAATATCTCAGCAATAAGAAATTCTGTCTTCTTCGAACTTACTATCTCCATCAAAAGCCCCCATATAGCATGACTTATCAGCCCTTTACGCTAAGCCACTCTTATCAAACCAAACAACCGGCAATGGGATAGCGTAAATTATGTAATTCTTCCCTAACCCTGGCTTTTGTTACCGGTTTTGTAATATAACCACTCAATCTGACTTCAATTACCTCTTTCGCATACTCACATTCAGAACATACTGTTGTAAAAATAATATTTGCCCTTGGAAATTGTTCCCTTATTTTTTCAGCTAATGTCATGCCGCCATCAGCGTACAATTGAATTTCGCAAAATAATATGTCACAGCCATTCTGCTTCGCAAAAACAAATGCATCTTCCGCTTTCGTAAAACCTTGAACATTCGCATTTTTCACTAAACGTTGTACTGTATTTACAAGTCCTTCCAACAATACCGGATGATCATCTACACATATAATCTGCATATTTCTTCTCCTTTCCAAGAGTATTTATTAAACAATTTGTCATTCTTTTACTTTTGTTGATATCATTATACCAAACACCATCTTACAAATTTCTTACAAAACCAACAAAAAAAGACATCCCTAAGGATATCTTTTTATAGCACATATTTAAGAATCTAAAAGCAGACCACAGGTCATTTCAGCCCAGCTATACTGCGACATATACTCTCCCAAAAACTCCGGCTTCCCTTTTTTTAAATAACTATAGTAATCACAGTCTATTCTTTCAGTATCTACCGCATAGGTAGTACTTGTTTTTACAAGAATACTTTCTGCATTCACTTCTTTTAAAGCCGTACGCAAATCATTTATCAGCTGGTAAAGATAGTTTCGATTTTTCTTATCATCCTCACTATCATCCCATAATACGGCACATATTTCTTTTGTTGTTACACCGGATCCATTTCGATCTACAAGATACGCCAGTAACTCCTTGGCCTTTGGTCTTCTAAAATTCAATGGTTCTCTGTTTACATATGCCTCGAAATTTCCAAAACACTTTACGGTCAGTAATCTCTCTTTCGCCTTTTGCCCTCTAATGTGATCAATCTCTTTTTGCACGGCTTGGGCTGTAATAGGCTTCATCAAGTAGCCCGAAACATGTATCTTGAAAGCATCTACCGCATACTCCGTGTACCCTGTACAAAAAACTATCTTACAATCCGGCTGCATCTCTAACAACTTTTCTGCCAATGTTAAACCACCCATACCTCGCATATTAATATCCAAAAACGCAATATCGACAGTATTATCCTTCGCCCACTCCAATGCCTTTGAACATACATTAAACTCTACTACATCATTAATATCCGGCGATGCACTTATTGCTTTTGTCAAGGCATTTAACATCAATTTTTCATCATCTACCGCCAACGCGATCATATTCTACACCTTCTTTCGGAATTCTAATTACTGCAGTTGTGCCTTTTCCTATAACACTGTCTATAAGCAATGTTCCACTGCACATACCTTCTATTCGTTTCCGAATATTCTTTATCCCTACATGCTTCTTTCCGTCCTCAAATACAGACTCATCAAATCCTACTCCATCGTCCTTTACGCAAACTTCATAATAGTTATCGGTCTCATAGCTTGAAATTTTTACTGTTCCTCCACTTTCCAACCCCATAAGTCCATGCTTTATTGCATTTTCCACAAGTGGTTGTATGGTAAGTGCCGGTATCAAAAAATTATCATTCTGTATATCATACTCTATCTTCATATCAGGAAATCTAATCTGTTCAATGTCGGCATAATGTTTCACATGCTCCAATTCCTTTGATACACGAATCGGCATGGGATTGTCCAATTCAGTAAAATTCCCTCTAAGATACAATGAAAATTTTTGCACAAGGTCAGCAGCCTTCTTCGGTTCTTCTTCACAAAATTCTCCAATTGTCCCCAAAGTGTTATATATAAAATGGGGCTGTATCTGGCTAAGCATTAATGCGATATGACTGTTTTCTAATTCCTCTTTTAATTTCTTGTTCTTTATAGATGCATGATGATCCATTATTACTTGTTTTGCTCCTTGAAGTAGAAAAACAAGTAGCATAACCAAAAAGGATACTTTGAAACAAGTGCCGGAACGGAACATATGATAGCCTACACCAATAATATCAAGTAAAATAGCAATATTAACGAACACATATGTAATCAGTAGTATTCTTTTTGTCTTCTCTCTTTTCAATTCTAAAAGACACAATATCATTAGCATCAGGCTAACAATACACTGCGAACCTTCCCAAACAATTCTTGTATCATACAGCAATACTTTTGCACCGAGGGCGACCACAATTATCAGCATATTTATAATACCCGATACTCCCATTACCATCTCTGCCGCTTTTTTATACTTCCCGTTTATAATGCCACATACATTAAGACCCAAGAAATAAATTCCAAGCATCAAACACAACTGTCCACCATATGTTCTCATGACTAACAATTCATCCGTAAAATAAACCATCATCACGTCAAGTACTGTATATCCGCCCACGAACAATGTCATTATTCCTACTTTGAATAAATAATTTGCCATTCTGCTTTTAAAAACAGCCGCATAAAGAGAAGCACCAAGCAACATTATCCCAACAATCAAAAGTGCTGTTCCCATCATTTCAAATGGATTGATATATGGTTTTAAATAAGTCTCCAATACTGTTTTATCTAAAGGTGTAATAAGGCATGTTGATAAAAGTTCTTTATACGCATCTTTATTTCCGTATTTATGATAATTAATAAAATGAAACTCCACCTCATCCTCTGTAGAAATTGCCGGAAAAAATATCTGCTCCCATCGTCTTCCGCACATGGAAGGCATTAGATTAATTCCATATTTCCTAATCTCTGTGGGAGTATCCATATACACTTGTTCTCCATTCACCCAGATACTTACCCCAATATGATTACAGTAGAAATTTAATATGGCTCCTTCTGATATCTCTACATCAAAATGCCCTCTTACTTTAACATCTCCGCCTAATGCAGACATATCGCTATCTTCATTGTATGGATACCAGTTGTCTCCATCATAACTGTATTCTCCTATAAATGTAAGATTCATCGGAATAGGCATACTTGCCTGGTTATCATTTTTTACTACGAAAGCAAGACAAATAAGTGCTAACAGGATAGGCATTATAATTGCTACTGTTTTTATGTATTTATTATTCAAGTGATATCATTTCCTTTCTTATGATTTCATATTTAGCATAACACCAACATTATACTACCTGTTTTTCTTTTTTTCTATCATCAATAAATATTTCTTTATTTCTATTTTTATATGTTCACATCATATTCAAAAGGATATCACACTCAAGTGATCCCCAAAAAACTTTATTGACTCTTACCCTGTACTTCCGGATTCTTTATTTCTTGCACCATCTCTGATTCTACTTTTCTGACTGATGGAAACAGGCAAATACTTTACAACTCTTCCCATTGAGAAAGGACAGCGTTTTGTCCCGAATTATAAAATTGCACTCATTGCAAAATTCTTTAATGTTACCACCGATGAATTATTGGGAAGTCGTGTAATAGACAAAGAATTATTGAATTTTGGTGAAAAAAAAGCATTGAAAAATCCTGTGTTTTCAATGCTTTCAACGTTGGTGAGGCGACTCGAACGCCCGATCTTTCGCTTAGGAGTTAGAAAATACAATTCCGTGGAGTCCGTTTAGTATTCTGCAGTCCGCAATTTTCCGCATTTTCCGGACTTTTTTTGAAGCAGTTGTTCATCTAGTATCATCTTTTCCGTCTAGTATCAGCTAATACTAGCCTCTCCAATTAGCAAGTTATTAGCAAGCGGAAAAATGAAACGATGGACAACTGTGAATACAAGGTCAAAAGCCTAGTAGTCAAGTATCTCATCCCGCATATGAACGTTTTAGTTTTTTCAATTATATCATACAGTCAAAAACATAACAATACACCGAAAGGAGATTACCATGTTTTACCAATTAGAACTTAAACAGGTGGTTGATTATCCGCGATGTCGTATATATCGCGATTTTCTTCGCACACTTATGAATGATAGGGACATTCGTACAAACGGAAGTTCCTATCTTTTTTATTACATGACACTATGCTCCTACGCAAACTTCCGTACTTCTTATCGCAAACTGGAAGGAATATCCTATCTGATTGGTCCAGGCGAATGGATCTGTACCACAGCTGAATTATCAGAATGGTTCCGCACCCGGTTTCATCACCAGGCAGTATCCATTCTGGACTTTCTTCAAAAACAGAATTACCTTACCTATATCAAATTAGGCAGAGGAAATCTTATCAAGTTCCATATTACAGGATGGAATGATAATAATACTTCTTTAAATTACAACTACCCATGTCTAAAAGATGTGGGCTTTTTCTTTTTCCCTGTATCTGCAGTCCATGAACTTATCAGCATGGGGAAATGTTCAGAAATGGATATTATATTGGACTTATGGATCCACGCAATCTACAACGATGAACAAGTTCAAGGCTCTGATATAGGTCCGGTCGTATATTTCCGTAATTGCACCGGCAATCCATTAATAAGCTACGCCGAACTCGGTCTGCGTTGGGGCATCTCCAAAGCAACTGTCAGCCGCATACTCAACAAGCTACAAAACAAGGAATATTTATCACTGGTATCTTTTACAGGCAGACATGGTAGTGTGATTTATCTATGCAACTATCTGTCCACCATGTTTAATATCAGCGATGTAATGATTGATAAAGAGGAGGTTTCTATGGTATTTCAAGTTCCTGTTAATATTCCGGGTAACGTAACACCGGAAGAGAGTCCTATTAAGGACGACCAGATAACGATTGAAGATAGTCATGATATCGTTTCACCACAGACCGCTTGCGTTTCAAAATCTCACATTCGTATGGTGGTCCGAAAAGTCGCTAAAATCCTTGCAGCACAAGGGGTTTCGTGTTGTGAATGCCCCCAATCACAATATAAGTTATATAGCTTATCCGACTGCAAGAATGGTAATTTAAAGTATTCTCTAAGGATAGACTGTCCTGATGGGCGAACTTCGTATCAGTTTGAACTGACACTGACACCAACTGAAGCGATTGAGAAAGCAAACATGTCTGAAACAAGAAAGGTAGGTATCTGCAATGAGTAAAAATAGAATAGCCAACACACCCTCCGTGGAAGAAAACCCTCTCTTCCACGATACCTGGAAACTGCTAAAGAACTATCGGGATGCAGTATGGAACCTTGAATTAGCAGTTCAACAAGTAAAGAATACCTTTGAAATTGAATATGGAAGCAGCATTGAAGAATTTCTTGACTCTATATACCTTGCCGGTGCTGATATTGGTGGCTCTAAACTCGAGAATTACGCACAGAGTATAGAACGAAGCAACAAGATGCTCAATCTGCTCAACTCAGCAGTTGACATTCTACGCAGCAAGCATAAGCATGGAGAACAATACTACTGGATTTTGTACTACAGCTACCTTTCTCCTCAGCAACTCCAGAATACTGATGAAATCATAGAGTCGCTTGTACCGCATATCACTAATATATCCAAGCGGACCTATTACCGAAAGCGTCCTGAAGCAGTTCAGGCTCTCAGCTCTATCCTATGGGGATATACTTCCAAAGACTGTTTGGAGATGCTAAACAGGTTCGTTCCGAAAGAAAAATAGTATATGGCATTACATTGACATGGATAATGTATAAAGTGGCACTGTAATGCGATTTACATGTAATTTTACCCATGCTATAATGTTCATGCTCCAAGCTATGCCCACAACTAAATATCCATTCCAACTTAGGAACATCTGCGTACTCGCAGATGCTTTTTTTATGTCTTAGCCAGTAATCGCAAAACGATTGCTGGCTATTCTATTTTAATTTACAGGAGGTAAAAAATTGAAAAACAGAGAATCACTTCTACACACCGGGAGTAAATCTCCCACCAAAAAGAAACTGAATATTCCACATCAGCATATTGCGATTGGTGCAGCTGCATTTGCTTATTTCTTTTTTCTGCAGACTGAACCGGTACTCGCTACTGATATGTGGACGAAAGCAGAGACCATTATGAAAGACGTATATGGCAAAATCCTTGGTATCTCTACGGTTGCAGCAATCGTTACTGCATCCGTGGCTCTCTTACTTATGAACTTCAGTAAGTCCGGTAAGACAGTAGACGAGTCAAGGGCCTGGTTAAAGCGCATCATAATCTCTTGGGTTATTTTGAACAGTTTAGGATTTATCATGGCATACATCACACCATTCTTCTCAGATGGTAAGTGGACTGGTTGACGAACAGGAGGAATAAACTATGGGAATACTTGACAGCATCGTGGAATGGATTGCCGAGCAGGTAATGAATGTTCTTGATTTAATTACCACATCGGTACTTGGTGCGTTGGGCTGTAGCATGGACACTTTTGTACGCTATTTTCCTGCAGCAGATACTATGTATCATATCTTTGTCGCAACTGGTATGGGACTTGTTTTGCTTAATTGGGTTTGGCAATTATTCAAAAACTTTGGTGCCGCCGCAGGCTCTGAAGCAGAGGATCCCTTTAAACTCAGTATTCGTTCCATCATATTCATGGGGCTGATTTATTACTGCAATGATATTACGGATCTGGTTTTGGATATTGGCGGCACTCCATATTCTTGGATTTTATCGTCAGACCTGCCACCACTGAACTTCGGCAGTTTCAATTCCGTGTTACTATCCATCTTGGGAGTAATAGCAAACGGTTCTGTTGCCTTGATTGCTCTAATTTTGGTACTTATTCTAGCATGGAATTACATTAAACTGCTATTTGAAGCCGCTGAACGCTATATCCTGCTTGGAGTTATCGTCTTTACTGCACCAGTAGCCTTCGCCACCGGCGCAGCACAGAGTACATCCAACATATTCAAGTCATGGTGCCGGATGTTTGCAGGACAGGTTTTCTTGCTGATAATGAACGCCTGGTGTTTGAAACTGTTTAACTCCATGGTAGGAACATTCCTTTCCAATCCATTATCATTTTAACAGGAGGCAGATATGAAGAAGAAAATCATATTTTTATTGATAGCACTCAGCTTACTCTTTGCTCAATCAATTACTGTTCTGGCGGTACTTCCTGAAGAAGTCGAAGCAGCCGGTACCAGAGAGGAAGTGGCAGGTAACCTTGTTGTATGGTTTTTATGTGCCATTGCTTTTCTAAAGGTAAGTCAGAAAATAGACAGCTTCATGTCCAGTCTGGGTATCAATGTGGGACACACCGGAAGTTCCATGATGGCTGAAATGTTGATAGCAGCCAGAGGCTTTTCCGCTGTCAAGTCTGTTACCGGAGGCTCCTTTACCAGAGGTGGCTCTTATCGTGGTGGTGGCAGTACAAACAACACCTCCATTATGGCAGGCGGACTAGCCGGAATGGTCAGCAGACGTTTCAGTAATGGTGCCATCAATGCCATGACCGGTCAGGGAAGTAATCCAATCAGCAGAAAGGCTTTTGAAGCCTCCCTTAAGAAAGGTGGCGAATTTGCCAACAACGTTACAAGTGCCATTGCTCAGGGCAATATAAACTATACCGGTATGATGACCGGTACCCAGGCATCTCAGGCACTGTCCTCGTTTCTAAACGAAACCGGCGTGGCGGATGCTCCAGAATATAGTAACGTGGAAATTGGTGGTGGACGTATCATGGGAACTGAAACCTCTATTGCATATCCGGATGGTTCTGCTTTCGGTATGTATAATACAGAACAGTATATGGCTCCTGAAGGTGAATACGAAACTGTCACTGCTGCAGATAATTCCACATGGTATCGTCAGTATGCTACGGATACCGTGGAACGAACCCCTTATATGACTGGTGAAGGCAAAATTGCTTATAACGAAGAAATTGTCAAAAAGCTTCCTCCAGTTCCAAGAAGAAAGGACCGGATATAAATGGCTGATGACAGACAGAATAACAAAAACTCGGCTCTTTCTACTGCAGCAAATGCTGCCAGTTTTGCAAAAGGAGCCATGAAAACCGGAAAAACAATTGCCGGTGCCACCAAAGGTGCAGCTGCGGGACCATACGGAATGTTAGCTGCAGGTCTTTGGGAAAACAGAACCCTTGTCGGAAAAATCATTGCCGGGGCATGTGTCTTATTTATGCTTCCGGTTCTTTTTCTGGCAATGCTACCATCCTTAATCTTTGGTACGGATGGTATGGACACTGCATCAAAAGATACTCTCAATAATCCTGATGTTATTATGGAGAATCTTGCAACAACCGAAGGCAGTATCGAAGCAATCTTACGCGAAAAGCATGATGCCTTGATTGAAAGCATACTGTCTGAAGCAGACAAACTTGGCGCAAACTGTGAATATAGCATTACTGATGAGTTTGCTGACCGTATCATCCATGAAAGTAGCATGATTATCTCTCAGTTTTGTGCTTCACAAAATGACTATAAAGAAATCAAGTTGTCCAAATTGGAGAAGACACTCCGTAAAAACTTGAAAAAGGTCTTTTCCTACTCGGTAAACACATCCACTTACATAAAAGAGGATGAAACTACCAAAGCCAATATTATTGTGACACATTATGAATATGTCATTGAATATGCCGGTAGCGATTACTTTGCTAATGAGGTATTCTCGCTTACCAGTGAACAGAAACAACTGGCTGAAGATTATGCTCTAAATATGCAACGTTTTTTATATAGCAATGTATACCAGATTAAACCAAACTGGAGTCTTATCGCTGGTGAAACCGGAGAAAAAGCTGTGGGCTATGGCATCTTAATGCTGGACACTCCTTATAGCCAGGAACGGCGTAATGAGGAAGGCTACTTCGACTGTAGCTCCTTTACCTACTGGGTATATGGCAGACTTGGAATTTACCTACAATATGACGGTGCCAACACTGCAGCCGCCCAGGGACGATACATTGTAGAGAATAATTTGGTTGTAGATCCTGGAAAGCTTGCTCCCGGTGATTTGATATTCTATTCGTTTGAAACAAATGACCGTTTCTTAAATATCAGCCATGTAGCTATTTATGCCGGAAACGATTATGTGGTGGATGCTTCTTCCTCACAAGGAAAAGTAGTATATCGCAAAATCTATGATACCGACAAAATTGTGCTGTGCGGACGGCCATATACAGAATAACCCTAATGGACAGAAAGTATCTGTCCTATTTTTATGTCTAGGAGGTGTATAAAGATGTCCCTGAAAATAACACAAGGACAGGAAGATAACGATATGTACATAATTCCACCAAATTTTATTGATACAGGCACCATATTTGGCGGAACCATTAAACTACGTAATGCCCTGGAAGCTCTGATACTCGGAATCTTAATCGGTTACCCGGTCTTCCATCTTCCACTCACTCTAACTGCAAGGATAATTATTGCCTGCCTTACTGTACTACCGGTCGTTCTTTTTGCGGTGATTGGTATTGGTGGTGAAAGCCTCTCTTCTTTTGTACTGAATTTCTTTGTCTATTTGAAAAATCGAAGAATTATTGGAATTAAGGAAGATACATCTGTTAATGATGAGACAACTACCAAAAGAAAGCCCGCCACCAAAACAAAAGAAAAATCCGTAAAACCGAAAAAAGAAAACTTTGCTGAAGAGTTTGGACAACGCAAGGAACGTAAGCAGACCAAACAATTACTTTCTGATTCAGAAGGTAATTCTACAAACAAAAATCCTTTTAAGGATAGCACCAATATACTACCGATCAATCCGACAGCTTCCTATCTGCCCATAAAAAAGATAGAAAATGGCATTATTTATACCAAAGACCACCGATATGTAAAACTGGTCGAAGTAATACCAATTAACTTTCTGCTTCGTAGTGCAAGGGAGCAGCGTAATATCATCTACTCGTTTGTCAGTTACTTAAAAATCAGTCCTGTCAAATTGCAGTTTAAGGTGCTTACCAGACGGGCTGACATTAACCGTCACTTAGATGCCATTCGCGAAGAGATGAAATACGAAACTGACGAGAGATGTCTCGCATTACAAAAGGACTATGAAAACCTGATACGTCGTATTGGTTCCAAAGAAGCCATTACCAGACGTTTTTTTATTGCCTTTGAATACGAACCTGTGACTGCCAATCGAGGTAGTGAAGAAACAGATGCATTAAACGCGCTGGCAACCGCTGTCCGTACTGCTAAAGCATATCTTCAACAATGTGGAAATGAACTTTTGCTAACGGATAATGATGATGAAATGGTCACCGAAGTTTTCTACAACATTCTTAACCGCAGAACCAGTGCCATAAAACCCTTAAGCGTCCGGGTGAATGAGGTAATCGGGCAATATATCAATGCCGGTAGACGTGATGAAATAGACAGAATACCGGCTATGGAGTTCATGGCTCCTGAGTCCATCGACTACACACATGGAAACTATGTTGTTATAGATGGCGTGTACCACTCATACCTTATTGTTCCTTCGTATGGATATCGTGCTCAGGTATATGCAGGATGGATATCCCTTCTTGTAAATGCCGGCGATGGTATTGATGTGGATTTATTCTTCCACCGTCAGCCTAAAGACCGTATATCGCAGAAACTCGGCCAGCAGCTTAGAATCAACCGTTCCAAAATCAAAGATACATCAGACACTAACTCTGACTTCGATGATTTGGACAGTGCTATTCGTTCAGGCTACTTCTTAAAAGAGGGCCTTGCAGCTAATGAGGACTTCTACTACATGAATATCCTGATTACCATTACTGCAGACAGTCTTGAAGAACTGGAATGGAGAACATCAGAAATGCAGAAACTTCTTTTATCACAGGATATGGAAGCAGTCCCCTGTCATTTTAGGGAAGAACAAGCCCTACTTTCTTCTCTTCCTCTGGTGTCTTTAGATAAAAGCCTTTTTGAACGTTCCAAGCGCAACATCCTTACAAGCAGTGTTGCCAGCTGCTATCCTTTCACTTCTTTTGAGATGTGTGATGACAACGGCATCCTGCTGGGCGTTAATAAGCATAACAATTCACTGATTATAGTGGACATATTTAACTCCCGCGTTTACAAAAACGCAAACATGGCTATCCTTGGAACCTCTGGTGCTGGTAAGACCTTCACCATGCAGCTTATGGCACTTCGCATGAGAAGAAAGAATATCCAGGTATTTATTATTGCTCCGCTTAAAGGACATGAGTTCCACAGAGCCTGCAGTAATATCGGCGGAGAATTTATTTCCATCTCCCCTGCGTCAAGAAGCTGTATTAATATCATGGAGATTAGAAAAGTGGATTCTTCTGCTAATGACCTTTTGGATGGTCCGCAGACGGATAAATCCCTGCTTGCTGCCAAAATCCAACGTCTGCATATATTCTTCTCCCTGTTAATTCCTGATATGACGCATGAAGAACGACAGCTACTTGATGAAGCCTTAATCCAGACATACAAGAAAAAGGGAATTACCCATAACAATGACAGCTTGGAAGATCCTGAGAATCCCGGCTATTATCGACAGATGCCCATACTGGAAGATGTGTTCAACATCCTGAAGGCAAATCCGGATACCAAGCGACTTGCCAACATTATGAACCGACTGGTACACGGCTCTGCTTCTACATTCAACCAGCAGACCAATGTTAATCTGGATAACAAATACACTGTGCTTGATATTTCAGAACTTACCGGCGATTTACTGACAGTAGGTATGTTTGTGGCTCTTGATTATGTTTGGGATAAAGCCAAAGAAGACAGAACCATGGAAAAGGCAATCTTTATTGATGAGATATGGCATCTTATTGGTGCTGCTTCCAACCGTCTTGCCGCAGAGTTTGTATTAGAGATTTTCAAAATCATCCGTGGATATGGTGGTTCCGCCATTTGTGCTACTCAGGACCTGAATGACTTCTTCGCTTTAGAGGATGGCAAATACGGTAAAGGCATCATCAACAACTCCAAGACCAAGATTGTGCTAAACCTTGAAGATGAGGAAGCGGAACGTGTGCAGTCCATTCTTCATCTGTCGGAAGCGGAAACTATGGCAATCACCCACTTCGAGCGTGGTAATGCTCTGATTTCCACCAACAACAATAATGTAACGGTTGAATTTAAAGCTTCTGAATTGGAAAAAGAATTGATTACCACTGACCGTATGGAACTCAAGCTTATTTTGGAAAAGGAAAGAGAGCGACAGCAGATGTCGGAAGCTGTCTAATACGTATATAATACATAAACCTTACTTAATAAAGCCATATATTTCGTCTGTGATTTGTTCTACGTAAGGCATACGTATTTATTATGTATTAACAGTGTTTCTTCCTATTATAAAGGAGTACACCATGAATCACATTATTCACACGCAAAAAAAGCATCTGACAGAGATTATCCGGATTATATCCATGTACCAGGTATTATCAATAAATCAGCTTATCCAATTATTTCCGGATATCTCTGAAGATAAAACACTAATGCTGGTCAAACAGCTGGAACGCAACGGCAGGCTTGTCTATGAACAAGAGACGGGCTATGTTTTCTACTCCAAGGATAGCACTCCAAACCCTTCCATATTGTCAGCCTTCTGGGTGCTTATAGATTTCATCCAGGATATTACGTTTCATTCTGCCAGCGATTTTCCGGTCACACTGACGTTTTACACCTCTTCGGATTGCTATGATGTAATACATGTACCGGAACAAAAGGAAATACTAATTAACCATGCCTTGTCTCAGCACGACGAAGATGCTCCACAAAGACTGGTAATCGTGGAACATACCAAGCAGATTCCTCTGCTTCACTTCCCCGGCATTACCGCTTTCTGTACCATATCGCCGGATGGACATGTGCAATATTTCAAGAAACAAGGAGTAACAGAGCAATAAATGGACCGATATACCTTTTCCTCCCGTCTTTCACGTATTGAGGAGGAAATACCAAAACTCAAAAACACCTTAAGTGCCATGAAAATCACAAATACCGGTACTTATGGAAAGAACTATGAGGAACTAAGCATGGATGCTGCACAAAGGGCAGAACGTATTGCATGTTCCTTACGTAATCTCATTTTTGCCACTAATCTGGTAAGCAAGCCCAAGCTGATGGATGCAATCGCCAAGGAACATGGTATTGAAATCGCACACAGCTTAGACCGTGTGGTAATAACACTACCTGGTCTTATGCCAAAGAGAAACAAAAGGACCAATACCACGTTTCTAACAGATCCTTTGCATGCCAGCCTGGAAACCTATGCAAAAGCAAATACCCTCCCCCACTTTACAGAATGTGTGGTATGTTTCTCTCACATATTTGACCGAAATCTTTCTGCAAGACGGGTTCGGGATTATGATAATCTGGAATGCAAGCAGCTGCTCGATACTGTGGCCGGTTTTGTCATGACAGATGATGGCGGATTATTCTGTGATGCATATCACACTACAGAACTTGGAGATAGAGATTGCACTATACTAACCATTATGGAGAAAAGTGCTTTTTCAAATTGGCTGAATGACCTTCAGAAACAGGAAAATCTCATGTCGGATTTTTAAGCTTTTTTTACTTATTTTTTCCGACTATGGTAAAAAGTGCTGCAAACCCTTTGAAAATGCGTGTTCTTACCGTTTACCAAGACGCACTTTTTACCTGAGTTTCAGGCGAGTATGGTAAAAAATCATATTTTTATTTCTGCTTGCTATATATTCCCGAAAGCGAGGTATAAACCATTGGACACATCCAGCACCGGATATAAAATTCTATCTCTCATCGCTCTTTCAGGAGAGTGTAGTCCTGATATACTATCCTATCTGGGCATAAGTGAAAGCTATGGTGAAAAGCTTATTACTAAACTGAAGGATGACAACTACATAAAAACTCATTACAAGGACCGGCTCAGAGGATACAGACTAACAAACAGAGGTAAAAAGCTTCTGCTTGAGATAAACCCTGACCGGTTCCAATTTTACCTAAGTGGCAATACAGATACTAATCGTCCGCGAAGCGATATTCCAAGAAGGTTACGCCTTCACCAGACAGCAATCGTCTACTCCATGATGCTTAATGCAGGTGTTACTGTATTTCGTGATGAAAAACCACTTTTGTTTCAGGAAGGGAACCGTGGGAAATCCCAACTTCCCCTCCCGGTATTCTATCAGTCCAGAGAGATTAAGGAACTGGGCGCGGAAGCAATCAAAATAAACAATTCCAGAACCATTGGAATACTGTTTACCCACAAGTGCATTTACGCAGTCTTTTATACTGGCGAAGCTTTAATAAAATGGGAATACCGGACGGAACTAAAGGTGAAAACCATGATACAGCATCATATCACACGAGGTGTACTGTCAAAAGAATATATTCATCCCTGGTATCACCCGGATACTCCGGTAAAAGCACTACTAATCGGAACAGATATGGAAACCGCACTGAAGCTATTAACCAGTAATGGCGGGTACCAAAAAAGTTACTTCTATCTGGATACCAGTTTCGACTATTTTCACTACCTGCCATCAACCCCTGCTGGTGAAACTCTGTTAAAGCTGCTCTGCTCCCCTAAGCTTTGTAGCGATTTACGTGCCCTTTTACTTTCCGACCTGCAACCACCCTGTCCGGATTATGGTTTGGAACATGATGCTACCCTGGATGGCATCCCTGTGCTACTTGGGTTTGACTTCGATATGTTACGGCTCTCCAGATATCATACTGCACTTTCCCTGCATGATCTTACCGGACATCTGATATGCTTCGATTTTCAGAAAACGGTACTTGAAAAATACTTTGGAGATATTGTAACCATTGAAACCATTGATTTAGAAAAGTTTGAAAGGAGGTTTTTAAACTGAAACTACTACAAGATAAGAAAAAGCTTATCTGCTTGTGCCTGGTCCTGCCCCTGTTGATAACCTGTCTTGCCTATGCCGGCGGCTACATCGCCCAGTTTATCTACAATTATCAGGAATGGTCTTCTTCAGGCGGCACCCCAGGTAACGGCACCTCACCTTTATTTCCTTCAGCTTCCATATCCGCATGCCTCAAGGCACTTACCATCTTCCCATATAGCTTATATGGGATTTTTTTGTGTCTTCTCGCATTTGGACTTCTCTTAATTATGGTAATGCGAATGGGAATCGGCAAAAAAGGAACCTTTGATAAGGAACGTAACCTTACCTATTCTGACAAGGGAACCTATGGTACCTCTGGATTTATGAACGATTCCGAATTTCATAATGTACTGGAATTAGTATCAAATATTGCAGGCAACCGTGGTGTCATTCTAGGAATGCTCTATGGTAAAGCCGTGTGTCTACCTGAAGATACCAGAATGAATCGTAATGTTGCAGTCTTTGGTGCTTCTGGATCCATGAAAAGCCGAGCTTATGCCAGGAATGTTGCTTTCCAGTGTGTCAAACGCGGAGAAAGCCTGATTATCACAGATCCTAAATCTGAGTTATATGGCGACCTCCATAACTATCTATTAGAGAACGGATATATAGTGCGAGTATTCAACCTGATTAATCCGGAGAACTCAGACAGCTGGAACTGCCTTGCTGAGATTGAAGGACAGGAAATCATGGCGCAGCTTTTTTCTGATGTAATCATTAAGAATACCGGCTCAGCAAAAGGAGATCACTTCTGGGACAATGCTGAAATGAACCTGTTAAAAGCACTTGTATTGTATGTGGACCAAGGCTTTCCACCGGAAGGCAAGAATATCGGACAGGTCTATAAGCTCCTTACCATGAACTCAGAAAAGGAATTAAACAGCCTGTTTGACATACTACCGGTTACTCATCCGGCAAAAGCTCCCTACAATATCTTCAAGCAGGCATCCGATACCGTGCGAAGCGGCGTTATCATCGGACTTGGTACCAGACTTCAGGTATTCCAGAACAAACTGATTCGTCAGATCACCAGCTACAATGAAATAAATCTGACTCAACCGGGAAAAGAAAAGTGTGCATACTTCTGCATCACTTCGGATCAGGATTCCACCTTTGACTTCCTCTCCTCCCTGTTTATGTCCTTTGTCTTCATTAAGCTGGTAAGATATGCAGACAAATACGGGGATAATGGAAGGCTTCCGGTACCGGTGCACATCCTTGCAGACGAGTTGGCAAACGGTGGCTGTACCATTGCTGATTTAACCAAGAAAATCAGCACCATTCGTTCCAGGGCACTATCCATCAGCTGTATTTTCCAGAACCTGCCACAAATGCAGAACCGCTATCCCGACAATCAGTGGCAGGAAATCATAGGTAACTGTGATACACAGCTGTTTCTTGGCTGTACCGATGAGATGACCGCTGAGTTTATCTCCAACCGAACCGGCGAAGTCAGTGTGGCAGTATCCAGTGAGGCAAAGCAGCTTAATACCTGGCGTATCACAGACTATACACCTGAATATCGTGAAACCCACTCCATTGGCAAACGTAAGCTTATGACTCCGGATGAAGTCTTACGTCTTCCATTAGACCAGGCCCTTATTATCCTTCGAGGACAAAAAGTACTGAAGGTAGGAAAATACGACTATACGCTCCACCCAGAAAGCAAAAAGCTTACTCCCAGCAGAGCAAGCGACCACGTGCCCGAGTGGCGAAAGAAACCAGACACCGCTGAACCGGACTTCACTAACCTGATGAAGCCCAGGAAACCAGCAAAATCAAAAGCTCCAAAGAAAATGTCCCCTCCCCCGGTTACGACTCCGGATAAATGGTCGGAATATATCCCACTGGATGAGGACTACTCTATTGTAGCTACTGATAAAAAATCTATTATGACATGAAATGAAGGAGACTAACAATATGCCTAGAAAAAAGAATGATGAAACAATTATTACTGAAGAAAACGCTCATGTGCAGCTTGAAGGCGAAGCTACTACAGAAAATGCTTCTAACAGCACAAGAAAAATCGCTACAACTAAGAAACCTGCCCCCACTTCTATTCTCACCTTGAATGCGGATGACGAAGTCGAAACACAAGAAAGCAAGGAAGATACCATCTGGCATGAGATGCAGAATGCATATCGCACCCATAAAATCCTTACCGGTATTCTTGGTGGTATTGAGAAAATGGAAGGTGGCGGCACCATTGCCATAATCTATTATAAGGAAATGCGTGTAGTTATCCCGTTAGCTGAGATGATGATTAATCTTGCCGAAGATGAAGCCCATGATTATGGTGAACTCATCCAAAGACAAAATAAGATTCTTGGAAACATGCTTGGATGTGAAATTGATTTTATGATCAAGGGTATTGATAATAACAGCCGTAGTGTAGTTGCCAGCAGAAAGGATGCCATGTATAAGAAACGTCAGATATTCTATCTTCCTGATGCAAACGGTGTTGCCCGCGTATGTGAAGACCGCATTGTGCAGGCAAGAGTCATTGCTGTCGCAGAAAAAGTAGTCCGAGTAGAGATCTTCGGTGTGGAATGTTCGATATTGGCCCGTGATTTATCTTGGGACTGGTTGGGTGATGCAACGGAAAGCTTCCATGTGGGTGAACAGATACTGGTCCGCATCCTAAGTGTCAACTTTAACTCTCTGGAAAACATCACCGTGAAAGCAGATGTCAAAAGCGTCAATGGTAACACCAGTAAGGCTAACTTAAGCAAATGCAAGATTCAAGGTAAGTATGCTGGAGTAGTTACTGATATCCACAAAGGCACCGTCTTCGTCCGCCTTCATATCGGCGTAAATGCTGTAGCTCACAGCTGCTACGACAACCGTATGCCCGGCAAAAAAGATGAAGTAAGCTTCGTTGTTACCCGAATTGATGAAGACCGCAATGTTGCAGTCGGATTAATTTCAAGGATTATTAGACAAAATATCTAATCTCTTATAAATCCACTAAAAAAAGTAAATGATTTTAGATAAGCCGTCCATTCAACAAAAATAGAATGGACGGCTTCTTTTTTAATACAATATTTAATTCGTAAAACTGAAAGTGAACAAAATCGCTGCGCGATGGTCTGCCAAGGCTGTGGCGCAGTTTTTCTATTTCTTCAAAAATAGGCAGTGACAGGATTGTCCCAGGATAGTATTGTTAAAGTACCACCAATAACAAACTTCACAAACGGGCGTA
>JAZRAX010000043.1:0-46072 GCA_045634745.1 Acetatifactor sp. | reverse complement strand
ATATCGGAATGGGTATCTCAGATATGTCGTTGGGACGTATGATTTTTGCGGCAGAAAGTGCCATGGTAACACCGGGATGGGAATTCGAATTTTGGAGCCCGGTAGCAGTTTCATCTATTATTACTGTTGTACTTTATGTAGTAGGACAGAACCTTGGTGATGCATCTGATCCAAGAACACATATGTAAGGGGAAACAGGAATGCAAGAAAAGAAAGTATTATTATCAATTAAAGATTTGGATGTTAAGTTCCGTGTACGTGGACGAATCCTTACAGCAATCCGAGGCATTTCTCTGGATATTTATGAGAACGAATCCATTGCTATCGTAGGTGAGTCCGGTTCCGGTAAATCTGTATTTACCAAGACCTTTGCGGGCATGCTGGAATCCAACGGATATGTCAGCAACGGTAAAATTATTTTTAGTGATGAAGAGCTGTCTGATACAGTGGTAAAGAAGAGCGCTGTAGGCAATAAGCTTATGAATAAAGCATTGACAAAGCTGAATGAGTATTCCAAGCTGGAGCTGGGTGCATCCACCTATCGTGAAATGCTTGCTTTGGAGGCAGAGAAGAGAGCAAAGGAAACCTTGACTGATGAAGAAAAGGATACAGCTGCAAAAGAACTTCGAGAGCTGACTTTGCAGAGAACAGAGGCTTTTAATTTAAAGACTACTTTGAATCATAAAAAGGATGCAGACAAGCTGAAGGAGTTAACTGCTCAAATTAAGGCATTTGACGAGCAGATTAAGGCATTAGAAGCGCGTAATGTACAGCTTGAGAAGGATAAGAAGGCTGCAGTTGCAAATGATGCAAAATACTTGAAAGAGTATGCAGAGAAGGAAGCGGCATTAAAGGCGAAGTATGAGAAAGAAATCCAGGGTGAGATTTCAGATGTTACCAAGAAACGTAACGAAATCCTTGCCAAAGAGATTTACCTTTCTGTAGGACGCTATGATTTAAAGACAAAAGTAAAATTAACCAACGAGCTTTGCAAAGCCTTTAAAAAGGCAATGGAGCTTGGTGTGGATTTGGATAATGAAACGGAGAGAAATGCAGTATTTGATACAGTGGCATTCCGTGTCCGTTACTTAGATGAAACGGCGGATACATTACACGGCACCTGTATTTTGAACTTGGCAAATGTGAAATATGCAAAGGATTGGTGTCAGATTCGTGGTAGTAAGATTGCTACCGTATTCCAGGATCCCATGACTTCCTTAAATCCTATTATTACTATTGGTAAGCAGATTACCTCCATTATCCTGAAGCATCAGGATTGTTCGGAAGTGGAAGCCAGAAAGCGTGCATTGGAGTTGATGCGTAAAGTAGGTATTCCTAATGCAGAAGCACGTTTTGACGATTATCCGTTCCAGTACTCCGGTGGTATGAGACAGCGTATTGTTATTGCGATTGCGCTTTCCTGTCAACCGAAGATTTTAATCTGTGATGAGCCGACTACTGCTCTTGATGTTACGATTCAGGCACAGATTTTAAAGCTTATTAAAGACTTGCAGAAGGAATTTAAATACACCATCGTATTTATTACACACGACTTGGGTGTAGTTGCAAATATTGCAGACCGTGTAGCAGTATTGTATGCAGGACAGATTGTAGAGCTTGGTACAGTAGAAGAGGTGTTCTATGATCCCCGTCATCCGTATACTTGGGCATTGCTTTCTTCTTTGCCACAGCTGGCACAGAGAAATACAAAGCTTTACTCTATTACCGGTACACCGCCATCACTTTATAATACTATTGTGGGTGATGCATTTGCACCACGTAATCCGTATTGCTTAAAGATTGATACGCTGTTAGAGCCGCCCATGTTTAAGGTGACGGATACCCATTATGCAAAGACCTGGTTGTTAGACCCGAAGGCACCTAAGATTGAAAAGCCGGAAGGCATTCAGGATATTCATGAAAAATTAGTTAAAGCATTTAATATATAGGAGATAAAACAGTGCCTAATCAAGAAAATGTTGGACGCGTTACCAAGTTGCCGGAGCGCGGACCGATTGATAAAAACGGTAAAGAGATATTATTATCATTAAAAAATGTAGATATCACCTTTGGCAAAGGTGATGCGGCTGTAAAAGCGGTAAAGAATGCATCCTTTGATATTTACAAGGGAGAGACCTTCTCTTTGGTAGGTGAATCCGGTTCCGGAAAAACCACCATCGGTAGAGCGGTTATTCGTGTTAATCCTTTGTCGGCAGGTGAAATTCAGTATAAGGGCGTTAAGATTTCCGGAAAGATTCCCCGTTCGTTGGATCGTCAGGTTATCCGTAATATTCAGATGGTATTCCAGGATCCTGCGGCTTCCTTAAATGAACGTGCTACTGTAGATTATATTGTTTCTGAAGGCTTGTATAACTTTCACCTTTATGAAAACGAGGCGGATCGTGTACGCAAAGTAGAGGAAATGATTAATGAGGTAGGTTTGTTGCCGGAGCATTTAACCCGTTACCCTCATGAATTTTCAGGTGGTCAGCGTCAGAGAATCGGTTTGGCCCGTGCTATGGTAATGGAGCCGGAATTGGTTGTGGCGGATGAGCCTATTTCTGCATTGGATGTTTCTATTCGTGCTCAGGTATTAAACCTGATGAAGAAATTCCAGAAGGAAAAGGAAGTTACTTATCTGTTTATTGCCCATGACCTTTCCATTGTCAGATTTATTTCTGACCGTATCGGTGTTATTTATAAGGGTGACATTGTAGAAATTGCAGATGCCGAGGAACTGTTTGACTTCCCGTTGCATCCGTATACACATTCCCTGATTTCGGCGATTCCGATTCCGGACCCGAATTTAGAGAAAAATAAAGTGTTATTTACTTATGACCCAAGCATTCATGATTACAGTGAGGATAAACCAGAACTGGTATGTATCGGTCATGACCACTGGGTATTCGGTAACAAAAAGGAAATTGAAGAATATAAGGCAATTCGTGAAAAAAATGTGCCTATGAAGACTATTACTATTGTGGATCCTGATAGTGAAGAAGCAGAAGCAGCGCCTGTAGAGGCTAAAAAAGAAGAGAAGATGGAAGATATTACTATTGCACCTGTTCATGATACCGGTAGTGCATGGTATACTTTCGCATCCTTCCTGCTTCCGGTTCTTGGTTTGATTGCTATGGTAGTATTTAAAAAGTACAAGCATGTACGCAACGCAAATGCTTGTAAGAAGGGTGCTATTGCAGGTTTTGTAACCCTAGGCGTTATAGCGCTTCTCTTTGTAATATTGTTGATATTGGTGGTAATCTAATATGGGACGTACCGCAAGGGAGAAACATACACCCTATGTGCCGAAGGTGGAAAAAGTAGAGTTGTCCGAAAAAAACGTGGGACCACGTTTACTACTTGTAGTGCTTTTGTTGGCCATTGGACTTACGGCAATTGGTTATGGTATTCATACTTTACTTTCCAAGGAACCCGGTTGGCAGGAGATTGAAGCTGATTCCCGAGGAGAGGTAAATTGTGGGGAAGAGTTTGTATTCCTGTATCAATTAGGGGTAAGCGGTATATCTGCAACAGCAGAACATAAGGCGCTTATCATGGTTTATACAGAGGCTTGTGAGCAGGCATATAAGCTGTTTCACAGTAAACAAGCTTTTGAAGGGGTAAATAATGTTTATTACATTAATCAACATCCTAACCAGGAAATTGTAGTTGACCCGGTGTTGTATCAGGCATTTGAAAAACTACAAACCACAGAAAGTCGATATTTGTATCTGGCACCTGTTTGGGAGCAATACAATGATATCTTCTCTTGTACGGATGATTCCCAAATTGTGGATTTTGATCCTTATACGAATTCTGAGGTGGCGAGAGCATACGAGGAGTTGGCTGTATTTGCATCAGATGTAGCAGCGGTAGAGATAAAGCTATTGGATGATAATAAAGTAATGTTATATGTTTCGGATGCGTATCTTGAGTACGCACAGGAGAATTATATTACAGGCTTTATTGATTTTGCATGGATGAAAAATGCGTTTATTACGGACTATCTGGCAGATACTATGTTAGAAAAGGGATATACGAAGGGTTCTATTTCCAGCTATGATGGATTCGTAAGGAATTTGGATAATCGTGGGCAAACCTATTCGTTTCATCTTTTTGATGTAGTGGATGCAAATATTTATCAGGTGGCAACCATGGAGTATTCCGGTGCAAGAAGTATCGTGAATTTACGTAGTTTTCCTATCAATGGATTAGATAGAAACCGATATTATCAATTGAGCAATGGAGAGATTCGTAATGCTTATCTGGATGTACAGGATGGTTTTTGTAGAAATTCGGTAAATACCTTGATTTCTTACGCAGAAGATAAAGGCTGTGCGGAGATCGCATTGCAGATAGCAGATATTTTTATTGCAGACATATTACAGGAAGAAGAATTGTTTAAGCTGTCCGGCAGTGGTATTCATTCTGTATATTGTGAAAACAACAATATCGTATATACGCAAGAAACTCTGTTGCTGAAGAATGTTTATGATATAAATAACATAAGCTACACAAAGCTTTATATAGGAAAATAAGTGGTTCGAATTGTATAAAAAAGAACAAATCCCGGAAGGTGTGGAGAATACTGCAGCTGTCCGGGATGTTTTTTTGGATGAGCTCCATTGTTTTCAAAAAAACCTTGCGGCACATTAACGCGTCATGGTATGATAGTAACATAGTTTTGAAAAAAGGATGAAGGAGGAGAATGGATGAAGAAGAACCTATATACAGAAATAACACCAAAGATGATAGCGCTTGCTGATATGACAGAAAAAGCAGATATTATAGATAGCGAACTTTTTACAAAATATGACGTAAAACGTGGACTTCGCGACTTGAATGGCAAAGGTGTATTGGCGGGACTTACACATATATCGGATGTCCGTGCTTCCAAGGTGGTAGATGGTGTATCGATACCAACGGAAGGAAGTCTTTTTTACCGGGGATATAATGTTAAGGATTTAGTTAGCGGTTTTGATAAGGATAGTAACTTCGGGTTTGAAGAAATTACGTATCTTCTCCTTTTTGATGAGTTGCCGAATAAAAGTAAATTAGCTGAGTTTAATGAAATGTTGGCATTTTACCGTAGTTTGCCTACTTACTTTGTGCGAGACGTAATCATGAAAGCGCCTAGTCGCGATATGATGAATGCCTTAGCCAGAAGTGTACTTACATTTTATTCTTATGATGATAAGGCGGATGATACATCACTTTCCAATGTGCTTAGACAGTGTGTACAGTTAATCAGTATATTTCCACTGTTGGCAATTTATGGATATCACGCGTCTAACCATTTTCATAATGGGAATAGTTTGATTATCCACCAGCCTCAACCGGGATTGTCTACGGCAGAGAATATTTTATATATGCTTCGTCCGGATAGTAAATACACTCCTTTAGAAGCAAAGCTTTTGGATATTGCG
The DNA here is from genome assembly GCA_045634745.1 of Acetatifactor sp. Taxonomy (GTDB): domain Bacteria; phylum Bacillota; class Clostridia; order Lachnospirales; family Lachnospiraceae; genus Acetatifactor. The sequence goes on along the minus strand of JAZRAX010000043.1, from coordinate 40,646 downwards.
TTAGTACTTCATGCAGAGCATGGTGGTGGTAACAACTCTACCTTCACCACGCATGTGGTAACCTCTTCCTTGACGGATACTTATTCTGCCATTGCAGCGGCAATCGGTTCTTTAAAGGGGCCCCGTCATGGTGGCGCAAACATTAAAGTAGTAAAGATGTTTGCGGAAATGAAACAGGTAGTCAAGGATTGGACGGACGAGGAAGAAGTAAGCGAATATTTGAGAAAGCTTTTGCATAAAGAAGCGTTTGATAAGGCAGGCTTAATCTATGGTGTAGGTCATGCTGTTTATTCCAAGTCCGACCCTCGTGCTGAAGTACTTAAGAGCTATGTGGAGAAGCTTTCTATCGAAAAGGGATTGGAGAAGGAATTTGCGTTGTATTCCATGGTGGAGCGTCTGGCACCCCGGATTATTGCTGAGGAACGTAAGATGTACAAGGGCGTAAGTATTAATGTGGACTTCTATTCCGGTTTTGTATATGACATGCTGGATTTGCCTTTGGAATTGTATACACCGATTTTTGCCATTGCGCGTATTTCGGGATGGAGCGCCCATCGTTTGGAGGAGCTTGCTAATAATGGTAAGATTATTCGTCCTGCGTATAAGCCTATCGGAAGTGACAGGGAGTATGTACCTATGGAGTTGCGCGAAGACTAAACAGCGGGTTTAAAGCAAGTCGCCGGAGGCAGGACTTTCGGTGCAGATAAATTTAGGCATAAAGAGGTATGATTATGGAAATAAAGGATATGTTAAAAAGAGTGGACCATACCAAGTTACAGGCCTATTGTACTTGGGAGGAAATACAGACACTTTGTGAAGAAGCAATAGAGTATGAAACCGCATCTGTTTGTATTCCGCCTGCTTATGTACAGAGAGTGCATGAAGCTTATGGAGAAAAGATAAATATTTGTACGGTAATCGGTTTTCCTTTGGGATATCAGGTGACAGCGGCTAAGGTTACAGAGGCTGTAGAAGCCATTAAGCAGGGCTGTAATGAAATTGATATGGTAATTAATGTGACAGATGTAAAGAATGGTCTGTTTGATAAGGTAGAAGAGGAAATTAAGGCGGTTAAGGCAGCTTGTGGCGACCATATTTTAAAGGTGATTATTGAAACCTGTTATTTGACCGAGGAAGAAAAGATTGCCATGTGCAAGGCAGTGACCAATGCAGGTGCAGATTATATAAAGACATCGACCGGATTTGGAACCGGTGGCGCCACTGTGGAGGATGTAAAGTTGTTTAAAGAACATATTGGTCCCAAGGTAAAAATAAAAGCAGCGGGCGGCGTCTCATCTATAGAGGATTTAAAAACATTTATTGAACTGGGATGTGACAGAATCGGTACATCTAGAGCCATTGGTTTGTGCAAAGGAGAACTGACCAAAGGTTATTAATAGAGCATATTTTTGAGGGATTTGCATGTATATGTAAGTCCCCAATATAATTATTGGAGGATGACATGGAAAATACAGTGATTCAGGGCAGATTAAAAGCATTGCGTGAGGCTATGGCAGTTGCAGGTATGGATTATTATATGATGCCTACAGCAGATTTTCATAACTCAGAGTATGTAAATGCGTATTTTACCGTAAGAGAGCATTTTTGCGGTTTTACAGGTTCTAATGGTACCTTGGTGGTTTGGCAGGAGGGTGCCGGACTTTGGACGGATGGCCGTTACTTTATCCAGGCGGAAATAGAGTTGGCAGGTACCGGCGTGGAATTGTTCCGCATGCGTAATGAAGGGGTACCTACCATTGAAGATTTCTTAAAGGAGAACATGAAAGAGGGTCAGACACTTGGCTTTGATGGTCGTGTGGTGGCTACCGGTATTGGATTGGATTTAGAAAAGAAGCTGGAAGAGAAGAAGATAAACATTGTGTATGACAGAGATTTGGCCGGTGAGGTTTGGACAGACAGACCGGAACTTCCGGCTGGGGAAGTGACGGTGCTTCCGGCAGATATTGTAGGATTAGACTATGCAGACAAGCTGGCAAAAGTAAAAGAGAAAGTGCAGGAAGCAAAAACAGATAGCTTTTTCTTAAGTAAGTTGGACGATATTATGTGGTTGTTTAATATCCGAGGCTGTGATGTGGAATGTAATCCGGTGGCATTGTCTTACACTTATATTACTATGGAGGAAACCGTACTCTTTATTCAGAAGAAGGCATTAAAGGAAGAAGCCGTAGAGTACTTGACACAGAATAATATTACTGTAAAAGAATATAGTGATGTAGTAGCTTATTTAGAGGCTTTGGAAGGTGGAAAAAAGGTTTTGGCTGACAAGAGATATTGCAGCTATGCTTTATATAAGGCACTTAGTGAGAAGCAGGAAATCGTGGATAAAAATAATCCTACAGAAAGCTTAAAGGCAGTAAAGAATCCTGTGGAGCTTGCCAATATGGAGAAGGTATATTTAAAAGACAGTGCGGCAGTAACACGATTCATTTATTGGTTGAAGAAAAACATCGGTAAGATGGAGATGACAGAGATTACTGTAGCAGACCATTTGGAAAGCTTGCGTAGAGAAATTCCGGAGTTTTTGGATTTATCCTTCCCGAGTATTTCAGCCTATGGTGCCAATGCAGCTATGATGCACTATGATCCTACTCCGGAGAATCATGCCGTATTAAAGCCGGAAGGCTTGTACTTAATTGATTCCGGCGGACAGTATTTGGGTGGTACCACGGATATTACCAGAACTGTAGTGTTGGGACCTGTTTCGGATGAAATCAAAAAGCATTATACCTTAACTGCGGCAGGTATGCTTCAGTTGACCAATGCTAAATGGTTATACGGATGTACCGGACGTAATCTGGATATATTGGCCAGACAGCCCCTTTGGAATATTGATGTGGAATATCAGTGCGGAACCGGTCATGGTGTAGGATATATTTTAAATGTACATGAAGGTCCTCAGAATTTAAGCTGGCACTATGTGGCAGGCAGAAACGAAGCGGTTTTGGAAGAGGGTATGGATGTAACCAATGAACCCGGTGTTTATATGGAAGGAAGCCATGGTATCCGTATTGAGAATGTTATGGTGGTGAAAAAAGGCAATAAGAACGAGTATGGACAGTTTATGTACTTTGATACATTGACCTATGCCCCTATTGATTTGGATGCGATTGATGTGCAGTATCTGACCGTAGAACAGAAGCAGTATTTAAATGCTTATCACAAGGCAGTATATGAAAAAGTGGCGCCATTATTACCTGTAGAGGAACAGGAGTGGTTAAAGGAAGCAACCAGAGCTATTTGATAAATTTTCTCTTGGTATTTATTGACTTTTTGCCTATTCTTTGCGATAATAGAATAGCGAAACGAGGGTTTGTCTTTTAAACCCGCGTAAAATCAAAATAATCGGTGTAATCACCGACATAATACACTATTAAGGAGGACGCAATATGTCAACAAAGGCTTATTATCCGATTAATGAAATCGGTGCTGGCAAAGTAGGTTTTAGCACAACTCGTTCTATCATTGAAGCTGCTTTCTATGGTAACAACGTAGTTAAGGTTAACACCTTAAAAGAGGCTTATGAATTAGCTAAGAATTCACCGGGTACTGTTGTAACAGACATGCCTGTACTTCGTGGTGAAGAATTCGGTCTTGAGAAAGACGCAAAAGTATTATTATTCAACGATGGTGCTGTAACCGGTCGTTATGCAACTGCTCGTCGTATTAAGGGTGAACCGGGTGTTGATGAGAAGAAGCTTGACAAGGTAGTTATGGACGCTATCTATGAGACTCGTTGGAAAACTATGTATCATGCAGAGTGTTTCGTAGGTCTTGATCCTGAATTTATGGTAAAGGCTCATCTTCTTATTCCAGAAGGAGAAGAGAACTTGCTTTACAACTGGATGATTAACTTCCAGTATATGTCAGATGAATACGTTAAGATGTACAAGAATTCTCAGCCTGTAGGCGGTGGAAACGAAGCAGATATTTATATCTTCTCTGATCCTCAGTGGATTCCTGGAAACAGACCTGACGTTGATTACAGCTGCTTAAGCGATCCTTTAACTCTTTGCTACTTTGATACCAATGCTAACTGTGCAGCTATCCTTGGTATGAAGTATTTTGGTGAGCACAAGAAGGGTACCTTAACCATGGCTTGGGCTATCGCTAACAGAAATGGTTATGCGTCATGCCACGGCGGACAGAAGGAATACATCCTTGCAGATGGTTCTAAGTACGTTGCTTCTGTATATGGTTTGTCAGGTTCAGGTAAGTCTACCTTAACTCATGCAAAGCATAATGGTAAGTACGAAATCAAGGTTCTTCATGATGACGCATTCATTATCAACACTGATACCTGCTCATCTGTAGCACTTGAGCCTACATACTTCGATAAGACTGCAGACTATCCTACCGGATGTGCTGACAATGCATATTTATTATCTGCTCAGAACTGCTCATGTACCATGGACAGCGAAGGCAAGATTCAGTTAGTAACTGAAGACATCAGAAATGGTAACGGACGTGCTATTAAGTCTAAGTTATGGTCTCCTAACCGTGTAGACAAGATTGAAGCTCCTGTAAACGCTATCTTCTGGATTATGAAGGACCCTGTTCTTCCTCCTGTAGTTAAGCTTTCAGGTTCTGCACTTGCATCTGTAATGGGTGCTACTCTTGCTACCAAGACCTCTTCTGCAGAGCGTGTTGCAGCTGGTACTGACTTAAATGCTATCCGTATCGTACCTTATGCTAACCCGTTCAGAACCTATCCTCTGGTTAACGACTATGAGAAGTTCAAGAAGTTAGTAGAAGAGAAGAACGTAGATTGCTACATCGTTAACACCGGTGACTTCATGGGTAAGAAGGTTAAGCCTGCTGATACCCTTGGTATCTTAGAGACCATCGTTGAGAAGAAGGATAACTTCACTCAGTGGGGACCTTTCTCAGACATTCAGATTATGAATGAGTGGGATGGCAAGACTGGTGACTTTACTCCTGACTTAAGTGATGCTGACTATGTTGCAGCTCTTAAAAACTCTATGCAGACACGTGTTAAGGCTGTTGAAGATTTCGCAACCAAGAAGGAAGGTTACGATAAGCTTCCTGATGAAGCACTTGATGCATTAAAGAAGATCGTTGCTGAGGCAGATACTCTGTAAGATTTTCCAATATGATTTTTAGGCGGAAGCTTAGGCTTCCGCCTTTTTATGTGCAATTTTAGATGTACTTATTATCTAATTTTTTATGGTGTTTTTTTGTACATTTATATATTTGTGTTGTAAATGTGAAAAAAGTGTGATATACTTTGCTTTGCTAACGTGTTAAAATTTTTGGCTAAGGGAGGAGTAAATATGAAAAAGTTGAAGAAATTGGCACTTTGGTTAATGATGTTGGTTTTAGTATTCTCTTTGGCTGCATGTGGAGAAAAAGAGGAAGAGGATTCCAAGAAGGACCGCAATGAGCGTGTAGAAAAAAGAGATGATGACGAGGACGATAAGGATTCTGATGAAGACGAGGATGACGCAGATGCATCTAAGGATGATGAGGATGATGCTAAGGACAAAGAGGATTCACGGGATGATTCTGATAAGGATGCCGAGGATAAAGATGTGGTAGCGGATCCGGATTCTGATGAAGTAGATGCAGAGTTTGTGCTTAACAAGATGTATGAGGCTGCTAGCGCTAATGGTGCGATTTCTCAAGCTAACACAAATATGGAGCTGGAAATGAGCATATCCATGGAAGGCGTTACCATTGATATTGATATGGTGTCTTCCGGAATGACTATGCTTCAGATGGATCCATATAAATCATATACGTATGCAGAAATGACCATGACGATGATTGGCCAGCAGGAAACGGTGGTTTCGGAGAGCTATATCATTGCAGAAGATGGAAAGCTGGTAACATATTCCTATGATGGAAGTACAGGTTTATGGTCTAAAGCGGATACCGGTATGAGTGAGGCGGATGTAGCGGGCCAAAGTACAAATTATGCATGGATGAAGGAGAAGCCGGTATCAGATTATGTAATAGATACGCAGTTACATAACATTGGTGGAAGAGATGCATATAAAATAGAGTTTGACATTACTGGTGAGGAAATGAACCAGTCCTTAAGCGGTATGCCCGGTGTGACAGATATGTTGTCAGAAAATGGCATGGGCGATATTGACATGTCCGCTCTGAATGTACCAACTGTGTATTATATTGATGCAGAAAATTACCAGATCCTTCAGATGGAATGTAACATCGAGGGTATGGGTGAATGGATGAATGAGATGATGTCGTTACTTGGAGCAGATGCGTCTATGGCAGACTATCAGATGGATTTTAATATTGGAAAATGTAGTATGCTCTATACGGATATTAGCTATGACCCTGTAGAAATTCCTGCACTTCCTGCAGAAGCGACAGGTGCACAGGATATTATGGAACCTAGTATTTCTGTAGATCCCGGTACTACGGAGATTACTCCGGAAAGCACGGAAGATATTGCCGAAGGTGGTGTGTATACCATTGAGGAATCCGGTATAACTGCACAGGTTACCTATCCGGAAGGATGGACAGTAGTTTATTCTGCTTATGATACCTTAGAAATTGAAAATGAGGATACATGGCAGGAAGCTGAATTCATTATGTATGTAGATGTAACACGTGAAGATTTTGTATCATATGTTGAGGATATGATTGTTCCTCAGCTTCAGCAATACGAAGGTATGTATGTTTCTCATGGTGCAGGACCGGAAATGGGTGCTTATGAAACCATGGAAGTACTTGGTGACGGATTAAACTTCTTCTTCGCGTGGGCTCCTGTTGGCGAGGGATGGGTTTTTGTAACTGTAACTGACTTTGAAGGCTTAAGTATGGAAGATGCATTACCTCCGGTATTGGAAATGGTTAATTTTGAAAATGTTTTATAATGAAATGCTGGTATAATTAGTCAAAGTAATGTGACTCAATTTGGCAAAAATTACAGTTGTAAAAGTGCCCAATATTGTATATAATTAAATTACCTGAAATGTTCGAGACTCTTGTTAGTTTTGAACCTACATTTACTTTAAACGGGATTCCTATATCGCCAAGTGGCTGTCAAGCCCCCCTTCTACGGAAGACGTCAGGGGAAGGCAAAAGCGTGGTTGCGGTCACCCACCTAGCATTGCTAGGAGTCAAAAGGCAGGAGCCGGCATTTTGGGGTTATACGAAGGATAAAAGAGAGTTGCTTGCAACTCTCTTTTTTAAATCAGAAATTTGTGGTTGTCTATATGGTGGCACATTCTCTACCCTCGGCCCGCTTGCGCTTAATGAAAACGTAACAGCACTAAACTCAAAAAAACTTCGTTAAGTGCTGACGTTTTCAGGGCGGTCGGAGTAGAAAATATGCCACCATACAGACAATCTTAAAATTTTTAGTTGTAGAAAGAGTGTTGCAATAGGAGAGTTTATGCGGGATAGATTGAAAATATGGATGTGGAAAGGTTGCATAGTGGTTTTAGGGGCGTTGTTAGTTTGGCAGGTAGGGAACTTGTTAGGCAATTTGTCCGGAAAAGAAGATTTTTCTGTGCAGCACTTTGTAGCAACGGATACATCGGAACAGGGAAATGAAGAGGCGGTTACAAATTCTGTGCAACCCACGCCGGTTCCTTTTCAATTGACAAATTTTGATAAAATACGAGTGGTTTTAACCAATAAGGAGACGGGTGGTATTTATCATGAGGATGCAGAAGCTTTTAAAGAAAAGGAAGAGTATCGTGGAGTGTTGGAGGCTTTGGAAACAGAGGATGGATATGTAATTATTAATGAGTTACCCATTGAAGAGTATTTGTACAGTGTGGTGCCTAGCGAAATGCCGGCAAATTATCCTATGGAGGCATTAAAAGCTCAGGCGATTTGTGCCAGAACCTATGCCTACCTACATATTTTGTCACCGGGATACCCACAGTGGAATGCTCATGTAGATGATACAACGGCTTTTCAGGTGTACCATTCTGTGGAAGAGCAGGAAAGAACCACACAGGCGGTTAACGAAACACAAGGACAGATTTTGGTGGCACCGGGGGGCAAAAGTTTGGCAGAAACCTACTATTATTCTACTTCCTGCGGTGTGGGAAGTGATGCGCATGTTTGGAGAACGAAATACGCCGATAATTATCCCTATATAAAGTCGAAATCCATTAATAAAGCCACTGTGGTAATGGCAGAGCAGACCGAAGGCGCGGTTGGGGAAGACGGTTTGGAAACGACACAGACGGCAGATGCAACAGTTCCGGCTATGGCGCAGGCAGAGGATATTTTGGAGGGGATGGCTGGTGCCATAGCAGAAGCAAATTTTGCAGAGTTTATCCGGAATATTAATGTGGAAGATTTTGAAGCGGAGGAACCTTGGTACCGTTGGAGCTATGAAGTGAAAAAAGTGGATTTGGAACATATGTTAGAAACTTTGCAGAAGCGATATGCTGCAAACAAAGAATTGGTCTTGACCTTAAAAGGAAGTGAATATGTTAGTAAACCGATTGAAGAGCTGGATACTTTGGTCGACCTGGTGATTGAAAAAAGAGAAGCAGGCGGTGTGGCAGATGAATTGCTTATTATTACGGAAAAAAATGTATACAAAGTCATTACAGAGCTGAATATTCGATATGTATTAAATGATGGAGCAACGAAGGTGGTGCGTCAGGATGGTTCGGAGGTGACGATGGCTACTTTGTTGCCCAGTGCTTTTATGATATTGGAAAATCAATATGATAATGGTGAAATATCAGGGTATTCTATTATTGGTGGAGGCTTTGGCCATGGCGCAGGGATGAGTCAGAATGCCGCCAAGTCCATGGCGGAGGAAGGGATGAGCGCCGAGGAAATATTGATTTTTTTCTTTGAGGACTGTACACTTGAGGAAAGGTAAGGAGAGGCCGGTAAATGGATAAATGGGTCAAGGATGTATATAAAATGATACGTGAATTTACCGCCAACATGAAGCGGGAAAATTTGAGTGCCTTTGCTTCCAGTGCAGCATTTTTTATCTTTGTGTCATTGGTTCCGATTTTGATTGTGATTTGTACCATTATTCCTTACACTCCTTTAACACAGGAGAATCTGGTTAGAATCATTACAGAAATAACGCCGAATAGACTGGATGGGATTGTAATTAATATTATTGAAGATGTGTATGTGCGTTCAGCAGGTGTGTTGTCTGTAGCTATTATTTTGACACTTTGGTCTGCGGGGAAAGGCGTGCTGGCAATTGTCAGAGGCTTAAATGCGGTGAATGGTGTGGAGGAGGAACGTAACTACTTCGTAGTTCGAATCGTGTCTTCCTTTTATACATTGATTATGCTTCTAATCGTGCTGGTGTCCATGATTTTACTGGTGTTCGGTAACCGCTTGGTTAATATGCTGTTAAGAACAGTCCCCAGTTTAGAAGTCTTGTTTTCTTTTTTGTTGAATTTCAGGTTTTTGTTTGTGTGGCTGGTACTGACGATTATTTTTAGTGCTTTTTATACCTATTTGCCTAATAAAAAGCTGCGCTTTCGTGACCAATTGCCAGGCGCATCTTTTTCGGCGGTAAGTTGGAGTATTTTTTCCTGGTTCTTCTCGGTGTATGTAAATAGTGGGGGCGCGTTCAGTATTTACGGAAGTCTGGCTATCGTGGTGATTTTTATGCTGTGGCTGTATTTTTGCTTTTATATTATCTTTATTGGGGCATATTTGAATAAGCATATGGAGGAGTTGGAAGAAGCGGAGAGAAAGTTAAAGGCGTGTAAGGGAGAGAATAGGTAAAAGTTAGTGGGGGGTATGCATATGGCAATTAAAGATAAGAAAGAAATGTATGAAGAATTATGTATACAATTGAAAGGCTTGCTCCAAGATGTGCCGTATTTGCTGGCTAATTTGTCGAATACATCAGCACTCCTAAATCAAACATTGCCTGATATTAATTGGGTGGGTTTTTACTTAATGGAAGATGGCAAGTTGGTTTTGGGACCCTTTCAGGGAAAGCCTGCTTGCGTGGAAATACAGATGGGTAAAGGTGTATGCGGAACCGCTGTACTTCGCGACGAAGTAGTGCTTGTGAAGAATGTACATGAATTCCCCGGACATATTGCTTGCGACTGTGTACTGAAGTCTAGCATTGTGTTGATTATACATAAGGAAGCGATAATTAGCTTATGAAATTGTTTTGACTATAGATTTGTTGACAAGACAATGAATCGTTTAGTAATATATATCATTAGATGTGTTTAAAATAAAGAGCTGGTTTTGAGGATAAATGGAATGTGTATTAACAGTAGTAAGAGGCTTGTTGTAAGTGTGTCATATGGGGATTATACGCAAGGCGGTGGAGGCACAGATAAGGTGATTTTATCGCATCAGCATATGTTTAATAATGCAGGAATTAACGTACTTTATATTTATAACTATCGTGGAAACGAGAATGGGAAGTATGCGATATGGCATGTGATATATAATGGGGTTAGCTATAAGTTTTGTACTATTAGACAAATCGAGACAATTATTCAAGAACATGTAAAAGAAAAAGGAACTATGGAAGGTTTTTTCATACATCATTTAATGAATTCTAATATGAGAGAACTAAAAGAATTGTTTGAATTTTGCCCAGCACCTATCAAAGTATATTTGCATGATTATATGACTATATGTCCAACAAAAGGATTAATATACAGCGACAGTGTGTTTTGTGGTATGAGTAGTCCTAAATATGAGAAATGTGTTAATTGCGAAGAGTTATTTAAAAAAAATGTTGATAGATTATGTGAGATACAAGAGTTTTTTAGAGAGTTTAGCGATAGAATAAGTTTTATCGCTCCTTCGGATGTGGCAAAAGCAAAGTGGCTAGAAACATATCCTCAATATGAAGATAAAGTTAAGGTTATTTATCATCAAAAAGTAAGAGGTTATTATCATGGTAATATGGAGCCTTTGGTGAAACAAGTTCCGTTAAAGATTGCTTTTGTAGGCTATCAAAAGGGATTAAAAGGATGGAAATATTGGGTTGAAGCTGTTTCGAAAATAAATGAACAATCAAATAACTATAAATTTTATCAGTTTGGCTGGGGGAATGAAAAATTATCATTTGTTCAACAAGTAAAGATTGATTTTAAGGAGAATCTTAATGCAATGGTATATGCATTAAGGGAAGAGGGGATTGATTGTGCAATTTTATGGTCTACATGGCCAGAAACGTATGCTTACACGTATTATGAAGCATGGGCCGCAAATGCGTTTATTATTACAAATAGTGTAAGTGGAAATATATGTGCACAGGTATTAAAAAACAAGAATGGTTTTGTTTTAGATAATCTAGATGCTTTATATGAGGTGTTTACAAATGAAGATAAATTGAGGGAATCGGTAAATTTATTTAAAAGAAACAAGAATTATGGACCAATGGAATTGGTTGAAAATGATGAGTTATTAAAGCTAGTAAAACCAATAACTATTGAATTAGGAAAAAAGGAATCATATAATTTCTTTCATGAAATAATGGTTTCAATATATAAAAAGAAGTATGATTATTTGAGAATGAAGAGGTATATATCTAAAATAATTAAAAACAGATAGTATCTCATCATGAAGAGAGGTACTATGAAAAAAGTGGACATAATGACGTTTCATTTTGCACATAATTATGGAGCAATATTACAATCATATGCGTTGAGAGAATATATAATAAGTTTGGGATACAGATGTGAAATTGTTAACTATATGCCTCGTTCTTTGGTACATGTGTATAGTCTCAATCCTTTTATAGAAGGTTTCCATCCAAAGGTAATTATGCGGCGGATAAAGCAGACGATTAAACGGATAAAGCAGTATAGATATTTTGTTGATTTTACATATAAATATTTAAAGTGTACAGGATTCGTTTTGAAAAAAGACCATATGTTGGAGAAAAGATTAAAGGAGCCTGATGTTATAGTATATGGAAGTGACCAAATCTGGAATGATAAAATCATTGCAGAAATGGAAAACTATTGTGGAAAATATGCACCAGAGAAAGCATATAAAATTGCATACGCGGCTAGTATTGGAGGTAATGTACTGTCAGATTTTCAAAAACGAAATATTCATAAGTATGTTAAGTTGTTAAATGCTGTATCAGTTAGAGAAGATAGTAGTGTCGGATTATTAAAGAAAGAAGGCATTAGTGATGTGTTACATGTTTGTGATCCGGTATTTTTAATTAATAAAGAAATATGGATAAAATTAATGAATCCACCTAGAAGAAAATTAGAAAAAAGATTTATACTGTATTATGCATTGAAGGAAGATGAAGCATTAATAAGGAAAACGGAGCAAGAGGCAGAGGAAAATGGATTGCCTATATATTCTATTCATCCAACAGGCGGTCAGCAGTATATTAAGGGAAGTCAGTTATTTGATATTGGACCAAAGGAATTTTTGTGGTTAATTAACGAAGCAGAATTAATAAGTACAAATTCGTTTCATGCAATAGCATTTTCAATTATATTTAGCAAAAAGGTACTTAATACAGATTTTGAGAGTGATAATTGTAGAATTTGGTCTCTGTTGCAATTGTGTAATGCACATGATAATAAGGAAGAGGATTATGGGATATTGGATTTTCGTAATATAATCAAGGACGATTTAAATAGTCATATTGGTATTTCACGCGATTTTTTGAATGAAATATTAAAAAGAGCAGAACTATCATAGTATTAAGGTAGATTTGATTATAGTACATGAGAGGATTAATATGAGAGATAGTAAAGTGCTGAAAAACATTATAGTAGGATTTGGTGGTCAGTTAATTGTAATAATTCTTGGCTTAATAATTCCAAGAGTAATTATTATAAATTATGGGTCGGATGTTAATGGATTGTTTAGTACTGTGACACAAATATTTACATATATGGCGCTATTAGAGGCTGGAATTGGCCAAGCTTCAAGAAATGCGTTATATAAACCTATTATTTGTCGGGATATAAAACGTGTTTCTATTGTTGCTTCTATTACGCAAAGATATTTCAGAAAGATTACTCTGTATTATGGAATGGGAGTATTAATATTATCGGTGTTGGTTCCATATATAATTAAAAGTGATGTTGACAAAATTTCTATCGGTTTTATTGTTTTGTTAGAAGGGATTTCAGGGGTTATTTCATTTTATTGTGTAGAAACTTATGCTTGTATATTGTCAGTAGATGGAAGAGGTTACATTAACAATGGAATTAATGTTGTTAGTAGAATAATTGGATATATTGTAAAACTTATAATGGCTATGACTGGAATGAATATTTTGATAATTCAGTTGGCTTTTTTGTTTATTACTTTTTTGAGAGTGTTATTATTTAGGTGGTATTTTAAAAAAAAATATGCATGGATAGATTTGAAATGCACAACAAAAGGAGAAGTATTGTCGGACCGAAAGTATTATGTTATTACAGAGGTGGCATGGACAGTCTTTTCGTCTACAGATATTGTTGTTATTTCTGTTTTAATAAGTACACAAATGTCTAGTGTATACTCGATTTATAATTTAGTGTTCGGTAGTTTAAACGCGTTATTAAATGCGGTTTATCATAGTGTATCTTATATATTGGGACAAAGTTATCACGAAGATATTAAAAAATATGAAGAAATTCATGATTTATACAATAGCTTTTTTTTGGGAGGAATGACAATACTAATGTCTATAGCATACATTCTTGTTATTCCATTTGTGAAGTTGTATACCCAAGGTGTTAGTGATGTCAATTATATAATAGAGATAGTACCACTTTTGTTTTGCCTGATTCAAATGCTTTCATGGACTCGCTATGTGGCAGGGAATTTAACTGCAATAGCCGGTTATGCAAGACGGACTTGTACTATCTCATTTGTTGAAGCTATGTTAAACATAATTCTTTCCGTTTTTTTAGGGATTAAATTTGGTATAGTTGGAGTTCTTTTAGCTACAGTAATATCCCTTCCAATCAAGGTTCTTTGGTGTTTGTATATTGCTGATAGAAGAGTAATGCATCGTTCATATAAGAAAACTGTATCAATAATTATGATTAATTTTTTTATATTTTTTATGGTTGTGATAATTAATAATAAAATACAATTGCATTTGAAAAGTTATGGTGAATTTATTAAATATGGCTTTATTATTACTTTGATAATTTTACCGATAGGTGTTATGCTGAATTTATTTGTAAATTTTTCAAGTGTGAAAAAATTTACAGAAGTTATTAAAAAATAGTATTGCGTCAATGGATAACGACCTATGAATGAAGCGATGGATAAACAGTTTTGTTAGGAGGGAGTAATGATTTGGTCAACACCCAAGGTATATGCAGTAAAACATAAGAATATGGATATAAGAATGGCTTCTAGGTCAGGAGGAATATTTACAGCACTTTCGGACGAAATATTGAGGCGAAAAGGTGCTATTTATGGATGTATTTTGACAGAGGATTTTGCTGCTATTCACAGTAGGGCTACGAATGAAGAAATTCGAAATAAGATGAGAGGGTCAAAATATATTCAAAGTAAAATGGGCGATAATTTTAAACAGATTAAAATAGATTTGGAAAATGATATGTGGGTCTTATTTTCGGGGACTTCCTGTCAGGTGGCAGGATTACGTAATTTTCTTGGCTGTGAATATGATAAATTACTGTGCGTAGATATTGTTTGTCATGGTGTACCAAGTCCTTTGATTTGGAAAGAGTACATAGCATGGCAAGAAAAGAGGAATAAAGGCAAGATAATATGGGTTGATTTCCGTAACAAAAAAGATTTTGGCTGGGTTGAACATATAGAAACATTAACGCTGGATAATAATAAAGTTATTAATAGTAAGATTTACACAAAATTATTTTATGGACATGATACGTTAAGACCTAGTTGCTATGAATGCCCCTATAAAAATATTATGCATCCGGGGGATATTACAATTGGTGATTATTGGGGAATTGAAAAAGTTTGCCCTAAATTTGTAGATAATCATGGAGTGTCGTTGGTTTTAATTAATAATGCAAAAGGGGAAAAGATTTTCAAAGAAATAAAAAATATGATAAATTTCGAAAAAACAAAGTTAGAGGATTGCTTGCAACCTCCATTGATTGCACCATATGAAATGCCGGATGAGCGTGCTAAATTTTGGGAGAATTTTCAAAAGCATGGATTTGAGTTTATTGTTAAGATATATGGAACAGAAAAAGATGATAAGTTTAAGATTTTAAGCATATTATTATTTGTAAAGAGAGTATTCAATAAATTGAAAGTGGTAAAATAAAATGTTAAATGAAGAATTGAGTATATTGTGTAGTAAGAAAATAGAATGTTGTGGTTGTTCGGCGTGTTATGCAATATGTCCAACTAATGCTATTGAAATGCAGGAGGATGAAGAAGGGTTTGAATATCCATATATACGTAATGATAAGTGTATTAAATGTCGGAAATGTATAATGGTATGTCCTATGAAGAAGAGAGAATAAATTATAATATTTATCCTTAAGTGAAATAGGAGGAGAAAATGGCAGAATTAAAGAAGTTTTTCGGAAAAAAAATAATTGCGTTATATTTACCGCAGTTTCATACAATTCCTGAAAATGATGAGTGGTGGGGAGAAGGATTTACAGAATGGACTAATACCCGAAAAGCTCGTCCGTTGTATGAAGGACATTATCAACCCAAAATCCCATTGAATAATGAGTATTATGATTTGGCAGATGTTTCTGTTATGAGGAGACAGGCTGAATTGGCAAAAGAAAATGGCATATTTGGATTTTGTTATTATCACTATTGGTTTAAGGGCGGAAAGAAGCTTCTTGAAAAACCGATAGAGAACATGTTGAGGGATTATCAAGTTAATATTCCTTTTTGTTTGAGTTGGGCAAATGAAAATTGGAGTCGGAATTGGGATGGCGGTAATTATGAAATTATAATGAAACAAAGCTATGGTGGAAGAAAAGAATGGGAGGAGCATTTTCAATATTATATTCAATTTTTTAAGGATGAGAGATATATTACATATGACGGAAAACCATTGTTAATAATATACAAGCCGGAACAAATTATTAAATTGAATGAAATGATAGATTATTGGCAAAGACGAGCCAAAGAGGAGGGGTTTCCAGGCCTTGTAATTATTAGACAATATCCGGAATCTTATTTTAAAAATAGTTGTGATGATAGTCGCATTGATTATACAGTAAAGTTTCAACCGATTTCAGCATTTATGAAAATGACAAATGTAGAATATCAGAATAAAAATGTCAAACTAATGAAAATGAGCATTAAAAAGATGTTGATTAAATTTAATGTATATAATCGATTGCAACAAATCCGAGGACAGCGATTTAATAATAACAACAAAAAGCAGCTTGAAATATATGAATATGATAAAATTTGGTCTCATATATTAAATGAACAGCCATATGACAAAAAGTTGATTAATGGTGCTTTTGTGACATGGGATAATACAGCGAGAAAATCTAATGGTACAATTGTCTGTGGTGATAATCCAAGTAAGTTTAAGATGTATATGAAACAGTTGTTAATTAGAGAAAGTGGGTTGAATATTGTAATAATTAATGCATGGAATGAATGGGCTGAAGGCGCTTACTTGGAGCCGGATGAAAAGAATGGTTATGCATATCTTGAAGCATTAAAAGATTCAATAAATGAAACAAAAAATGATGTAAGTATCATAAGATAAAATGTTATCAAAATAGAAGTGTTATACAGCAATGCTATGTTATAGGGGAGCATGTAGAAATTTATATTTAATGTCTTAGTTTTGAAGTGGAAGCTAATGTAATAAACATTGATTTCTATTTGCGTATTTTTCGACAAAAATAATCCAATTTATGTAGAGTGTGTGATTATCCTTTTTATTGACACATACCACTAAAAAGAGTATCATGAAACATAATAGGTTATTATGCGCATATTATATGCGTATATAATAAATCGAAATGAGGGGCCACTTATGATAATTACAAAAACACCGTTTCGAATGTCATTTTTTGGCGGTGGTACAGATATTGAAAGCTTTTTTAGGGAACACGGCGGAGCCGTTATTTCTACAACCATAGATAAGTATTGTTACGTGAATGTGCGTCATTTACCCAGATTCTTTGAGTATAGTACAGAATTGTCTTATTCTAAGACAGAGAGGGTAAGAGATATTGAGGAAATTCAACATCCGGTCATTCGTAATGCCATGAAGATGATGGACATGCGTGAAGTAAGGCTTACTTATGAAGCGGACTTACCGGCTAGATCTGGACTAGGAACTAGCAGTTCTTTTTCTGTGGGTATGTTGAATGCATTTTATACATTTAAAGGTATATATGCAGATAAACGTAAATTGGCAGATGATGCCATTCATTTGGAAAGAGTACTTTGTAATGATGCAGGTGGCTGGCAGGATCAGATAGCTGCGTCATTTGGTGGTTTTAATAGGATTAATTTTAGTGGAGATGGTTATGATGTATTACCTGTGGTAATATCATCAGAAAGAAAACAGAGATTAAATGATAATTTAATGATGTTTTTTACCGGCTTCACCAGATTGTCCGGCGAAATACATAGATCAAATGTGGTCGATTTGTCAGAAAGAAATCGCTATTTAAAAGATATGCTGGGACTAGTTGATGAAGCAGAAAAGATATTAGTAAATAAAAATTGTGATTTAGATGAGTTTGGTCGTTTGTTAGATTATACATGGAAGTTGAAAAGGAAAACCGGTTCGGCCATATCAACAGAAAATATTGATTTGTTGTACGAAAAAGGGATAAAGGCAGGAGCCTTGGGGGGTAAACTTTTGGGGGCCGGTGGTGGTGGTTTCTTGATTTTTTATGTAAAACCGGAAAATAGAGAAGCAGTAAAAGAGGCTATGAAAGATTTACTCTATATTCCTTTTGAATTTGAAAATGGTGGTACCAGAGTAATTCACTACGATTCAGAACAGTAGTTATGCAGCAGTTTTAAGGATTAGATATAAAAATACGACAGAAAGAATTAGGAAGATTACATGAGACAATTAGAAAAAAAATTGTATGAACATATTCAGTCTTTGATGCAAAGATATCCTATGTTAAAAGGGATTGAGCAGGATATTGTCGAAGCATATCTAATGTTAGAAAGTTGCTATGAGAATGGAGGTAAAATCTTGATTGCCGGAAATGGTGGCTCCGCTGCGGATGCTGAGCACATGGCAGGAGAATTAATGAAGAGATTTCGTTCTCCAAGGCCAATCAGTGATGAGTTAACCGAACGTTTAAAGGCTATTGATACAGTACGAGGTGCTGAATTGGCGAAGAATTTGGAGTGTTCATTGATGGCGATTCCATTGGTAGCACATGAAGCATTGACAACAGCTTATATTAATGATGTAGATGGTCTGGGAGTTTTCGCTCAACAGCTTTTTGGGTACGGGCGAGAAGGAGATGTATTCTTGGGAATCAGTACTTCCGGAAACAGTGAAAATATTATGAATGCGGCAGTGGTTGCCAAGGCTTTGGGTATTAAAGTATTAGGATTAACCGGAGAAACAGGTGGAGACTTGGCTAAATTGTGTGATATCTGTGTAAAAGTACCGGAAAAGGAAACCTATTTGATACAGGAGTTACATTTGCCGGTGTATCATTGTTTGTGTTTGATGTTGGAAGATAGATTTTTTGGATAAAGAATATGTTTGAGGTGATTGGAGGATAATGGATGAACGCAAAAGTCGCTATTATTCTTGTGAATTATAATGGATATGAAGATACTTTGGAGTGTGTTCAAAGTATTTTGAATATATCCTATAATAATTATGATATTCTTATTGTTGACAATGCTTCTACGGAAACTCATAAAATTGAAAAAGATATATTCTTACAACAGAATACCAAAATAATTGTATGTGAAGAGAATTTAGGATTTTCGGGAGGTAATAACTTAGCAATTCGTATGGCATTACAGGAACAATACGATTATGTTTTGTTGCTAAATAACGATACAACTGTTGCACCGGATTTTTTAAATGAATTGGTGAATTCTATTGAACATGATAATAGCTATGGAATTGCAGTTGGCAAGATTTATTTTTATCATGATAGAAATAAAGTCTGGTTTGCTGGTGGTGAATATGACCGAAAGACAGGTCTTACATTACAATGTGGAGGGGCGGATAGCAGTGAATGGAATGTAGTAAAGGATATCTCTTTTGCTACTGGATGTATGATGCTGATTCCAATTTCGGTGATTGAGAAGGTTGGTGAATTGGACGAATTCTTTTTTTTATATTCTGAGGATACTGATTATTGCCAAAGAGTTATTGATGCAGGCTATAAAATCAAATATGTTCCTTCGTCAATAATATATCATAAAGTAAGTTCATCTATAGGTAGCAGTAGCTATAGACAGCAACGATATATGATGAGAAATAATCTCTATATGATTGAAAGGTATTGCAATAATAGCATTATGGCACATGCAAATATGATGTTCCAGATGATTAAATATATCATTAAGGGTGAGTGCCATATAGTACCAACGATACAAGGTTATCGCGATTTTTGTCAAAAAAAGAGTGGAAGAATTGAATGAAATATCCGGGGGAGTATATGAAAAAACAGTCCTTACTAAATACTTACGTTAATAATGTAAGCATGAGTGAAGCGATATACGCAATTGAGGCTATGATTCAACAAAAAAAGAAATCATATGTCGTTCCAATAAATGTTGATGTAGTTATAAAGATTGAAAAAGATGCTACATTAAAACGTGTAGTAGATAGTGCTGATATGGTATTGGTTGACGGAAAACCATTGATATGGATTTCCAAGCTACATAAGAAACCGGTGAAGAGCAAAATATCCGGTTCAGATTTGGTGCCGGAGCTTTGTAAGACTATGGAAAAGAAGGGCTATTCTATTTTTTTATTGGGCGGAAAAGAGGGTGTAGCTAAGAAGGCAGAAATGGTATTAAAGACCAAATATCCAAAACTTAAGGTTGTAGGAACTTATGCACCACCGAACCATTTTGAAAATGATGAAAAGCAAAATTTAATAATACTTGATATGATAAACAAAGCCAAACCGGATGTGTTAATTGCTTGCTTTGGTTGTCCGAAACAGGAAAAATGGGTTTGGAATAATTACAAAGAGTATGATGCAATAGTATCGATTTGTGCGGGTGCAACAGTTGATTTCTTATCCGGCAATAAAAGACGAGCACCTAAATGGATGAGTGATGTTGGGTTGGAGTGGTTTTATCGATTTATTCAGGAACCTAAAAGGATGTTCAAACGTTATTTTATTGATGATATTCAGATATTAAAACTTATCTATAAATATCGACGTTGGTGAAAGTGTATAGTTAAGTATGAGTAAAGAGGATGTTGTAGTTATTTTCTTGAATTATCAGTCATGGCAGGAAACATTGGATGCGGTTGAACAATGCCATGAAGTATTAGGGGTGAAGTATAGAAATATTATCGTAATAGATAATGCATCACCAAATAGTTCTGCTGAAGAATTACATAAAGCGGCAAAAGATAAATATATTTTTATCAAAGCGGATACAAATGGAGGATATGCCGCGGGAAATAATATAGGATTACGATACGCATACCAAAAAGGTTATAAGTATGCATTGATATTAAATACTGATATAGTTATTAAGGATACATTATTGGTCGATAAGTTGCTGAAAGTGTTTGAACATGATTCTGCTGTGGCAACAGTTAATCCAGATATATATGATATAAATGGCTATTTGTACAATCGCGATTCTGTAAAACCTACATTATGGGACTTTACTTTTGGAATGTTGCAATATCGCCACAAAGGACGTGAAGTTAAAGATTTAGGCGGATATGCATATATTTATCGTCCGCAAGGTTGTTGTATGATGCTTGATGTTGAGAAGATGCATGAAGTTGATTACATGGATGAGAATACTTTTTTGTATGTAGAAGAACCCATATTAGCTGAACGCCTGAGCAAAAAAGAGTATAAATGTGCTTGTTGTTTGAAAGCACAGGCCATACATAATCATTCTATAACTGTTAAAAATAATTTATCAAAAAGAGAAATCTTTCGAGTAAAAAATGCAAGTTTTGCATATTATTTGCGGACGTATAGGAACTATAATTTATTAAAAACGAACATGTGTTGTATATTTAACTATTTAAAATTGTTTTTGGCGCGTAATTAATACAAAATAGGAGCAAAAGATGAAGCGAAAACTTTTATTTATATCTATGTGTTTGCCATACAATAATGTGGCTCATGCGGGTGGGAAGACATTTAATTATTATTTAAAGGCTTTTGCAGAAGAGGAAGAAAATGAAATTGTATTAATTGCTAAAATTTTGCCGACAGAAAACGGATGTGTAAAGAGTATAGATAATAATATAAAACTTTTACAGGTAGCAACACCTGACAATTTTCCTAAAAAGATTATGTCGTATGCCAAAAGCTTGAATTCTAAGATTAATCCATGGTACAGATATGGAAATACATTAACGAAGGAAATATATGATCAGATAAAGAGTCATTTGATAAGGCTTAAGAGAGAAGCATATTCCCCAGATATAGTTATATTAGAGTGGACAGAAATGCTTCTTTTTGTTGATGAAGTAAAAAAAATATTTCCTAATGCCAAATATGTTGCTTCAGAGCATGATGTTTCATTTTTACGTTTAAAAAGAGAAAAAGATGTGACAACTAATTGCTTGACAAAGTGGTATCGAATGGTTGCATATGAAAATGTAAAGAAAAGAGAAATTGCAGCAATTAGTAATTGTGATTTGGTGGTTACACATAATGAAAAGGATTATAATCTTTTATTGGAAAGCGGAATTTCGGAGAAAAAGTTAGGAGTGATTATTCCGTATTATGATGATTTTTCGTCGTGTGTACGAGAAGGTAATGGTAAAAATATTATATTTTATGGAGCTATGAATAGAATTGAAAATTCTTCGGCTGCCCTTTGGTTTATCGAAAAGGTGTTGCCGTTGCTTGAGGATTGTAATGTTCGATTTGTCGTGATTGGAAATAAACCACCTAAGTGCTTGCTTGATAAACAAAGTGAACAAGTAGTGGTGACCGGTTTTGTAAAGGATGTTATACCGTATTTTTCAAGTGCTATGTGTATGGTTGCACCATTATTTTTAGGAGCAGGGATAAAGGTAAAAATAATCGAAGCACTTTCAGCAGGGGTTCCTGTGCTAACAAATGCAGTAGGGAGTGAAGGGATTGCGATTGAGGATAAAAGAGATTATTACCATTGTACAAGCCCAAGAGAATATGAGCAGATTATACGAGATATGATAAATGGAAAGATAGATACGAAAGAAGTGTCTATTAGTGCTCAAAAAGTGGTTAGGGAGAGATATAATCTAACCAAGTCGTATAATGATTATAGTAGGCGGATTTATTCTTTGTAGGGAAAAAGCTGTATTTGAAAAATAAAAACAAGTGCAAAATATGAAAACATTAAAATGGAGAATTGCTATGAAAGCAATACTGATGGCTGGCGGTAAAGGGACACGTATTTCTTCTGTAGTGACAGATATTCCTAAACCAATGATTAAAATAGATGGTAAGCCTGTTTTAGAGCATGAGATTGAATGTTTAAAAAAACAGGGATTTACGGATTTGGTAATAACAGTTTCGCATATGGGGAACGTTATTATGGATTATTTTGGTGATGGCAGTAAAGTGTCGCCTGTTACAGGCGAACAGTTTGGGGTCCATATTGAGTATTTTATAGAAGAAACACCCTTGGGTAATGCGGGGGCCCTGTTTAAGTTAAAAGATAAATTAAGTGAGGATTTTTTATTACTTAATGCGGATGCAATTTTTGACGTGGATTTTGGACGTATGGTGGACTACCATAAGGAAAAGAGAGCAGTAGTAACTTTGTTTACACATCCTAATTCACATCCTTACGATAGTGGATTGGTTGTGGCAGATAAAGAGGGTAAGGTAGAATCCTGGCTTACCAAAGAAGATTTTCGACCGGAATTTTATAAGAATCGAGTAAATGCTGGGTTGCATGTAATCAGTCCACGACTTTTTGATATAACAGATATTAAAACAGAATATGTAGGGGAAGCAGATTTAGATACAGGTAAAGTTTTTAAAGTAGATTTGGATCGTCAATTATTAAAACCATTGGCGGGAACGGGGCTGATGTATTGCTATGATTCTCCGGAGTATGTGAAGGATATGGGAATGCCGGAACGTTTTAAGCAGGTGGAGAAGGATTTTAAATCAGGATGTGTACAAGCTAAGAATTTAAAAAATAAGCAAAAAGCTATCTTTTTAGATAGGGATGGTACCATTAATAAGTATGTAAAATTTATGAAGAATATAAATGATTTTGAACTACTTCCGGGAGTGGCAGAGGCAATAAAGAAAATAAATGCATCCGGCTATTTGTGTGTAGTAGTGACTAATCAGCCGGTCATAGCTAGAGGAGAAGTGACATTTGATGAATTAGAAATGATTCATAACAAGATGGAAACTTTATTAGGATATGAAGGCGCGTATGTAGATGCAATTTATTATTGCCCGCATCATCCGGATAAAGGATTTGCAGGAGAGGTAGAAGAACTGAAAATCGACTGTAATTGTCGTAAACCCAAACCGGGAATGTTGCTACAGGCGGCTAAGGACTTCAATATTGACTTGTCGGAAAGTTGGATGGTTGGTGACAGTGAGAGTGATATAGTGGCCGGTAAGGCAGCAGGGTGCAGGACTGCGTGGATTCAAAGTAATAAAACAAAAGGTAATGTAGATAATGATTATGAACAAGATATTACAATTGATAGTGTATGCACATTTACCAAATATTTCGAGATCTTAGAGTGATAAATTGGGATGAGATGACAAAGATAGCATGGTTACTGGGAGAAGTCACTAGGGAAAAAGAAACCAAAATATCGACGAAATTACTGACTGAAACAATCGTTAATTGTTCATTGACACATGAAATTAAAAACGATATAATTATTTGTACAGTATAATTAGGGAGAATGTGTTCTTGTATAAAAGAATGAGATAACTTTTTATGGATATAAAGATACTGGTTGTTACACATAAGGAATATGAAATGCCGGATAAGGACATTTATTTTCCCATTTGTGTGGGCACTGATTTGAAAAAATTAAATACAAAATATCAGCCTGAT
This sequence comes from Acetatifactor sp., assembly GCA_045634745.1. Classification (GTDB taxonomy): domain Bacteria; phylum Bacillota; class Clostridia; order Lachnospirales; family Lachnospiraceae; genus Acetatifactor. The sequence continues at coordinate 16,526 of JAZRAX010000043.1, read as the reverse complement.
AATGTAGGAATAAATATATCGGAAAAAAATTCTATGTATTCAGAATTAACTGCTTTGTATTGGGCATGGAAAAATCTGGATTATGATGTTTTAGGGTTGGTACATTATCGTAGGCACTTGTCTATCCAAAAGAGAGCAAGAGATTTGTCCAAAGTTATTAATAAGGAGCAACTTAGCAAATTATTGGAGAAGCATGATGTTATAGTAGCAAAACCCAGAATATACATTGAAACCGTAAAAAAGCATTATATCAATTGTCAACGCGGGCAGAAGGAAAAGGCGACAAAACGTTTGGCTATATTGGAACAGGTTATATTAGATAAGAGTCCTCAATATACGTCGTGTTTTCAAAAAATAATGAATGGCCATAAGGCACATATGTTTAATATATTTATAATGAACAAATCTGACTTAAATCAGTATTGTGCGTGGCTTTTTGATATTCTTTTCGAAGCAGAAAAGCGAATCAATTCTGAAAATGTTGAGTATTCACGTGGCATGGGAGAGTTGAGTGAGTTCTTATTAGATACCTGGTTGCAATATCATAAAAAAACGGTATTTGAAGCCTATGTAATACAATATGGTTATAGTATATGGCAAAAGATAAAATTTGTTATTAATCGGAGATTATTTGGTGGAAATGTAAAATAGAAATTTTGTGTAATGAGAGAATTAACGGGTATATTTGATGTGGATTTGAGTGAAGAAAGATGATTAGTAATGTATGAATAATATAGTGGCAGTAGTTGTAACCTATAATCGAAAAAAAATGTTGGTTCGATGTATTCAGGCATTAATGGCTCAAGAGTATTCTTGCGATATTTTACTTGTGGATAATGGAAGTACTGATGGAACGTGTGATTATATTAAGGATTATATGTTTAATAACGGTATCTATTATTACAATATGGGCCAAAATTTAGGTGGAGCAGGTGGTTTTCGGGTAGGGATGGAACTAGCTGTGCAAAAGGGTTATGATTATGTGTGGATAATGGATGATGATACGGTACCATGTCCGGATGCATTATGTGAATTGATTAAAGCAGATAGAGTCTTGCATGGGACATATGGTTTCTTGTCCAGTGTGGCTTATTGGACGGACGGAACTCTGTGTAATATGAATATTCAAAGAATTGGATTACATGAAAAAGTAAAGAATTATGACGCTATATCACCAATTATCATGGCGACTTTTGTGTCTTTTTTTGTAAAAACCGAAGTAATTAAGCAAGTAGGACTACCTATTAAAGAATTCTTTATTTGGGCAGATGATTTGGAGTATTCAAGACGCATTTCTAGTTCGCAGAGTTGCTATATGGTTCCAAGTAGTAAGGTAGTTCATTGTATGGAAGATAATGGTAAGGTAGGTATTGTGGAAGAGGCCAATGACAGACTTTGGAGATATGATTATTTGTATCGTAATGAATTTTATGTTTTTAGAAGAGAAGGATGTAAAGGATATTTATACATATTTGGAAGAGTAGGTATGCACCTTTGCAGAATACTTTTGTATGCAAAAAACGGGAAATTCAAGAAAATTAAGACGGTTTGTAAATCATTGTGGAAAGGCTTTGCTTTTTCTCCAAAGATTGAATATGTAAAAGAACGGGAAGAGAATTGATTAGATGAAAAAAAGACTAAATACTGAAAATTTATATTTAGGTATATTTTGTTTTTACTCTTTCTTTTTAATAATTGAATTGACGTTATTAGGAGTAGAACGCATCACACAGCTAGTAAAGATAATAACAATCCTTGTTTTAGCATATATTTATTTTATAAAAGAAAAAACTGAAAAAAGGGTATTTTTAATTACTGTGTTTATGGGAGTGTTGTTTTTAATTTCTGCACTTACCTCGGGGAGAATATGGTTGTTTATTACCTTTTTGTTTATTATATGTGCTGAAAATGTGGATTTTTCTAAAATATTAAAGTGCTCAGGAATCACTTCAATTATTACTATAATTTTGATATTTGGCGGTAGTCTTTTAGGGGTCGTTAATAATCTAAGATATGAGCATTTGGGAATTTATGCTAATTGCCTTGGATTTATACATTATGCATTTCCAGCTTTCATATTATTTCATGTTATGCTAAATTATATGACATATCGAAAAGTACTTACTGTATGGGAGTATTTGGTAGCTTCTATAGCATGTGTTGTATTTTTTTATGTTTTTACATCGAGAACCACATTTTTATTAAGTATTGTATTTATTATAATATTTGCTGTACTGACTAATGTAAAGAATTTAAACATAAATAATAAATTCGTGCGTATATTGAGTATATTTATGCCGTTTTTTTTAATGTTGATTGCTTACATATGTGGACTTATGTATGATAACACGAATAAATTATGGCGTTCGTTAAACTCTTTAGTAAATGCGCGTTTGGAATTAGGAAAAGAAGCCTTTAAGCGATATCCTGTTAATTTATTTGGGCAGGAGATTTTCATGCAGGTTGATATAAAAGAAGAGTATTTCTTTATTGATTCCGGTTATGTGTTTTCATTATGTGGATATGGTATTATTTTTTCGCTTTTATTGATGTTTATGTTTGCTATTATGCTTTATGATGCGGCAGAAACAAACAATAAACCAATATTTGTTTATATTCTTATAGTGCTTATTTTTTCGTGGACTAATGACACATTATTGTACATTTTTTATAATCCGATAGTTTTGTATTTTATGACTGCACTAAAGCATCAGATATCAAAGGAATTTTTTGGTAAGCAATAGAAATATTGTAGGGATAATTATGGCAAAAACTAAAACGGTAAAATCTCTCAAACTAAATATGGCATTGTATGCACTTAAATATTCGATGACAGTTTTTTTGCCATTGATTACATATCCGTATGTTACCGATGTACTTGGAGTGGAATGTTTTGGGAAATATAATTTTTCCTCGTCAATTATTTACTTTTTCTTGCTTTTTTCTGGTTTGGGAATATCTACATATGCTGTTCGTGAAGGGGCAAGGGTTCGTGATGACCAAGCGGATTTCTCACAATTTGCTTCCCAAATGTGGTCTATTAATATGATTTTCACCATAATTTCATATCTGGTGTTAGGAATAATGCTTATATTTGTGCAAGAGATAAAAGATTATAAAGAATTGTTGTTAATTTTGTCTATCCAAATTTTATTTAAAACAATAGGAGTGGAATGGATATATTCCATCTATGAAGATTTTTGTTATATTACTATATGTACTTTCTTTTTTCAAATTTTGTCTGTTATTTTGCTTTTTTCGTTTGTAAAAAATGAACAAGATATATATTTATATGCATTCATAATGATTCTATCTTCTGTTGGATCTAGTTTAGTAAATTTAATTCATTCACATAGGTATTGTAAATTACATTTTATTTTTCGTGTTGATTGGGAAAAACATTTAAAGCCAATTTTTGTGCTTTTTGCAATGTCGCTTACGGTGAGTATTTATACTAATTCGGATACAATATTTCTTGGATTTATGTGTGGAGATTACTATGTCGGACTCTATTCAATACCAGTAAAAATTTATTCTGTAATTAAGATTTTACTTTCTTCGGTATTAACTGTGGCCATACCAAGAATGTCTGCATTGATAGATACAAAAGCAAATGGTAAATTTGGCAATATTGCATTGGATACGTATCGAACTTTATTGACTGTAACATTGCCGGCTATATTTGGAGTTGTTCTGATGAGAAAAGAATTACTTCTTTTGTTCTTCCCTGATTATCTAGAATCGGAGTCGGCGCTCGTTATTTTATGTATTGCACTTGTTTTTTCATTAACATCATGGTTTTGGGCACATTGTGTATTGATACCGGCGAAAAAGGATAATGTTGTTTTTAAGGCAGCTGTATTGAGTGCCATAACAAATATTGTATTAAATATTATTTTTTTGCCGGTTTGGAAAGAAAAAGCAGCAGCATTAACTACTGTTATTGCAGAATTAATTGCATATATATGGTGCTCTTATGAAGGAAAAAAAATCGTTCGTATACCAGGTGTTGTCAATATTATTGTTAAGAACATGATTGGGTGCATGTGCATATTTGGTGTAGTGTGGTTAATGCGTTTTTGTGCAATTTCATTAATATCACGTGCTTTACTTAGTGTTATTTTTTCGGTGTTTGTTTATTTTATTTCCCAGGTACTGTTAAAAAACATTATTTTTAATAAAATTTAAAGGGTTCAAGAAAGCTGATGGAATTATAATTGGTAGGAGATGTGAAAAAATAGAAAACGAAATCGGTTATTTCTGGTAATGCCGATAGTTATAAATCCGAAGTTTCGAACTGCCTTGCGACGGTTATCCAAATACTAATGATCTAAATAAAAGAATATTATTCAGTTTAATTATGTTTTAAGAAGAGGAGAAAATTATGCAGAAAAAACTATTAGCCATTCTAATGATAAGTTTATCAATTGTAACATCATTCGTGGCATGTGGAGCAGGTAAGGAAAATAGTACGGAAGTAGAGGCAGTACAAGCTGTTGGACAAACAAATGGGCAGCTGGCAGATGATGAAAATGACGCCGCCACAGATATTTCTGCAGAAGTTATCGCTACCGCCGGTCAATCCGTAACCGGCGAAGGTGTGCAGGTAGAAGGTCCCGACGATGGTGATGTAGTGATTTCAGTAGAGGGAGAAGTAACCGAAATCACTGACGGCGAAGTGACGGAGATTATAGACGGCGAAGTGACAGAAATCATAGACGGAGAAATAGTGGAAATTGTAGAAGTGGAAGGAACCACCGACGCTGTACCGGATGATGGCACTGATTGGTCTGTAAAGTATGATAACTACTTTACCAGAGATAATATTATGCCGGAGAAGCTCAAGGTTATGGTAACGGCGGATACTGACGGAGTTGTCTATGAAATGTCGGCGGCAATGGTAAATGAGAGCGTCTTTATGTCCTATGATTTTGGGACTGTGGCACTGGATATGTATGTGATGGCTGACAAGGCTTATGTCTGCACGAAAATGGAAGGACAGGAAGTCTGGAATTTTGCGTCGATTTCTCCGGAAGAAGCAGACGATATGACCGTCGGGGTAGAGGACAATACTGCATTGATTAATAGTGAGCACATCGGTTCGGTTACGTATCGCGAAGCATTAGAAGAAGATGGTGTGATTTATGATGTTTTAGATGTTATCATGGAGGATGGCTACGAAGTGCCGGGAACTGCGGTTTACTTTATTAACAGAGAAACGCAACAGGTTGCTAAGTGTGTGATAGAGCAGCAAGGTAATACGACAGTATGCCTGGTAGAGGAAATCGAAAGCATCGAACTTCCGGCTGAAGCAGAGACAGCTACGGAAGTAACTATGGAGGATATTTTGGGAGCTTTGCTTGGTGTGATGCTCATGGGTTCCGGTGCGGTTGCTGAGTAAATTTTTATGTACAGCAAATAGAAAGGATGAGTTCTGGACGTACATAAGATTATGTGTAATAAATCCCACCCTTGACAACCGCCCCAAAATCGTGTATTCTACAAAAGAATAATGAAAAGCATTGAAGGTGCATAGTAGAGCGTCATTTTCTTTCAGAGAGAGGGAGTCACCGGCTGTAAGCTTCCTTAAGTTCAGATGAAGGCTTGAATTTCCCACCGGAGCTGTTCGGATGAAATGGAACAATTAGTTTAAAGTAGTTCGAAACGTGAGTGCGCGTTAAGCATGTAGAGAGCCCGAAGCTTTTCGGGAAAATGGGTGGTACCGCGGATTATATTCGTCCCTTGCATAGGATTCTGTGCAGGGGACTTTCTTTTTGCCCGCGACCGGCAAAGGAACATGCTTCCTTCCCACAGCATCCTTTAAATCAACAACAGAAAGGAAGAGAGCGATGAATGCAAATTTAGAGCAGATTAAGCAGGAGATTATCTCCGGTGCTGAGGAATTAAATTCCTCCAAAGAAGTGTATGAATTCAAGAAGAAATTTTTAGATGGCAAGGCCGGTAAAATCGGTTTGTTAATGAAGGAAATGAAGAACATTCCCCCGGAGGAAAGAGCTGACTACGGTAAGGGTGTGAATGAATTGAAGGTTTGGGCATTGGAGTTCTTAGGTGGTCTGGATGAGAAGATGAAGGCGAAAGAATTGCAGGCTCGTTACGAAGCGGAGAAGATTGATATTTCGTTGCCTGCAGTGACGGTAGCAGAGGGTAATTTGCATCCCATTACTTTAGTACGTAATGAGATTATTGATATTTTCGCAGGCATGGGCTTTGAGATTTACGAAGGAACAGAAATTGAGACCGATTATTATAACTTTACTGCACTCAATACACCGGAAGACCATCCGGCCAGAGATATGCAGGATACCTTCTATTTGTCTCCGGAGTTTCTTTTGAGAACACAGACTTCTGCAGGTCAGATTCATGTTATGGAGAAGCAGCAGCCGCCGATTAAGATTTTATCACCGGGTAAGGTATTCCGTTCCGACGACGATGCTACCCATTCACCTATGTTCAGCCAGATGGAAGGTCTGGTTGTAGACAAGGGTATTACTTTGTGTGATTTGCAGGGTATGTTGGATGAGTTTGTAAAGAAGATTTACGGCGAAGGTACCAAGACACGTCTCCGTCCGTCTTACTTCCCGTTTACAGAGCCTTCTGTAGAAGTGGATTGTAGCTGCTTTGAATGTGGTGGCAAAGGATGCAAGCTTTGCAAGGGTACCGGCTGGATTGAGATTTTGGGTGCAGGTATTGTAAACAATAAGGTACTTGAGAACTGTGGTATTGATTCAAGTGTTTACAGTGGTTTGGCATTCGGTATCGGTATTGAACGTACTGCTATGTTAAAGTATGGTATCAACAACATTAAGTTATTGTTTGAATCTGACGTTAAAGTATTGGGTCAGTTAAACGACAAATAAGCAGAGTAGACTATAGAGAAAGGTTGGTAGATAGATATGATAGCACCATTAAGTTGGTTAAAAGATTATGTAGATATCGATATTACACCTCAGGAGTTAGAGGAAAAGCTGTTCTCCTGTGGTTTTGAAGTAGAAGAATTGTATGAAGTAGGTAAGGACATCAGCAAGGTAGTAGTAGGTTATGTGTTGGAATGTGAACCGATTCCGGATACCCATTTACATGTATGTAAGGTAGATTGCGGTGAGCACGGAACCTTCCAGATTTGCTGTGGTGCAGATAATGTAAAGGCCGGTGGTAAATTCCCTGCTGCCTTAGTAGGCGCAACTGTTTACGCGACTGCAAAGGATCACAAGACCGTAGAGGGCGTTATGACTATCGGTAAGGGTAAGCTTCGCGGCTATGAGTCCCATGGTATGCTTTGTTCCGGTGTAGAGCTTGGCGTCAGTGAAGATATGTATCCGGGCGCAGGTTATAATGGACTTTTGGTACTTCCGGAGGATGCTCCTATAGGTGCGGATGTAAAGCCTCTTCTTGGATTGGATGATTGGATTTTTGATATTGCCATTACGGCAAATCGTCCGGATTGCCAGAGTATTGTAGGTATTGCCAGAGAAATTGCAGCAGTATTGGAAAAAGAATTCAAGGCTCCGGATTTAAGTTATATAGAAGATGATGTGACTATCGAGAACTTTAAGGTATCTGTAGATTGTCCGGAACTTTGTCACAGATACAGTGCTCATTATGTACATGATGTAAAAATTGCGGAATCTCCGGCATGGATGAAGCGTCGTCTGGCTTTGGTTGGTATCGGTGCCATCTCCAATGTGGTGGATATTACCAACTACATTTTAAAAGAGCTTGGTCAGCCTATGCATGCATTTGATTATACTACCCTGGAAGGGGATGCAATCAATGTGCGTCGTGCGTTAGATGGCGAGAAGATTGTAACTTTGGATGAAACAGAGCTTACCTTAACTACAGAAAATATGTTGATTTGTGATGGCGTGAAGCCGGTGGCATTGGCAGGTGTTATGGGCGGTTTGAACTCTGAAATTAAGGAAACCACCACCACAGTATTGTTTGAGTCTGCGAAGTTTGCCCGTGACAATATCCGCAGAACTTCCAGAAGCGTTGGTAAGTCTTCTGACTCCAGTGCACGTTATGCCAAGGGAGTAGATGAATATGCTACCGTTATGGCTATGAAGAGAGCACTTCACCTCATCGAAGAGTTAGATTGTGGTAAGGTATCACGCTTACATGTAGATGTAAATACCGGTAATAGTGTAGAACCCAAGGAATTATCTGTAAGTATTGCAAAAGTGAACGCAGTGCTTGGCATTACAGTGCCTAATGAAGATATTGTACGCATTATGACAAACCTTTGCTTTGAGCCCAAGGTAGATGGAGATACATTAACTTTGCAGATTCCTGCATATCGTGAAGATATGGAGACTTATCAGGACGTGGCAGAGGAAGTTATCAGAATGTATGGTTATGAGCACATTCAGCCTACTTTCCTTGCATCTGCACAGGTTACCATGGGTGGAGAAAATACCCAGCAGAAGACCGAAATGCGTTTGAAGAAGGCACTTTGCGGTGTGGGAGCACATGAGTGTATTCACTATTCCTTCTTCTCACCTTCTGATTTGGATTTGTTAAGACTTCCTGCAGATGCACTGGAGCGTCATGCTATCCGCATTATGAATCCGATTAGCGAAGAGTTATCACTTATGAGAACTACTTTGGCAGCATCCATGATTAACGCTGTAGTTCGTAATCAGAAGAAGGGCAATTTGGAAGGCAGACTCTTTGAAGTGGCAAAGAAGTTTATTCCTAAGGAGTTACCTCTTACCGAGTATCCTCAGGAGCGTCAGACCCTTTGTGTGGCTATTTTCGGTACACAGGAATCTTTCTTTACCATGAAGGGGATTGCAGAAAAAGTGGCAGAGGTGCTTCATGTCGAATTCACTTATGCAAATACACAGAATACCTTCCTGCATCCGTTCCAGACAGCAAGTGTAAGTTGTAATGGTGAGGAAATCGGTTATTTCGGTAAGCTGGCTTATGATATTGCAGATGAATGTGATATGCGTGTGCCTATGTATATTATGGAGTTGGATTTAGAGGTATTGTCTAAGTATTATGGCAAGAAGGCTATGTTCACACCACTTCCGAAGTTTGCCGAGGAGCAGCGTGACTTGGCTATCGTAGTAGATAAGAGCATTACCTGTGGTGAAATTGAATCCACTATGAAGGAAGCTTGTAAGTATATTACCAGCATTAAATTGTTTGATATTTATGAAGGTGCCCAGATTGGCGAAGACAAGAAGAGTATGGCGTTTACTGTATTGTTCACTCCAAAGGATGAGGCATTTACCGGTGAATCTGTGGATGGCTTCGTAAAGAAGATTTTGAAGCAGATGAACAAGAAGTTTGGTGCAGAATTACGTAGCTAAGGTTACGTGATTGCAGGCATACGACAGGGCAATGCAGTGGTATGCGAACGTGCAAGAATATATTGAAAAACACTTAAAAATAGGGTATGATATCCGTATTGGGTATCATACCTTATTTGTATATTTGGGAAAGAAAGAGAGATAGACTATGGAGAGAAAAAACACATGGGAAACCTATGATAAGAAGCAATTGAAGGCTTTGGAAAAGTTAAATGCGGATTATAGAGAGTTTTTGGATCGTGGTAAAACAGAACGTGAATGTATTGATGTGATTGTAAATACCATAGAGGCAGCAGGCTACAAGGAATTAGAGTCTTTGATTGAGTCCGGTGCACAGGTAAAGCCGGGAGATAAGGTGTATAGTGTATGGATGAATAAGTCCATTGCTATTTATCATATTGGTAAGAAGCCTATGGTGGATGGCATGAATATTTTGGGCGCACATATTGACAGTCCACGTATTGATGTAAAGCAGAATCCTTTGTATGAAGATAACGGTTTTGCCTATTTGGACACCCATTACTATGGCGGTATCAAGAAGTATCAGTGGGTGGCACAGCCTTTGGCGATTCACGGTGTGGTAGTAAAGAAGGATGGTACCACTGTAGAAATTAACATTGGTGAGAATCCGGAGGATCCTGTATTCTTTATATCAGATTTGCTCATTCATTTGGCAGGCGAGCAGTTAGAGAAGAAGGCTGCTAAGGTAATTGAAGGGGAAGCATTGGATCTGATTATCGGTAATAAGCCTTTGATTATCAAAAAGGATGAGAAGGCAGCAGACAGTAAAGAGGAAAATGCTGATGATGCCAAGACAAAAGCCAAAGAAGGCGTAAAGTCCGGTGTTTTAGAGATTTTGAAAGACTCTTACGATATCGAGGAAGAAGACTTCCTTTCTGCTGAGTTGGAAATCGTACCTGCAGGCAAGGCACGTGAAGCAGGCTTTGACCGTAGCATGATTTTAGGTTATGGTCAGGATGACAGAGTGTGTGCATTTACTTCTATGCAGGCGATGTTAGATGTAAAGAAGGTGGACAGAACTGTTTGTTGTATTCTGGTAGACAAGGAAGAAATCGGTTCCGTAGGTGCTACCGGTATGCAGTCCATGTTCTTTGAAAACAGTGTAGCTGAATTGATGAACCTTATGGGACAGTACAGTGAATTAAATGTGAGAAGATGTTTGGCACATTCCTGCATGTTGTCTTCGGATGTATCTGCAGGCTATGATCCCTCTTTCGCAAGCTGTTTTGAGAAGAAAAACAGTGCATTTTTGGGACAGGGTATGGTGCTTAATAAATTTACCGGTGCCAGAGGAAAGTCCGGCTCCAATGATGCCAATGCAGAATATATTGCACACATCAGAGCTATTTTCGAAAAGCGTGGTATCAACTTCCAAACCGCAGAGTTGGGCAAGGTAGATGTAGGCGGTGGCGGAACCATTGCTTATATTTTGGCACTTTACGGTATGAATGTAATAGATAGCGGTGTGGCAGTATTAAACATGCACGCACCTTGGGAAGCAACCAGCAAGGCGGATGTTTATGAAACCTACCGTGGTTATTTAGCATTTATTGAAGAGGCAACAATCTAATGATAAGTTTAAAGAAATCAAACTTTTATTTTGACCTGCCGGAAGAATTAATTGCACAGGATCCTTTGGAGGACCGTTCCTCTTCCAGGCTTCTGATGTTAAATAAGAATACCGGACAGGTTCAGCATGAAATATTTAAAAACATTATAGAGTATTTGCAGGAAGGTGATTGCCTGGTTTTGAATAATACCAAGGTAATCCCTGCCAGACTTTTAGGGAAGAAAGAGGACACCGGTGCTCACGTAGAGGTGCTTTTGTTAAAGCGTCATGAGGGTGATGTGTGGGAGACTTTGGTAAAACCCGGCAAGAAGTGCAGGCCGGGCAGCCGTCTTTCCTTTGGTGATGGTTTGTTAAAGGCAGAAGTACTGGATGTAGTAGAAGAAGGTAACCGCTTAATACACTTTGAATACGAAGGTATTTTTGAAGAGGTGTTGGATAAGTTGGGGGAAATGCCCCTGCCGCCTTATATTACCCATAAATTACAGGACAAAAACCGTTATCAGACGGTGTATGCAAAGTATGACGGTTCTGCAGCAGCACCTACGGCAGGACTGCATTTTACACCACAGCTTTTGTCGGATATTGAGGCAAAAGGTGTGAAGATTGCCTATGTAACTTTACATGTAGGTTTGGGGACTTTCCGTCCGGTAAAAGAAGATAATATTTTGGACCATCATATGCATTCGGAGTATTATCAGGTGTCCGAAGAAGCAGCTCAAATCATTAATGAAACGAAACAGGCAGGCGGTAGAGTGATTTGTGTAGGAACTACCAGCTGTCGAACTGTAGAAAGTGCATCCACAGCAGATGGTGTAATTCATGCAGGCTGTGATAATACAGAGATTTTTATTTATCCGGGCTATCAATTTAAGGTATTGGATTGTTTGATTACAAATTTCCATTTGCCGGAATCCACATTAGTTATGCTGGTATCCGCTTTGGCCGGGCGTGAAAATGTATTGGCAGCGTATGAGGAAGCCATCCGGGAGAAATATCGGTTTTTCAGCTTTGGCGATGCCATGTTTATTCATACAAATACTTGAGTTTGATTTAAGTATATGATATACTTACTGTGTATGTATCCTACAAAAGGGGGCAAAGGACCATGGAAGAGAGAAGAAGAAGTAAACGAACAGAGTTACATTCTGTATTGGTAATGAAGTGCTTGGGCAATCAGGAAGAGCAGGAAGTTACCATTGAAGTAAATGATATATCGAAAACCGGTGTTGGCTTCATTTGCGAGGAGCCTTTGGCAATTGGTAATGTATATGAGTCCTATCTGACCATTTGGACCAAGGAAGTGCTTCATGCATTTCTTCGAATTGTTCGTATTGAAATGATTGACGGAAGCTTCCACTATGGAGCAGTATTTATCGGTATGCCTGAGATGGATGCTGCCAGAATTGAAGTATATCAGACAGTAAACGATGAAACCAATAAGTAAGAAAAAGAAGATAGTGGTTAGTAGCATAGCCGCTATCTTTCTTATTTTGTTATATATACTGATTTTTTCCTTTTCAGAACAGGATGGGGAAACCTCCGGTGGCTTGAGCCGGATGATTTCCGAGAAGTGTGTAGAATTTCTGAATGTGCTTTCAGGCAAGCATTGGACAGAGCTCATGATGGAAGGAATGGCAGATTATTTCGAGCACCCGATTCGTAAGTTGGCGCATTTTTGCGAATATGCAGTAATGGGGGGCTTATTGTTTGGTATTTGGTATCCGTGGCTGGGACTCAAGTGCAAGGAACAGAGGAAGCAATCCGGTACAGTATATAAAGGGTGGCCGTTATTGGTAAAAATTATTATTCCGTGGGTGTTTGTATCTGCGGCGTTGGATGAAATTCATCAGCTGTTTGTTCCCGGAAGAGATGGTAATATCTGGGATGTGCTATTGGACACAACGGGCGGATGCTTTGGACTATTGTGTTGTATGATAGGAGTAAGATATATGATAAGTACAAAAGCAAAAGAAATCGCATATGCGAAAGAGAATTTTAATGAAGTGTTGCATACTACATTGAATCCGGGTGGCCCGGGAGTGGTGCGTATTCACTTAGTACCACCTAAGGTGTCAAAAAAAGGGTTGGTTCCCAGTGTGGCAATTATTAATGGTCAGGATGTGATCCCTGTCAATCGTTCCTGGAGTATTTTGTTGGCAGAATTTATTCGCGAAGTCAATAAGTATGCAGGACATGAAGTGAACGATGAAGACGTGGAAAAAATTCTGAAAAACACCCATGAAAGTGTGAAGAAAATTTATCCTCGCGTGAAGGAAGAGGTAATCCGTGAAGATGTTTTCAGAATTATGAATGCCTTTACTCAGATTGCCCGTGGGGAGAAGCCGGAGGAGGAAATCGGCTATTTAAATATGGGAGAATATGCGGAGCATATGAAGGCTCCTCACAGGATGGATTTACTGGTAAGTGCGATGACCAGAGAAGGGGCTTGGCATTGCAATCAGAAGTGTATTCATTGTTATGCGGCAGGACAACCTCAGGCAGAGGAAAAAGAACTTTCTACTAAGGAGTGGAAGGGAATTCTGGATAAATGCCGGGAAATCGGTATTCCGCAGGTAACCTTTACCGGTGGGGAACCTATCATGCGAGAAGACTTGCCGGAGTTGATTGCTCATGCCAGATGGTTTGTGTCCAGATTAAATACCAATGGTGTAAAGCTGACGAAGGAGTACTGTGAAGAGTTAAAGAAGGCAGAACTTGACAGTATGCAGATTACGTTTTATTCCTATGAGCAAGCAGTACATAATCAGTTGGTGGGAGCAAACAATTATGACAAGACGTTAGCCGGTATTAAAAATGCATTGGAAGCCGGTATTAACATTAGTATTAATACCCCTTTGTGCAAGGTAAATAAGGATTATGTAGGTACTCTTAAGTTTTTAAAGGAACTGGGTGTAGAATATGTAACCTGCTCCGGGCTGATTACTACGGGAAATGCGACCAAAGAAGCTTCCGTGGATACGCAGTTAACCAAAGGAGAAATAAAGGAAGTACTGAAGGCTGCAGTAGAATATTGTTATGCGAATGGTATGGAAATCAGTTTTACTTCTCCGGGATGGGTGGAAGAGAGCTTTTTCAAGGAATTGGCCATCAGTACTCCAAGCTGTGGTGCATGTTTAAGTAATATGGCCATTACACCAAGCGGTAATATAGTGCCTTGTCAAAGCTGGCTGACAACGGATGTGCTGGGCAATCTGATGTCAGATGACTGGGAGTCCATTTGGAATGGCGAAGTATGTGCAAAGCACAGAGAATATTCTGCAAAAATGACGGGCCAATGTCCGCTTCGCAGAGGATAGGGGGAGACCATGAAAAAGCTTAGAAAATATATGATAATTTGTCTTACTCTGGTTTGTACCCTATTATGCGGTAGTGTAGTGCTGGCAGCAGAGCCTACGGATAAAATTTTGAGTTATGAGATTGACATTACACCTCGTGAGGACGCTACACTGGATATGGTGTACCGAATTGAGTGGGAGGTGCTGGAGTCTGATAAAGCCGGAGCTTTGACTTGGGTAAAAATCGGTTTGCCAAACAAGCGTGTTACAGACATAAAGGCTCTTACAGATAACATTGAGAATATTAAGCTTAATACGTCTTCCGGTGTTTATGCGGATGTGTATTTTAAAGAAGAATACGAGGCCGGGGATGTGGTTACATTTGAATTCTCTACGCATCAGGATTACATGTACCGTATGAATAGTCTCCGGGAGGGAATTACCACCTACGAGTTTACACCGGGATGGTTTGAAGATATTGCTGTGGAAAAGCTGGTAATCCGCTGGCATGGAAAAGAAGCAGAGAGTGTAACACCAATGGCATATCAATCAGAGGATGGATATGAGTGGGAGTGCAGTCTGGCACAGGGAGACCGCTTTACGATTAAGCTTAACTATGAAAACAGTGCATATAATTTCTCGGAAAAGAGTGATCCGGACGAAGATTCGACTTTGGGAATTGTGACGGTTTTTGTAAGCATAGCAGTTTTAATATTGATTGTTATTGTAATAGTGATGGTTGTGAAGCATGAAAAAAGTTATACGGATGGAAGTGGTTTTACTAAGACCAGAGTCAGGGCTGCCAGAGCGGCAAGTTATCATCGTTCTTGTGTAAGCAGTTCTTGTGCATGTGCCTGTGCTTGCGCCTGTGCATGTGCAGGTGGCGGAAGAGCCGGATGTACAGTAAAAGATTTTTATAATACAAATTTAAAATTAGAGCAATTAAAGAAAAAGGAAGCTTCAGAGTGAATGAAGCTTCTCTTTATTTTATATAAATTCAAAATGCTTCAAGGCATTTGCAATACCATCCTCGCTGGCTTTTGTGGTAACGTAAGATACAAAGTCAAATAAAGAAGTGGGATTGGAGTTCCCCATAGCAATACTGTTTTTTACATATTGAAGCATGCTTAAGTCATTATTGCTGTCTCCAAAGGCATACGTATCTTCTATAGATAAGTGGTAGTGATTTAACACATACTGCATCCCGGTAGCTTTGGAAAAACCATAGGGAACAAATTCCCGGAAGGTACCGCCTCTATCAATGCAGTCGAAGTATTTGTCGCTGACTTTGCGAAATGCAACCAATTGTTCCGGCTGTTCATACCAAATGACAAATTTATCCGAAAAGAAGTTTGGATTTTCTAAATCATCGGTCATATAATAGCCTCTGTTTAGAAATCGCTGGTGTTGTGCAATGGCTTTTGGATGCTGTAAAGGTCTGGACATATCAAAGCAAACCTCTTTACGGGATTCAAAGAGAATGTCTACATTGGTTGCTCGGGCTACATGTAATATTTGCATAATAGTTTCATGATTTTGGGGATGATAAAAGATATCCTGACCATCGCAATAAATATTGGTACCACAGCCACATACATAGCCGTTGAAACCGATGTCCCGAAAACGTTTCTCAACGTTCTGCAAACAACGTCCGGTATTAATAAACATTAAGTGACCATTTGCACGTGCTTGTCGGATGGCATCAATGGCACTTGAGGGGATGGAGCCGTCTAATTCAGAAGTCAGTGTTCCATCTATATCAAAAAAGGCTATTTTTTGTTTCATAATTACCTCCTAATATAAGTCTCATGTATTATAAAGCTTTTATTGTAGTTTGTCAAAATGTTAAGAAATGTGCACAAGGGAATGCGTGAAAAAGAACATGTTTTGGTGAAAAGTGTAAATTGTACAAAAAGTTTGAAAAATTTTAAAAATAGGTGTTGACAAAGGAAAGAACCAATGATATACTCGATTTCGTTGCGACGGAAGACATGACAGTGTCAAACAAAAAGCAACAAAATATTTTAAAAAAGTTGTTGACAAAGCAAAACAGCTGTGATATTATAACAAAGCTGTCGCGAAAACAACGACACAAAAACTTCTGAAAAGAAGCAAAAAGACTTGCAAGCAAGTCTTGAAGACATCTGAGATGTCTTTTGAACTTTGACAAATAAACAACAATGCAACCTTGAAAATTCTTAAGAGAAGCAGTAATGAATACTGCGGAGCACAAAAGTGCTTCAAGAAATTCAAGAACGTAAAGATGCGAATCTTTAACCTAAAAACAGTAGCCAGATGATGAAA
>JAZRAX010000042.1:0-51930 GCA_045634745.1 Acetatifactor sp. | reverse complement strand
TGGTAAGTAAGGTACTTGCCACACTGGTAGCATTCTGCAGAGCACTTCTGGTAACCTTAGCAGGGTCTAAGATACCTGCGCTTACCATGTTCACATACTCTTCCTTGTAAGCATCGAAACCAACCCCGATTTCAGACTCTCTTACCTTGTTGATAATAACGCTTCCTTCCAAACCTGCATTTGCTGCGATGTGATATAAAGGAGCCTCCAATGCCTTCAGAACGATATTTGCACCGGTCTTCTCATCACCATTTAAAGTCTCAGCCAAAGCCTTTACTTCCTTAGAAGCGTGGATATATGCAGAACCGCCACCTGCGATGATACCTTCCTCTACGGCTGCTCTGGTTGCTGCCAAAGCGTCTTCCAAACGAAGCTTTACTTCCTTCATTTCAGTTTCGGTAGCCGCACCTACGCGGATAACAGCCACACCACCTGCCAACTTCGCAAGTCTCTCCTGAAGCTTCTCTCTGTCGAAATCAGAAGTAGTTTCATCAATCTGCTTCTTAATCTGTGCAATACGAGCCTGAATTGCTGCCTTTTCGCCAACACCGTCTACGATTACGGTATTTTCTTTCTGCACCTTTACAGACTTTGCACAACCAAGCATATCTAAAGTTGCATCCTTCAGTTCATAACCAAGCTCTGAGCTGATTACGGTACCACCGGTCAAAATAGCAATATCCTCAAGCATTGCCTTTCTTCTGTCACCATAGCCCGGTGCCTTTACTGCTACTACATTGAAGGTACCACGCAATTTATTTACGATTAAAGTAGTAAGGGCTTCACCTTCTACATCCTCTGCAATAATTAACAACTTTGCACCACACTGTACAATCTGCTCTAAAATAGGCAGGATTTCCTGAATGTTTGCAATCTTCTTATCAGTAATTAAGATATAAGGATTGTCAAGCACTGCTTCCATCTTATCCATATCTGTTGCCATGTAAGCAGAGATATAACCTCTGTCAAACTGCATACCTTCTACTAAATCAAGCTCAGTAAGCATGGTCTTGGACTCTTCAATAGTAATAACACCGTCTCCGGAAACTTTTTCCATAGCGTCTGCTACTAACTGACCTACTTCATCATCCCCTGCAGAAATTGCTGCTACTCTGGCAATCTGCTCCTTACCATTGATATCAGCGCTCATTTTTGCAATTGACTCTACTGCACAGTCGGTAGCCTTCTTCATA
Organism: Acetatifactor sp.; assembly: GCA_045634745.1. GTDB lineage: Bacteria > Bacillota > Clostridia > Lachnospirales > Lachnospiraceae > Acetatifactor. The sequence goes on along the minus strand of JAZRAX010000042.1, from coordinate 50,737 downwards.
CCCTTTCTGAGAACAATAGGGTTTGCACCTGCTGCCAGGTTCTTCATACCTTCGTTAATCATAGCCTGTGCCAAAACAGTTGCGGTAGTAGTGCCATCACCAGCTACGTCATTGGTCTTGGTAGCAACTTCCTTTACCAACTGTGCACCCATGTTTTCGAATGCATCTTCCAATTCGATTTCCTTTGCAATGGTCACACCATCGTTGGTAATCAGAGGAGCACCGAATGACTTATCTAAAACTACGTTTCTTCCTTTAGGTCCAAGTGTAACTCTAACGGTGTCTGCCAACTGGTTAACACCGGATTCTAATGCTTTACGGGCTTCTGCGCCGTACTTAATTTCCTTTGCCATCTTGTTTTGCCTCCATTTTCTTATATTCCATTTCTCGAAAACTGCATCCATACCAAAAAGCAATTCCACTTAGACTCGCTCTCGCTCCACAGAGAACGTAACAGTACTAGGATTTTTCCTTCATAAGCTTACTCGGAAAAATCAAGTGCTGACGTTCTCCGAGGGTCTTACGTTGGAACAGCATTTTGGTATGTCTACAGTTTTCCAGACATTCCAATTATTAGCAAATGATTGCCAATATATCGCTCTGCTTTACAATAATGAATTCTTCATCCTCTAATTTCACTTCTGTGCCGGCGTATTTGGAGTAAATTACCTGATCGCCAACCTTTACTTCCATCTTGATTTCTTTGCCATCAACCATACCGCCGGGGCCTACTGCAATAACCTCCGCCTGCTGTGGCTTCTCCTTATTCTGTCCCGGAAGAACAATACCGGATTTGGTTGTTTCTTCTGCAACTAACTGCTTTAATACGACTCTGTCGCCTAATGGTACTAACTTCATTATAATAACCTCCTATAAAACTCAGTTTTATCCATCTATTATTAGCACTCTTCCTTGGAGAGTGCCAACTCACGAAACATATATTACATGATATGCCTAATTTTGTAAATACATTCTTCATTAAAATTTTGTAAAATAAAACTAAAAACCACCGCCCAATAGTGGAACGGTGGTTCTACATCCTTATAAATTAGCATTTAATCTCCAAATAACCCTGAAGCTTGCTCATATCATACTCATCCATAACACCCAAGTTTGAATCATAATACTTACCATCATAGTGAACCAGATAATGACAGAAACGTCCCATCTTCTCCATCATAATACAGCACTTAGGAAGTACTGCATCTCTTCCTTCTGTATACATAATAATATCAGAATGGTCAATTCCGTAATAATTCAAAGCAGAAATCACACGGCCCATAGTAGCCTGCCACTCTCTGCAATCCATGACGCTGATTACCTCAGCAATGGTTACTCCGGCAAGCATTGCCACACAGGTCTGTCCGCACAAACCATCCTCCGGCTGGATAATTACCTGCATGCTGTCAATTTTACGGATAGGATTCTCAAAGCTGTAAGGACTGTTCTGGTCCATCTTAACCAAACTACCGTTTACATGAAGTAAAATCTTGTGCACCTGGGTCAAATCTACATTTACCGCATCATCATCATAAATATGGATTTCATAATTTCCTTTTTCCTTGGGCAGGAGCTCACATGCAATAATAGAATTATCCAAAACCACCTCAGCCTGAATCACATCTCTTTGCTTACAAACTTCCCAAATATTAAAAGGAATTTGAATCATGTAACCTTTTTCTTTCTTCTCTATAGTAGATTGAAAAAAATATCTCATTATAATACCTCCAATTCATTTCCGCAAAATATACATTTTCAAAATGTATCCGCTTACATTTATACCTTCTGATAAGCATTTTAACAAAAATATGGATGTTTGAAAATACTTTTTTGTGAAAAACTGCTTAAGTACTTAAAAAAATACAAAATTTAACCTCTTACCTGAGATGGGGATATTCCGTAATGCTTTTTGAACTGCTTACTGAAATGATAAGCATCATCATAACCTACCATAGCCGCCACTTCTTTAATATTCATTCCCGGACTTTGTTCCAATATTTCCCTAGCTTTTTCCAAGCGGATACTAATCAAATGACGGATGGGCGTATCTCCTGTTTCGCTCTTAAAAATCTTGGAAATATAAAAGGTACTCAAATACATATTTTCTGCAATACGCTCCAATGAAATCTTTTCGTTGTAATGGTCCTCAAAATAGTTTACAATCTGCTCCACTACATACTTTTTATTCACGGATTCAAATGCATAACCACTGGGGGGCACCTCCACCGGTTTGGAACGTGCACGTATTACATATACCAGCCACTGCATTAAATAAGCCTTCATTACAAAATATCTGCCCTGCTCACTCAAACTTTTCTCCGTTTCCATGGCAGAACAGATTTTAAAAATCTTCTGACGAAGTTCTCCGCTGGTATGTAGAATATTTCCTTCCGTGGACAATGGTATATAATTTTTGTACATGCCCTGTAACTGAATTTCTGAAAATCCCACAAAAAACTCTGTGGTTCCCAGCTCTTTCCCCTCAGGTAAAAACGCCTGATGTTTCACTCCTGGATTAAAAATCAACAAATCCCCTTCTTTTACATCATACATCTTATCTGCGATTAAATAGCGTCCTACCCCCGACATAACAAACGCCATCTCTAAATAATCATGACTATGATAACGTTCTTCGTCTTTATGCCTGGTACCTTTCCAGGTAAACAAAAAGGTAGGGTTTAGGTCTTCAATTACCAGATTTAATTCCTGCTTTTCCATATAGTTGTCCTCTGTTATCTTCCTAATGCACTATGTTTTATTTTACTGTTTCTTGCACGAAAAGTAAAACATTTTTTATTACAATTTCCACTTGCAGAATACCATACTTGCTGATATAGTAGATGCGGTTATGAAACTTGTTTTATGAGGATTAAATTATGAAAAATTTAACTGTGGGAAAACCACTGAGATTAATACTTATGTTTGCACTGCCCTTGTTTGTGGGACAGCTGTTTCAACTTTTTTACAGTCTGGTGGATACCAGAATTGTAGGTGCCACGCTGGGTGAAACTTCTCTGGCGGCAGTAGGTGCCACTTCTACCTTGAGCGATTTATTGGTGGGACTGTTAAATGGTGTCACGAATGGTTTTGCCATTATTATTGCCACCTACTTCGGAGCCAATGATGAAAAACACATGAAAAAAGCAATTGGAGGTACTGTTGTTTTGGGTATCACTACTGCTTTGGTGTTAAGTATATGCAGTTTGATGTTTTTGACACCGATTTTGAACTTTTTAAATATTTCACCGGATTTGTTGCCCCAATCCAAAGCCTATATCAGTATTATTTTAGCCGGATTGATTGCGGCTACCTGTTACAATATTTGTGCCGCCATATTAAGAGCTATCGGTGACAGCTTTACTCCGTTAATCTTTTTGATTATCTCCACCATTTTAAATATTGTGCTGGATTATACCTTTATTTTGTACTTCCACATGGGTGTAGGCGGTGCAGCGCTGGCAACTGTCATTTCGCAAGCAGTATCAGCTATCCTGTGTTTCCTTTACACGCGCAAAAAATATCCACAGCTGACACTCAGCCGCGAGGATTTGCATCCGGAAAAGGAAATTTATCAGAAGCTTCTTTCCACCGGTCTCTCCATGGGCTTCATGGTCTCCTTTGTACAAATGGGTACCGTGGCTTTGCAGACCAGTATTAACACATTTGGAACTAACACTATCGTGGCCCATACAGCAGCCCGCAAGGCTTCATCTATCTTTATGTTACCTTGGAGTGTGTTGGGTACTACCCTAGCTACTTACTGTGGCCAAAATTTAGGAGCCGGCAAATACTCACGTATCAAGCGTGGCATGCGCGACACCTTGTTCCTGACCTGGGGCTGGTGCGTACTGGTTATTCTCATGGCATTTACCATTGCACCTTATATCATTCAAATGATTACCGCTACTACAGAGCCGGAAATCATTGATACCGCTTGTTTATATTTGCGCTTCAATACCTCCTTCTATTTCGTACCGGCAGTCATCTGTCTGTTCCGAAACGCTATGCAGGGCTTCGGCGACAGCAAAACCCCTGTATTCTCCAGCTCTTTGGAGTTATTTGCTAAGGTAGTGGCAGCACTTCTGTTAGCTCCTGCACTGGGTTATTGGGGCATTATTGTGGCAGAACCTATTGCATGGATTATTATGGTAATTCCATTGATTGTGAATACTTTAAGAAATCCAATTTTTAAGAAGGAAGATTTGTAGAGACTTGTTGCTTTTGAAATGGGTTCTATCAGATTTTTTTCTTCAAAAATACCCATGAAATCATTAGTTCTTGGGTATTAAAATGTAAAATCCTTTGTATTTACCCAAAAGCACTATACAAACAGACAAAAACTGTAAAAAAGCTTGAACTGTGGGTACTAAAGTAAGAAAACATGCTTTTAGTACCCACTCGCAGTAGCGTTGCTCGTTCGCGGGCTGGCGCCCTATGTTCCAATCCAAATAAAAGCTCCCGTAAATGCAAGCATTTACGGGAGTTTTCCTTCGTCTTGTCACGCATGGCTTGTAGCCTACACGGATATCTCTAATATCATCACTGCTACTCTGAAATATATCATCAGCGACAATGCATCTACGATTGTAGTAATAAACGGGCTTGCCATAACTGCCGGGTCCAAACCGATACGTTTTGCCAGTACCGGAAGCACACAGCCCAAAAGCATAGCCATAAGCACTACCACCACTAAAGTCAGGCTGACTACCAACGCTACCGGTATGCCTACCTGATCAAATATCATAAGCTTCACAAAATTGGCTGCTGCCAAACACACACCACACAGTACCGCCACGCGGATTTCCTTCCACATAACACCGGGTACATCACGATACTCAATTTCTCCCATGGAAAGTCCACGGATTACTGTCACACTAGCCTGCCCACCGGCATTACCACCAGTACCCATTAGCATAGGAATGAAGGCAATCAACGCCGAATACACGCTAAGTGCCTCTTCAAAGGAACTGATAATGGCTCCGGTAAAAGCAGAGGACACCATGAGTAGCAACAGCCAGGGAATACGCTTTTTAAAATTCTCCCATACACTGGTACGCATGTACGGCTTGTCACCAGGAACAATCGCCGCCATCATTTCCATATCCTCTGTGGCCTCTTCTTCCAAAATATCCACAACGTCATCGACCGTAATAATACCAACCAGACGATTTTCATTATCTACAACCGGCATGGAGGTAAAGTCGTACTTTTTAAACTGATTTGCAACCTCTTCCTGGTCCATCAGGGTATTTAAAGAGATTACATTTTCATGCATGATATCCCCAATGACATCCTCTGCATTACTCAATAATAAATAGCGTAGTGCCACCGTACCGATAAGCCGTCTTTGGGCATCCAATACATAGCAGATATTAATCGTTTCACTGTCCACACCCACCTTACGAATACGTTCAATGGCCTGAGAAACTGTGAGATTTTCTTTCAAATCCACAAACTCCACGGTCATAATACTTCCCGCAGATTCGTCCGGATACCGAAGCAAATGATTAATATCTCTTCTCGCCTCCGGGCTTACATTGGCCAACAGCTTCTTTACTACGCTGGCCGGCATTTCTTCCAGTAAATCTGCCGCATCATCCGCCATCAGATTATCAATGACATTTGCCGCTTCCTTATCGGAAAGGGAGGTAATTATCATTTGCTGGTTCTCTACTTCCAAATAAGAAAATACATCTGCCGCCAAATCCTTAGGCAAGATACGGAATACCTTTAACATCTCCGGTTCTTCCAAATCGTCCATACAAGACGCAATATCTGCGTCATTCATCTCTGCCAGAAACTGACGAAGCTTGGTATATTGCTTAGTTTCCAACAGTTCCTGCACTACTTCAAGATATTTCAATTCTTCCATAGCACTTCTCCTTTATGATGGTTTTATTTAATTCTGCAAATATACTCCGCCCCGAGGGAAGAGGATTGTCACTATTTTTTATAGGACTTGACATAAAACCACCACCTTTCGAAATGCTTTTTCTAACTTATTTTAAACTTCTTATTTTTCCTTGTCAACAAAATAAAGCTCGTCTAACTGTTCCCAGCCAATTTTGCCACTGGTTGCTTCTATCAGTTCCTTATGTAACCTTTCTGCCACATCACTTGGAATCCGTATCTGCAACACCACATCCACACCATAATCACTGTCCACCGGCTCTATCCCATGCTGACCAAGAATATACAGAACCTTACCAATACCGTTATAATCCGTGTTCAACATAATCTCATATCCATGCACCATAGAACCGATACTGCAGTTCTCCAAACCTGCTTTCACAGCCTGCGTATATGCACGAACCAAACCACCTGTACCCAAAAGTACTCCACCAAAATACCGAGTAACTACTACCGCAATATTTCGGATTCCTTCTCCTAAAAGCACTTCCAGCATAGGTCGCCCTGCAGTTCCACTAGGTTCCCCATCATCACTGCAACGTGTCAGCTCCGCCCGACTTCCAATCACAAAGGCACTGCAATTATGTCTGGCATCCCAATACTTTTTCTTCATCTCTTCTATGAATTTCACCGCTTCTTCTTCGTTCTCCACTTTTCGAACAGTAGCAATAAAGCGCGACTTTTTTTCTACTATTTCACCTTCTCCGCCATTCAAAAGAACACGATAGGTTTGCAAATTGGTATTTTCCATTCTCTTAAGAATCCTTCCTTTATAGAAGTGTCCTTACCATTCACAAGTAACGACTTCCCCCTCCTCCAGTTCCGTTATGCACGGACCATCCTCCTATAGTATATACGAAAATCCAAAACTTTCAAAGAAAAACCGTATAAATCTAAAGATTTCGTGAACAATTCTTAATATCACAAAGAAATCCTTTATTTACATAATTTTTTTTGTTATAATATTATGTTGTAGAACTAGTGAAATGCGTAAGGATATATCATCTCATATCTTTACTACCATAGAAAGAAGGAAATAATTTATGAACTATACGCAAAAAGGTATCATTGCCAAACAAAAGGCATTGAATGCCAAAGGAGGTAAATTAGGACGCAAGCTCCTACTTGCCCTTGTTATAATAATTATAGTAGCCATTATAGGTATCGGCATTTTGGGACTCTCCGCTGCTTTCGGTATGTACAATGGTATTCTGGCATCCACGCCACGAATTAACAGCAACATGGTAGCTCCCACCGGTGCTGCTACCTTCGTATACGATATGGAAGGAAATAAAATCGACGAACTGGTAGCCAGCAATTCCAACCGAATTCCGGTTACCATGGACCAGATACCACAGAATATGGCAGATGCTATTGTTGCAATTGAGGACGTTCGTTTTTATGAAAACAATGGTATCGACTTCATTGGTCTGCTTCGTGCCGGTGTCACATTTGTCACCTCCATGGGGGAGAAAAAAGAAGGTGCAAGTACCATTACACAGCAGCTATTAAAAAATACTATCTTTACCGAATGGATGGAAGAAGACGGTAATATGATAAAATCCATTAAGCGTAAGCTTCAGGAACAGTATCTGGCTATTGAGCTTACCAAGATTTTATCCAAAGAAGAAATTTTGGTACGTTACATGAATACGATCAACTTAGGTCAGAACACCTTAGGTGTAGAAGCTGCCGCACAGCGATATTTTGGTAAATCCGTTAGTGACTTAACTCTTTCCGAATGTGCTACTATCGCTGTCATTACCCAGAACCCTTCCAAATGGAATCCTATCAGTCATCCGGAAAATAACGCCGAAAGACGTTTGAAATGTTTGAATGACATGTTAGAAGCAGGTTTTATTACCCAAGCAGAATATGATGAGGCCTTGGCCGATGATGTATATTCACGTATAGAGCGTCACAACATCACTTATTTGGAAAACAATACTACCAGTTCTTACTTCGTAGATGCACTGACTTATGACGTAAGAGATGATTTAATAAACATTGCCGGTTATAATGAAACACAAGCGGATTATGCATTGTTCTCCGGCGGTTTACGTATTTATTCCACCATGGATCCGAAAATTCAGGCCATTGTGGATGAGCAGGTTTCAAATCCGGAGAACTATCCGGAAGGTACTCCTTACTTATTAAATTATGCCTTAACGGTACACAAGCCGGATGGCACCATGCAAAACTATAGTAAGGAAATGATGACCAAGTACTTCAAAGAAAATGTACAAAACGATTTTGATTTGCTGTTTGATACTCCGGAAGAAGCTTTGCTTACCATTGATGAGTACAAATCTGTGGTCATGGAGGAAGGGGACGAATTTGATGAATCCATAACCATCACCCCCCAGCCGCAGGTATCTGTGTTTGTTATGAATCAACAAACCGGCTATGTTGCTGCCATGTCCGGTGGACGTGGTGCCAAGGAAGGTCGTCTGACTTACAACCGTGCAACCGATGCTTATCGTCAGCCCGGTTCCACCTTTAAAGTATTGGCAGCCTATGCACCGGCACTTGATACTTATGGATTAACACTTGCCTCCGTATACAACGATTCCCCATTCCTTTACGAGGATGGTAAAGCGGTAAGCAACTGGTATTCGGAAGCAAAATATAAAGGTATTTGTGATATCCGTTACGGTATTGAACAATCTTTAAATATCGTTGCTGTAAAAACTTTGACACAAATCACGCCACAGTTAGGTTATGATTATTTGGAGAATTTTGGTTTCAAAAAATTAACCACCGGCACGAAAATTAATGGTCAGATATTTAGCGATAACCGCCAGCCTCTGGCATTGGGCGGTATTACCCTCGGTGTTTCTAATGAGGAATTAACTGCTGCTTATGCTACTATTGCTAACAGTGGTGTTTATACAAAGCCTAAATTGTACACCGTGGTTTATGACTCTGAAGGTAATTTAATATTAGACAACAGGGAACCGGAAACCCATCAGGTAATCAGAGATACTACCGCCTTCCTGCTAACCAGTGCTATGGAAGACGTAGTTACCAAGGGAACCGGTACTGCTACCCGCTTTGACCGCAATATGGCTATTGCCGGTAAGACTGGTACCACCTCTGATAACAAAGACGTATGGTTTGCAGGATTTACACCCTATTATACCTGTGCAACTTGGGCAGGCTATGATAATAATACTAAGATGAGTGACAAAAAAGCTTACAAAGAAACCAACATTGCCAAGAATCTATGGCATGCAATTATGGAAGGCGTTCATGCAGAATTGCCTGCGGCAGATTTTGAAATGCCCAGCGGAATCATCCAATTACAAGTTTGTAGCCGCTCCGGTAAATTACCTATCGAAGGACTCTGTGATGCTCATATTACCACTGAATACTTTGAGATGAGTAATATGCCTGCCGCCGTTTGCGACATCCACTATAATGGACCGATTTGCTCCTATGAAGTAAACTCTATTGCATCTCCGGAATGTCCGTTCCAATATGTAGGTGTTTGTGAGTTACCATTAATCGAAGATGAATCCTTATGGTCCGGCTCCACCATTCCCATTGAGCAGCCGGATGGCACAATTATTTATCAGCAACCGGATACCTCGAATATTTGTCAGCATGATGCTACTTTCTTCCTGGATCCGAATTATCCAAATATTTTAGCGGCGCAACAGGCAGAAATTGACGAACGTATCCGTCATGCACAGATGTTAGCAGAACAGGCAGCGCAGCAAGCGGCACAACAGCAACCACAATAATCTAAATAAAAGCATACAAAACTCCAACCACCACACACGGGTGATTGGAGTTTTATTTTCTTCCATATATTACATTATTCTCTTATTTCTCGTACAATGCACCGGAACCGAAATCTGAGGTTACACAATCAAAACCGTCTGCCTCAAAGCTATCAATAGATGCCTCTAAGCTAATGAAGTTTCCATCACCTTCTGTAATGATATCAAGAGCCTCCAATACAGAAATATCAGCCACCTCGTAATTAACATACATGAAGAATCTTAAGCCACCATCTACTCTTACTAAGTCAACGGAAATTCCTGTATATCCTTCGTAACCTTCTGTAAGATATGCTTTGTACTCTGCTAACTCTTCATCTGTATATTCAACGCCTTCATCTGAGATAAAGTACTCATCTAAAGAAACTAATAATTTATCATTCAAAGCTACCATGTAGCAAGCATCATCATAGCCCTCCATTGTACAAGAGGTCATGGTCCATAATGCATACTCATAAAAGCCACCGGTTAATGCATAGAAGAAATCCTCATTAAAGTCAGGTACCAATGTCCCATCAGAATGGATACGCATCTCTACTTCCATGGTAGAACTTTCGCCACCATTCTCCAATGCTTCAATCATCCATGCGGGCATATCTGCAAACTTTGCACCGCTTTCAGCAACAGCTTCAATCATTGCATCATTGAAGGCCATCATGTAATCTTCGCCTTCAAAGGTAACTGTTACATAACCATCTTTGCTGTCATCGTTATCTTCTACAGTAAACTCCATATCCTTGGTTGCTTCATGTACCTTTTGGAACACTGCCTTCATACCCTCTGCATCCTTGTCATCCAAAGAACCCAACATAAATTCCATTACTTCGTCTTCGCCGGCATACTCCATGAACTTATCTGCATCACCAGCCTGATAAGCTTCAATAATCTTGGTAGCCTTATCCACTTCCGTTTCAAATAAGCTACAACCTGTTGTTGCAACCACACAAGCAACAGATACAGCGGTTAATATTAATACGTTTCTGATTTTTTTGAACATTTTTCTTTCTCCTCCTCGTAAAGTTCCTTACAAGCACCATATTTTATCACTGCATCTGAGCGAAGTCAATCACTTATTTTTATTCATATATCAGTTCCATAAATTTATTACATTCCTTAATTTCCTCCGGCAACTGCCTTTTCTCTACAAAACACAACTCATGCAAGGCTCTGGTGCAGGCAAGATACATCCGGGATGTCAGTTTGTTTATATCAAGCGTTTCACCTATAAAACCGCTGACAATTACCGCATCAAACTCCAAACCTTTTGTGAATATAAGAGGCATAACAATCACCTTTTCCTGCATTTCATCGTAAGGCTTGGTAATTAACTGTACCCGGGTACCGCACTTTTGAAGCTTCTGGTGCAGCTTCACGGCCGTTTTTTCATCCTCTGTAATAATCCCCACCATATTATAGTGTTTTAATTCCTCCAGCTTTTTTAAAATCGTCTGACCGGTATTTTCACTAATAATATACTGTGGCTTCTTACCTTCCCTTTGGAAATAAGAATAGGTTTGTGCATATTCCTTTTGAAATTTACCCATCAGAGAAAAAGCTAATTCATTAATCGCACCGGAAGAACGATAACTTTTCAGTAATGGTAACTTCTCCAGATCATCTCCAAACACCCATTCAAACTCCTCATAATTTTGAATGGTAGTTCCCGGACTGATGGCCTGACAAACATCTGCAAGCAATGTAAAGGAACTCTTCGGATATAACAGCTTTAAAATCGTAAGCGGAAGCACGTGATAATCCTGCGCTTCGTCAATCAATACATGCAATACATTTTGAAATGGAGCCACCTCTCCCATCAATACCCGTACATACAAATAAAGCAGAGCATCCTCATAATGCAGTCTTCTGTTTTCCAAATCCTGCTGAAATGAATCACTCATCCGCTTTGCAGTGACGCTATCCGGTGTACATTGTGATACATATGCATTCATAATTCGTTTCATCTGTTCTCCGGCATCCAAAAGATTCTTTTCCTTAATATTTTCCGCTGCATCCGTAATCACACGTTTTCTGGTTTTAATAAATAAAACCTCCAACTCCTGCGCCGATACATATTCCTTTACAGAAGCCTCTATTTCCTCACAAATCTGCTCCTTATTCTCTGTAAAATAATCATCATACAGCTTCTTTACCGTTTCCATAAGTCCTTCGAAGCTACTACGAAAACTTCCGTATTTATTTCGCTTGAATTTGCTGCGCAGCTCCTCTTGGGTTAACACTACGCGTCCCTTATATTTCAAGCTATCCAGCACAAATTCGTATTCTTCAAAATACTTCTTTATAAACGTAATCATCTTCCGGGAGTACTTCCAGGCAAGCCATTGTTTACGCTCCTCAAGCTCGCGGTCCGGTGCATTCTGCCAAAGTGCATTATATTGGGCATAATAACTTTCTACATACAAACCTTTCGGTAAGTATTTCCTAAGAAGGTCATGAAAAATAGTATGGGATACTTCATCCTCGCACAATGCCGGCAAAATTCCCGATACATAGGAGTGATAAATATTGTTATTTGATAAAATAACGATATCTTCTGCTTTCAGCTTCTCTCTTTGGTGATATAAAATATATGCCAAACGATGCAGCCCCACACTCGTCTTTCCACTTCCTGCGGGACCATAAATCAATGCCGCCTGCTTATCAATCTTACGGATAGCAGTATTTTGTTCCCTTTGAATACTGTTTACAATGACCTTCAGCTTGTTGCCCGTTTTCTCTGACAATATATTCCCCAAAATCGCATCATGCATAGAAGAGTCTGTGTCATATATGTTTAAAAGCTTTTCTTCCGCAATCTGAATCTGTCTTTTTAAAGTCAAATCCACTGACACTTTGCGGCCCTCCACTTCATACCATGCCTTTCCTACATCAAATCCATAAAACAACGCACTTATAGGTGCACGCCAATCACACACATACATGTCGTAGGTTTTATCATCCCGCAAACCTACTGCCCCTATATAAATCTGCACCTTTTCCGGATATTCCTCCTCTACCACATCAATTCTGGCAAAGTAGGGATTTTCCTTCAGATTCTCCAATCTCTGCAGTTCCTTCAGATTCTCCACATACTGCTTTTCATCGGATACAATCCCCTCACTATGCAGATACAAATCCACCACATCATCAAAATCGCAAACTCCATGGCGGCCGTTCTCCCACATAGCCTTCCTGCCGGCTCCAATATCTTTTTTCAACTCTTCCTTCTTATCCTTCAATTGAAGAATTCGTTTGTCTATATACTTTTCTACCCGTTCAAGATAGACCTGTTCTTCCTGAAACTCTTTATTATCCATGCTAATACCCCTTTTATGTTAATTCTGCTAATACGTTCCACCTGTTAGTAATAGTATTAGCATATTCCTCCCTTTATTTCCAGTCTTGTAATGCGTCGCATTTTATGGTATGATTCATATAACAATAAAGAGTGCGTAGGACATCCCCTCGCACTCTTTTTGTTTAACAGCTTTTATCAAACTACTTATTTCTTACAGCATAAAGATTATTATTTCTACTGTAGCTTTCCGGCACAATAAATTTCAATTGCTTTTGAAGTAAACTCTGCAGTTCCTTCCCCTCCATAAGCATCAATGTTTTCCGTGAATTCTCCACCACCATTGTACATTTTACCGAGTCCCTGCAGAATTTGTGGGGTACAATGATAAAAATGCTCCGTTATAAAACCTTGAAGCTCCTCTACCAGCTCTTGTGCCAGCTTTGATGCCGGGTCCTCTTCCTTCATGGTGCCAAACTTCAAAAACAAATCCAAAAAATCTTTGGAAATATTTAGGTCCTCTTCTTTCGTACGATTCTTTGCCTTTTCTTCAAACTCTTTATAAGCGTCTGTTTTTCCCCAGCTTTCTTTCGCACGTTTACTGTACTCATCAATTTTTCTTGTATCAAATGCCTTAAAATCCATATACTTCACTCCTAACAATTTTAATCCACGAGCCAATGTAATCAGATTATCCAGATGTTCCCTTTTCAAAGTCAAAAGCGCAATTTGCTGCTCCAACGCCTTGTTTCGGTCAAAGCTCTCACTCTCCAGAATCCCTTTAATCTCTTTCAATGGAAATTCCAGCTCACGAAACAGTAAAATCTGTTGCAACCTTTCCAGTGCTGTATCGTCATACATGCGGTAACCGGCCTCTGTTACTTCTGTAGGTTGAAGCAACCCAATGCTATCATAGTAATGTAGCGTGCGCACGCTTACACCTGTTAATTCACTGACTTCCTTTACTGTTTTCATGCTTCCCTTCCTTTCACGCACCATCCGCAGATGAGACCATCTTTCTTTACACACCTTAAAGTCAAACACTTCGACTTATAGTGCTTTCCTCGCCCCGTGTAATATAAGCATACTCTATGACGTAACGTTAGAGTCAAGGAATTTCAGAAATTTGTTAAAATTTATTTTGTTTTTACAATTTATCAACTCTAGCCACCCTGCAGCATACAGCCGATGCGATATTGAAAAAACTTGCTTGTAAGACCACATTGGGGGAATACTCTGCACCGAATTGAATTTTGTCGCTCTGACAAATCGAGTTTTTCGAAACCTCGACATGCGAGCATTTAGCAAGAATATTTTCCTGTAAATCCTTACTATAATAATTTGTGTTTAATGTCTTTTGGGCAAAAACAAGCCATTTTGCACTATAATACCCACAAAATCACAAATCTTTGGACCCCCAAAATCAAAATACCTTTACAAATGCCCAAATGCTCTTCTAAATACTTAAAATTATCATTTTTCACCTGTTGTTTGGGCACAAAACCGAAAAAATCGCTCATAGTGCCCAACTCAAAACTTTTCTCTCAAAATCCAGTCGGTCCTTTATCCGGCACTATAATTTTCCATTCCACTGCCTTTTTCAAAACCTCACGCTGTGCTTCAAGTATCTGCTCCGGCGTTGCTTCGCACTTCTGAATATCCTCATCTATAAAGCTTAGCATTCGATCTGACAAGTTTGATAAAAACCTGACGCACAACTCTCCGGAAGCATCTGCTAAAGCTAGTACCAACACATCGCTGTCCAAATGCTTTAGTAAAAAACGCACCTGTTCTTCCGTGCAATTTAACAGTTCTTCCAAAAGCTCTGTACTTGCTGTTTTCTCCCGATAACCGTTTAAAATCTCTTCCCGTTTCACGCTCAAACCAAGCTCCTTTTGTAATAGCTTCTCTCGCATGTTCCTACCTAAAAAGGATGCCAGCACTTCTTTTAAATACTCTTCATTTTCTCCGGATACAATATATTTTAACGTAACTACAACCATTCGGGCATAGGAAACCTCTACCCCATTATCCGCATAATTATGTAAAAGTTCAAATATCTGCTCCACAGAAATCCCCTTACGCATACCTGCCAAAATAAATCCAGTGCAAAAGACTAAAAACTCATCCATTTGCTCCTTAATTGCACATTCCTCCATAGCAAACAATCCGTACTGCCTAGCTACATTACAGCATTTTAAAAGCTGTAATGCAATTTCATATCCCTGTATCTGTTCCTGTGTATATTTTCTACTTGCGCACAATTGCGATTTATTTCTTCCTAAAAGCTCTTCCAAAGATATTTCAAAATAATCTGCTACCTTACACAGCGTATCAATATCCGGGAGCGTCACTCCCCGTTCCCACTTGGAAACCGCTGTTTCACTGACATATATTCTTTCTCCTAATTGTGCCTGCGTAAGTCCTTTCGATTTTCGCAAAGCATAGATTACTCCACTATACTGATTTCTCATATAACCCTCATATTTTTCTCTGTAAACGCAATATATTTATACTTCAGTCGCTGATACCACCTTCATAGTATCTTAATTCGTCCCTTTCCGCAATAGCTTCATAAGCCACTAAAAATGCCTCGAGAGACGTTTTTGCTTTCTTCCCTTCTATGTTTCATGGGAATAAAACGCCTCCGAGGCATACATCTTTCTAAGGTCTGTATTTTACTGTCAAACTCCTGCTATTTATTTTCGTATCCTATTCAATTCTTCATTCAACTTAAGTAACTGTTCCTTGGTAAAAGATGCATTCAAAGCTCCCATAAGTGTGGTCAGACGAAGCACAGTAAATCCACCCATCATCTTCATCATTTCCGGGCTCATGGTGAATCCGGCCATTTTACCACCTTCCGAAGCTTCCTGCACTTGCGCCATAAGACCTGCAAAAACTTCTCTGCCCCGCTCATTTGCCATAATATCGCTGATTTTATCATTCAAAGAAAAGTATCCTTCCGGTGCCGAAATGTCAAACCAGTTTAAAACAGCTCCTGTTTCCTTCAACCGATAGTCTTCGTTAAAGGTATCCACCTTGCGGATTTTACTTTCATCGGTACATACATCCCTATGCGCACCGGCCATGCTTCCTCCAACTGTGACGGTATCTGTTCCTGTCAGGTCTTTTCCGGCTAGGGCAGTCAGCACCGTTTCTCCTTTATTCGGCACTTGAAAATAAAAGAAATGATTATTACTTTTTTGTATTTCCAGGCTTTCACCATTTACCAAAAGCTCAACTACCGGCTGATTAGAATATACAGTCACTTTCGTAATTTCCTCCACCCTATCCACATACCTCTTACCACATATATGCACAAAGGGGTCGTCGGACAACCATGCTTTGTATGCATAGAAGGAGTCCTTTTTATATTTACGGTCAAAGGTTACCAAGCCTTTGTGATTCTGACCATTTTCACCGCCCTCGTTACGGGCATCGGCACCAAAGTCAAACATATTCCACACATGAGTTGCCCACAGATAAGGTCTGGTAAATAATTGTTTTATCAGTTCCTCATGATAATATGCCTGATATTCCTCCGTATAATCTCCCTGCATAGGATTTGAGGTATGCCAATTAAGCGCCTCGCAACCATACTCACTACAGCCAATAGGAATGTCCGGAAACTCCTTGTGAAAGTTATCAAACCATGGACCATTCATGTCTGTATCTCCGCCATACCAGCCGAAATAATGATTATAGGAAACCACGTCGGGAATCTGCACATAGGGGTCATGAATATCACACATGGATACACAGGCAATGGTGGTCGATCTGGTGGCATCCATCTCATGCACCAAATCATTCAACATTTTATGATTCTCCAAAAGGTCCTCATCGGAACCGCTTATGGTAATTTCATTAGAAAGTCCCCATACCACAATACTGGGATGATTGTAATTCTGAACAATCAACTCCTTCATCTGGGTGATGGTATTGTCCCTGCCCGTGGGCATATGTTTGGAAATATAAGGAATCTCCGCCCAAACTACCATACCTCTTTCATCACACAAATCGTAAAAATACTGATCATGTTGGTAATGCGCCAGACGAATCGTGGTAGCACCCATTTCACAAATTAAATCCATATCCTCTTCATGATGTTTCTTCTGCAATGCATTACCTACACCCCATCTGTCCTGATGCCGTGACACCCCACGCAAAGGATAACTTTCACCATTTAAAATAAAACCTTTCTCCGGGTCGATAACAAAGCTACGACAACCGAAATGGGTACTGACAGAATCCAATCGTTTATCCTTTTCAAAAACACTAACTTCCAAGGTATACAAATAAGGGTCTTTTCTGCCATGCCACAAGTGAACGTCCTTGATGGTTAAAGAGGCCTGATAGATATTTTCACCGGCATCAAAATCCACGATAAGCTCTTGTAAAGCCACCGTCCTGCCTTCCTTCTCCCTAATAATATATTGTAGCTTCTGTCCCTTCTTGGCATTGGTCACAAAAGCTTCCACCGAAACAACCGCATCCTTTCCCTGTATGTCAGGAGTTACCATAACACCCTGACCACCGTAATAATCTAAATCAAAGTGTGTTTCCGGCACAGCTATCATATTTACATCTCTGTACAACCCACCATAAAATGTAAAATCTGCCATTTGCGGATATACTTTATCATTTTCACTGTTATCTACTGCTATTACAAACAGGTTTCGGTCAGTCAACATATTTGTCACATTCACACGCCAGGTAGAATACCCACCATCATGATGTGCCACCCTTTGTCCGTTCACAAATACATCCGCAGAAGAATTGGCTCCTTTTATTTCCAAATAATATTCTGCCGCCTCCGGTAAATCTTTTCTTAGAATTTCCTTTACATAATAACAGGTTCCTCTATAATAGTCATTTCCACCATCCTGCCCATCCTTGTTATTCCATGTGTGAGGGAGATTTACCTGTTCCCACAAAAGTGGCAACACCTCAGGTATATGATCTGCCTTTTTCGAAAAGGACCACTTCTCATTTAAACTGATTACTTTACGCATAATTACTTCCACCTTTCTGATTCACCTCATATTAAATGGCTTTTCTCGTTATAAGCTATTATGGTAAGATTTTCAGTATTTATGTACTTGGCAAGCTTTCTGCCACACAAAGCCTGCCAAAACCTACCCGTTCGTTCGGATAAACAGTTTCCCCACGAAGCTTCCGGGCCCCTCGTCGCAAATATGCCTTTACTTTCTCTCCATACAAATAAATATCATTTCCCTGTACAATTCCCCATTCCATCAAAAGAGCTGCACTCCCGGCAACTATGGGAGTTGCAAAGGAAGTTCCTGTCACACTGCGGTAACCTCCCAGTACGTCCGGTGCCCAAATATCCACTCCGGGAGCCACCAAATCGGGCTTAATAAATCCGGAAACAACAATACTGCTTTCCCTACTGATCTGCGGAATTCCCCTACCGGAAAAGGCAGCATACTGCTCAAAAACCGTGTCATATGCACCCACTGTCACAATTTTGCCGGAAGTTGACGGTATTGTCAGTGTCATTTCCGGAGTAGAACGCAAGAATCCTGTCCGACTATTTCTAGTCTCAGAACTAGGTAAATACAAATCATATTTGCCCGTAACTATCTCCACCGGTTCCAACTGTAATTGCCAAATGCCACTATTTATAAATGGCTGTCCCTCTACCGGTATTAGTTCCACATAGGTTTCCTGCAAAACAGAATATGGCTTAGGTACTCCATTGTACGTTAACACCCTTGTTTGCTCTATAACAAATTCCTGCTTTTCAGCATTGACTGCTTCAGTTAACATTACTTTTGTTCCTCCCGGAGCCTGTAAACTAACCTGAAACCTATCACTATATTGGTTCCAAAGTTGAATACTTAAAGAAGCTTCATATTCCCCTACCGTAAGTTCAACTACACGTTGTTCATTTATATCTCCTGCAAAATGTCCATTGGAATCTCCTTCATTCCCTGCTCCCACACAAATTACCGTTCTTCCTATCTCTGACGCATTATCCAGAAAACGCTCCAATAAAGAAGTCCCATCATGAGAGCCATAAGTATTACCAAAGCTTAGATTAATCACTACCGGCCTCCCTAACTCAATTCCCTTCTTGACTGCATAGGTCACTGCCCTCATTACTTCAGTCGTCTTGGGAAAGCCTCCTTCCTGCGGCGTTCCTAATTTCACCACCAAAAGCTGACTATCCGATGCAATTCCCTGATAAATTCCCGGAAGTTCTACGCCAATTCTATTTTCACCACTCACATTCACCCTACTTGCAGCAGCAATTCCTGCTACCGCCGTTCCGTGCCCGCTAATATCCCTGCTGGGTATCAGTAGAAATCCCTCTTCTCCACCTGCATCTAAAGCCCGATTAATTTGTTCACTGGTATATTCTGCACCTATTGACTGATCCCATAATGCCACAATTCTGGTTGTTCCATCCGGGTTACGAAAATCCATTCTGGTATAGTCTATTCCGGAATCCAAAACGGCTATCAGGACTCCTTTTCCGGTCAAATTAGGGGCACTTAAGGCAACCGGATACACACATGTATTGTCTGCCGGAAGCTCTGCACCAAAATAGTATCTTTTGGGCTTTTCCACATATTCAATTTGCTCTACCCCGGCCAATAACTCCACCACATCTTCCGGAACGGTCAAAATAGCATATCCTGCAATCAATTCTTCCACCAGAATACCATAGTCAACCAGAAAACTCAGCGAGTCATGGTACTTGACTATTACCTCCCAAGTTCTTTTTTCCTGGTCAAATCCCACATTTAAATTGTCTGTCTTCTCCCTTATACTCTCCGGCGTTTCCAAAGCCAGATTTAACTGATTCTCAAATTTTTGGCTCATTTATGCTCCATTTACAAATGTTTTGTGTGGTTAACGACACAAAACAGACATTTTCCTCTTTATTACATACTCCTTTTTTACTCTTCATATGAGGACTTTTTGTCATTGACCAATCCAGTCACGGATTCAAAATCGCACTTCTCTACATATTACAAGCGAAAAATAAAACCTTCGTACATAATCTATGGAACATCTAAAAAACGGCAGTCACTAAGACTACCGTTTTATAACTTATTTCTTCACATATAAACTTATCGTACAAGTATTATAGCATTTCTTTTACTCCGCATAAAATACGCCAAACACTTTTACTGCATCTTCCGTATCTTTACAACCGGCAGTTTCTACCGCAGAATGCATGGCCAACTGAGGCAAGCCAACATCAACAGACGACAGCGATACATGAGACGTAGAAATATTGCCTAAGGTGGAACCACCAACCACATCTGAACGGTTCGTATAAGTCTGGTAAGGCACCTTAGCTTCCTCGCACAACAGCTTCATTTTAGCCGCCGACACTGCATCTGTTGTATAACGCTGACTACCATGGTATTTAATTACAATACCCCCGCCTATATATGGGCGGTTGGTAGGGTCTGCTTTTTCCGAATGATTTGGATGTACTGCGTGGGCATTATCTGCAGAAATCAAGAAGCTATCCGCCACCAATCTGCAATAGTCTCCATGATTCATCTGAACGGATTCTCCAATTCGTAATAACACATCCTGCAAAAATGTGGAATCCGCTCCCTGTGCCGTAGAACTTCCTACTTCCTCGTTATCAAATACCGCCAATACATTCACATACTTCTTAGGTTTCTTCTGCACAAATGCTTGCAAGGAAGAAAATACACACTGTAAATCATCCAGCTTGGGACTTAACAAAAACTCCTTGCCAGCACCTACTGTCCTACCTTCTTCTCGCACATACAAAAACAAATCATGACCTAAAATATCTTCCGGGGCACATCCAATTACCGCTGCCACCTCTTTATATAGCAGATTTTCCTTCTCTGTTTTCGTTCCTAGTGCCATAAGTGGCAACATATCCACCTGCGGATTGTATTCCACTCCCTTATTCATGTCACGGTTCATATGAATGGCCACATTGGGTATTACCAGCAAGTCCTTATCAATATTTACAAGCTTTTCTTGAGTCTTTCCGTCCTTGCCCCTTACAACCACACGACCTGCTACTGATAATGGTCTGTCCAACCATGTAGACAAAATCATGCCTCCATATTTCTCTGTATTTAACTTAATATACTTTTCTTCCACCGCCATCTCTGCGTTTTCCTTCACCTTAAAGGTAGGAGAATCACTATGGGATGCTACAATGTGAAACCCCTTCGGTGCTTTCGCCGGCATATGGAAGGCAATAACAGAAGAATCGTTACGCACTACAAAATATCCCTTTGCAGACTTAATGTCCCATTCCTGCGTTTCTTTTAATTCCTCATATCCCTGCTCAAGTAATGTATCTTTAATATTCTCCACCACATGATATGCACTGGGGCTTTTCCTTATAAACGTAAGCAGCTCTTCCGCCACTTTATTTCCCTTACTCATTTTACTATCCTTTCCAAGCTCTCCCTTTTCCGGGAATACCACAGTCTATTTTGTACTAATGCATAACAAGCCTCATTCTAATAAAGCTATAGGGTACTATGCATTATTTACTATAAATTACTGCATCAGACAAAGCCTGAGCCACTTGTTCTCCACAAAGTGCCTTAATAATTTCCAAAGAAAAATCAATAGCACATCCCATACCTCTGGAAGTTATCACATGGCCGGCCACTGCCACACTATCGTATACGACCAGAGCATCCGTCAAATCTTTCTCAAAACCCGGGTAGCAACAAGCCTTCTTGCCCTTTAAAATGCCTCTGTGACCAAAAATACTGGGAGCCGCACAAATTGCCGCAAGAAAGCGTCCAGCCTCGTTAAAAGCGTCTACACGAGCCATAAGACCCTCATGCGCTTCCAAGTTCTTCGTTCCCGGCATACCGCCCGGCAATACAATCATATCTAAACTATCAAAATCCACATCTTCATACCGTGCATCCATCTCTACTTTAATACCATGAGAGCCTGTCACGCACCGCTCTCCGGTAATAGAAACCATCTGTGTTTCAATTTTGGCTCTTCTGCACAAATCCACTACCGTCAATGCTTCTATCTCTTCATATCCATCACCAAAAAATACTGCTATTTTAGCCATTTTAATTACTCCCTTCCTATTTGTATTACATGGTTTTTACAAGTCTTATATTCTCACCAACGTAATCCATATTCTCTTTTCAGTATAATAAATTTTTTGCCTTCTGTCACTTATTTTTACTTCATTTTTCTGTAAAAGTAATGTATACTATAGTTAGAGAGAATTATTCTCAAAAGTGCAGTTTTAATGCACATGCGCACAGGCCCTAGGACGGCTGGTCGCGGAAAGGTATCCACAGAAACAAACCGATGGAAATAGAACGTAAATTTACACCAAAGTACTTGCCGAGAAATTTAGACAATTATCGTTTCCGCTTAATTGAACAGGCGTATCTTTGTACCGATCCGGTAGTCAGAGTACGTCGCGAAGACGACAACTATTACTTAACCTACAAAGGAAGCGGCATGATGGCTCGTCAAGAGCACAATTTTTCTATTAGCGAAGAAGCTTACTACCACCTTCGTGCCAAGGCAGACGGCAACATTATCTCCAAGAAAAGATATTTAATACCTCTTCACAATCCTGGATTTAAGGAAGGCTTTCCGGCGCCTCCCTCCGATTATCATTTGATGATTGAATTGGATGTGTTTGACCCTCCTTTTGCCCCATTGATTATGGCAGAGGTAGAGTTCGGCAGCAAAGAAGCAGCCAACGCCTTTTTACCCCCGGATTGGTTCGGAGAAGAAGTTACTTACAACAAAGAGTATCACAACTCTTACATGTCTATGCAGAAATTTGAATAAATACGAATACATCCGTGGGCGTAGCTAGTAGAGGGTTAGGGTATCACACACACACCGATGAAAAAACATTTAACAAAAAAATTGTATGTTCTTGTCGTACATGCAAGCATGTTCGCCATGACCATACAATTTTTTATTATCTGCTTTTTCAACGTTGCATTTAGAGATGCCTTAACCCTCTAGTAGCTACGCACTCTAACACTTCCATTTCTATCTTCCGTACAACTTCGTCAATTCATAAATCTTCTTTGCCAGCTCCTTGTTGCAGGCATCTGCCTTCATTCTCCACTCCCAGTTACTTCCCAACGTGGAAGGAGTATTAATTCTGGCCTCATTGCCCTTGCCTAAGTAGTCCTGCATAGGAACGACTACGGTATCTGCTACACTGGAAAGTGCTGCACGGATAAATGTCCAGTTTACCTTTGTCTCATCTGTAATATCAAAATAATCCTTTACATGCTTTCTGGTTCTCTCGTCCAAATTCCAATACCAGCCTACCGTGGTTTCATTATCGTGAGTACCGGTATAAACAATGCTGTTTTTCTTGTGATTATGAGGCAAGTAGGCATTGTCCGCACTACCTCCGAAAGCAAACTGTAATACCTTCATTCCCGGGAATCCGGTATTCTCCACTAACTCAATTACAGTTTCTGTTAAGAAGCCTAAATCCTCAGCGATTACCTGCTTCTCTCCCAATACTTCCTTCATCGTTTCAAACAAAGCAATCCCCGGTCCCGGCATCCATTTACCATTCTGTGCTGTTTCGTCACCGTAAGGAACAAACCAATATTCATCAAAACCGCGGAAATGGTCTATTCTGACAATGTCATATAATTCATAACAATGGGCAATTCGCTTCATCCACCATGCATAATTTGTCTCTTTGTGATACTCCCATTTGTATAAAGGATTGCCCCAAAGCTGTCCCGTTTCACTGAAAGCATCCGGTGGGCAACCTGCCACACCTATTGGTAAATTTTCCTCATCCAATTGGAACAACTCGGGATTTGCCCAAGTATCCGCACTATCAAAAGCCACATAAATAGGAATATCGCCAACAATCTTAATACCTGCTTTATTTGCATAGGCTTTCAGCTTCTTCCACTGTGTTAAAAACATATATTGCTGAAAGTAATAAAAACCGATTTCATATGTAAATTTCTTTGCATATGCCTCTACCGCCTCAGGCTTTCTTAAGCGGATATCCTCATCCCATTCTACCCAACATACATTATCAAAGGATGCTTTTACCGCCATATACAAGGCATAATCTTTCAGCCAATGCTCGTTTTCTTCTACAAACTTCACATAGGCCGGTTCCTGCATAATTCCTTTCGCAAGTGCCGCATCATAAGCTTTCTGCAAAATAGGGAATCTGTGCGCATACATTTGTCCGTAATCTACATATTCCGGATTTGTACCGAAATTAACGCCTTCACAGTCCGTTTTCTCCAATAGTCCCAACTCCATCAATTGTTCCAAATCTATAAAATACGGATTTCCTGCAAAAGTAGAAAACGACTGATATGGAGAATCCCCATAACTAGTAGGTCCCAAAGGCAATATCTGCCACAGCTTCTGACCCGCTTCTACCAAAAAGTCCACAAATTCATATGCCTGCTTCGAAAAAGTTCCCACGCCGTACTTAGCCGGCAAGCTAGAAATAGGAAGCAAAATGCCGCTCTTTCTCATGATGTCCCTCACTTATAAAAGTCTATAAATCATTTTATTTCATAAATACAAACTGCTTTAATTCAAATAACTGTCTACCATCAAACCAGCTTCCCTGCCAGCCGGTATAATTGGTAGTCACTTTGAAAAATACTGCATGGCGACCGGTAACTGCCTTTACAACGGTTTTTAGTACTCCACCGTCCAAACCTACGTGTACACAACCGATTTCTTCTCCATCTTCACTATCCAGTAAAATATGTACATCACTGTCACAACCCTGGCCATTTACCTGCATAGCAAACTCCATGGTCTTGCTGGAATAGTCCTCGCCAAAATCATAATATTTATATCCAATAACACAACCACCTTTGATACCGGTAATTACACGTTCAAACACGTTTTTCTCGGTTACAAGTGCCCCGCCCTTTAAGACACATGCAATCTCTGCCGGCGTAATTTCATAAGGATTTAAAGCATCCTGAAAGCCTAAAGAGGTCATTTCCACGGTCGGTATGGTACCATCCGGTAGAATCTCTATTTTCTCCACACAGGCCCTTCTGGACATAATAGTGCCATTGGTCATACGATGGTAAAATATGTACCACTGTCCGTTAATACAAGCAATAGATCCATGATCATTACCCGCCGGATAATCTACACCATTATCTACAATATAACCACGATATTTGTATGGTCCCGTAGGTTTGTCTGAGGTAGCATAAGCCAATCGACTTCCCCTCTTTGGCGAATAAATCATGTAATAAGTATCGCCTACCTTACGGGGTGAGCAAGCCTCGAAAAACCATGTCTCCTTACCTACAAAACCATCCTCCGGCCGGTCTTCTATAGGAATAAAGTGCTCGATACAGGTATCATCCAATACCTCATACATATTCTCGCTATTTATTTCTGCCAGAAAAGAACGCTCGAATCCGCAGTAAATATAAACTCTTCCATCATCATCTACCAACACGCCCGGATCAATAAACCAACCGTTACAGGTAATTTCCTCGGAAATATTATACTTATACTTGGATAACAAGGTAAAAGGGCCTTCCGGCTTATCACTTACACCTACACAACCTCGACCGTTCATAATATAAGCATATAAATAATACTTACCATCCTTCTCCACTACATCCGGAGCGTACAAATCATTTATCTCTGTCGTCCAGTCTGTATCAGACTTATGGTCTCTGTCATCTGCTATGTGAAATATATCACCATGGCACACCCAATTATTTAAATCGTCCACAGGTGCACTCCAGCATTTTAATACCTTATCACAAAAGGTATCCGAACCGGCCTTATCATGAGAACCGTATATGTATACTCTATCACCGAAAACACGGGGTTCTCCATCCGGAATGTATTCCCAATTGGGTAAATATGGATTGGCCATCTTTAACTCTCCTGTCCGGTACTAAGCTGCAGTAATCTGTCCTTCAACTGATTTTCCATATTCTGCAAATCGATTTCTGCCTGACGACGTTTCTCACGGCCTTCGGTCTGGATACGCATTACTTCGTCCAAAGTAGAAATCAAACTTTCGTTGGTATTCTTCAAGGTTTCCATATCCACAATTCCACGCTCCGCTTCCTTTGCAGTCTCGATGGTAGCCATCTTAAGTGCTGCTGCATTCTTCTTAAGCAACTCATTCGTCATATCAGATACCTGACGCTGAGCCTCAGCTGCTTCTGTAGAATGCTGGATACCGATAGCAATAGCCATCTGGTTCTTCCAAAGAGGAATAGTATTTACCAAAGTAGACTGAATCTTATCCACCATGACAGTGTCAGAATTCTGAATCAAACGAATCTGAGGTGCCGTCTGCAAAGCAATCATTCTGCTAAGCTCTAAGTCATTAATCTTCTTCTCGAAACGCTCGCACATATTCTCGTAATCTTTTACGAGCTGTGCATCCTCAGGAAGTCCGGAAGCCATGGCTTTTGCACGCAAATCAGCCAATTCGGTTCTTCTGGTCTGCTCTAACTTCTCTTTGCCTGCAATAATGTACATAGAGATTTCTTTGAAATATGTCAGATTCAAATCATACATTTTGTCAAGGAATTCCACATCCTTTAACAACTGAATCTGATGACCTTCCAGCGCATCGGAAATTCTGGCAACATTTACTTCTGCTTTGTCATATTTTGCTTTCAGGGAAGTAACTTCATTGGCTTTTCTCTTGAAAAGTGCCTTTAATCCCTTTTCCTCTTCCACTACTTCAAAGCTCTTTAATTCTGTTACCAAACCGGTAATCATATCACCGATTTCGCCCATATCCTTGGTCTTAATATTTTCCAACGCCTTACCGGAAAAATCCGCCATCTTCTTCTGGGTAGCTGCACCATACTGAAGAACTGCATTCGTATTGCTCAAATCAATCTTCTGTACAAAATCCTTTACCATCTGCTTTTCCTGAGGGGTAAGCTGTGTTTCTGCCAATTCGTTAGCTTTTTTTACTGCTTCCTCTTCTACACGTAAAGCGGTGGTTTCTGCTTCCTCTACCACATCAAAAGAAAGGGTAGGTACTTCTGTTTCTGTAAACTCATTAAACTGCTGGTCCATGTTAAATATCCTCCATCTTCTAATATATATTTTTATTCATTGCTCTTATTTATTACAAAGTCACGCTCGCCGGTAAGTCCTTCCTTAGCTAACATCGTCTTCATTGTAGAAATCTCTGTAGAAATATCCCAGGCCGCATCTTGGAACATATCATCAAATATCTTACCAAATGCGTCAATGATTACATCCATGGTATCTTCGATTTCCTTTTTGGTATTGGCAATATTGTTCTCTCCGTAAGAAGGCTTGCCATCCAAGTCCTTGTAAGCATCTATCAGCTTGGTTGTGGTCGGCAGATAGTATTTCATCAACTTCTGCAAATCGTCTGCACTGGACGGATCCTTTTTCAGCTGGTCGAAAATACGCTTCATAATATCCTCAAGCTTATACAGCTTGTCAGACATTACCTCACCGGGAATCACATCGTTTGCTTCATGCACATGCTGAATATAACGTTCGCCTTCCTCTAATATCAAGCGGACCTTCTCCGGATAACCGTTGGTAATTTCCCTAACCTTAATTTCCTCCGCTTCACGCAGTTCTCTGGTTTTACGCGAAGCTTCCGCATTACGATAATTCTCATACATGGTATCGCTGGTAATCAACGTCTTTCCTGCATCATCCAAATGTCCTTGAATAAAAAAGCCTTTATTAATCATGGAACGTATTTCTTTTTCCACAAAACTTTTCTTCTTACCCACTACCGTTGCCAGACGCTCCAAATCACAATATTGTCTGTCGCCGATTTGCTTCACATAAGTTTTAAATCGATTCACAAAATTCTGAGTTTTTGTACCATATGCCAAAGAAGCAATACTTCCCCCCAAACAAGAAGTAGTGATAAAATTCGCAAGCCAAACGCCAAACGCTCCCGTTGCCAATCCTATAATCGTTAATACAAATGTAGCCGCGCCAAACAAAGTAGTTCCTACCACTCCTAACACCTTAAATACCGGTCCTGAATAGGTTCCCGGAGGATTTTGCCTATAAAGCTGAGGATACTGCATCTTCTTAGCAGGTGTCTGTCCGTTTCCAGTCGTTCTGCCTGCTCCCAGCTGGTTGGCATTGCTGTTATTCCGATTATTTCCCTGAGCTGTCCTTCCACTTCCCACTTGACTGGAATACATACGATTGGTGTACCCCTGCTTTCCCTGAGCTCGTTCCTGCTCCTGTCGGTTTTTCATCCAATCCTGGGTGGCATTGTTTTTCTTCTGGTTGGTACCGGTATATATATTCCCATTAATTCTGTCATTAATATCATTAACGGTCTCATTTACCTTATCAACGGCTTTATTAACTTTTTGCTCAATATTTTTGCTCAGTCCGGAATAGTCCTGATTCTCCACTGCCATCAGTACCGAGCCAAATATATCCTCTACTGTTTCTATCCAATCCTTATTATGCACTTACTCACTTCCTATCATTTCAAGCTAATCTATGCCAAAAATCTAATATTCCCACAATTATAATAATTTTACCATATTCTTAGTACGATTACCATAGATTTTTTGCTGCGAAAACATATTTTAACGTGCAAAAAAGCACTGATTCCTCTACATCGGAAAATCAGTGCTTTTCATCCTGCGGGTGAAGGGACTTGAACCCCCACGGTCTCCCACCAGAACCTAAATCTGGCGCGTCTGCCAATTCCGCCACACCCGCGTATGTGGTCGCCTCATGCAACCACAAGCTATATTATATACAATTCATGATTGTCTTGTCAAGCTAGAATGTAATAATACCAAACTGTGCTAAAGAATAGAATACTAAAATAATGACCATACAAATGGGGGCCAAGTACTTCACCATAACACGGAATACACCTACACGTCCCATCTTATTACCATTCTTGGTAACTTCCTCTTCAATCACCTTGGTTCCTACGCTCCAACCAATCATAATACAGGTTCCGAGAGCCACAATAGGCATTAATACACTATTAGAAAGATAATCAAAGAAAGTCAGGAAATCCATGCCTAAAATAGTAATGTGAGACCATGCTCCATTACCCATTGATGATGCCACACCTAATATCAAGCTAATTGCAACAATAATAATTACTGCTACTGTTCTGGACATTTTAAATCTATCCATTAAATTAGATGCAATAGCTTCCATAATAGAAATCGAACTGGTCAATGCCGCAAACAACACTAATACAAAGAACGCAGCTCCCACTACTGTTCCCAATGGCATAGAAGCAAATACCTTAGGTAATGTAATAAACATAAGGCCCGGACCACCGCTTGCCAAACCGGCTTCTCCACTAAAAACGTAAACCGCCGGAATAATCATAAAACCTGCTAACAATGCAATAGAGGTATCAAAAATCTCAATATGAGTTACTGACTTACCAATGTTCACATCATCCTTTACGTAAGAACCGTAAGATATCATAATACCCATTGCCAAACTCATAGAAAAGAACATCTGGCCCATAGCCGCACATACGGTCTTAATAGAGAACTTTGAAAAATCTGGCAAAACATAATACTTTATTCCTTCTAGTGAACCCGGAATAGTAATTACATAAATACAGATACCTATTGTAATTAACAAAAGAATGGGCATTAGGAACTTACTTACACGTTCTACACCCTTTTCTACACCGCCGAGTACGATAACTGTCGTTGCTCCCAGGAAAATTAAAAACATCACCAACGGAGACCATGTCTGTCCAATAAATCCACCGAAATATCCATCCACTGCAGCAGTTGAAGTCTGTCCGGTAAAAAATACCATCATATATTTAATTACCCAACCACCAATTACACAATAATACGGCAAAATAATCATGGGTACAATCATTGCCAGATACCCAAAGAAACTAAATCGTTTATCTAATTCCTTAAAAGCGCTAATGGCACTTTTCTTCGTTTTACGGCCGATACCGATTTCCATAACCAACATGGAATAACCAAAGGTTAAAACCAATACCAAATACACTAATATGAAAATACCGCCACCATACTGTGCTGCCAAATAAGGGAATCTCCACAGATTACCCAAACCAACCGCACTGCCGGCTGCAGACAATACAAATCCTAAACTACCGCTAAAACTTCCTCTTTTTTCTTTCATAAACTCTTATCCAATCTTATTTATTTGCCATTTCACAAAGCTCTGCCAGCATCTTAGGAAGCTCTGTTTCCATGTTTTCATTACTGAACTGGCAGGTACCTACTGCCTTATGTCCACCACCATTGTACTTAAGCATCAGACTGCCTACATTTACATCAGAGGTTCTGTTCAAAATGCTGTAACCTACTGCTGCGGAACATCCCTGACCGCCACGACCACTGACAATCCATGCTGAAATATTCTGCTCAGGATACATACTGTAAATCATAAAACGATTGCCTGTATAAATAGGGTCTACTCCACGCAAATCAGAAATAATTACATTTCCTTCCACGCGAGTATATTTATGTACCATTTCCTTAAACTTCTCGGTCTGCTCATTATAGATTTCGATACGCTCCTGCACATCACTAAGTGCCAAAATCTCATCTGTAGTCATCGTACGGCATGCATCCATTAGTTTCTCCATGAGCTGATAATTGGAAATCGTAAACTGTCTCCAACGTCCCAAACCGGTTCTGGGATCCATTAAGAAACCAATCAAAATCCATCCGGTGGGATTCATCACTTCCTCAATAGTGAGATTACCGGAATCCACCTTGTCTACTGCTTCCATCATATCATCAAACTGTGGAAATCTCTCTTTTCCACCATAATAATCATAAATGATTCTTGCACAAGAAGGCGCAATACGACTTTCTCCTTTATACTTTCCTGCAAGTTCATTACGCTCATGTTCACTGGAATGGTGGTCAAACCACAAACCACATCCGGGAACGAAAGGTACATTAGCTAAACAATCATTCTCGTCAACCTCTACCAATCCATCCTGTAAATCCTTGGGATGTGCAAACTTCCAACTATCAATAATGCCGACCTCTTTTAACAAAGCGCCACATGCTAAACCATCAAAATCGGAACGAGTAACCAATCTCATAAGATGTTCCCCCTTTTTCAAAAATATATAACAATTATATTATAATAATGCTATGTTTTCAAGGAAAACTTATTTTGCATTCTGCATGTCAATAATACATTTGAAGCACAAAAAAAGCACCACCTATGTGATACTTTTCCTAATGAGCGTGCCGGGGTTCGAACCCGGGACAACTTGATTAAAAGTCAAGTGCTCTACCTACTGAGCTACACACCCGAAAATATATTGGACGATTGTCTCATCCTTTACATTAAAAAACAGGGCTAGCTGGATTCGAACCAGCGAATGCAGCAGTCAAAGTGCTGTGCCTTACCGCTTGGCGATAGCCCTATAATGACACCAAGCGTGTCATACAGACACATCTCGAAAGTAAAGGGTGGATAATGGGATTCGAACCCATGGCCTTCAGAGCCACAATCTGACGCGCTAACCAACTGCGCTATACCCACCATGCGAACCTAAAGGTTCCCGAGGTATTCACCTCTAATGTGCCCAAAGGGATTCGAACCCCCGACCCACGGCTTAGAAGGCCGTTGCTCTATCCAGCTGAGCTATGGACACATAGTCAACATATTCTGTTGCTAAGCGGGTGATGGGAATCGAACCCACGTATCCAGCTTGGAAGGCTGGTGTTCTACCATTGAACTACACCCGCGTGTAAATCGGGGTGACAGGATTCGAACCTGCGACCCCCTGCTCCCAAAGCAGGTGCTCTAGCCAAGCTGAGCCACACCCCGATATTCATCAACGTTCCCCGAACGCAAAATCCATTATATATGTAAAGTCTAGTTATGTCAAGCGATTTTAAATGAATTTTTTAAATTTTTGTTTTTTTCTGACTATTTATTACAAATATGCTATCGAAAAGTGTGCTTCACCCATCTTATCAACTTCCATAAGTATATAAGATGGCCTATGTCCCTCCTGACGGGGATAGGATAAGCTTCCCGGATTCAAGGTAATCAAATCATCCTCTATTTCCAAATAAGGCTTATGGGTATGTCCAAACATAACAATCTGTACGCCTCTGGAGCGGGCCTCTTCCTTCAATCTTTCCGGACCCATGTAAACATAATAATTATGCCCATGTGTCACTAATGTCTTATACTTCTCGATTTGAAATTCCAATTCTTTGGGTAACGCTCCAAAAAAATCATTATTCCCTGCCACCATCATTACTGGACATTCCGCCACTCTAGTAAGGACATATTCACTGCCCTCCACATCACCGCAATGAATAATCATATCTACCGGTTTACATCTTTCCAGCACTTCAAAATAATTCTCATTTCTTCTGTGGGTATCACTCACAATCAGTATTCGCATACTTCTTTAATTCCTCTTTCATTAACATCAATGCATTGCCACGATGGCTTACTTGATTTTTCTCTTCCTCTGTAAGCTCTGCTGTAGTTTTACCGAATTTCGGCACATAAAAGATAGGGTCATAACCAAAGCCGTTACTTCCCTTTTCCTCGTACCCGATTTGGCCTTCTATAATACCTCTGGTGGTCACCTCTTTGCCCCCCGGAAATACTGCCGCAATGGCACAAACAAAACGCGCGGTTCTCTTTTCATCCTCCACTCCGTTTAAACGTTCTATCAGATTTGCATTCTTGATTCTGTAAGAGGTATCTTCCCCCATATATCGTGCGGAATAAATTCCGGGCTCATTATTTAAATAATCGATTTCCAAACCGGAATCATCTGCCATAACAATATAGTTTGTATGCCCGGCTACAGCCCGCGCTTTGATTAACGCATTTTCCTCGTAAGTCTTACCGTTCTCTTCAATATCTATAGCAATACCGGCATCCTTCATGGTAATTACTTCTACACCTAAATCCGCTAAAATCATTTGAATCTCTTTGATTTTGCCTTTATTGCCCGTAGCAAATACAATTTTATCAATTCTGCTCATTTGTTTATCCTCTCTTTGGTGGCTTCGGACCCAAAAACTGATAATAGTAGGTCTTCATCATACCATTATAAATCTTACGATTCTTATCCGCCTTACGTCCGATATCATTCTCAGCCTGCTCATAAGCAGTAATCAAATACATACTCCAACTATCCAACGCGCGATAACGCTCACCAATGGTCTTGTAAAGTGCCGGAAGTGCTGACTTTTCTTCCAAACGCTCACCATAGGGCGGATTCGTAATAATGAAACCATATTTCTTTGGATGACTCAAATCCGCCACACTACGTTTTTGAAAATGAATCAACTTCTCTACACCGGCTAACTTAGCATTTTCTCTGGCAATAGCTACCATTTTATCATCAATATCATAGCCCTGAATATCCGTTTCCACAGATAAATCCAACATTTCCTGGGCTTCATCAATACAGTCATACCAATTCTGTTTTCCTACGATATGCCCCCAACTTTCTGCCGTAAAGCTTCTATTCATACCGGGTGCCATATTTGCCGCCATCATAGCCGCTTCAATAGGAAATGTTCCACTACCACAAAAAGGGTCTACCAGAATACGGTCTGCATGCCAAGGTGTCAGCATAATCAAAGATGCTGCCAGATTTTCCGCAATGGGAGCCTTAGCCGTTAACTTACGATACCCTCTTTTGTGCAAAGAATCTCCGGTAGTATCCAAACCAACAGTCACTTCATCCTTCATTAAAAAAACTCGGATAGGGAAACTTTCTCCATTTTCCTCAAACCAACTGATGTTGTATTTTTGTTTCAGTCGCTCCACCATAGCCTTTTTCATTATACTTTGGATATCGGAGGGACTGAAAAGTTTACTTTTTACACTAGCTGCCTTTGCCACCCAGAATTTACCATTCTTAGGTATATAATCCTCCCATGGAAGATTCTTGGTTCCCTGAAACAGTTCTTCATAGGTTTCTGCACGAAATCTACCGATTTTAATTAAAATTCTCTCCGCGGTACGCAAGAAAATATTAGCACGACAAAGAGCTTCTTCATCTCCGGCAAAGGTAATACGTCCATCTGCCACTTCTGTTACATCATATCCTAAATCAATAATCTCTTTCTTTAAAACAGCCTCCATACCAAAATGGCAAGGCGCAATTAATTCGAATCTTCTCATGTAAATTATCCTTTAAACAATTTTTGTCAATCCTGCCTTTACAGTATACACAAATTTTTCAATTATGTAAATAAGGATACCCTTTCGGATATCCTTATTTTTTCCAGATTAGTAGTTGTCCTTCATGTTATTCTGAGACTTATTCTGGCTACCAGTCTGATTCTTGTTCTGGTTGCTGTTCTTCTCAGTGTTCTTTGAAGAGTTCTTACTGTAATCTCTACAGTCATTTGCCTTATTTTCCATATTGTTGTTCTGGCTATTCTTTGACATATTCTTTCCCTCCTGTTTTTAGTTACAAGAGTAGTATGTCTGATTAAGCAAATTTATATTCTTTTCTTTATTGGAATTATTTTCCATAAAAAAGAGAGTTCTTGCAGAACTCTCTAACAATACTTTAATTTAACCAATCGCGAAACAGCTTTACCAAAAAAACTACCAATATTACCGGTAGAACGACAGGAAGCAACGCTGAAACAATGGAACCAACAATTGAAATAATTGCACATAAAATTAAAATGACAATCAGTACCATTAACCAGCCCGGCATATTCATTACCTTAAGTGAATTCTGCGGACGCTTTTGTGCATAATAACTCTCCTTGTCAGATTCTCCATGGGAACGATAATTTGCATCTTCTGTTGCTTCATCGGTATTTGCCGTAATTATGCTCCTGGCTATTAATCGCGGATCTCCCAAAGAATCCATTACACTTTCTTCGGAATACCCCTGACGCATTTGTGTATTAATATACTCTTCATAATATGAAACGTTTTCTTCCACAAGCCTCGCAGACACTTTGCCGCTGAGTGCCATTCTCAGTTTATCAATAAATTCCTGCTTACTCATTACATAAGCTGCTACGCAGCATACCTTTCCTAAACTACATTAAGTATAGCATGTCTTTCTATTTCCGTAAATATTCTAGTGCTTAAGCAAATATAAAGTTTTTATAAAACGGACGTAAAAAAGAGTGCGCCGTATAAGCGCACTCTTCGTCAAAATCATATTAACCCTTAACGCCACCTGCGGCAGTTCCTTCTACGATGAACTTAGAAAGTAACAAGTATACAACAATTACCGGGAAGATAGAGAAAGCAATTGTTACATATACCTGACCCATATCAAACTTCAGGAAGTCAGCTGCACGCAACTGAGCAATCAAAATAGGAAGTGTCTTCTTATGATTACTCTGAATTACCAATGCAGGAGTAAAGTAGTTATTCCAGCTACTTACGAAGGTGAAGATTGCCTGTACAGCAATCGCCGGCTTCATAAGAGGTAAAACGATTGTATTGAAAGTTCTAAATTCTCCGGAACCGTCCATACGAGCAGCTTCAATCAAAGAAGGATGCAAGTTACTTTCCATGTACTGCTTCATATAGAAGAAAGTAACAGGAGCTGCAATCGCCGGAACAATCAAAGGAATAAAGGAGTCCTTTAATCCCATCTTATCAATCATCTGCACGAAACCTAACGCGGTTACCTGTGTGGGAATAGTCATAACTGCCAAAATAAAGGTAAACATAAACTTCTTAATCTTGAAGTCATATGCATGAATTGCATAAGCAGTCATAGTTGAGAAGTATGTACAAAGGATCGCACTTAAAAGTGAAATCAACATACTGTTGAACATACCCAAAATAATTGGCTGTGTACCTTGTAAAACCGCAAAGAAGTTTGATAATAAATATTTACTTGGAAGAGGTGTAAAACCCTTTGTTAACTCACCATGAGATCTGGTTGCATTGATGAACAATATATAAAACCAGAACAAACATAAAAATGCAAAGAATACTAATACAACATATGCAATTATTCTTCTAACTTTAACGCCCATACCTTTTGTTTCTGAAGAAGCATCATATCTAGCCATTGTTCATCACCTCCTAATCTTCTTTCTTGCCCTGGAACTTGAATACGATCAAACTCAAGATACCGGTAATAATGAATAAGATTACTGAAAGAGCACCACCCATACCGTAGTTCTTACTGAACAAGTGCTTATTCAAATACATAATAAGTGTCATAGATGAACGCATCGGATCGCCGGTACCATCTGTCAAAATCTGAGGTACATCGAACATCTGTAAACCACCAATTAATGAAGTAATCATAACATAAACCAAAATCGGCTTAAGTAACGGTAAGGTTACTCTGAAAAATACCTGTGTAGAAGTCGCGCCATCTACTTCTGCAGCTTCAAATAAAGCTGTATCAATACCTAACATACCTGCCAATAACAGGATAGTGGTATTACCAAACCACATAAGGAAGTTCATTAATGCTACTAAGCTTCTAACACTCCATGCATTACTCATAAACTTAAATGGTGTACTAATAAATCCCATCTGCATTAAAATAGAGTTAATAGGACCACCATCTGAGAATAAAGTAAAGAATAACATGGCAAAAGCAGATGCCATGATTAAGTTAGGTAAATAAATAACTGTTTTAAAGAATCTCTGTCCCTTTAATCTTAAGCTTGGGTCTGAGAACCAAGCGCCCAAAAGCAAAGAAACAATAATCTGAGGCACAAAGCCCATAATCCACATAATCATAGTGTTTGAGAAATAAACTCCCAAATCACCTTCTGTGAAAAGTTTGATAAAGTTCTGAATTCCAATAAAGTTAGGCCCAACCTGTTTCAAACCGCCCATCAAACGATAGTTTTCAAAAAAGCTGTTGATGATTGTTGTAAACATCGGTATTAACTGGAATACTGAATATACTACAATAAACGGAATCAGGAAAATGTAACCCCATCTATTGAACTTAACAACATTGTTGGTCTTCTGGTTTTTCATATAGATACCTCCGCCATTTCCTACGAATTCTGCGCTATTACAGAACCCACAACAATTCTCTTCCCATTTTCCGAACTGTTGTCGATTCTGTAACCTGCTTTCAAAGAAAAATCATGCCTGCCTGACCAGCCAGGCAGGCATGACTCCTATGAATCAATCAATATATCAAATACGATAGTTGATTATTTTGTTAATTCAGGATACTTCTCCTGAACGCCCTTGTAGAATAACTCTAAAGCTTCATCATAAGTAGCATTGCCTTCGAAGTAGTTCTTCATAGCCTTCTGGAACTCTTCGTTACATCCCTGATCGTATGCAGAAGCGTTGCTTAAGTCAATCTTACCAGCACCTGCGCAGTACATAGAAAGAGGGTTCTGTCCGCCAAGAATCTTGCTTGAGTAAGAAGTATCAGCTGCCATAGCTTCCATAGCAGGCTTGTTGTTTACGAAGTCATCATCCTTCTTAACGATACCGGTCATGATTTCTTCGTTGGTAGTTAACTGGATCATAATATCCTTAACTAAGTCAGCATTGTCAGTTCCGGTTGCTGCACAAATCCAAGTACCGCCCCAATAGAAGCCCTGAGGACCTTCAGTACCGCCCCAACGGCCAAGGTTAGCTATAGAACCATCTACATCAGCTGCCATACAGAAGTTAATTAACCAAGCTGGTCCAAAGTAGCAGAATACCTTTCCTTCCGGATAGAAACCTGCAGACCAATCATCTGACCAAAGGTCATGAGTACCAGCAACACCAGCATCTACCAATGCCTTAGAGTCATCAACCCACTTCTTAATGTTAGCATCGATGTTAATCTGAGTACCGTTAACCCACTTAGAAGATACGTTGTTAGAGTATACACGATATGTATCGTTTACAGATGAAACCATCTGATATCCAGCTGCCTTCATAGTTTCAGCGGTAGCCACGAAAGTATCCCAGTCCTTAACTGCTGCCTGAACAGTTGCAGGATCATCAGAACCTAAAACTTCAATAGCAACGTCACGGTTGTAGAATAAGATACCAGGACATCCCTGCCAAGAGAGACCCTTTAATACGCCGTTAGCATCAGTACATACATCCTGTGTATACTTGTACTGGTTAGCGATGTCTGCGTCAGTGATACCAAGTTCCTTAACGTCCATGGTGTACTCACTGTCAACATACTTAAGAGCGTAGTCAGCTTCGATTAAGAATAAGTCAATCTTATCATCATCTGCTGCTGATTCCTGATTAGCTAAAGTTGCATCCAAGTTGTTCTGGTATGCATTGTCATCACTAGGAGTGATATTCCACTTAACAGTTACATCACCGATAGTACCTGTAGTACCGTCGATTGCGGTATATCCAGGATAGTGATCTGTCAAACGAGTCTTGAACTCTTCGTTCCAGCAGTAGATGTTAAGAACCTTACCATCGCTCTCCTTGCCGCCACAACCAGCAAGCATAGAAGTTGCCATTGCTGCTGTTAACAATACGCATAACAATTTTTTCTTCATTTTTCATTTCCTCCCAAATTTCTTGAAATAAGAATTTTTATATTGATATCGCTCACACGATATTAATACCATATTGATTTCAACTACTTAATCGTTTACTTGCTTTCTACTATACAGCAACTTGACATAAATTGCAAGCACTATTTTAAAATTAATATGCATTTTGCACACTATCTTTTCATTTCTTCCACAAATCCAACGGTTTCTCCATCGTAAACATCGCCCTTAATAACTGTTTGCTCCACTAATGTAGTCTTGGGATGTTCTATTAGGGAAATTAATTTCTCACCGGCAAGTCTGCCAATAGCTGCCGTATCCTGCTTCAAAGTAGTTAACTGCGGCTTAATATGCCTGCCAATCCGGATACCATCATATCCTACCACGGAAATATCTTCCGGAATCCGCAATCCACACTCTGTGATCGTACTGATACCGCCAAAACATGCCACATCATCCGGATAAAGAATACAGGTGGGGGGATTCTTCAAATTAAGTAACTCTTTGGTTCTCTCTCCTGCCGCCATACTGTCGCGATAAGCCGCTTCACAAATATACTCATCCGGCACCTTGATACCCAGACGTTGTGTATTTAAATAGAAAGAAGATAATCTCTCCCTGGTTACTGCCGAATCTGCGCCGTGAATATAAGCAATCCTGCGATGCCCTCTTTCATATACAAAATCTAACAGCTGACGTATGCCATCCACATTATCCGACATAATCCCGATACGATTATTAAACATGTGGTCAATGGTTACCACCGGAATATTACTTCTGACCAGCTCTACCACCTGCTCATCATAAAAATTTACACAGGCAATTACCACACCATCAAAGCCTCTGTACCGGCAATGCTCCAAATAAGACATATTATTTCTTCCTTTATTAAGGAAAGTAATGTCGTATCCCTTATCCTCTACCGTCTGCTTAAAATTATCCAACACATGGGAAAAATAATCATGGGTCAGTCCGCTTCTGGCTTCATCCACAAAAAGTACACCGATATTATAGGTACGGTTTGTCTTCAGTGCGCGTGCCATGGAGTTCGGAAAATAGCCCATCTCCTTGGCCACCTTTTGTATATGGTTTTTGGTTTCCTCTCCGATGTCACTGTGTCCGTTAAGTGCTTTACTTACGGTAGCAACACTCACTCCACAGGCAACGGAAATGTCCTTCATCGATACCATAACATTCCTTCCCTTTGTGAAAAATGACGGTGACTTAAACGTTTTCGTTTCTTTATGATAGTACATTTTCTCCAATAATGCAATGCCTTTTTCGCAATTCATAAATATTTTTTCATATTTTTTCACAAATAATTGGTTATTTTTTATAGGTATCCTTTCAATCTGCTATTGCAAAGCCCTCTTTTCTCTAGTATAATGCAGTTGTAGTAATCTTTTTTACTTAATCGTTTAAATAAATAAGATAAAGGAGAATTAATTATGAAATTTGGTTATTTTGATGACGCCCGCAGAGAATACGTCATCACAACTCCAAGAACACCTTATCCTTGGATTAACTATCTGGGCACACAGGGCTTCTTTTCCCTGATTTCCAACACTGCCGGAGGTTATTCCTTCTATAAGGATGCTCGTCTGCGTAGAATTACCAGATATCGTTATAACAACGTTCCTATCGATATGGGCGGCCGTTATTTCTATATCAATGATAACGGTACCATTTGGAACCCCGGTTGGTCTCCTGTTAAGACCGAATTAGACTCTTATGAATGCCGCCATGGTATGGGTTACACCATCATCTCCGGTAAGAAGAACGGCTTAAAGGCAGAGGTTACCTTCTTCGTTCCTCAGGATTACGATGGAGAAATTCAGCAGGTTGTTTTGACCAACGAAAGTGATGCAGAGAAGTCTTTCTCACTGTTCTCTTTTGCAGAGTGGTGTTTATGGGATGCACAGGATGACAGCAACAACTTCCAGCGTAACTTCTCTACTGGTCGTGTTGAAGTTAAGGATTCCGTAATCTACCACAAGACAGAGTACAGAGACCGTCGTAATCATTACGCATTCTACTCTGTAAACGATACCATCGATGGTTATGACACCGACAGAGATTCTTTCATCGGTTTGTACAATGGTTTTGGCGATCCTCAGGCAGTTATCGCAAACAAGGCAAATGATTCCTTCGCAGATGGCTGGTCTCCTATCGCTTCTCATTATAAGAAGATTACCCTTGCTCCCGGCGAGACCAAGACTCTCGTATTTGTACTTGGTTATGTAGAGATGCCTGTAGAAGAGAAATTCGAGGCAGACGGCAAGACAATCAATAAAGTAAAAGCTCTCGAGATGATCGAGCAGTTCAATAGTCCTGAAAAGTTTGCACAGGGTATGGCTGATTTGAAGGCTTACTGGGATAGACTCCTTGGTATCCTGACTGTAGATACTCCAGATGATAAGGTTAACAGAATGGTTAATATCTGGAATCAGTATCAGTGTATGGTTACTTTCAACCTGTCACGTTCTGCTTCCTACTTCGAGTCCGGAATCGGTCGTGGTATGGGCTTCCGTGATTCCAACCAGGACGTTCTCGGTTTTGTACACCAGATTCCTGACAGAGCAAAGGAACGTATCATTGATATCGCTTCCACACAGTTCCCTGACGGCGGCTGTTATCATCAGTATCAGCCTCTTACCAAGAAGGGTAACTCCGATATCGGTGGCGACTTCTCCGATGATCCATTGTGGTTAATCCTTTCTGTTTCCGCATACATCAAGGAAACAGGCGACTGGAGCATTCTTGATGAGATGGTTCCTTATGACAACGATATGTCCATTGCACAGCCTATGTTGGATCACTTAAAGGTATCCTTCTATCGTATTGTAAACAACTTAGGACCTCATGGTTTACCTCTTGCAATGAGAGCAGACTGGAACGACTGTATTAACCTGTCTTGCTACTCTGATACACCTGGTGAGTCCTTCCAGACTTACACCAATCCTAAGTTCGCAGCAGAAGGCGGTTACTCTAAGGTAGCTGAGTCCGTATTCGTTGCTACCCTCTTCACTTACGCAGGTCCTAACTATGTTTCTATCTTGAAGCACTTAGGCAAAGACGAAGAGGCAGCTGCTGCTCAGGCTGAAATCGATAAGATGAAGAAAGTTGTTATGGAGCATGCATTCGACGGCGATTGGTTCTTAAGAGCATACGATGCAACCGGCGCTAAGATGGGTTCTAAGGAATGCGAAGAAGGTAAGATCTTCATCGAACCTCAGGGATTCGCAGTTATGTCCGATATCGGTAAGGAAGAAGGCGCTGATATCAAGACCTTGAACTCTATCGATAAATACCTGAATACAGAATTTGGTCTTGTACTGAACAACCCTGCATTCAGCAAATACTACATCCAGTACGGTGAGATTTCTACATATCCCGGCGGTTACAAGGAGAACGCAGGTATCTTCACACACAACAATGCATGGATTATTTGTGCAGAAGCATATGCTGGACGTGGAGACAAGGCTTTCGAGTACTACTCCAAGATTGCACCTGCATTTACTGAGGAAACCTCTGATATCCACAAGACCGAGCCTTATGTATACGGTCAGATGATTGGTGGTAAGGACGCAGGTTCCGATATTGGCAGACCTGGCAAGAACTTTGGACAGGGTAAGAACTCATGGTTGACCGGTACCGCTGCTTGGAACATGGTAGCTATTTCCCAGTACATTCTCGGTATCGCTCCAGACTTTGATGGTTTGAAGATTGATCCTTCCATCCCTGCTGCTTGGGACGGACTTACCGCAACCCGTCAGTTCAGAGGCGCTGTATACAACATCACAGTTAAGAACCCTGAACACGTATGCAAGGGTATCAAATCTCTTGTAGTTGACGGCACTCCTGTTGATGGCAAGGTTATTCCTTATGTAGAAGACAAGACTGAATACAATGTAGAAGTGATTATGGGCTAATTTACAAAGCAAATATACCTAATAAAGTAGGCGGGGAATTGAATAATTCCCCGCCTATTATAGTTTGTTCCTTTCCATCATCACAAATACCTAAGAATAAAGCTTCTGCGGTCTATGCAAAAACGCTTCAAATCACGACAAAAGAGATTCCCAAAGACCATTTTTCTGTATAGACCTCACAACACTCTTGAAACAAGTATAATTCATACTTTGGTATAAACCACTACCACTTCTTCCGCGGACAATAATTCTTCGCCACCGCCGCCCTTAGCTCCACATAACAACCGCAACTTCGGCACATAGCCTCCAAAAGCATGTTACACCCCTTACAAACTTCCAGACGTTCTTCATACAACGTATCCGACGCCTTATCCTCCGGCGCCAAATTCTCTAGATAAGCTTGTATAGATTCATATTGGGTTGCTTTATCCAATTGGTCTCGCAAAAGACATTTTTTACAATAACGGTAGGGTATCGCAGTATCCATTTGCTTGTGCCTTTCTTCGTATTTATGTAAATAAAAAACCCTCGAAAACTCGCATTTTCAAGGGTTTCGTGTGCGTTAGAAGATTCGAACTCCCGACCTTTTGGTCCGTAGCCATATACTCTAATATATGCATATATTATATCCTTGAAAATATTTAATTGTTTTCTCTATTTTATTCCTTCAATTTTTGCTTTTTCTGTTGTGTAATTAGGTTTGAAGTTGTCTTCAATTCCATTCATGGCTTTAAGTCCGGATATTATGCGTGTAATTTCGTCATTGTATGCGCGATGTTCACGTTTAATTATGTAAAATGGAATATCTAAAGCATTAAATACTTTTGTTTTAAATT
Organism: Acetatifactor sp.; assembly: GCA_045634745.1. Classification (GTDB taxonomy): domain Bacteria; phylum Bacillota; class Clostridia; order Lachnospirales; family Lachnospiraceae; genus Acetatifactor. Next base: position 7,528 of record JAZRAX010000042.1, on the reverse strand, counting down.
CGATATCAATTTTTTTACTTTCGGATTTGTTGATGTTATCATCAAATTCTAAAGCAGCTAATACTTTTAATTGGCTGTTACAGATTATAAAATCAATATGTTTTGGTTGTATTTTATTTATTTCTATATTTGCTCCTTTATAATCTTTATCTACATGTACGATGTCTATCATTCTTACTTTGGGAATGGCAATTAAATTACTATCATTGCATTTATAATATAATTTTTCCCAAAATTGGAATTCATATTCTGAGAGAATGTTAGCTCTTAGATATGGGTGATAGTCTGGTTTTTGTTTTTGTTTTGAGTATCCTACTGCTCTGTATATAAAAGTTCCATCCGGATTATATACTTTTTCCCAAACCGGATTTTTAGGTTCATTATCCGATTTTTTGAATAATAAATAGATTAATATTGTACTTAGTACTATTAGTAATAAAATTCCGTATTCCATAAAATTTCCCCTTTGTCTTTTATTGATTTTTGTATTTTTCTATCATATCTTCCACTTTTCCGATTAACTTTACCTGTTCCCTCTCAGGTAGCTGATGGAATAGCTCCAGCAGTTCTTTATCGTTATCGGATAGTTCTAAATCTGGGTATCCAAATATTTCATTCGGACTTACTTCCAGATATGTGATTATTTTTTGTAACTTATCTGCAGGTGGTTGTTTTCCTTTCTTCCAGTTGTAAAACGTTGTTTGGTTTATTCCTATATCTTTTTCTAATTGATATGCTGTTATTCCCCTTTCAGCCATTATTTTTACTAAATTTTCTATTAAGGACATTTTGCACCTCCTTTTGCTCACATATTTGTGATTATTCTATTGACAAACTTCCACATGTGGGTGTATAGTGTGTTTGTAAACAAACACCGAGCTTTTTGCACTTTGTTTTTATCTTTCAGTATAGCATAAAACTGAATTTTTGAGTAGTGCAGGGCTCCAAAAATTTAAGGAGGTTCAATTATGGACAAAGACGTATTAAAGAAAGATGTGTGTGTTATGTCGGTATCTCGTTATCAAATGTTTAATCGTGATACCGGAGAAATTAATGAAGGAACAACAGTAAGATACATTTTCTCGACTGATTTATCTCCTTCCGACTCAGAAGACCTTAAAGGTTACAAATTTGGTAAGAGTTCTTTGGACTATGCTGATTTTGAAAAATTTGGCCAGGTTCCCGGTGTTTATTCTGCTGATCTTGACATGAATATTGCATCTGATGGAACTGTTAAAATTAAGGCTAAAAACTTTGAGTTTAAAAAGCCTCTTGTTGTAGGCATTGCTGCCGGAAAGTAATGAGGTAGACAAATGGCTGCAACATTGATTTTGTTTTTTATGATTGTATTTAGTTTCTGCTGTTCTATCGCTTTCTGTATAGATAAGCTGGTAAACAGATTTAGAAATCGTTAATTTGATTTCCCTAATACCCTAGTGCACGGGCATCCGGTTTTTTTTATATAAAAGTTTTTTTCCGGGTGCCCATTTTAGTAAATGTATCTCATTCTTTTGATTTGGATCCAAAATTCCCTGGATAAATTGAGATACAGAACGGAGTTTTTATGAGAAAACTTAAACCCAGAATGAAGAAAATAATTGCAATGCTTTTAGTTGCATTAACCATAAATACATCAATCTCCTCTGCTGCAGTCATGCCGGTGCAGGCTTCTACTATGCCGCTTGCATCGGAGCTGGTGGCTGCATTACTTAGTATCTTTGGTTACACGTATGGTTATGGTACCACTCTTAACGGTAGCAATAACACTAACCAGGAGATGTTTGCAGAAATGCAGGCCGCCTGGAACGCCGGTGAATCTTTTGAAGTAGACGGAACCGAAGTTCCGGATTTGCGTGTTGCTGCTAACTTTACGAATTTTGTTGAAGATGCATATACTGCTTATTCTAACTTTAATGGCGGAAACGCTGGAAATGATTATTTAACTCAGTTGAATATAAAATCGTATAAAGCTTCAGGCACTCTTGTTACAAAGACTTATTTGGACGCTTTAGCTGTGGCAAAAGAGCATATTGCGAATACTGCGGAGGATGTTCTTACTACAGAGCTTGATACTTTTTTTAGCGCAGTAACGGATGATGATGCTGAAATATCGGATTTTAATGCACTTAGCATGTATATGGGTACTATTTTAGCCGGTATTGCTGTCAGGTCGCAAGTGGATGCTACGAATACGTGGACGAATGCAATGAGTAGTGAAGTATATACGGATGATTATAATACTTTTACTGGTACTCTTAACGGTAGTAGTTTTCAGTTTTGTAAAACTAATGTTGCGAAAATTATGACAAATAAATACGGCTATATTTTTGAAGCTAGTGAGCCTGTTCTTTTTTTGACTTTTATGTACAGTGGTTATAATTACGTTTGTGCGTTTGGTCCGAATACATTTGATTTAACTTATGAAACTACCGATACTAATTGGTTGACCATAAGCAAATTAACTTCAAATGTGAAAAATTCGTATCAATATACTTATCCAAATACTATTTATAAGTTTCAGATGTCTTTAATTGGAACAGCAAACGGCGCTACTATTCCGCTTAATACTTCTTATGTTCCTGATGAAACTTTAAATAAATATGTATTGGCAAATTATGATACTATTTTTAATTCCAATACTTATGATTTGCTTGGCAATGCTGAAACCATGGACTCTTCCGTAACTGATGCCTTGTCTGCTTATGGCGGCAGAGCTGTTACAAAATCAAAACTTTTAGAACTTCGTGATGCATTGGATGCGCGTGCTGCTACTGCTGCAGGTACTGAAACTGCTACGGCGGAAATTGCTGCTACGATTACAGAGGCAGCTACAGCGTTACCAGAAGCCGGGACAAGCTCTGGAACCGGCACTGGTGAATATTCTTCTATCTTGGATAAGATTTTAGCTGCCATTCAGGCAATTGCGGCTGCTATATGGGGATTTTTTTCTGAACCATTGTCCGGAATAAAATCTGCAATTGATGTGTTTCCTGCAATTTTAGAAGATATTGGTTCTATAGTGTCCGGTATTCCTGAATCTATTTGGGAATACGTGGAACCCTCAATTACAGCTATTCAGGAAAAAACAACTGCTATTGTTTCTCAAAATACTAAGCCATGGGACGAAGATAATACAGAACGTTCCAATGATTCTTTGAATTTTTTTAATGGCTTATTCCTTTTGATTTTAATAATAATAAAACTGCTACAGATTTTCTGGCATTGTCTGCAGTTTATAGTTGCTATTTTTGAAATTCCGCCTAGTACTGCATTTCTTCCGGATGATGTTATTTCCGGATTGCATTATATAAAGGCTATAGAAATTACCGGAATTGGAATGTCTGTATATGACTTTATGATGGGCCTTATTTACATAATCATTATATTCTCTGTTATTCGCGTATTGCGAAAGAATGTTGACCGGATACATGTGCCTGGTTCCGGAATTAAAAAGGGATAGTAGGAGGTGTTATTTTGGATTTATTACAAAATATTGCTGATATACCCTCTAAAGCAGTGGAGTTTTTTGAGGATATCATAGAAATGATTGGCTCTGTTCTGGATGCCCTTTTGACATTTTATACGATGCTTGATGATTTTGACCAGACAATCGTTGGAATGACGGAGGATTGTGGAACCAGTGAATTTTCCGGAATGCCGATTATGGATGCAATAGGCATGATAAGATACCTGGTTGGAGATGTTGTTTTTTACATGATGTACGCCGGTATTTTGATTGGTTGTTTGTTTGTTGTATATAAACTTGTTGTGCTTCTTTATGAGGCTATTGACTCTCTTGTGGAAAGTGTTACAGGTACATCATGTACCAGTTTTTTTAACAGTTTGGTAAATAAGCTGTTTAAATCACTTAGTTGATATTGTGGCCTTCAATATAAATTGTATCTCAAAATCGTGAACCGGTTGAACTGATCACTCAGCTGCAGCGTAAGTATTTGAGATACACGTAACTGTTAACCTAGATTCAATAGAAGGAGGATTGCTTATGCCGTTTAGTGTATTTGCTCTATTAGGTAATATGTTTCCTGCATTGGGTTCTGTTTTTGCTGTAATCGGTACCGTATTAACCGAGGCTATTCAGCTTGAATTAAACTTTGACCCTAGCCAGATGTTTACCTACACCAACGTGATCACCAACTCCATGATGCCTCTGGTTTATATTTCCGCAGGTTTCTCTCTTGGTTTCACAATTATCTACGCGCTTAAGAGTGCCTTTGCTGGTGGTACCAGATTATAAGGAGGAGCCCATGAGAAAGTTGAAAAACTGCTCGGGCTTCTGTAACAGATTACTCCGGGGCTTAGCCCTGGGGTGCTGTTATACCTTGCTTGGGCTTGTATTTGCCTTTTCTAGCGGTTTTAGCGCAGAAGCCGCAGGAACATCTACTATTGAGTCACAAATCGAAAATACGGCTGATACGGAGGGTAATGCGGATGAGCTTATTGATGATTCCGGTACCGTTGTGGTTGACACTGGTACTGTGTCTGGTGGCGATAACCTTGGACCGGGTTCTTCGGAGAGTGAAGTGGACGCTTCGCAGGATATCCTGGGATGTACGTGCGCTGAAACGCTTATTTCTTTTTTGGAAGTAGAAGCTGCTTCAGAAGAAGAAATACCGGTCTATGAGTCCCTGGAAGAATTTTTAGCTTCTCCGGCCAATGTAGACCGCTACCAATATGAGATACTTAAGAAACTTGAATTTATGCAATATTCACAAATGATATTGATAGGTCTTATTTTTGTACTCATTTTTAAGAAAAAATAGCTCGGAGGAATGTGAAAAATGCTGTTATTAAATTATGTTGCATATTTTTTTGCGGGACTTTTTACATGTTCCGTCTGTTTATCAGCTGTGTCGATGGCTGCTGATGTAGTCAAGATTAAAATTGTCAATACAAAGCGATAAGGAGGTTAAAATGGAATGTATGAAGTATATTTTGGCGACGTTAATTATGCTGCTGCTTTTGGTGTTATATTTGGAATTTACCTCATCCTGCAATTGGACACTCTGGTGCGTGATGTAATGACATTTGTTAAAGGCTGGCGGAGCTTGTAACTCTTTTTTTTTAGGGTTGCGGTGCAAGGGTCAGAGAAAATTTAAAAGTGAATGAGGGTTGCTTTTTCCTCTCTCTCCCCTCTTCTTCTAAGGGTGGGATACGGGACAGAGAAGGTAGGAAGTGAATGTGGGCTTTTTGTTCTGGTATATCGCGGAACTGCACCGTATTCTTTTCCTGCCGGGAATCGGTGCAGCCCCAAGGAGGTTGTACATGGTCTATGTAATTACCGACCAGGGCGTCAAAGTTGGGCGTTCCCTGCGTGAAATTAACAAAAAATACCGGATAGAACTCGAACCCGCTGAGATGTATTCCTGCGGAGCTGACCAGATTGTGAAGCTTACCCGGGAAGACATTGATTTTGTCCAAGACAAACACAGGATGAGTAACATCATGTTCGGAAACTTTTTCCGTCAGGACAATTCAGGGAAATTGTTGACTGTGGCTAACATCATACTTACGTGCGTGATACTTCTGTCATCGTGCGGAGCCGGCTGATGAAGGGAGGGATTGTTATGTCTTTAGATTTCCAAGCAATTCTTGATGCCATGCCCGCCGGTAATGTGAGCAATGATCCCATACGGTCGATTTACGGCATACTACCGAAGTACGATAATGTTCAACAGCACCTGCTGTTCCAGGCATACTACTACATCGAAAAATATGACCTCTCGGACATGCGTGCTATGTTTGAATCTTTCGACAAGGTTATGTCCGAAAACAAGAACCTGGGCTTGCTCTCTTCCAAGGTCCTGAAAGACTTGCTGGGAGCTTATACGCAGAACGAATACCTGCGCGGAATCAAGGTGTCTACGCTTAACAATGTTACAGATGTATCAGGAACCGGATAATATTGCATGTTGATGTTAACGATGGATTTCGTTGGAGTAGCAGAAGGTGTGGAGCTTCGTGCATAAGTCCTGCATTAAGAAGGTTGTGGGTAACCTGTTGGCAGGATTGTGTATAGGTTCGTGTATAACAGCTTTATCGTTATGCACAAGCTATGCACAATGCTGTCAATGGGTTATCCATGACCTTCAAGGACTTATACACAAATCCACGCCTCAACAAACTAATCTAATCTTCAGGAACCGGTAGCCAGCCCTGGTCGGTAATTACATAGACCATGTATGACCGCCTTTGGGCTGCACCGATTTCCGGCAGGAAAAGAATGCGGAGGAGTGAAACGATATGCCAGGAACAATATTGGGGGTGTATGGCCCCCAGAGAAGCGGTAAAACGCTGATAGCTTATAAGCTTGCCAAAGCCCTTTATCAGATGAGTGTGGCAAACGGTACGCCGATTCGTGTCTATACGAATCTCTACTGTCCTAAGGATGAAGCGTTCGTATTTGTGAACAGCATCGATGAGCTGCCGCTTGACCTTAAGCCTAAGATAGTCCTGATAGATGAAATCTATAACGGCTGTGATGCCCAGGACTATCGAAAGCTTAAGGACATCAGTATATTCATCAATACGCTGGGAAAACAGAACTGTCTGTTCCTCTTTACCAGCATCGATGCGCAGATGGTTTACAACCGAATCCGTAACCAGATGCATACTGTCATCCTGGTAAAGGGTTCGGAGAACTATATCCACTACAAAATCATAAATATGTCATCCGGTCAGGATGTCGATTTTGTAGTGGAGAAGAACGCTAAGCTCTTTGAAGGTGTATATTACGATACCAGCTTTATCCCACTGGATTTTAATTGGGAAATGAAGACTTGGAGAGCCCGACTCCAGGTATTTTACAAGGAGAACTACAACCTTGAAGTTACTGTCTAACTCGCTTCGAGGTTCGGCTGGAGAAGCGTCGACCTTGTGTCGACGCTTCCAGGCGAAACGAGTTGACCAAAGCGCAGCGTTATGTTATAATCGCGCGCGTGCGCGCGCGTTTACTTGACAATAGCAACATAACTAGCCTAAATGTATCTCAAAAATTCATCCGGAGAATCCGGATGAAAAATACTGCAGTTAAAAATTGAGATACAAAATAAATATGTTTGAGGTGCCTTATGTTTAATTTTAGACTTAAAAGCTATGGCAATGGAACGGCACAGTTGACATATTTTCATAATCCGATTCTTATGAAAGAGGATAGGTATAAAATAAGGCCTGCAACATATCTGGAAAGCATACCGGATGAACAATATAACAAATTAATGACAGACGATATAGATGATCATTCTTTTTATATCCATCATGAAGCATATTTGGAATACCTGGATAAATTTGCTGTTATCAAGAATGTATTACCTGCAGAGGTAATGATTGAAACACCCTTTGGGGATTATGGCAAATCACCGGATTTACCGATAGTGTCAAGTGAACTATGAAAAACTGAGTCAAAAGAAAAAGGCTCAGATGAACCTTGAAAATTTGTAGATATTGTAGTTGGAATGAGTTTTTGACAACTTTGGAGGCACGCAAAAAAAGACTCTGAGTGACTTCTATA
>JAZRAX010000041.1:0-12278 GCA_045634745.1 Acetatifactor sp. | reverse complement strand
ATCCTCTCTCATTCCCTGTAAGAAGGATTTCAAAAATGCAGGTTTTACTTTTAAGTTAAGGAAACCTGGCATTACAGCTTCTACACTTTCGAACACAACGCTATCTGCTAATTTTTCAACAACTTCATTTGCTATCATAATAGGAGCTTTTTTATACTGTTTTGCTCCTGCCATAGCACCATTACACTGATATTCACACAAATCAGGACGATTAGACAAGGTTACCTTTCCAAGCTCCGGTGCATATCCCGCAGCCTCAAAAGCACTCTGCATCTCCTGTGAAATTAAATCGAGAATCTTCTTCATAGCTCTCCCTCACTTACAATTCATTGTTTCTACTATAACGCAAAAACCATTTTCTGACAATATCCTATTTTAGCCTTTCTGTAAAGGTCACTGTTCCTTTTGACGTTCCCTTTCCGCCTTAGAGAAAGCGCAACCGCAATAATCCTGTCTATACAAATCGTACTCTGCAGATAATTCAATGGAACGCTTATAACCATTCTTTTTCTTAAAATCCGAAGGTAGCCACTCTATTCGATACTGTGTTGCTAATTTTTCTCCAAGCTCATTTAACTTCTGCGCATTTTTCAAAGGGCTAATGGTTAGTGTAGTGGCAAAATAATCTGCCTCCTGCTCTTTTGCTCTTCTTACTGTTTCCTCCAAACGAAGCTCATAGCATCGGAAGCACCGCTCACCGCCCTCCGGACAATCCTCCAAGCCTTTTGCCATATCCAGAAATACTTGCGGCTTGTAATCCCCTTCTATCACGGAAATCGGGTAACGGCCACCTTGTTTATTAAATATCTCTATAAGGCGCTTCTGCTCTTCTACACGCTTAAAATACTCTGCGGAAGCTGTAATATTGGGATTATAATAAAATACCGTAATTTGGAAATACTTGCTTAAATACTCTAAAACATAACTGCTACAAGGTGCACAGCAACTGTGCAGAAATAATGTTTTCGGGTCATTCTCCTTGGGCAGTTTCTCTAATATCTTATCCAATTCCTTTTGATAATTACGCTGATTCATACTTACCTCTTTCCCTTGTTCCAAACCATACCCACATTTTAATACAAAAAAGTCCGGCAGTCTACCGGACTTTTCTAACCCATGGATTTATTTTACTGTAGGAAAGGTTAAAATCACTTTAAACAAATCCCCGTCGATTACCAACTCCAACGAACCATTCTGTAGCTCCGTCAGACTCTTGGCAATATTCAAGCCTAACCCGTTTCCTTCCGTATGTCGTGATTTATCTCCACGCACAAAACGCTCCATCAGTTCATCTGCCGTAATATCCAGTGGATACTCGGAAATATTTTTAAAGGTAATTATCACCTTCTCCTCTGCATCTTCTACGGTTATATATACTCTGGTACCATTTTGGGCATATTTACAAATATTATTAAAAAGGTTATCGAATACACGCCACAGATGTTTTCCATCTGCCATAATTTTTACCGGATTCTCAGGAATCTTCGTAATCACATCCATGTTCTTTTCATATAAGCGGCCTTCAAATTCCCCTTGCGCCTGCTCTAAGAGAACTCCTACTTCACATACCTCTAAATTCACTTCTATGCTACCGGTAGATGCCTTAGATGCTTCCACCAAATCCTCAATCAATTTTTTCAGTCGAACCGATTGACGATGTAGCACATCGGAATATTCCTTTATTTTCTCATTATCCGTTTCTTCCTTACACAATAAGTCGGAATAATTAATAATGGAGGTCAACGGCGTCTTAATATCATGGGACACATTAGTAATAAGCTCTGTTTTAAAATGCTCACTCTTCATGCGTTCCTGCACTGCCTTATTTACTCCCTCCGAAATATGGTTCAGATTTTCTCCGTGCTCCTTTAAATCCCAGAAAAGCTCTTTGGTATTCACCTGATAATTAAGGTTACCTTCTGCCAACTCATAGCCTGCTTTTTGTAATGCTTTTAAACGTAGTGCAACAACAAGTATAAACGGTAACAGCACAACCTTTTCCAGCCCCCAGAATATAAGCCAAAGAATATACAGCCCTTCATTTCCTTTAAATAGGGAGTACATAACCAATATAAATAAAAACTCCAATAAACTAATAACTACCACACCACAGATAGTTTTCCAGATAAGCGGTATTTTGACCAGCAAAGAAAGTACACCTTTTCCTAAGTGTTTGCCCCATTTCCAAAGCTTTGCAAGCACCATATGGGGCCACAAGGTCTTTGCTCTGCTACGTGCTGCAATACTCATGCTCCAGATTACAAAAAGCAGGAAATATCCAACAGTCAGCCCTATAACTATCCCTATATTCTCTAACAGAAGAACCGTCACTGTAAATTGATACCAGCCATAACCCAATACAAAAATCAGTAATGTAAACACATCTGTAGGTATCTTTCCAAACATACCGGCCGTAGGTTCGTTCTTCTCATTTCGCCCTCCTGCCATACATAGAAGACCCACATAACTACTAATTACTAAAATCAAACCCACCACAGCCATAAGTGGCAATACTACCCGCAATACCTGACATTTATCCGCTATAAAAAATGTCCATGATATTTCATCCGGCACAGAACGCTTTAACAGATAAACAGTAATTTCATAATCACCTATATTTTCAAAGACATAGCGACCTGCTTCATATTTTCCATAAACAAAGCTTCCGCTCCAAAGAACATTCCTGTCCCCTGTAGCATTTCCGCCCTGTACCATACCGTTTTCTTTTACCACGAACTGACACTGTTTCTCATCCGCATAACTTTCTGCATAGGTTATCCCATTATTTACAAAATGATACAATATAACCTTACCAATCTCCGATGCCTCTTCCGCAATCAAATTTTGCTTCACTGTAGCTGCATCTGCCAAAAAGAAGCCTTCCTGTATTATGGTATAGGTTCCGAATATGCCCACCGGCATACTGATGAATCCTAGTATCAAAAATATAAACGCTATGGTTTTACCCACTATACCATGATGTTTTTTCTTCTTCTCTGTCATCCCCGTGCTCCTTTCTCCATTTTGTAGCCCTGTCCCCAAACCACCTTTAAATATCTGGGTTCCGCAGGATTAATCTCCAGTTTCTCACGTAAATGTCTGATATGTACCGCCACAGTCCCTTCACTTCCATAAGGCAAATCTTTCCAAACGCTTTCATAAATTTCCCTGGGTGCAAATACCCTTCCGGGATGGGACATCAGAAGCTTTAAAATATCGTACTCTGTAGGCGTCAAACTCACAAATTCGCCATCCAGAGTCACCTGTTTCGTATCATCATTTAACTCAATTCCGCCAATAACTATCGTAGACTCCTTTTCCACACCGCCACCCAGCTGCATATAACGTCTCAGTTGAGACTTTACCCTGGCACATACTTCCATGGGATTGAAGGGTTTGGTAATATAATCATCCGCTCCTACATTCAGTCCCAAGATTTTGTCCGTATCTTCCCCCTTGGCAGTCAGCAAAATCACCGGCACATTACTAAACTCCCGAATCCTCACCATAGCTTCTATACCATCCATCTGAGGCATCATAATATCCATAATTACCAAATGGATATCCTTCTCTTTTACAAGCTTTACGACTTCCACACCATCATTTGCTTCATAAAAGCTGTAATTTACATCTGCCAAATATATTTTCAAAGCATTCACTATGTCTTTTTCATCATCACAAATTAAAATATTGTACATAAAATCTCCCTCACATTCCTACTCACAGTATAAGCAATAAATGCTTAAAAATAAATCACTAAATTCTTTAAGATTTCTTTAAGACGGACTTTATTTGACTTATTTACTTCCTGCTTTTATAATAATACGCAGAATATATGTAGAAATCGTTACACACCATTGACTTTAGACAATAGATAGTTTACTTTGAACTTGCTATAGGAAGGACTATTATGGAAAAATTATTTTATCAGGACACACGTATGATAGATTTTGAAGCAACTGTTACGGAATGCTTTGAAGATGAAAAAAACGGGGGATGGCAGGTGGTTTTGGACCGCACCGCTTTTTTCCCGGAAGAAGGTGGTCAAACTGCCGACAAGGGTACTCTAAATGAGCAGCCTGTGTTAGATGTACAAATCAAAGACGATATTATTTATCACCTGGTTGCAGAGCCTATAGACGCCGGCAGTAACGTCACCGGATATGTCGACTGGAACCAGAGACTTGACTTTATGCAGCAACATTCTGCGGAACATATTCTTTCCGGCCTGTTGTACAAACATTACGGTTTTCATAATGTAGGCTTCCACCTAAGTATCAACGAAGTTACCATGGATTTTGATGGACAATTAAGTTGGGAACAGCTTCGCGCAATTGAAACCGAAGCCAATGAAATTGTTTGGAAGGATTTACCGGTTTATGCCTATTTCCCTACCAAGGAAGAACTTGAAAACTTGGAATATCGTAGCAAAACGGAAATCGAGGGCGATGTGCGTATTGTCGAAATCGTAGGAGTGGACGTATGTGCCTGTTGTGCGCCTCACGTTTCCTTCACCGGCGAAATCGGCGTAATCAAAATTGTTTCTGCCATGAATCACCGGGGTGGTATGCGGCTGACACTATTATGCGGCAACCGTGCCCTTAAGGACTATAGTTTCCGACAGGATACCTTTAGCGTATTGACCGCAATGCTTTCCGCCAAACCGGCGAAAATCATTGAAGCAGTAAAACATTTGCAGGATGAAGCCGGAAACCTGAAAAACACCGCAAACCAGCTGGCAAATCAGCTGATGGAGTTAAAACTGGCTGCACTGCCCTTACCGGAAACCACCGAAAACGCAGTACTCTTTGTAGAGCTTTCCAATATGGTAGCGGTTCGTAATACAGTAAATGACTTAACCACCCGCTATCAAGGCTACTGCGCGATTTTTGCCGGCAATGACACGGATGGCTACAACTATATCGTAGGCAGCAGTGCAAAAGACTGTCGTGAAATTGCCACTCTTCTACGGGAGCAATTCGCTGCCAAGGGCGGCGGTACTGCCCCTATGGTGCAGGGTAGCGTGAAAGCAGGTAAGGAACAACTACAAGCATTATTTTACTAAACCAAACCCCTCTGCCGGTGTGCATGGGCTTATGTTCCTATAAAGGACTGTTGAAAAACGTCAGCACTTAGTGAGTAGGCGAGTTGCCTCGACTACGAACTTAGTACTGCTACGTTTTTCATCAAGTGAGAACGTGTCCGTATAGGAACATAAGCCCATGCACACCGGCAGAGGGGTTTATATTTTTACGATCTTACTCTGTTGTTGTTCCAGACATATTCTTCATAGCCAACAATCCCACTACTACTAACAACATACCAATCGGTAAGCTTATCCAAGCAGACTTAAAAAATCCTGCCACAATGTATGTAATGAATGAAATCACTGCTACAAAAATTGCATATGGCAACTGTGTGGATACATGTGCCACATGATCACATTCTGCACCGGCACTGGCCATAATGGTGGTATCGGAAATCGGCGAACAATGGTCACCACACACCGCACCTGCCATACATGCAGAAATAGAGATAATCATTAATGTATAATCTGTATTACCAAATACACCTACTACAATCGGAATCAAGATACCGAAAGTACCCCAGCTGGTTCCGGTTGCAAATGCAAGGAAACATGCGATGACAAAAATAATAGCAGGCAGGAAACTCATAAATCCTTCCGCAGAGCCCTTTACCAAATTTTCCACATATACTGCTGCACCTAAGCTATCTGTCATAGCCTTCAAAGTCCATGCAAAAGTTAAAATTAAGATGGCAGGAACCATTGCCTTAAAACCTTCCGGAATACTTTCCATACATTCCTTAATACTTAACACTCTACGTACCAAATAGAAAATCAAGGTAATAATCAATGCACAAAAACTTCCCAATACCAAACCTAAGGAAGCATCACTTTCAGAAAATGCCACCTGTATACTGTTTCCTTCAAAGAATCCGCCGGTATAAATCATACCAATAACACAGCTTGCAATTAAAACTACAATAGGAAGCACCAAATCTATTACCTTACCCTTGGTGGAACGTGTAGCTGCTTCTGTTTCTTTTGCAACGGCCTTTTCCGCCAAAGCTTCCTTCTCTTTCATGGGACCGAACTCTACCTTCATAAGAACAGCCACTATCAGCATGAATATAGTTAACAATGCATAAAAGTTATACGGAATTGCCTTTACAAACAAATCCAAACCATCTTCACCTTCTACAAAACCGGTAACTGCAGCTGCCCAAGAAGAAATCGGTGCAATAATACATACCGGTGCTGCTGTAGCATCAATTAAATATGCCAACTTTTCTCTGGACACTTTATGCTTATCTGTTACAGGCTTCATTACACTACCTACAGTTAAACAGTTAAAATAATCATCTACAAAGATCAAGCCACCCAAAAGTACCGTAGCTAATTGTGCACCTGCTTTGGTTTTAATATGCTTTGCCGCAAACTCACCGAATGCTGCCGAGCCTCCTGCCTTGTTCATTAGGCTAACCATAGCTCCTAGCATAACCAAAAAGATTAAAATACCAACATTCCATCCATCAGAAAGCACACCAATCATACCATCTGCAAAAATATGATTAATCGCCACCTCAAAATTAAAATTCGCATAGAATAAACCGCCTACCACTATACCGATAAACAGTGAACTATATACTTCCTTTGTAATCAACGCCAGTGCAATAGCGATAATCGGTGGAAGTAATGACCAAAAAGTTGCATACATATCCATAAATTATCCATCCCTTCCGCACTTTTTCTTTTGTGCAGTAATATTTAAACTGAGACTATTTTAGCCGATAACGAATATTTATGCAACCTATAAATGTAAAATCCTTATTTCATACACCTTAAAATAACCTGAGTTCCTTTTGTACCGATTTGTAAATCACGTAATGTAAAACCTTCCGATTCACCCAATCCCACTACGTAGTAAACAGAACCATCCTCCAAGGATCCTTCAAACACCTTTAAATACCCATACGTAGCTTCATATGTCTTTGTTTCTATTCCAGCATCTTCCGGATAGTCCCACTCCGTCAAAAGGGAATAGTCCTCACCATTATAATGAATATAATAGAATGCATGTACTCCCTCATCCGAGGTCCTTACCAGTTCAAGATTGGCTTCTTCCCCACGTTCTATCTTTTCCAAGAACGCTACCACCATTTCTTCACCGGACTGTAACCAAACCTCTTCATTTAAGACCACCATTTGCGCCAATAAATTCTCTACATCTTGTATCGCAGCATCCTGCTGATTGCCTGTTATGGATTCGCTACCCACTGTCTGTTTAGCAGATTCCGTATCCGCTTCCGGTGCCTCTGCTGTTGTTTCACTATCCGTAGGCCAAAGTTCCTCCCAGAAGAAACAATCTTCTGCCTTTTCATAGGAACCTTCTTCCTCCGCAGCTGTCATACTGTTGGTTGCGGAATCCATCACTTCACTTTCGGTTTTGATAGCCATATCTGCCTGCCCCATTGTGTTACTTGTATTGGATTCCATGGGGGCCATTTCACTTTGACCACCCACACCCAACTGTCGCACACCAAAATAGAGTCCGAAACAAATGACCAAACAAGCCGCCGTAGCTATCGTCCTTCGAAATGCAGGTGTCAAAATCGTCGCACGTTTGGCTTCCTCTGCCTCTTTTACATATTTTTCATTTATATTTCCGATTTCCCGAAACAAATCATTTCCTGTCATACAAAAACTCCTCTTTCTGCCAAATAATCCTGTAGTTCCTTTCGAGTACGAAACAGGACCGTTTTTACCTTGCTTTCACTAATCTGCATGCGTTTTGCAATATCCTTAACAGAATCACTGTACCAATAACGACGTACAAAAATTACTCGCGTTTCCTTCTTCAAACCCTCCAGAAAATCATCCAGCATAGAAGCTACCTCACCTTCCTCTACTGCATCTTCCACAGTACTTTTCGAAGCAATACACTCCTCTAACTCAGAAAGTACCAAATCAAACTCGTTGTTCCTCTTCTGTGCCTTATTATACTCATAACGATTTAATGCAATATTTCTGGCAATTTTCCCCAGAAATGCAGACAAAATATTGGGTCTGGTAGGAGGTATGGCATTCCAGGTAGCTATATATGTATCATTTTCGCATTCTTCTGCATCAGAATAGTTTCCTACAATATTCATGGCAATTTTGCGCAAAAGCTTGCCATACTTTGCAGACGTCTCTGCAATGGCATTCTCTGAGCGCAGCCAATACAACTCAATAATCTGATTGTCTTCCATATGCTTCCTCCTTCCTACTTATTATGACAGAAAAAAATATCACTTGGTTACAAAACTTATTAAAAAACCGCTTATGGTAATTATACCACAAGCGGTTCTTTTTACTAGAAAATTGTTATGAATTAATCTTCTTTTCTTTTAAAATACTTATGTGCGCTGATAGGAAGTGCTATAGCTACCATTCCCAGCAAACTAACAAGCCACAGCCAAGACATATTGTCGTTCTTTACAGCCTCTACTGCCAACTCTGCACCAATAGCCGCTGCCGGATAATCAGCTCTACCCTTATTCACAATATCTTTCGCCACCA
Source organism: Acetatifactor sp. (assembly GCA_045634745.1). Lineage (GTDB taxonomy): Bacteria > Bacillota > Clostridia > Lachnospirales > Lachnospiraceae > Acetatifactor. The sequence continues at coordinate 3,694 of JAZRAX010000041.1, read as the reverse complement.
AATTTCTTTCATCATTATAGGTTTTCGGCGAAGAAGGCTTTGTGGTTTGGTTATCAACAGTAGGCGCAGGTGTAGATGTTGCTCCATTTCCTTGCTCTCCTTCAGATGTAGAAGGTGGATTTGGTGTAGGCGTTGGAACACTATTATCCGCTGCAGCTACCCATCCAATTACAAACGGAGATGCACTAGTAATAGTAAACTTAATACCTTCTGCTGTCTTTTCCACAGTAAGGAATTCCATCTTTCCGGCATTTGTGCCTTCAATAAACATATGCCCTACTACATAGTCAAAATCATCAGCATTCAAAGTCTCTTCTGCACTAAGAGCTGCATATGAAATAAATACTTCTATCGGGAAATCTGCTTCTGTTACCGGAACTTTTGATCCGTTCACTTCTTTCCATACCACAATATCTACTACCTTGGTATTTTTCTCTTCCACGCCCTTTAAGATAGAGGTAGCTCCTTCCATTGTAGTAATTGCAACCTTCATGTATGCTTCCAACTCTTCTACAGTTTCACAACCGGTCACATCCTTAACTGCTTCTACTATTTCTGCAGGTAACTTATCTACAACATCATAGCCTTTTTCAATTTCAATTTTTTCAAATACTTTTGACGGAGTACCTGTCATTCTTGCACCGGCTTCTTTATCTGCCTTATCCGTCAATTCAAGATAACCATTCATGTTAATGGTGAAATCTTCGTTTCTGGTAATACCGGTAATAGCAGCTGTAGTATCCAAGCTTACAAACCAATCATCGCTTACTTCCACATTTTCTGTATTCACAGATTTGCTTCCGTTGAAATAATAATTTGTTATGCCATAGATATCTGCAGATACCTGTGTACCCTTTTCTTTCAACTGCTCTGCAACAGTATTGGACTTCTTGTAGGAAAGTACACCATCTGCCTTGTAAGCAGTATTTTCAGCTTTGTTGGTATAGAACGCTACATTGTATTTTTCGTTATCAAAAGAGGTACAATTATATACCTGGATATCGGGACCACTGTTAGAGTCGATACCCTTTTCCTTATTTGCAAACGCAATACTGTTAATCAACTGATGTTTGCCGCTAATACTCTCGCCACCCATCTTAAAGCCGTTACCATTACCATCACCAATTGTATTGCCTTCTTCGTCCAAAACATAACCATTCTTAAAAGTCACAGAATTCTTAATGACTACTTCGCCGATTGGACCTGTTTCAGGTTTTGCATATAAATCCCAACCATCATCTGCATTGTACGCTGAGATACAACCATCAAATACATTGCCACCTGCAACAGTCAGCTTTGCAGCAAAACCATCCGCATCCTCGAATCCTCTATCCGCATTGAGGTAAGAAGTACAGTTAAGTATTAAGTTATTTGCCGGCCAGTCTTCCCATTCATCCGTACCTTTATAACGGCTAATCTGAATACCGGTGTTACCATTCCTGTATGTCTTAATGTTGTCTAATACATTGTTGTTACCGGATACCTGAATACCCTTCTCAGCATTCTTAGACTTAGTTACATCAAACCCGTAGAAATACCAATAGTCACCTGCAAATACCATACCTGCACAATTGCCACCGAAATCAAATACCGGTCTGGTTTTTGCATCCGGATCTGCAATCATGTAAATCATATTTTCTGCAGTACCATCGATACCACGTTCTACAGTTACTGTGCTGCTTAAATTGTAGGTTCCTTCCATAATAACAATTGTCTGTCCCGGAGCCACAATCTTAACTGCTGTGTAGATGTCCATAGGAGCTTCCTTGGTACCTGCCGCTGTAGCCACTCCCGTAGGACTTACATATAAATAATCACTGTTATATGCCTTATACTCAACCTTATGCGTAAGCTTTACGGTTTCGTAAGAGGTCATCTCCTTGTACTCACCCGGAACATAATCAGGGTCAGGTACAAAGGTTACGTTTAATGTATTTACACCACTGTTTAACTTCACATTGAAACGCTTCTTGGTAAGTGCATCAAACTCTGTATCAAGCAATGTATTACCGGCTGCATCTGCAACAATTAACTGACCATCTGCATTACCATAGTATACAAACTCATAATCTGCTGTATTCGCAAAAATTGCAGACTCTATGGTATTAATAGGATATACATACTCGATTTCTCTATCCTCTGCTGCTTCATCGTCATCCGGATGAATTGTCGTTAATTCTACGTCCGTTACTGTAATCTTAGCATGTCTTGCTGCAAAGAAACCTAAATATATGGTATCCTCGTCAATCTGTGTCAGTGCATTTCTTTCCAAATCGTAATACAGCTTTTCGCTGATAACATTATCATCTGCATCTAAATATCTTAAAATATAACCTGTATTATTTCTCTGAATCTGTAAGCGCATGGTGGTAAGCAATTCATCTAAATCACCTCCCGGACCATTTCCGGTATAATTACCAATCGCATTGTAAGTATCTGTTTCCAGACCTGCAGCACCGGTTTCCAAGGTAGATGTTTCAAATACTGCATTTGCCGGAGTCGCAGTCAATCCAGCCTCAGCAGCAGTTATACCTGTTTTTGCTATGGTACCCAAACCAAGCTTCATAGTATATTTCGGTGCCGAATCAGCTGTAGTTACCTTTTCTCCATCATGACGGTACTCAATCTTTGTGGCTACATTCTGGAACAAATTACTCCATGGTGCCGCATCATTACCATGTTCTCCAATGGTATCTGTAACCATCATACCAAAACCTTCCTGACCATTGTCAGCTGTCCATGAATCTACCGTAATAGTTGCCGTTAAAGTAAAGTTCTCTGTTTCAGGGTCAATTTCCGTATAATAAAATGCCACACCATCTGTTGATTTCGGCTGAATCTTTCCCTTACCGCCTTCACTGAAAACGGTTACGGAACCATCATTAATATTGCCCACATATCCATTCTTTTCAGTATTGGTACTAGGACCAAATGCTGCAAAGCTCCACTTTCTCTGTGCCTCACCGGACACAGTTACATTAATACTTCCGGTTTCAGAGGTCTCATTACCTCTTATAGCTGCTACATAAATTGTATATGTCGAACCAACGGTAAGACCTTCAATGGTTGCTTTTACATCTACTACCTCTACACGAATATCGATATCCTTTACAGTCACAACATAGCCCGTTGCCTCATCTACTGCATCCCATTCCACAACTACACTACCACTACCTGCATTGGTTGCACTGCTTACATAAGGAGCTTCTAATTTAAGTACAAAATCTGCTGTCTTAGTCTCAGCCGCAGACTTGTCGGTTTCTCCATCACGCACTGCTACTACAGCGAAAGTATAAGTACCGGATGCGGTCGGATTGAAACTGACTGTATGCTCAGTTGCTTCCTTGATAGATCTCTTACTTCCCACTTCTTTACCTGTTGTATCCAACATGGTTACTGTAACAGAATCTGCACCATCATAACCTACATTTGCATTTACCACCACATCAATGGTATTGTCCTTTTCCGTATTCTGAGTAGCACTTACAATAACCGGTGCCGTCACCGTTGACCATTCTGCACGCGGTGGCTTAACAGAACCACCCTCCATTTTCACTACAATTCGGTAAATATAATTGCTACTGTTGTTGCTTCCTAAAACAAAAGTTCCTGCCTCATCCAAAGATAATTTAGAAATATTTAAATCTCCCTTGGTTGCTCCTACACTGGTTACAGCTTTTTCCGTTCCATTTGT
>JAZRAX010000040.1:0-6741 GCA_045634745.1 Acetatifactor sp. | reverse complement strand
GGTCAATCCGATTGACACTCATCAACCCTTAATTTTATGCGGTTTTCTACAACTTTGGCCAAACGTCATGACATTTGACCAAACAACAAAATAAAAGATAACAGGATACGCCTAAAGTTGCATGGTCAACTCGGCTGACGGCTCCAAATTCCTATGTCATTTGCTTTAGGGCATCCCCTATAACCCATTGGTTGGACACTTCTGGTCCCGGGGACCAGAAGTTGCAAAACTGCTCTCATATGTTGACAGCATGCACCGACTGATGTGCTGATAGGCAAATAAGAAAGGCTCTGCTTCCTACTTTTAATAGAAACCAGAGCCTATCGCTCTTAAAACAGCCTAGCACATCAGTACCTACTGTAAACATATTAAATTCTTCCTTACTTAAATAAAATGCTATTCACAATACCCTCTAAGTATTCCTGACGCCCACTACCCGGATGAGCTACACTACCCATACTTTCTGCATAAGCTGCAAGTTCTTCCAAGGTGGTTTCATCATTACGAATCTTCGCTCCGATGCCTTCTTTGTAGCTTGCATAGCGTTCTTCAATGAAACTGTCGATTCTACCATCTTCGATAATTTCAGCTGCTTTGATAAGCCCTAATGCAAATGCATCCATGCCTAAAATATACGCATGGAACATATCTTCATGCGTATAGCTTGGACGACGGGTTTTCGCATCAAAGTTGAAACCACCTGTGAGCCCGCCTGCTTTTAATACTTCATACATGCACATGGTTGTTTCGTATACGTTGAATGGGAATTCGTCTGTATCCCAGCCTAAGAGATAATCCCCCTGGTTTGCATCGATAGAACCAAGCATTCCATTAATTGCTGAAATACGCAAATCATGCTGGAAGGTATGTCCTGCTAATGTAGCGTGGTTTGCTTCAATGTTCATCTTGAAGTCTTTATCTAATCCATACTGACGAAGGAAGCCAATAGCTGTAGCAGCATCAAAATCATACTGATGTTTCATTGGTTCCTTTGGTTTTGGCTCAATATAGAAGTCGCCTTCAAATCCGATAGAACGACCATAGGTCACTGCCATCTTCATAAGCTTTGCGATATTTTCCTGTTCGAATTTCACATCTGTATTAAGAAGTGTTTCATAGCCTTCACGACCGCCCCAGAACACATAGCCTTTACCACCAAGCTTTACTGTGATGTCTAAAGCTTTTTTAATCTGTGCTGCTGCAAAACAATATACGTCCGCTGAGTTGGTAGATCCTGCACCATTCATAAATCTTGGATTACTAAACATATTGGCTGTACCCCAAAGACATTTAATACCTGTTTCGTTCATCTTTTCTAAGATATAATCTGAGATTTCATCCAATCTTCTGTTTGTTTCTTTGATATCTTCTGCTTCTGGTACGATGTCTACATCATGTAAGCAGAAATATGGGATGCCAAGCTTCTGCATAAACTCAAATCCTGCATCTACCTTTGCTTTTGCATGTTCCATAGTGCCTGGTACTGCACCAAAGGTTTTATCTGTGGTATCTCTACCAAACATATCTGTACCACCTGCACAGAGGTTATGCCACCACGCCATAGCAAATGGAAGATGTTCTTTCATAGGTTTGCCCATAATGATTCTTTCTGCATCATAGAATTTGAATGCTAATGGATTCTGGCTTTCTGTTCCTTCATATTTGATTGTAGGAATATTTTCGAAATACATATTATTATCCACCTTTTTACTTTCTCTTGTTATCTTTTTATAATTATCTTATTTGTGTAAAAAGTTCTTTACACGCTGGATAAATCTGTCTCCACTGCTGATATTTTGCTTCGTATTTAGCCGTCAACTCTGGATTTGGATGTATCACAGTTTCTACTTCTACAAGTGTTTCTATTACCGCTTCTATGCTTGGATATTCTCCACAACCTACCATGGCAAGTATCGCTCCTCCATAACCTGGTCCCTGCTCTACTTTCAAGATTTCTAACGGAATTCCAAGGATATTTGCAAACATGCTCCTCCACAATGGTGACTTACTGCCACCACCACAGATTTTGGAAGTGCTTATTTCTAGTCCTATACTCTTTGCCACCTCAAAGGAATCACGAATGGCAAAGGACACACCTTCTAACACTGCCTGCATCATATCTGCGCGACTAGTATCCATTGTCATTCCAATGAAGGCTCCTCTCGCATTCGTGTCATTGATAGGACTTCTCTCTCCCATAAGATATGGCAAGAAATACACATGATTTTCCCCCAGCTTTTCTTCTGTAATTGGTTCTTGTTCTGCAACAAAATCATTTGTTTTTAAAATCTCTTCACAGAACCACTTGTTGCAACTGGCTGCACTCAGCATACATCCCATCAGATGATAGCCACCATCTGCATGAGCAAATGCATGAAGTGCATTGTTTGGATCCACTCCAAATTGTTTAGACGAAATAAAGATGGTTCCTGAAGTCCCAAGGCTAATATTGCAGCCCCCTTCACCTACTGTTCCTGTACCAACCGCTGCTGCCGCATTATCACCTGCGCCTGCTACTACCTTGACATTCGCTGGTAAGCCCAAAAGACTTGCTATTTCTGCTTTTACCGTACCGATTACTTCATAGCTTTCAAAAAGTTTTGGCATCTGAGATTCTGTGATTCCACAGATATCCAGCATCTCCTTGCTCCAAGCTTTCTTTTCCACGTCCAAAAGCAACATACCCGAAGCATCGGAATAGTCACAAGCATGTACACCAGTTAGACAATAGTTAATATAATCCTTTGGCAACATAATTTTAGAAATACGTGCAAAGTTTTCTGGTTCGTTTTCCCTCATCCAAAGAATTTTTGGTGCAGTAAATCCAGCAAAAGCGATATTTGCCGTGTAGGCAGATAGCTTTTCTTTTCCAATTTCATTGTTTAGATACTCTACCTCTTTTTCCGTTCTACCATCATTCCAAAGAATCGCTGGACGAATCACGGTATCCATTTCATCCAAAACTACCAAGCCATGCATCTGACCGCCTAGACCGATTCCAGCAATCATATTAGCATCGTACCCTTTTATCAGTTCTGCAATTCCCTCAAAACATGCACTCCACCAATCCGATGGATTCTGCTCCGACCATCCTGGATACGGAAAATACAATGGATACTCTTTGGTCGTAGAGTTTAGTATCTCGCCAACTTCTGTTACTAGCATAAGCTTTGTAGCAGATGTCCCCAAATCAATACCTATGTAATACATATCTCCTCCACTTAATTCTAATCAAACGAAAAATTTAAAAACTCTAATTTTTCTTTTCCTCTAAACACAAAATATAACGGATAGTTTCCTCGTATTGGTTCTACCCTAGTCCCTGCTATAGACCAAGTCTTTTGACCATTTAATTCTAAAACTGCAATGGGTTCCTTCTCCAAATCTGTAAACAGAAGCATTTGCCCAGTAGCATTCCTTGTTGTCACGGAAATTTCTCTCACATCAACAAACTGAAAATATTTATACCCGATTACAGTACCATTTGAAATCGCAGTAATATACTGCCCACTCTCATCATGAGTAATATTAGGCTGACTCTGTCCATGCCCATTTCCTTGCACGTTCTTCGTCCTTGCATTGAATAAATTACAGCATATTGATGCCGGAAAGATGCCTTTTGCTTCAAGCGGAGCACTAACCCCCTGTGTTGTAATCTCCACCTGCGAAAAGCTACCATCTGCTTTCAGATATATTGGCTCCACACATGCCTGTCTGGAAAAATCCGTATTGTGTGTACATCGATGATAAAAAATATAATAATTTCCGTTGATACATTCTATGGAACCATGAATGGTTCCTGCTGAAGCCACACGTTTTTTATTTCCTTTGTATCCTAAATCACTATTAGAGATTAATACTCCTTTGTATTCAAAATCTCTATCTGGATATCTGCTCATAGCATATGCCAACTCATTATTTTCGCCTGAGGAATAGATAAGATAGTACCAATCTCCAAACTTTCGTATTGAAGGAGCTTCATAAAATGCGTGGTGATATAGTTCACTGGTTTTTTCCGCAGTCGTTTTGCTATCCAACACCGCCTTTGGTTCATATTTTACTGTCATCATGTCATCCTCTAATTCCACAACCGCACATGATAAAATACTAGGTTTGGTTTCTTTGATTTCGGCAACTGGTCTATCAAAAAGCTTGTTCTGAACAACATTCAACACAGGCGCGAACACCTTACTTCTAAAATCTCTGCCTAATCCCCAGCCATAATATAAATATATCTTCCCATTATCATTGATAACGGCAGGGTCATTGGTAAGATATTTTAATACTGGCGAGCCATCCTTATACTGAATATCTCCTAAGAAGTCAAAAGGTCCCTCTGGCTCGTCTGACACAGCAACTGACATAGGACCAAAATTTTTGGTATTTGGCCCCATTGCCACATAATACAAATAATATCTTCCATCATTTCCTTTTACACAGTCAGGAGCATAATAATCTACCAATTTCCCATCCTTACTTCTCGGGTCCTGGTCTTTTCGATAGCTGATACCATGATAAGTCCAATCTGTGAGATCTACTACTGGTGCAGAATATACCACATAATCCAGCTCACAGAATCGATCTCCACCCTCTCTGTCATGAGAGCCATAAAGATAAACTCTATCGCCAAACACATGTGCTTCCCCATCTGGGATGTATTCATTTAATGGTAAAAATGGATTTGCCATACTTTATTCTCCAGCTTGTTTTTCTTTACGACTCTGTAATTCTGCAGTAATTGTCGGAAGTTTCTTCTCTACATCTAAAAATGGTAATAGCAATAAATATGCCGCTGCAAGTATAAGATCAAACAAATAAAATGCGATTACCATAAAACTTACAACTTCTGAAGATGGAATTACACCTTCCACATCTACGAATCCAAGTTTCAAAATAGTAGCTTCATATCCACCGGCAAATGGCGCATAAATCAACGACTGAATCGCAGTAATAATAGCTACACCTAAAAGACCTTCCAAACGTAAACCTGACTTATATTCAATGTCATCATATGCATAATATAACATTGTAATAAAGATATATGCATTCGGAATCATACCCATCTGACGCATAAATCCTGCTGCCATTGCAATAGGCAGATTTGTTGGGAAAATCAGGCCTAAAATACTACCAACCAAAACCATAGCATACCCTACAAAAGTAATGTTTCGGATACCAAATTTCTTAGACAATGGATATGCTATAATCGCTCCAAGCCCAAGTGGTACACCTGTTATAATCTGATAAATGGAATACATGCCCCAGTTTTCAGCTCCGCCTAATAAAAACTTAATGTAAAAATACTGTACATTTCCGCCTTTAAAAGTATCAACAACACCTCCAATGGTTGTAAGAATCATAACGATAATAAAATATTTATTTGTTACTAAAGCTTTGATCTGATCCTTTAGTGGAATCTGACTATCATTACTAGCACTCTGTCCTAGAGCAACCTCATCAACAACACGTTCTTTCGTATAATAATATTCTAAAAGCAATAATGGAATAGCAACTAATGACATTCCAATCATTAAAATTGCATAGCCATTAATATCTTTTTCCAACCACATAGGAAGAACCACACTATTGATAATCATTCCAATAATAATTCCTGAAATAAGTGTCCACGACATTTTACGTATAAATGCTAACTGCGCTTTTTCTGTTGCATCACGAGTTATTAATGAAACAATGGTATCTCTAAACATGTAAAAGTATGTAGAACCAACGGTATGATATGCAATAAGTAATACAAAGAAATAATACCAATAGCTTTCCCCTAAAGCTGTACCAGGAAACAAGAAAATCAAAAATCCAATTGCTATTGTGACAAAGCCGAAAATTAAATACCATGGACGTAATCTTCCATGTCTTGATTTTGTATTTGTAATGAGCCATGAATTTACTAAACCTAAACCAACTGCCAATATTTTGGCAATACTCATAATAACTTCATAATATCCGCCCATTTGCTGTATCATCTCTACATTGCCAACACCATACATAGCACCCGTTTGCTGTGTAAAAAACTTTTCAACCAATGCTGCAATGGTATTGACAACAAAGATTAACCCTAATGGTCCAATCAAATGTCCTAATATTTTTTCTTTCGTAGTTACTTTTTCTGTTGTAACCTTAGTGTCCATGAACTTTTTATCAAAAAGTCCACCGCTTAGTAAACCTTTGTTTTCACTTTTCATAAAGAATATCCCCCTCTTCCTATAACGTAGCTCCGTTTGATTCTATAATCTTTTTGTACTCCCAGGCAGAATCCTTGATGATGCGCTTACCTGTTGGATAATCCACAAAAATCAACCCAAATCTAGGATCATAGCCTTCTGCCCATTCGAAGTTGTCCATAACTGACCAATGCTGGTATCCGATTACTGGATAGCCCTCCTCTACAGCACGTTTCAGGCTTGCCAAATAGCGTTTCATAAAGTCTGCACGCTGAGGGTCATGAACTCCTCCGTCTAAACACACAAAATCATTATCTGCCATTCCATTTTCTGTAATCATGACTGGTAAATGATATCTCTCATATACAAATCGCACGGACCAATACATAACTCTTTCATCTACAACCCATCCCATAGACGTTCTCGGTAATCCTGCTGCTCCATGCTTGGAATCACCGCCCCAATCAGAGATATTAAAAGGCTGATACAGGTTTAATCCCACAAAATCCAATGGCTGTGCGATTTCTGCCATATCCTTTTCTTTTGAAGAATATACCCCAAA
>JAZRAX010000039.1:0-2782 GCA_045634745.1 Acetatifactor sp. | reverse complement strand
ACGGTGCCCGTATCATTGAGTTGACGGAAGGTGTGCGCCAGTTCCGTAGTTGGATTCGTTTGAAGGATGGTCAGGTGATTAATGAGTTTACTTATCCTTCGGAATGGATTAAATAGTGGAAAAGAACCTGAAATCTTAATCTTTATTTGCTTTTTGTTTTGCTTCGTCACATTTGTGACGAAGCTTCGTGATATAATGTGCTGAATCTCCGTCATAATACGTGATGGAGATTCTTTTCAATTGTGGCGAAGTGAATGTGTCAGCGGCAAAGTCTTAGTATTACTCGGATTTTTCGCTAATGTTTCAATATGTTTCTTTTTGTAAAGTGATTCAAAGGGAAGAAAATACGATTATTTGAGAATCCTTTCAAAATTTTATATCGTAGATATAACCCTAACAAGGAGAAAAAACAGTCACAAAATTGTTTTGCGAAATCAAAAATATCACATACATTTGCAGTGCACATGGAGCTCAGATGCCACTTTTGCTGGTTGAAGAGTGAAAAGGGAATCCGGTGTGAATCCGGAACAATTCCTGTTGCTGTGTATCTCGACTTTCATTCGGAAAGTTTAAGTTTGTTGCATTCTTTGCCACTGGTAAATACTGGGAAGGCGCAACAAACGAGATGAGTCAGAAGACCTACCTGTGCATTTAGACGATTGGTACCTGCAGGATACGGGTGTGAATCAAAACTTGTTTTTTAATCATTGTTTTTTGAAACGATTACGGGCATAGTATAGGTCTGCCATAGCCTTTTTGTAACATATTGTCTATACCCCATCGGAACATGTTTTGAGTTATATCTGTATCCTGCATTTATCGAGCAAGATTATTATTAACTTAAAAATATGTTCATGATGGAAAATGTAGTTTACACAGCTCCTCTAGTGGAGGTTATCGAAGTGGAAGTGGAAAAGGGGTTTGCTACCTCAGATCAGCAAGAAGATTCTCCATGGGAAGATTTGTAAAGACGATTGTGAAATGCTTAAAACTCAAAAGACGATGAAAAAACTATTGATGGTACTTGCTGTAGTTTCATTGATTACAGCTTGTAGTGGGATGGAAGAACTGGAGTTATCTCCTAATCTCGTGATAAAAGGTTATAATGAAACAAATGCAGATTCGCGTACATCCTTTGGCACTCCTAATACATCGACCATTCCTTTCTTGTGGTCTTCTGGTGATTATATTTGGTTGGGTACTACGAAAAGTGATGCAATATCTGCAGGTTGTCAGATTGCCAATTTTACTTTCAGTAACGGTTCTGCTGCTGTTGTTGGTACTGGACATGTCTTTTATAATATGACCTCAACAAATAAAAATGCATATGTACTTGCAACCCAAACAGCAGATGGAAATTTAGGGAATGATGGGGATTTTGGATATGCAGTGCTTGATGAATTTAACTCTTTCTGTCTAAAGCACAAGACCTCCTATTTGTGGTTTGACACAACTACAGGAGATTCGAATATGCCGAAGTTGCTTTCTATTACTGTAGATGCAGACGGAGTGAACATTGCTGGTAAACAGACTTATGACTTCCAAAACGACCGATGGAATTCTACTGTGACCGAAGGCAGTTCTACCATTACGCTTAATTTTGCAGGAGGCCATACATTGGTTTCATCAAACAAGGGTGTAATGGCTGCAATGGTATGTTTGCCGGCTGCTGTTGGTGGTAAAACATTGACAATTACTTATTCATTTGCTGATGGTAGTAAATTTACAGAAACGAAAAAACTTACCAAGAACTTTGAAAGCGGAAAGACCTCTCGTATTAAAACTAATATTGCTAAGAATAGCTTGGTGAAGGAGCCTTCGTATGAATTACGTGTGTTGACGTTTGAGGATAAAGATGCAACGTTTGAGCCGTATACCCTTGATTATGCAGGTGTGGAAATTACCACTTGGAGCGACTTGATTGACAACCCACAATATGGTGGTCCGTTAACTTATGGTGATTATATGTCTGCAATGTATACTTGGTGGGACGAAGGAAACACTGAACTTACTCATACCTTCCCTGATAATTATGCCTATTGTTTCTGGGGCGGAGGCCATGCCATTTCCAACTATCGGGGAGCAGGTTGGACAGATGAAGATAGAGATGTACATATAGCTAAATATTATGGTGAGGATTATGTAACAGAAAATGCAGGTAATGATGCTATGCTAGGTTGGTTTAATCTTCAAATGATGATTCCAGTTAAACCACATTCGGGTGATAACTTTGCTGTACACTATGGTTATAAAGATTTTTTCTCGTATGTGGAAAATCTTCCAGAAATCTCATTTGGCGATGATGAAGCTCGTGTGATTGACCATATGTATGTCACCAACACGAACTACACCTTGAACCAGTTGTATATGGGTGTCAAGAGTGAGGCTGGCAATAGTTTTGGTGGTAATTGGAGCGGATTAACTGAAGATGCTTGGTTGAAGATTGTGGCTTATGGTTTTGATGATGTAGAAGCAGATGCTAATGCAGAACCAATTAGCGAAGTCGAATTCTATTTAGTGCAAGGGGAAAATGTAGTAACCGATTGGCAAAAATGGGATTTGTCGGGACTTGGTGCAGTTAAAAAAGTTCGATTCAACTTCCTCTATTCAGATGAAATGGGTGGTCGATATGGATTTACCATACCAGGGTATTTTGCTTATGATGATATAGCCGTACGATTTGAAAAATAATAATCATGAAGAAATATATCTGTTTATTGGCAACTATTATAATCACATCATCCTGTAATACGGATGATGTGATTACCGAAGAATTGGAAGA
>JAZRAX010000038.1:0-408420 GCA_045634745.1 Acetatifactor sp. | reverse complement strand
ATATCTAAGTTGCATGTTCTTTTTATTTTAAAAGAGTCTTGACGGCTAGGTAATAATCAAAAAGAATCCCTGAATGTTAAGTAATACGGAACCTTGATAATTTAATAAGGCTTTACACCGACAGAAAAAATGCTTATAATATAGTAAAAGAAAGAATTATATTAAAGGCGGTGAGTAAATGGGGGATGATAATATGAACCAAAATGAATTGGCTGTATTTGCATATGCATGCCAATTGTTGTTAAAAAATCGATTGTATGATGATTTAAATGACTTGTTGGAATTTGCGAAGAATAAAGGGTTATCGTAACGTCTCTAAACGACAAAAATAAATAATAAAATGTAACCGGTTAACCAAGGTGTAAGGTCTTATTAAGTAATTAAGGTCTTGCACCTTTTTTATTGTGAATTTAATTATTTTATTGGGTGTGGAATAGGAGGAATGTATTTGAGGTTTTGTTCGGCGTATTTGTGGGAAAAAGGAGAAGGGCAGAAGTGTAATCCTGTGTCATTAGTGTTGCAACAAGTGGAAGTGCATAAGCATCCGGTATTGTTTGCGTGTGTATGTAGAGGCAGTACGGGAAAAGGCGACAATATGGCAGAAGCGGAAAGCTGTGGTGGGACTGAAGATGGCTTTGATGCAGTAGAAATCAGTGGCTACTTTACAGAGGCTTTGGTGGAGTGGTTTCATCGGAAAGGTATGGAGTTGATTGAACAAAGGCGACCGGATGCGGAAGTGGAAAGGTGTTTGCAAAAGGAGATAGGGGTTATTGAAGAAGAGCTGCTTCGGTATGGTAAGACAAAGGGGAGAAAAATAGCAATGGACTGTGCCGGAATGCTTCTGGTGGAGCAGAAGTTTTGGATGTTTTCCAAAGGGAAGGGGCGGATTTATCTGTTGAATCGAAGGTATAATCAAAAACATATACGTTGTATTCTGGGAAGTTCTTCTTCCCAAAATACAGAGGATGGCTTTTGGTGGGAAACAGGGATTTTACAGAAAAAATTAGGATTATTATTATGTGCAGAGGCGTTTGAACAAACATTGGGTGGGAAGGCATTGGCGGAGGCTCTTTTGGTAGAGGGAAAAATAGAGGAGGAACGTATACAAAAGCGGCTGAAAGAGGCTTGGAGCATGAAACAGGAACGCAGGGAAAAAGAGGAGATGGCAATAGCGCCAGAAGTGGGCGTTGTATATTTTATGACATATTAGAGGGGAAGGTATATGCAGGAAAAATATAAGAAAATAGCTCTTTTGGGGAAAGGGGCTACGGCACAGGTGTATTTAGTAGAAGCATCGGACCACGGGGGGTGCTGTGCAATGAAAGTATTTGAGGAGGATAAGTTATTTTATCATGAATGGAAAGTCTGGCAGTTCATGGTAAATATAGAAGGAAAAGAGGCTGGGTATTTTCCGAGGTTTATAGAGTGCTTGGAAGAGGAAAGAGCTTTGGTAATGGAGTATGTGGAGGGGAAAGATTTGCAAACAATATTAGATGCAGGCCAAGAATTTTCATTGGAGGAAACGGTAGGAATTATGGAGGAAGTTTTGGGTGCATTACAGGTGCTACATAAACGAGCGATTATTTATAGGGATTTGAAGCCGGCGAACATAATGTTGTGCAAGGATGGAAGCGTGAAGCTTATTGATTTGGGTGCGGCTTGTTTTGCGGAAGCAGAGAATAAAGAGGCGGTGCATGCCGGCACCTATGGATATGCGGCACCGGAGCAGTTTTGGGAGGGGGTAAAACCTGAAATAACTTGTGACATATATAGTGCGGGGAAGGTGTTGGCTTATTTGTTGACAGGCAAGAATCCGGCACATCCCCCTTATGATGTAGAACAATATTGTAAGGGGATGAAGAAAGTACCCGGGGAGTTTTTAAAGATCATCCATAGAAGCCTAGCAAAAGAACCTCAGGCCAGATTCGCAGATTGTGAAAGTATGAAACGTGCTATTCAAAAAGCTTATGATGAATGCAGACGTAGAAAATGGTTTTTGCGACGCGGAAAAACTACAATAATCTACCAAAAATGCATTTGGAAAAGCGAATATCGAAGAATATTTTGACTTTCTGCGGAAATAATAATATAATTATCTATAATTATTTTTTTGGAGGAGGTATGGTAGTATGAAGAAACTTGAAGAATATGTAAGAAGTATTCCGGATTTTCCGGAGGAGGGGATTATTTTCAGGGATGTTACCAGTGTGTTGCAGGATGCAGATGGATTACAATTAGCCATTAATACCATGCAGGAAAAGGTGAAGGATTTAGAGTATGATGTGGTAGTCGGTCCGGAATCCAGAGGCTTTATCTTTGGTACTCCTATTGCATACAATAATCATAAGCCATTCGTATTAATTCGTAAAAAGGGTAAATTACCATGTGAAACCATAGAAATGGAATATGAGTTGGAATATGGTACAGCTACCATTGAAATGCACAGAGACAGTATTAAGCCCGGACAGAAGGTATTGATTGTGGATGATTTGATTGCTACCGGCGGTACTACCGAAGCGATGATTAAATTGATTGAGCTTTTGGGTGGAGAGGTAGTTGGAATCGTAGTACTTATTGAGCTTGCAGGTTTGGAAGGTAGAAAGCGTTTGGCAAAATACAGATTGGAATCTGCAATATGCTATGAAGGAAAGTAGTAGAGAATAGGCTTTTGACGAAAAGTTGACGACATAGAAATCAGACGGTTTTGAGAGGCTTGCGCGTATGACAGAAGAAAAAGAATTGCTATTTGTGGAAGGCAGTATTCAAAAGCATAGAGAATTTGTAGCTCCCGAGGAATTGTATCAGGAGCTTATTGCACGTGTAAAAAAATATCACCCCAGCGATGATATTTCCATGATTGAGAAAGCGTATCAGATTGCCAATAAGGCTCACGAGGGACAGATTCGTAAGTCGGGAGAACCTTATATTGTGCATCCGTTAAATGTAGCCATTATTCTGGCTTGTTTGGAAATGGATAAGGAAACTTTGATTGCGGGTATTTTGCATGATGTGGTAGAAGATACCATCATGACAGAAGAGGATTTGAACCGTGAGTTTGGCGAAGATGTGGCGCTTTTGGTAGATGGTGTGACCAAGTTGGAAAAGATTCCGCTATCCGGTAACAACATGGAGAAGTCTGATGCGAAGTTGGAAATGCAGGCGGAGAATTTGCGTAAGATGTTCTTGGCTATGGCAAAGGATATCCGTGTCATTATTATTAAGCTGGCAGACCGTTTGCACAATATGCGTACTTTAAAATACCAAAAGCCGGAAAGTCAGCAGCGTATTGCCAAGGAAACTTTGGAAATTTATTCGCCCATTGCACAGCGTCTGGGTATTTCCAAGATTAAAGTAGAATTGGATGACTTGTCTTTGAAATATTTGGAGCCGGAAGTATATTATGATCTGGTAACCAAGATTTCAGCGCGTAAGGATGAGCGTGAGCAGTACATTCAAAGTATTGTAACCGAGGTATCGGAGCATATTAAAAGTGCCGGCATCAAGGCGCAGATTGACGGACGTGTAAAGCACTTTTTCAGTATTTATAAGAAAATGAAGAACCAGAATAAGACACTTGAGCAGATTTATGATTTGTTTGCAGTGCGTATTATTGTGGATTCAGTGAAGGATTGTTATGCGGCGCTTGGTGTAATCCATGAAATGTATAAGCCCATTCCGGGACGTTTTAAGGATTATATTGCTATGCCTAAACCTAATATGTATCAGTCTCTGCATACGACACTGATTGGTACCACCGGTCAGCCTTTTGAGATTCAGATTCGTACTTTTGACATGCATAAGGCGGCGGAGTATGGTATTGCGGCTCATTGGAAGTATAAGGAAGCTTCTGACGGCAAGAAGGTAGAAGCCCAGGAAGAAGAGAAGCTGGTTTGGTTGCGCCAGATTTTGGAATGGCAGCGTGATATGTCGGATAACAGAGAGTTCTTGAATCTCTTAAAGAGCGATTTGGATTTGTTCTCTGATAATGTATATTGTTTTACTCCTACCGGTGAAGTGAAGAATTTGCCGGCCGGTTCTACTACCATTGACTTTGCGTATAGTATTCATTCTGCGGTAGGTAACAGAATGGTAGGTGCCAGAGTAAATGATAAGCTGGTAACCATTGACTATGTGATTAAAAACGGTGACCGTATTGAAATTGTTACCAGCCAGAATTCTAAAGGCCCCAGCCGTGATTGGCTGAATATGGTGAAGAGTACCCAGGCAAAGAACAAAATCAATCAGTGGTTCAAGGCAGAATATAAGGAAGATAATATTGTAAAAGGTAAGGAAATGCTGGCAACTTATTGTAAGAATAAGGCTATCCAGCAGTCCGAGCTCATGAAGTCAGAATATATGGAAGCCATTCAGCGTAAGTATGGTTTCCGTGATTGGGATGCAGTGCTTGCGGCAATCGGTCATGGTGCATTGAAGGAAGGCCAGATTGTAAATAAGATGCAGGAGCTGTATGACCGGGATAACAAGAAGGCAGTATCCAATGAGGATATTTTGCGTAATATTGCAGAAACAAACGTGAATAAGCCGGTGAAAATGTCTTCTAAGAGCGGCATTGTAGTAAAGGGCATGACTGACTTGTCTGTGCGTTTCTCTAAGTGTTGTTCGCCGGTACCGGGGGATGAAATCGTAGGCTTTGTTACCAGAGGCCGCGGTATTTCCGTACATCGTACGGATTGTGTAAATGTAATGAATTTGCCGGATTTGGACAGAGTACGTTTAATAGATGCAGATTGGCAGATTCCGGAAGGAGAACAGGCTAAGGAAAAATATATGGCAGAGATTACCATTTATGCGAATAATCGTAATGGATTACTTGCGGATATTTCCAAGGCTATGACAGAGAAGGATATTAATATTATGTCCATTAACTGCCGTATTAATAAGCAGGACATTGCTACCCTTCAGATGAATTTTGAGATTTCCGGCAGAGAAGAGTTGAATCGGATTATTGATAAGATTCGTGGTATTGAAAGTGTAATTGATATTGAGAGAACCGTGGGCTAGGAGACTGGCGCTGTTTTGGTGGAAGGAAAGAAAATAAGGATGGATATTAAAATTGGCAGAATCGTAGTGGGTTCTTTGCAGACAAATTGTTACTTTGTTTTTCGTGAGGACAGTAAAAAAGCTGTAGTATTTGATCCCGCAGACAAAGGTGTAGAAATTTATAATGCTTTGAAGGGAAAAGGGATAGCGGTAGAAGCTATTGTGCTTACCCATGGACATACGGATCATATTTTTGGAGCGAAAGCTCTAAAAGAGGTGGCGGACGTAAAGATTTATGCGTTGGATAAAGAAAAGGATATTTGCGAGAATAGCCGGAATAATTTGTCTGAGCTGTTTGGCAGAGCCTGTACGGTGGCTGTAGATGAGTATGTGTCGGATGGCGCTGAACTTGTATTTGACGAAATGCGTTTCAAGGTAATTGCTACGCCGGGACATACTTGCGGAAGTTGTTGTTATTATGTGGAGGATGCAGGTATTCTGGTAAGTGGTGATACTTTGTTTTTGGAATCTACAGGAAGAACAGACTTTCCTACAGGAAGCATGAGTCAAATCGTGCGTTCTATTAAAGAGAAGCTGTTTGTGTTGCCGGAGGAAACAAGGGTGTATCCGGGACATGGAGACCAGACAACCATTGAGCATGAGAAAAAGTATAATCCGTTTGTGGTGTAAGGATGAGAAGAATATGTTTGCAGTTAAATTGAATCAGGCAAATTATGAATATGATGTACATTCGCTGGTGAAGGCGTTTTATCCGGAGGAGCAAGTAAAGGTATTGACACCGGAGACCAAGGAAGAAACGGCAGCGAGTGTACTGAAGGAAAGTGGTGGCGTGTCTTTGGAGATACAAATCGAGGACGATGGTGCCACTATTTTGTTTGTGGGAAAAGAAAACAAAAATTGGCGCTATCAGGATAAGGAAGGGCGCTTTAAGGATGCTTTTAAGCGCTTTTTGTACAGAGTGTTATGTGAAGTAACGGGGAAGGAATTACCTTGGGGGAATCTGACAGGGATTCGTCCGACCAAGCTTGCTTATGCTATGCTGGATGAAGGCAAGACAGAGGAAGAAATTAAGGTTTCGCTGAAAGAAACCCATTATGTCAGTGAGGAAAAAATAAATTTAAGCATTGATATTACGAAAAGAGAACGGGAATTGCTATCTAAGGTGCATTATGAGGGTGGCTATAGTTTATATATAGGTATTCCTTTCTGCCCAACAACCTGTTTGTATTGTTCCTTTACTTCCTACCCCATTGCAGGGTATCGCAAGCTGGTAGATGCATATGTAGAGTGTGTGATTAAAGAAATGGAATTCGTTTCCCAAAGATACGCTCATAAGATTCTGGATAGCGTATATGTGGGTGGTGGTACGCCTACTACGTTGGAAGCAGAACAGTTGGACCGACTGCTTGGCAAGGTAAAAGAACTATTTGATTTCAGTCAGGTAAAGGAATTTACTGTGGAAGCAGGACGCGCAGACAGTATTACCAGAGAAAAGCTGGAAGTATTGAAAAAGCATGGTGTAGGTAGAATCTCCATCAATCCTCAAACCATGAAGCAGGAAACTTTGCAAATCATTGGCAGAAGGCATACCGTAGAGCAGGTGCTGGAGGCTTATAAACTGGCACGGGAAGTAGGGTTTGACAATATTAATATGGATTTGATTCTGGGGCTTCCGGGAGAAACAGAGGAAGATGTGCAGAATACGATAAAAAGGGTGATAGAACTGGCTCCGGATAGCCTGACGGTACATTCCCTGGCAATTAAACGTGCATCTAAATTATGTCAATGGATTATAGAACATGGAATCGAGACATTGCGCAATACGGATACCACCATGGAGATTGCGGCGGCAGGTGCAAAAGCTTTGGGAATGGATCCTTATTATCTTTATCGCCAAAAGAATATGTCCGGGAACTTTGAAAATGTAGGATATGCCAAGCCAGGCAAGTACGGACTATATAATATTCTGATTATGGAAGAGAAACAGACCATTGTGGCGCTGGGGGCAGGCAGTATTACGAAGGTAGTGTTTCCGGATGGTAGGATTGAACGCTGTGACAATGTAAAGGATGTGGCTTTATATATAGAACGGATTGAGGAAATGATTGAACGCAAAAGGTTACTTTTGGGATAAAAACAACTTAAAAAAAGACTAAATTAATTGCGTTAATGCGTTAAAGTTCATAATGTTAACCAATATTTTGTGCAATGTTCACAAAAACTTCATAATTTTTTAAGAAAAGTTACAAAATGAGCAAAAAGTACTAGGATTTTGAGAAAAAGAGTAGTATAATAAACGTGAATTAAAATATGCGTAATATGTTTGTAGGCATAGAAATATATATCGGTACATCTTGTGAGTGATGTGACCGGGATTAGAGGCATCATGGATTTCAGTAGTAAGAGAAAAGAAAAAATCAGACTTGGTGATTTGCTGATGAGCAAAGGACTGATTGATAAGGATCAGTTAGAGGCAGCGTTGGCAGCCCAGAAGGGTAGCGGCAAGAAGCTGGGGGAAGTGCTTGCAGAGCAACATTTGGTAACAGAGGAACAAATTGCTGTTGCATTAAGTGAGCAGTTGGAAATAGAAGTAGTCGATTTGATGAATATTTCCATCCCGGAAGAAATCGTAGCGATGGTTCCGGCGAATGTTTTAAAGAAGAACAAGGTATTCCCCTTTGAATATGCAGACGGCAATATGAATGTGCTTCGTGTAGCTATGGTAGACCCCATGGATATGTATGCACAGGATGATATTGCAATTATTACCAACTGCATGATTGAAGTGGCAGTTACTACTAACCGAAATATTATGATGGCAATTGATAAGTATTTCGGTCAGGATGAAGTAGATGCCGCACTTGATAAATATGCGAAAGAAAAGAACTTAGCCGTAGAAGAAATCGATGAGAGTGAAGCGGATGTTAACAGCTCACCTATCGTTATGTTGGTTAAGGAAATGATTGATAAGGCTGTTCGTCAGAGAGCATCCGATATACATATTGAAGCTTTGGAAAGAAAAGTACGTGTCCGTTACCGTATCGACGGTGCATTGTATGAGAGAGCAAAGTACGATATTAACGTACTTCCTGCGATTGTAGCACGTATTAAGATTATCGGCGGTATGGATATTGCCGAGAAGAGAAAACCTCAGGATGGTCGTATTACACAGATTGTAGACCGTATGGAATACGATATCCGTGTATCCGTACTTCCGACCGTATATGGTGAAAAAGTCGTAATGCGTCTTACTTCGAAGACAGGTCTTAGCCGTGAGAAGAGCCAGTTAGGTTTGAGACCTAGAGATTTGAAGAGATTTGACTATATCTTGGGTCATCCCAATGGAATCCTTTTGGTTACCGGTCCTACCGGTTCCGGTAAATCAACGACACTTTATACAGCTTTAAGTGAATTAAATCAAGAAGATGTTAATATTATTACAGTAGAAGATCCTGTCGAAGCAAATATCGACGGTATTAACCAGGTACATGTTAATAACAAAGCGGGACTTAGCTTTGCATCTGCACTTCGTTCTATCTTGCGTCAGGACCCGGATATCATCATGATTGGTGAAATTCGAGACGAAGAAACAGCGAGAATTGCGGTACAGGCATCTATCACAGGTCACTTGGTAGTATCTACATTACATACGAACTCCTCAGCAAGTACCATTACCCGTTTGGAAGATATGGGTATTGAATCTTACTTGATTGCGGACTCTGTTATTGGTGTTATTGCACAGCGTTTGGTACGTAGACTTTGTCCGGAATGTAAGAGAGAATGCATTGCTACGGCGGAAGAAATGGCAATGATGGACATGGCGGGACAGGAGCCGATTAAAATGTATCGTCCAAAGGGATGTCCAAAATGTGACAATACCGGTTACAAAGGACGAATCGGTGTATATGAGATTATGACCGTGTCTCAGGAACAGAAGCATATCATCAGCCATAAGATGGGCGTGGAGAAGATTAAAGAGCAGGCTCTGAAGGATGGTATGTATACCTTACATATGGCTGGTACAGAGTATGTTAAGGAAGGTATTACTTCTTACGAAGAAATGGTAAGAATATCCTTTGATAGTTAATATTCATGGAAAGTTAACAAAAAATTCACATTTTTGGATGAAGGGGTTATAAAGTTGTTCAAAAATGTCGATATAAACTTTGGAGGAACGACATGGCAACTTTTGCATATGAAGCAATAGACAAAAAAGGCGCTGCCGTTAAAGGTACCATTGAGGCAGAAAATATCGACTTAGCCCGCGCTGAGGTGCGTAATCAGGGCGTGACGCTGGTAGATATTAAAGAACAGGGCGCATTAAATAAAGAAATCAAAATTGATATTGGCGGCAAACCTAAGCCGAGAGATTTAAGTGTATTCTGTAGACAGTTTGTTAGTATGCTTCGTGCAGGTGTAACTATTCTGGATGCATTGAAGATGTTGGGAGATGCTACAGAAAATAAAAAGCTGAAAGAAGCCATTAATGGTGTTCGTGTGGCTACAGAGAAAGGTGATACTTTATCTTCTGCAGTGGCAGAGTGGCCTAAGGTGTTCCCGGAACTGATGGTAAACATGATTGCGGCAGGTGAAGCTTCCGGTAGTTTGGATGTGGCTATGGATCGTATGGCTACCCAGTTTGAACGTAGTGCAAAGACCGGTGCTATGGTAAAGAAAGCTATGATTTATCCTATCGTAGTTTGTATCGTGGCTATCGTAGTTGTTATCGTTATGTTGGTAGTGGTTATTCCTTCCTATATGGAAATGTTTAAGGATTTGGGAACGGATTTGCCGGGTATTACCAAAGCGGTTATGGCAGCAAGTAATTTCATTATAGACAGATGGTTTATTTTATTGCCGATTGTGATTGCTATTGTAGTAGCAGTTATGAGTTTTAGCAAGACGGATACCGGTAAGCATGTATTCGGTAAGGCGGCAATTTCTATTCCGGCAGTAAGTAATCTGGTAATTAAGAGTGCTTCCGCACAGATGGCAAGAACTATGAGTACCTTGCTTGCGGCAGGTATTCCTTTGGTAGAAGCGGTAGAAATTGTGGCACAGATTATGACCAATATTTACTTCCGTGAAGCCCTAGAGGATGCTAAGAGTGAAGTAATGGTAGGTCAACCTCTTTCCAGACCTTTGGAAACTTGTGGTTTATTCCCACCTATGGTTTATTATATGACCCGTATCGGTGAAGAAACCGGTAATAATGAAGAAATGTTAGATAAGTTGGCTGATTACTATGAGGATGAAGTAGAAATGGCGGTAGCAGGTCTTATGTCTGCTATGGAGCCGGCTATTATCGTTGTATTGGCAGGTGTAGTTGGTGTTATCCTTGGTGCTTGTATGGCTCCAATGTTAACGATGTACGAATCTTTAAACAGCTTGTAAAAGATTTGAAAGAAAATGAATTATTCGCTTACGTGTAGGGACGGGGCGTTTAAGAGGAAAGCAGAGCTTTCCGGGAGGATGTCGTAGACATACTTTTATAAATAAGCGCAAAGCGCGAAAAAGAAAAGGAGATTATGTGTTATGGAAAAGAAAATGAATAACAAAGGTTTCTCACTCGTTGAATTAATCATCGTAGTAGCTATCATGGCAGTACTCATCGGTGTACTTGCTCCTGCATACTTACAGTATGTTGAGAAGTCTAAGAAGACTGCTGACTGTTCAGCAGTTGGTTCTGTAATGGACGCTATCGAAATTATTGCAGCTGATCCTGGTATTATTTGGACTGATGAAGCTTTAACTGTTGAGTTTGATGATACTGGTGCGACTTATGACTGTACTGTGTCAGCAGTTGAAGAACAAATGGCAAGAATTGTACCGGGCGAAGATTGCATTCTTACAGGTACATGGCAGGATGCTGATTTCAATTTTAGTGCTACTAAGGATGAGTATGGTAATGTAGCATTTTCTGGTCCGGATGCTGATGGTATTGCGGAAATCAAGGCTATTTCACCTAAGCTTGCTAACAGATACGAATAATTTTGTGAGGATTTGACGTATGCCGTATGTTATATTCCTGTACATAGTGGTATTCCTATATGGTATTCTCATAGGAAGCTTCCTGAATGTACTTATATACCGAATACCGAAAAAAGAGAATATAGCAGTGGTTAGGTCGCATTGTATGAAATGTAATTATCAGCTGAAGTGGTACGATTTAGTACCACTTTTCAGCTGGTTATTCCTAAGAGGCAGATGCCGCAAATGTAGAGAGAAGATATCCATTCAGTATCCTATTATTGAGGCATTGAATGGTATCGTCTATCTCTTGGTGTTTCACCAGTATGGGTTAAGCATAGATTCCCTACTCTATTGCTTGCTTTTTAGCGCACTGATAGCTCTCAGTGTCATTGATTTTAGAACGTATGAGATCCCGGTAGGGTTCAATTACTTTATACTGATCCTGGGGCTGGTTCGTGTGGCGACCGATTATGTCAATTGGGCAAATTACGTAATCGGCTTCTTCGCGGTCAGTATGTTTTTGTTTATTTTGATTGTGGTATCCAAAGGACGTGCCATGGGCGGTGGTGATATGAAGCTGATGGCTACCTGTGGATTGTTAATCGGCTGGAAGCTTATTGTTCTGGCGTTTTTATTAGGTTGTATATTAGGTTCTGTGATTCATATTATTCGTATGAAGGTTTCGGACGAGGACCATGTGTTGGCCCTTGGACCATATCTGTCAATGGGGGTAGCCTTGGCAGTATTATATGGCAATCAGTGGATGGATTGGTATCTTCTGGTAGTGCTTGGAATGAGAGGATAAGGTATGGCAAAAGTATTAAGTATAGAAATCAGCGATTCGGTTATCAGAATGTGCCAGATGGATTACAAAAAGAAAAATCCGAGAGTGTACAGACATGCAATGATAGAAACACCTCAGGGTGCATATAAGGATGGTCGTGTATTAAAACCGGAAATCTTAAAGGATGTTATTGTAGATGCATTAAAGGAAAATAAGATGTATAGCACCAAAGACGTGGTGTTCAGTATTTCGTCCAGTAAGATTGTTACCAGAGAGGTATTACTTCCTGCTGTAAAGGAAAAAATGATACCTAATATGATTAAGGCAAACTTAAGCGAGTATTTCCCCATTGATTTATCCGCTTATGAGGTTGCTCACTTGGTATTGGAAAAGATTGAAGAAGGCGCAGATGCCGGTAAATATAAAGTAATGATTATGGCTGCAGAGAAGAAGATGGTTGAAACCTATGACAACCTGGCTACTTCATGTGGTCTTCGTTTGATGTCTCTGGATTATGCAGGTAACAGTATTTTCCAGGCAATTAGAAATGAAGATGAATCATCCCGAGTGATGGTATTAAAGATAGAAGAGAAGTCAACTACCGTAACTATCGTTAACCATAAGAATTTGATGCTTCAGAGAGCGATTAACTATGGTATTAACGAAGCTATCGATGAGATGACGAGACAAAGAGTATTTGGCGTTAATAATTATGACGAAGCTTGGAACTTGGCAAAGAGAAAAGCTTGTATTAAGTATTGGATCAATGAAGATGCCCAAAGAACTTCTGTAGATTTATCTACACGTATTGATACCCGTGATTATGATGAAAGTCAGGAAATCCGTGAAGCAAAAATCGAAGTAACCAAGAGCTTAGATCAGTTAATCAGTTCTATCCGTAGAGTGGTAGAGTTCTACAGCTCACGTAATAACGGTGAAACTGTTGATCAGGTTATGGTTTGTGGATGTGCCGGCGATATTAATGGATTGGCGAGACTTCTTACCAACGAATTAGGTATTAAGACTACGATTATGAATCGTATGGAAGGTATCGGCTGGCATGTGGTTGGTGATGATGCAGGTATTCATAATTATGTATCCTGTATCGGTGCTTCCTTGAATCCTATTGGTTTCTACAGCAAGGAAAAGAAGGCTGCAGGAGCGAAGGTAGAGAAGGATTATACGGTTGCTACTGTATTAATTGTATTTGCGGTATTATTACTTGGTGCAGGTATTGTTGTATTAGGATATTTGGATTATAAGAAAGCTTTGGATGAAGAACAGGTATTGTTGGAGGATAAGGCCAAATATGAACCTGCTAAAGAAACCTATAATACATACCAAAGAGTTTTAAAACTATATGATGAAGTTACTGCCGGTGATAAGATGGCTCTTCGAGTAAATGATAATGTTTTAGTTTTCTTGGAAGAGTTAGAGTCTGTTTTGCCCGTAGATGCTATTGTTAGTAGTTTTACTTCCGATGATGAAAAAGTTGTATTGAATCTTAGAGTATCGGATAAAGAGACAGCCGCAGGTCTTATTGCAAACTTTAGAAACTTTACAAGTTTGAAGAGTGTTTCTGTTCCGTCTATTTCAGAAGGTTCGCAGGATTTTAATGCAGAAGAGTACACTGCTTATTTGATTGAAATGAATCAGCGTGTAAAAGAAGCAGAAGAAATGATGAAGGCAAGAGAAGAAGCTTTGGCTGAGGGTTCTGGTGAAGAAAAGACAGAAGATGCTGTAGAAGGTGTTGTAGATGATGTTGATACTGTAGAGGATGCAGAGGAAGAAGAGGAAGAAATCTTTGTTCCGTCTACTATTGCAGAGTTGGATGGTGAGGAATTACCTGAAAATGTCAGAGCTACTGAAGATGGTATTTTAATTTATACTGTTGACTATGTTACATTTACTATTACAGGTACATATTATCCTGCAACAGTTATCATGAATAATTAACCGGGAAAGGATAGGACGAAATATGAAAAAGGGAATAACTAAAAATATTTTTACATGTGTAGTTTTATTGGCTTTGCTCGGATTGATTGCTGCATACTTTTTAGGATATAAGAAATATACTGATTTAGCTGCTACAACAAGAGCAAATAATGAGGTTTTACAAGAAGAAGTAGATACATTAAAAGAGTATTATATTAATGAAGCTAAATATAAGGCTGATATGATACCTATGAATGAGCAGATTATGGCAATACTTGATAAATATCCGGGTGGAAATAGTTCGGAAGATGTTATCATGCATGCTGTAAATACTCAGTTGACTGTTCCGGTAGAGTATTCTTCTATTAATCTTGGTGTTAATGAGGTGTACAAAACAATTGATGAAAATATTGTGAAGGGTATCGGTAATGAATCACTTCAAAGCGCAATTTCGTTTGTTGGACGTGACACTTCTTATGTAAATACAGTGACTTATGCTGATTTGAAGAAAGTTATCCAGGCGATTTTTGACAGCGAATACAATATTGGTATTAATAGTGTTAAGTATTCAAAAACCGGTGGTGGTAAGTTGGCAGGAACACTCGAATTAGTATTTTATAGCATGACAGGTAATGGTAAGGAGTATACACTTCCGGATATGACGCCTTATGTTAACGGTACTGCTAATATTTTCGGATATACAACAGTAGAAGAAACTATGGAAGATTCTGAGAATACTGAAGATGTATCTGTAACAGAAGAAATTGTTGATGATAATGTTACAACAGAAGTGATTGCTGAATAAAAATAATAAACGGAATTGGAGATATGGCATGAGAATACAGCTGAAAAAAAAGCATAAACTGAATAATGCAGGTATGACATTAGTTGAGATTCTCATTGCCATGGCCATCCTTTCTGTAGCATTAGTCCCATTGATGTATTCGTTTGTTAATATGGCTAGATATAACATGCGTGCAAGAGAAGTACAGCAGACTACTGTTTTGGCGCAGACAGTTATAGAGAACTGTAAGGCATATTCGTATGAAGAGATAGAAGATCAGATAACAGGTTCATCGTTTTCGTTTATTGACAATATAAATGGACCTACTGCTAAGGTGGGAGATTCTTTTTATATTTCAAAGGTTAAGGCTGAAAATCAATTTTATGACGTGGTGTTATCTGTTAATGCATATGAAAGATTAGTAGATGATGGAGCTGGTGGAAGTGCAATAATGACTTCTTATGATATGATGGAGCTTAACTCTATGAATCCGTCATTAGATGCTATTTTTACAGTAAAAACGGAAAGTTGGGATGATCCGGGTACTACAGATATTGAAAGTGGTACTTTTGCGGAAAGCCTAGATTATGAAATGTATAATGCTGCATTACAGGATATATCTGATAAGATGGCGCTACAGGCAGAAGCGGCTCTTGAGGCATTTAAATTAAGTGGAACAATTGATGAGAAACTTACAGTTATTGAAGATGTATATTTATCTATCGATGATGTAAAAACAGAATTAGGCTCTGATTTTGAAATGTATCGTGATATTGCGATTGATATAACGCAGTCTGGAACCACCGAAAAGGTTTGGGTTACTTATACCTATAAATACAAGGTGGCTGGTGGAAGCTTTACCCATATTTTTACAGTAACAGATCCTATGGGTGAGGTTGCTGATGGTTATTTGACTTCTAATTTAGATTGTACAGGTGAGATATTGGTTGGAAGTCATAAGTTTTTGATTTATTCAAATGAAGCATCTTATGCAGATGCTCATAAAACACATGTTGATAATATTTATTTCTTCTATTATCCGGCATATGATACAATTAGTGGTTCTACAGTAGCTTCTCAGCCATATGCTTATAAGGGAGATGTGATTACTATAAATAATGGATTGTCTAGGACAGATTTGAATTTACATTTAGTGAAGCAGAAGAATCTATTGTTTAGTGATGCAGATTTGAGTATATTGGATGAGGCTTATAATCCTACAATAACCGGTTCGGGGGTGCTGACAAATGTTTATCATAATTTGTATGATAATGTTGTAGATGGTACGTCAACTGCAAATGTAGTTAGTTTTGTTGATCCATTAAAACCTGTAGTAACATATAATATGTATAGTGTGGAACATAAGGATACAATGTATTCCATGGAAACAGACAAAGAACTAATGTATACGGTAGTAGTGGATGTTTATAAGAGTGGTGCTCTTCAAACAGATGGTGCAGGAAATGTTTCCTTGGATACCGGTAAGTCGCCCGTGCTTAGTATGGATGGTACGTTTTTAGATTGGTAATAGGCAATAACAGGCAGGAAGGTTATGACTATGATTAATGCTGATAGAAGAAAGAATGAACAATTGAATAATAGAGGTTTTGCTTTAGTTACGGTAATTATTGCAATTGCATTTGTTAGTATTCTTGTAACGGCTATTTTGTATTTATCAGTTATGAACTATCAGATGAAATCAAATGATTATAAAACCAGAGTGAGTTTTTATGGTGCGGAAACACCTTTGGAAGAATTGCGTGTTCAGTTTGCACTAGATATGGCAGAAGCTTCAGAAGAAGCCTATAAGCAGGTTATGGTTCAGTATGGTGCGTTGGAAGTGGAAGGTGGTAGCCCAGGTAGTGAGGGAGTATTACGAACAGCAGAATATCAAACTGCAATAACCACTGCCATGGAGGAAATTTGGACGAAAAGAACAGAAAATGCAGCCGCTGGAATTGATAAATGGTGTTATGGTATAGGTAAGATTTTACAGGAAGATTTAAATGATGTTGTAGCTGGTCCCCAAAAATATCATGTGATTACTCAAGGACCTTCAGAAAATAAGTTAACATGTGGTACAAATTGTGGATGTAATTATCATGTGATTTTGACAGATACAGAAGGTAAACCTAGACTTGATGTAGTTGATAATCAAGATTTAGACCAGAATGGTACTTTTGATTATTATATAGCTTTTCGAGGTATAAAGGTATCATATACGGAGAATAGTTTTTCATCAGTTATTTCGACAGATTATTGCATGTTGATTCCTAACTATGATTGGAGTCATAATGAATCCGATATGACATGGGGAGATGATTCCACGTTAGATAGAGAAAAAGTTTCTTATGAACAGGGTGTAGTTTATTTGAATTATAGAAAACAATAATACACGATAGGAATGAAATGATGAAGAAAATAAAAGATGTTGGAAATGATGGATTTTCTTTAGTTGAATTGATTATTGTAATGGCAATTGGTGTTATCATAACAGCTGCACTTGCTGCTGGTTTGTCACTTTTGTCAAGTCGTCCGGTTGATGAGTGCGCCCGTAAGATTGAGATTGCATTGGAAGGTAACCGCAATACTACAATGGGTAAGTTATCTGCCAATATATCATTTTATGTTGATTCGAATGATAATATTATGATAAAAGAGATAATAGATAACGGAGATCCATACATTAAGCAGATTGGTGATAATGTTGTGGATGTATGCTATTATATTGAAGGAAATTCTAATCCAATTTATTTGACAAATAACGCAGATGATTGTACAATAAGCTTTAATAGATCTAGTGGCTCATTAAATCCTTTATCAGGGGGAGCTCATGATGGAAATATTGTAACTAGTTTTGTAGTTTCACGTGGAGATAGAAAGATAACAGTCAATATTGATAAGTTAACTGGAAGAGTAGAGTTGGCTTATTAACCTAAAAGGGAGGTAATCATGAAGCTGTTTAGAAGAATGAAACGCAATAACAAAGGTTTGTCCTTAGTAGAATTGATTTGTGCAGTGGCTGTTTTTGGCGTTGCAACAACGGCTATTGGTAGTGTTATGGTTGTTAGTGCACAGAACTATTCTAGAGGTACATACGAATTGGATGTTCAAAAAGAGGCGCAGTCAGCAACCAATTTAGTGGGTAATTTGCTTATTGATGCAGTAGAAGCTGAATTTGATAAAACTACGAACTCAGATGAGCCTAAATTAACTATCACTGGAGAGAATAAAACATATACTTTGACTTGGAATAAAAATACTGGTGTATTACACTATGTTGAAGAAGTGACAGGTTTTGATCCTAATACAGGTGTATTGGCTCAAAATGTTACTGATTTTGATGTGGATTTAACAAAGTTTGAAAATAATAAAAATGCACAGGTAACAATAGAAATTTCTAAAAATGAGCGGGAATATGTAGCAGAGTACAATACTACATCTAGAAATGGCAGTGCTAATAACTTAGGTGCAGTGGAACAGATTAGTATTGTTGTGGATAACGCACTTATTTTGGAACCTAAGCAGACTTATTATTTGCCGGTAAGCGTTGTGGGTTCTGCTACAAATTATACAATTTCTGCAGTTGATTTGTCTGGAGCAGGTGTAAATGGTTCCAGTGTGAATTATGACGGCTCAAAGGGATATGTAGTTCTTTCTATGACAGATGCTGCGGAAGGAACTATGACATTTGATGTTGTGGCTACAGATAATAATACCGGTGCAGAATTGTCTACAGAAGAAGTAGAAGTTAGCATTAGACGTGTAAATGATATTTCTTGTAAGCAGGATGATAGTACACATGATGGCGAAGCAGATGCAGATGCTTTGGTTAGTGGTTCTGCGTATGCTGATGGTGCTATTTATAAATTAGAGTTTGTATATGATGCAGACAATACCACTAAGATGTTTGGTAAAGCTTGTGATTTTGATTATGTTGATCCACTACAGATGGGCTTTAATATTTCCATGAGTGGAATTTCAGGTTCAGTTTCTGATTATGTTAAGATAAAAAACATTTCATATGGTTCTACACCATATGTTGAGTTGGAATTAGAGCAGGATATGCCTAATAATTCTTCAATTAAAGTAGAGGCTGTTTCAAAGCATGCAGCAGGTACCAATAAGACAGGAACCTCATATGATACGGTTGAAGATGTTGTTTGTATTTCAAAAGTAGCGTCTATATGGGGTAATTATGATGGTGATTTTAACCGTGGTAATGATGGTCCTACTATTGAAATGACTTCCGAATTCCAAAGTCTTCTTGTTAAGTCAGATCAAGCAGGTTATGGTCAAAATAATTATGTTAAGTATATTACCGTATATGAAGCAAAGGTAGTAGAGGATGGTGAGGGAGGTACAAAGCTTGTAAAAGATAGCTTTGCATTTAAAGTTCCGGCTGCAAATGGTACCGGTACCAGTACCATGTTAAGACCGTCCGATTCCTATAAATTATATATGGATAAGAATTATATATTAGAGTTTTCTGTAGTATTATATAAGGATAAGAATGGGGATTTAAATGATCCTAATAATGTTTTCTGGCCTATTACAGCATCGGAGGTACAGATGTCTAAGACTGGTAGTTATCCTGTAACTGCTATGAGTGTTGATTACGAAGATAGAACTAGTTTGACGGAAAAGAATGGTTCGAAAGCGCATCCATACGAGGTTGATATAAACAGTACGATTGAATTTAAGGCTAAATTTAATGGTTTAGATTTGGCACAGAATAATGGTAAGGATTATGTTCAGTTTAAATTACAGAAGGATATGTCAACGGAAGATGGTGTGGAAGATTATCAAGATGTAACACTTTCTGATTATATTGAAGAATGGAAATTATTTGATTATCAGAATGATGGTTCATGTAAGCCTTGGTTTAAGGGTATTAATAGTCCTGGTTCATATCGTTTGTTACCATATATCGATGAGTATAAGTATTATGAATATAACGACGAGAATTGTACAAATGTTAGGTATGGTGATTACGATGTATATGACAATGTACATTACGATTATGGTGTTGTATATATCGAAGTTGAATAAGGTGACATAAAAGTTTCCTATTTCTTGGATAAATAGTTTAATGTAAAAAATGGAGCGTCATCCGAAAGGATGTCGCTCCATATTCCTTATATCATACATAGAAAAGGAACATAAATGTGAATAGAGATAAAATAAATAATATTTTAAGTTATCAAATACCTCCTCATATTTCAAATATCATTGCATTTGTAATATTTTATTGTTTCAGTTGTCTTTTATTTGTTTGTAATGCTGAGGCAATTGCAATTGTGGACGAGAGTTTGCAAGAGTTCATTTTTTGGATAACAACAGAATATGGATTAAGAGCATATTTCACAATATTCATTTTATTTGGAACAATCTATTGTTTGAGTGGTAATTTGTTTATCAGTTATTTGATTTTAGAGATAGTATCTATAGGATGGGGAATTGCTAATAGAATAGTATTTTTAACAAGAGATCAGTTTATTACGATTGCGGAGTTTGATGTTTTAGGGGATGCAGCCGGGGTAAATGTAGATATTGATTTGATTTTGCATCCAATACTTATTGTTTTAGGGTGTATTGGTGTTGTTTTTGGTATTTTTGCTTATAAATTATCTAGGAGTATAAAAAGAGAACCTGTAATGAAAATCACCCCGAGGGCGTTGAGACTGTTTAGGGTGATTCTAATTTTCGGATTTGTTATTACTTTTATGTTATTACATGCAAAGCGGGAACAAGATTCCTTTGACAATATCATTATCTATAGAAAGACCGGAGATATTGTTTGGTTTTGTCAAAGCCTTTTTGGAAATACCACAGAAGCTGTTTCTCAAGAAAAAATTCAAGAGTTGTACAGAAATTTTACGAATGAGTTATCGCTGGATAATATTGTTTCCACGAAGCGTCCCAATGTTATTGTGATTATGAGTGAAGGTTTTTGGAATCTTAATAATTTAGAAGGTATTGTACAGGTCAATGAAAATCCGATGGATAGATACTTTGAGCTTGTAGAAAATGCTGTTACAGGTCAGGTGGCAGTGAATATTTTTGGAGGAGGGACCAATACATCTGAATTTGAATTTCTCACAGGAATTAATTCCAAATATATGCGACATGGAAGTTATTATGGCGGATACTTTGCAAAAAAACAAGAGTCATTGGTTTCATACATGGAAGAACTAGGGTATTATACTATGGCTTTTCATCCTTATGAAAAGACGTTTTGGGATCGAGAATTAGGATATACCAATATGGGTTTTGATGCATTCTATTCCGATGTTGATTTTGAAAATAGAGAAATGTGTCATGGATATATATCTGACAAATCATTAACCAAAGAAATTATTGGTCGTTTTGAAGAACATAAAAAGGTGTACCCGGAACAACCGGTATTTTCTTTTGCAGTATCGATTCAGAACCATGTTGCGGATATGAGTGGCATAGATAAAGAAAGTAAAGAGAGCGGAAGTAAAGATATTATAGTAACTTTAGTAGGAAACGAAGTGACAGAAATTACAAAAGAGAATGTTGAAGAACACTATAATGGTATGAAAGACTCTATTGAGGCATTGGATGAGCTCATGCGTTATTTTGAAGAATATGAAGAAGATACGGTTATTGTATTTTTCGGAGATCATGCACCTGGGTTTGTAAAAACGATATGTGATACTGAAGGAAGAGAAACGGAACTCAATGTGTATCGTACTCCTTATGTAATATGGTCAAATTATGAAAATGATTTTGAAACATATGGAGATATGAGTCTGCCATATTTTTCTTCCGTATTAATTGAGTATCTTGACTTTCCAAAACCCAACCAATATTATATGAATAAGTATATGTTACTTAATTATACGATTAATACTAGGTATGAGCAGGAGTATTCTTCAAATATTAACGAGGAAAGAATTCGTGATATGATGAGTATTATGTCGACTATTCATAATCGTTTTACAAGAGAGGAGTTTGCTATTCCTTATTGGCAAGTGATGGAGTAGAAAATATAAAAATTGTACATATGCGAGGTGGTTTATAATGTTTCAAGAATTAAAAAAATGCAAAACTTTGAAAGAAATTTATACTCTATTAGGTACGAAGCCATTTGAGAAGGGGGCTTTGGTGTTATTAGTTCTATGGAGTATACTTCCTATATATGCTGCAATAGACCAAACATATTGGGGTTTTTTTGGAGAACAAAATTTAGGAAAATATATGGCTACCATGGAAGATTATAAATGGGGATTTCAAATAATAGGTTCCATAACATTATTTTTTTCTTGTTTCTATTTAATTGGTAGAATTGCAATGAATCGTGGCCAAATTTTACATAAAATCAAGTCTGAACCATGGCACTTTTTCTTGCTTGCCATGCTTTTATGGAGTTGTATATCAACAGCATTATCCAATGATATAGCGACTTCCTTTAATGGTACAGCTTATCGTTATGATGGACTAAAAAGTTATTTTTATTATGCTGCCATGTACGTTTGTGCATTTATAGTGTCAAATAGCAAACATAGAAAGATAGTTTTTAATACATTTATTGCGGTTTCTAATTTTGTGAGTTTAATCGTAATTTTGCAGGATTTTGGAGTGCCGTTCATTAACAAATGTTTTTACCAAGATGTACGTTCTGCCATGTTTTTTCAATATAATCATACAGCATATTTCATGAATATAGCGATTGTATGTTTGATGGGATTGTATCTATATGAGAAAAAGAGATGGTTAAGAGTTGTTTATGCTTTGTCTTTGGCTTTCCAGATATATGCAATATTAGTAAATAGTACTTTCGCATGCTATTTAGCAAGCTGTTGTGCATTGGTAATGGTTATTGCTTTTTATGTAAGAAAGTATAAGAAGTTTAGTTGGAAATTATTAACTCCTATTATTATTGTGGTTGCAATTTCTGTTGCCAGTTACATGGGGTGGGTTCCTACCTCGTCCGGGCAGGATATGAAAGTAAATCTGATAGAACTTAAAGAGGATACATCTGCAATCATTGAGAATCCGTTAGAAGCCAAGGATGCCGGACATGGACGTATGAATCTTTGGTTAACCGGCTTAAAGATGATTCCGGAAAAGCCTATATTTGGTCATGGACCGGAGCAGTTAAATGAAAAGTATAAATCACAGATGCTTAATGAATTGGGGAATTATATAGACCGCCCCGACAACGAATTCATCCAACATGCCATCTTTTTAGGTATCCCCGGTTTATTATTCTATTTAGCTGCCTTAATCACATTATTTATCCGTCAATGGATTCATATGCGTAAATTAGACAATACCACCTTAATAGCAGCGGGATGTGTAGTGGCTTATTTGGTATCTTCCATGTTCGGTAATACCATGTTCTACACCGTACCATATTTTTACATGTTCCTAGCAATGGCGTCGGGACGAAATGCAGTAGAAAGTGAAAATTAGTTATATACATTCAAAAACTCCACTCAAAAGGGTGGAGTTTTTTATACACCTTTTTCCATTTCCCCCTACTACAAACCCAAATTCTATGATATAATATACAAGTTAAAAAATCCGACAGGAGCAAATAATTATGGTAGACATGATTGAAAAAATTAATGGTGTAGTAAACGGATTCGTATGGGGTATACCTGCAATGATTTTTATTTTGGGTGTAGGACTTTGGCTGAGTATAGGAACAGGCTTTATTCAAATTCGCAAATTTGGATATGCTATGAAAAGTACTTTGGGTAAGGTGTTCACGAAAAAAGAAGCAGCACAGGGTTCTATGACATCTTTCCAGGCAGTTTGTACAGCGCTGGCAGCAACCGTAGGTACCGGAAATATTGCCGGTGTAGCAGGAGCTATTGCTGTGGGCGGTCCCGGAGCGGTATTTTGGATGTGGGTTTCTGCGCTTTTGGGTATGTGTACGAAATTTGCGGAAGTAACTCTTGCAGTACATTATCGTGAAAGAAACCAGAAGGGGGACTATGTTGGTGGCCCCATGTATTACATAAAGAATGGTTTAGGCAAAAATTGGATGTGGTTAGCGTATGCATTTGCAGCTTTTGGGATATTAGCTACCTTTGGTATTGGTAATACCACACAGGTGAATACCATTGTTACATCTATAGATACCGCATTGCTGAATTTTAATTTGGTAGCAACAGAGAATTTGCCTACGTTAAATTTAATTCTTGGAATTGGTATTGCTATGATTACCGGTATGGTAATGATTGGTGGTATTAAGAGAATTGGTAGTGTTACAGAGAAGCTAATCCCTTTCATGGCAATTCTTTATATTGTACTTTCGTTAGGTGTTATCATCATCAATATAGATAAGGTTCCTTCCGTATTCGGTATGATTTTTGAAGGTGCTTTTAATCCTTCCGCAGTAACCGGTGGTATTGTGGGTAGCTTCTTCCTTAGTATGAAGAAAGGTATTTCCCGTGGTATTTTTTCCAATGAGGCTGGTTTGGGTAGTGGTTCTATTGCGCATGCTTGTGCAGACACAGATGAGCCGGTACGTCAAGGTATGTTCGGTATTTTCGAAGTGTTTGTGGATACGATTATTATTTGTACTTTGACTGCTATGGTAGTGCTTTGTAGCGGCGTATCAATTGAGTTTGGTGTAGATGCAGGTGCAGAGCTGACAATTGCAGGTTTTGTGGAATCCTACGGCGGTTGGATTACTTTGTTTACTGCAGTGGCTATGTGTTGTTTTGCATTCTCTACTGTTATCGGCTGGGGCTTGTATGGAGCCAGATGCTTGGAGTTTTTATTCTCTGAGAAGGTTGTTAAGCCGTTTATGGTATTGTTTTCCTTAGCAACTATTTTTGGTGCAACCATGGATTTAGGTCTTCTTTGGGA
Organism: Acetatifactor sp.; assembly: GCA_045634745.1. GTDB lineage: Bacteria > Bacillota > Clostridia > Lachnospirales > Lachnospiraceae > Acetatifactor. The sequence goes on along the minus strand of JAZRAX010000038.1, from coordinate 384,070 downwards.
TTTGGCAGATACTTTTAACGGATTAATGGCATTACCGAACTTAATTGCTTTACTATTATTATCCGGTAAGGTAGTGAAGCTTACAAAGGAATATTTTGCGAAGGAGCATAAGGATGCTTAATTATACAAAGATGAATAATCTTTTTTTGAGACAAAGTTATATAGATTCTTGGGAAGTATACGAAAAGTGGTTGGAGCGCGGCAGAAGTTGGGATTTTATTATTCTAACGGCTTCCAATGAGGCGCAGGCAGCCGGATATCGTCAGGAAATTGCGTATCGTAAAGAAAACGGTTATTTGGCGCAGGATTGTGAATATATTGTGCTTCCGGATCCGGACGGCAAAAGAGTAGGTTCCGGCGGAGCGACTCTTAATGTATTGAAATGTCTGGCGTTAGAGTACGGTGATGGCACGGCTTCCATTTTCAAAGGGAAAAGAGTATTGGTCATTCATTCCGGCGGTGATTCTAAGCGTGTGCCGCAATATAGTGTGTGTGGTAAGCTGTTTTCCCCGGTACCAAGAGAATTGCCGGATGGCAGACCATCCACTTTGTTTGATGAGTTTATGATTTCCATGGCGGCAGTAGCCAGACGTTTTGAGGAAGGTATGCTTGTACTTTCCGGAGATGTATTGCTTTTATTTAATCCTTTACAGTTGGATTTTCAGTATAAGGGAGCTGCAGCCATATCCATAAAAGAACCGGTTTCCATTGGTAAGAATCATGGTGTATTTTTAAATGATGGTAAGGGCTATGTCAAACGCTTTTTGCATAAGCAGACAGAAGACAGTCTCAAGGAAATCGGTGCGGTGAATTCACAGGGAAATGTAGATTTGGATACGGGAGCGGTGCTTTTGGACGCACAGCTTTTAGCCTCATTGTTTGGTTTGATTAGCAAAGAGGGTAAGTATGATGAGGATTGCTTTGCACAGTTTGTAAATGAACGTGCCAGAATCAGTTTTTACGGTGATTTCTTATATCCGTTGGCATCAGATGCTACCTTGGAGGATTATTACAAAGAAGCACCGGAAGGCAGTATGTGCAAGGAACTTTTGGACTGTCGTAAGGCGATTTGGGAAGCTATTTCCGGTTATTCCATGAAGCTTTTATGCTTGTCACCGGCGCAGTTTATTCATTTTGGTACCACTCATGAATTGCTGGAGCTAATGACCGAAAAGATGGAAGATTACAGCTTTTTGGATTGGAAGTCAGTTGTAAATACCAATATGCTAAGTGGTTTGAAATATGCAGTATATAACAGTATTGTTGCACCGGTTGCTTATGTGGAAGAAGCTTGTTATATTGAAAATAGTGCGGTAGGAGCCGGAGCGGTAGTAGGTAGCCACAGTATTCTTTCCAATATGACCGTAGAAAGCGGTGAGATTCCTTCTCATGTGGTGCTTCATGGAGTGACACTTAGTGATAACCGATATTGCAACCGTATTTATGGTGTGGGTGATAATCCTAAGGACATCTTGGAAAAAGGTGCTTCCTGGTTAGGAACATCTGTAGAAGATGTGATTTCATACTATAATATTGCGCCTGAGATGCTTTGGCAGGATGAGGAGCATTATTTATGGTTTGCAAATCTTTATCCGGTTTGTGCGACCCAGGAAGAAGCGTTGCAGGCTGCTTTATTAGTATATAAGGTATTCCAAAAGCAGGCCGGTGCAGAGGAAGTGGCTTTTTGGCTGTCCATGGAACGCATGAGCCTGTACAGTAGTTTTAACTTGGCAAGAGTGGATAAGGTTATTGCGTGGAACCAGCATTTACAGGATGTTATTACGGTGGAAAAGTATCTGAATGTGTTAAGGACACGTGGCAGTTATGAAGAGGCTGTAGAACCATTCCGGTATCGTCCAATGAAGCAGACTCAGTTTCAGTATTTGCTTCAATTGGCAGAGCAAGCAGATTTCAGTTTGCAAATCCGTATTTACAACACGCTTGCCAGATATTTTAGAGAGCAGAAGTTAACGGTTGACGGTATGGAAGCCGGTGATTTTGAAGAAAAGTGTTTTGCGACCATACAGGCGGCAGTTTGTGATGCCAGCTTGGGGAAAATACGCAGAACCCATGACTATAAAATTCAAAAGGATATTTGTAATGTAGAGCTGCCGGTTCGTGTAAATTGGGGCGGTGGTTGGACGGATACACCACCATATTGTAATGAAAATGGCGGAATTGTGTTAAATGCAGCCATTAAGTTAAACGGTATTTATCCGGTACAGGTATCCATTCGTAAATTAGCAGAATATCATATTGAGTTTGAAAGTGAAGATATTGGTGTGGCTGCTACTTTTACGAACATAAACGATATTTTGGATTGTAAGAATCCCTATGACCACTTTGCTTTACATAAGGCTGCGTTAATTGCCAGCGGATTAGTAAGTGAAGCAGATGCAGAAATCAGTTTGCAGAAGCTGTTAGAAAAACTTGGCGGCGGTATCTATTTGTCTACCAAGGTGGTTGGAATTCCTAAGGGCTCCGGACTTGGAACCAGTAGTATACTGGCAGGAGCGTGTATAAAGGCCATATACGAGTTTTTAGGAGAAGATATAGGAGAAGGTGCTTTATACGATACAGTGCTTTGTATGGAACAAATAATGAGTACAGGTGGTGGTTGGCAGGATCAAGTGGGCGGTTTATGTCCGGGGATTAAATTGATTACTACCAATGCAGGCTTAGAGCAATGTATTCATGTGGAGCAGATACAGGTGTCTCAGGAGAATTTGAAGGAATTACAAGAGCGTTTCGCACTGATTTATACCGGACAACGCAGACTTGCCCGTAATTTGCTTAGAGATGTGGTAGGAAATTATATTTGCGGCAGGCCCCAGTCTGTAAAGGCTTTAGAAGAAATGCAGCGTGTAGCAGTGCTTATGCGATATGAACTGGAAAGAGGCAGTATTGACCGTTTTGCAGCTCTTTTAAATGAGCATTGGAAGCTGTCCCTGCAGTTGGATAGTGGCGCTACCAATACCTGCATTGACCAGATATTCCTGTCATGTGAAGATTTAATAGATGGTAAGTTTATTGCAGGTGCCGGTGGCGGCGGATTTCTGCAAGTTGTTTTAAAGAAGGGCGTTACGAAAAAGCAGTTAAATGAACGTCTATATCATGTATTCCAGGATGCAGGAGTCTGCGTCTGGGATTGCGAAATAGTGTAAAGATACAATAAGGCAATAATGCTCCGTTCCGGGCACGGCTATATCCCTACACAGACACGTTCTCACTCGATGGAAAACGTAGCCGCACTAGGCTCGAAAAAACCTCGCCAAGTGACGACGTTTTTCAACGGTCTTTTGTAGGGATATAGCCGTGCCCGGGACGGAGCATTTTCGCGATTTACCACTGCTTTCGATATTCCCCCGGAGCCACACCTTCCACCTTACGGAACACTCTTGAGAAGTAGTTTGCGTCCTCCATGCCACACAAAGCTGCGATTTGCTCAATAGTGTGGTCGCTGAAACGAAGCAAATGCTTGGCTTGTGTAATACGTTGTTGCATAATATAGTGGCTGATGGATAAGCCGAACTGTTCTTTAAATACACGGGTTAAATAGTATTTATTGATGAAAAATTGTTCCGCCAAATCATCCAGCAATAGCTTTTCATTAAAATGAACATCAATATATTCTTTTACATCCTGCAGGTTACGTTTTCCTGTAGGATTTTTGTTTTCTTGGGCAGGAGCCCAACTATCCTCCATCAACAGTGTCAATAATGAAGAAAGTTGTTCAAAAATTTTCATATCCTTGATGTAAACAGAGGAAGCTGCTATGTCAAATAGCATATTTAATTTCTGCAAATAGTCATTTAGTTGTTTGCTTTCAAAGCAAGGCTTGCCACCGCGTTCCACATATTTTTTATAAATACCGGTCATATTAGGTCCGTAGAAGTGAACCCATTTTAAGGTCCATAGCTGTTCAGAAGAAGCGTGGGAGTATGCTTTGTGGCAGTCGATAAAAACGCATGTGCCGGGTTTTAATTCATAAGTATTGCCTTCATAGGTTAAAGTACCGGTACCGTCTGTAACTACGAAAAACAAGTAAGAAGCCAGACCTTTTCGAGAACTGGTATGAGGCTTGGTGGCATGGAGCTCGCCGATTTCCTGCAAATGTAATAAATTTGTTTTGGCAAACTCAGAGGGGGTATACAAAATTCGGTTACTATTTACGGAACTTCCGCTAAATAAAGTGGGTGGCATAGTGACTCCTTTCCTTGGAAGATGGCAGGTGCGAGGGGGTTATCGGTGGTAGTAGGGGACGCGGTGCAGTGTACGGAGATTAAGACATTCTAAGTGTTTCTGATTTACGTTGTGATAAAGGACGCACCGGCGTAAACAGACGTCCATGTCTGATTACGCCTTAATCGGACATCCTTGTCCGATTATTGCTGTGTACTTTCAGAAACACTAAGAATATCTAAATCTCCTCCCAATGACACCGCGTCCCCTACTACCACCGGTAAACCGTCGCATCTTGCCGAAATACGATATGTTTCAAATACCATACCTTAGATTATACCTACCTTATTGTAAAAGTCAATATAATGCTACTCCATATCAAAATAATCACTTCTAAAACTTGAAAATACTGTTATAATATACTTCGTCGAGAACTTATACTCAATTTCAAATTGTGCTAATTAATTGAATGAGTAGCTATTATAAAAAGAATTTAAATAAAGGAGAAAACTATGAAAAAAGCATTAATTACAGGTGTAACAGGACAGGATGGTTCTTATTTGGCAGAGTTTTTGTTGGAGAAAGGCTATGATGTACACGGCATTATTCGTCGTTCTTCCGTAGATTATCGTGAAAGAATTGCTCACTTAGAAGGTAAGGAACGTTTTCACCTTCACTATGGTGATTTGGGGGATTCCATGAGTTTGGTTGCAGTCATTGCAAAGGTAAAACCGGACGAGATTTATAATCTGGCTGCACAGAGTCATGTTCAGGTTTCTTTTGATTCCCCGGAATTTACTGCAGATATTGATGCTACAGGTGTGCTTAGAGTATTAGAGGCAGTTCGTATTTGTGGTTTGGCAGATACTTGTCGTATTTATCAGGCATCTACCTCCGAACTTTACGGTAAGGTTGAAGAGGTACCTCAGAGAGAGACCACTCCTTTCCATCCATACAGCCCTTATGCAGTGGCAAAGCAGTATGGTTATTGGATCGTTAAGGAATACAGAGAAGCATATAATATGTTCTGCTGTAGCGGTATTTTATTTAATCATGAATCTGAGCGTAGAGGAGAAACTTTCGTTACCAGAAAGATATCTTTGGCAGCGGCAAGAATTGCTCAGGGTAAGCAGGAGAAGCTTTACTTAGGTAATTTATCCAGCTTGCGTGACTGGGGCTATGCCAAGGACTATGTAGAATGTATGTGGTTAATGCTTCAGAATGATAAGCCGGAGGATTTCGTTATTGCTACCGGTGTACAGCATTCTGTTCGTGAATTCTGTCAGTTGGCATTCCATTATGCAGGTATTGAATTAGAGTTCCAAGGTGAAGAGGAGAATGAAAAGGGTATTGATAAGGCTACCGGTAAGGTACTGATTGAGGTAAGTCCTGATTTCTACAGACCGACTGATGTAGTCAATCTGTTAGGTGATCCTACAAAGGCAAAAACCGAACTTGGTTGGAATCCTGCAAAGACCACTTTTGAAGAATTGGTAAAGCTTATGGTAGAGCACGATATGCAGAAGGTAGCAAAAGAGCGTGCAGAAGAGTTTATTCAGTGTAACCTGGCTGAGTTTTTAGAGAGAGGTGTGGATAAATAATATGATGGAGAAGAATGCAAAAATTTATGTGGCAGGCCATCGTGGTATGGTTGGATCTGCTATTGTAAGAGAATTGAATCGTCAGGGATATCACAATATTATTACCCGTACTCATGCGGAGTTAGATTTGTGCCGTCAGGACCAGGTGGAAGCTTTTTTTGCAGAAGAAAAGCCTGAGTATGTATTTTTGGCAGCGGCAAAGGTTGGCGGTATTATTGCCAATTCCGAAGCTTTGGCTGACTTTATGTATGAAAATATGATATTAGAGATGAATGTAATTCATTCTGCATGGAAGAATGGTTGTAAGAAGCTGGAGTTTTTAGGTTCTTCTTGTATTTATCCACGTATGGCACCACAGCCCATGAAGGAGGAATGTTTACTTACTTCTGAGCTTGAGAAAACCAATGAAGCTTATGCTCTGGCAAAGATTTCAGGTCTTAAGTATTGTGAATTTTTAAACCGTCAGTACGGAACGGACTATATTTCGGTAATGCCTACCAATTTGTATGGACCGAACGATAATTATCATCCGACGCACAGCCATGTATTACCGGCATTGATTCGACGTTTCCATGAGGCAAAGGAGCAGAATCTTCCTTTTGTAACCTGTTGGGGAGACGGAAGTCCTTTGAGAGAATTTTTATATGTTGACGATTTGGCTAATTTGTGTGTATTCTTAATGAATAACTATAGTGGCAATGAGACTGTAAACGCAGGTACCGGTAAAGAGTTAACCATTAAGGAATTGACTGAATTAGTCGCAAAAGTAGTTGGTTATGAAGGAGAGATTCGTTGGGATACTTCGAAACCCAACGGAACACCACGTAAGCTTTTGGATGTTTCCAAGAGTGCAGCACTTGGCTGGACCTATAAAACAGAGTTAGAAGAAGGCATCCGTTTGTCTTATGAGGATTTCTTGAGTAACCCTATGAGAGCAGAGAGATAGGTAGAGTATATGAATATTGTTTTATTATCCGGAGGTTCCGGAAAGCGCCTTTGGCCTTTATCCAATGATATACGATCCAAACAATTTATTCCTATTTTCAAAAAAGAAGATGGGGAATACGAATCCATGGTGCAAAGAGTATATCGTCAGATTAAAGCAGTGGATGGTGATGCAAGTGTTACCATAGCGACTTCTAAAACCCAGGCTTCGGCTATCTATAATCAGTTGGGGGAAGAAGTAAATATTTCTGTAGAACCTTGCAGAAGAGATACCTTTCCTGCCATTGCTTTATCCGCTGCATATTTGCATGATGTGTTGCAGGTTTCGCCGGAAGAGTCAGTGGTAGTATGTCCTGTGGACCCTTATGTAGAGGAGGATTATTTTGCTGCATTGGAAAAACTGGGGAATATGGCACAAGACAGTCAGGCGAATCTGATGTTGCTCGGCATGGAGCCTACATATCCCAGTGAAAAGTATGGTTACATTATTCCGGAGAATCAGCAAGAGGTTAGTAAAGTACGCAGCTTTAAGGAAAAGCCGGATTTGGAAACTGCGCAGAAGTATATTACACAAGGGGCTTTATGGAATGGCGGAGTATTTGCATTTAAGCTGAAATACTTACTGAAGAAAGCTCATGAATTAATCGATTTTACAGATTATCAGGATTTGTTTGAAAGATATGATTTCCTGCAGAAAATCAGCTTTGATTATGCTGTGGTAGAAAAAGAAGAGAACATTCAAGTCATGCGATTTGGTGGCAGTTGGAAGGACCTTGGTACCTGGAACACTTTGACAGAAGCTATGGAAGAAGTATCCGTAGGTAATGTTATTATGAATGATACTTGCCAGAATGTCCATGTAATCAATGAATTGGATGTACCCATCTTGTGCATGGGATTGCAGGATATAGTAGTTTCAGCCAGTCCGGAGGGAATTCTTGTTTCAGACAAGAACCAATCCAGCTACATTAAACCATATGTGGATCAATTTGACCAAGAGATTATGTTTGCAGAGAAATCCTGGGGATATTACCGCGTGTTGGATGTGGAAGAGAACAGTATGACCATTAAGGTAACCTTAAAAGCAGGTCATCAGATGAACTATCATTCTCATGCGCAGCGTAAGGAAATTTGGACGGTTATTTCCGGGGAAGGTCGTGCCATCATCGATGGCGAAGTCCGCGAAATCCGCCCGGGTAATGTGCTTCATATGCCCATCGGATGTAAGCATACGGTAATTGCTGACACTGACTTAAAGATTATTGAAGAACAAATGGGACAGCATATTCATGTAAAAGATAAAGTGAAGTATGATTTCCCAACCATAGAAGAATAAATGTATCGTAGGAAAGCCTGTCATGGAAGTGCCATGATGGGCTTTTTTGCATATGATGAAGTAGTAGATATGGTTAGGCAGGGGCTGCATATGTTCCAATGCAAGGCCCTCGTAAAACGTCAGCACTTAAATTTTTCAAGCAAACCTGCGCAGAAAAATTTCTAGTACTGCTACGTTTTACGCGGAGCGAGAGCGTGCCTAAATGGAACATATGCAGCCCCTGCCTGAACATATCACCTACTGTACGCCTCAAGCTCCATACATATAACCCATGAAAGGTGGAAGAGGATGGACAGAGTCAGAAAAAGAATACATTTGGACGAGGTGACAGAGAGCAGATGGCAAAGAAGTTCTGTGACAATTGCGGTGTTAGATAGTGGAATAAGCAGACATCCGGATTTGGAAGGAAAGTGCATGGCATTTAAGGATTTTGTGAATGGACGCAGGACAAATTATGATGATTGTGGTCACGGTACTCATGTATGTGGTATTTTGTGCGGTAGCGGAGAATTGTCGCAGGGGAAATATAGAGGTATTATACCGGGGGCCAGATTGGTGGTTGGCAAGGTGCTTAATGAAAAAGGAGAAGGCAAAGCCGATACCATGTTGGAAGGATTGGAGTGGATTTGGAAGAATTATAAACGTTTTGATATCCGCTTATTAAATATTTCTGTAGGAATTGGAAGTTTAAAAAGTAAAGAAAAGCATCAAAGATTAAAGGAACTGTTGGAAAAGCTTTGGGATGCAGGTGTGGTGGTAGTGTGTGCGGCAGGAAATAAAGGACCTGGCGAAAACAGTATTTCAGCCATTGGAGGTTCAAATAAAGTGATTACCGTGGGCTGTTATGATGATATGTGTGATGTAGAGGAAGCCGAGAATTGTGCTTTGTATTCCGGAAGAGGTGCAAAAAACAGTGTCTTTCGTAAGCCGGATTTGTTGGCACCGGGAACCGGTATTGTTTCCTGTTGTCATAGAGTAAAATGGATGAATCAGGGATATGAGGAGGCGTATATGTTACAAAGTGGCACTTCTATGTCGACTCCCATAGTGACCGGTTGCGCAGCATTTTTGCTTCAAAGAGAGCCGTATTTACGTAATGAACAGGTCAAAGAGCGCCTACATTATTCGTCTGAAGATTTGGGCTTACCATGGAATATGCAGGGATGGGGAATGCTTCATGCGAAAAGACTTTTGGATTATTAAGAAAAGCTATTGACACTTTTTGCATAATTGTATACAATAGTACAAAGCTTACTTTATTAAAGTGCAGAAACAGCGTGGAAGCGAGGAATAACCATGAGAGACAATACCTTTATTAATCGTCCGGTTTCAATGAACGAAAGAAATAATCTGTTACAGATTGAAGAGTACATGTACGTTTTGGATGATGTACCAAAGCCAAACGTATTTAGAAATATGTTTCCTTATTCTGAAATACCAAAGATTCCTTTTAACGACCGAATCGTACCCCATAATATGCCTAAGGATATCTGGATTACAGATACGACCTTCCGTGATGGACAGCAGTCCAGAGCTCCTTATTCTACAGAGCAGATTGTAACCATTTTTGACTACTTGCATAAATTAGGTGGTCCAAATGGTATGGTTCGTGCGTCAGAATTCTTTTTATATAGCAAGAAAGATAGGGATGCAGTGTATAAATGTATGGAACGTGGTTATCAGTTTCCGGAGATTACCAGTTGGATTCGTGCCAGCAGGGAAGACTTTAAGTTAGTAAAAGAAATTGGTATGAAGGAAACCGGTATTTTGGTAAGCTGTTCTGATTATCATATTTTCCTGAAGTTAAAGATGACCAGAAAACAGGCACTTGAGCATTACATCAGTGTGATTAAAGAGTGTTTGGATGAGGGCATTAGCCCCAGATGTCATTTAGAGGATATTACCAGAGCGGATATTTATGGCTTTGTTGTTCCTTTCTGTAGAGAATTAATGGAGCTTATGGAGGAGTACAAGATTCCCATTAAGATTCGTGCTTGTGATACCATGGGTTATGGTGTAAATTTCCCCGGTGCTGTTATTCCACGCAGTGTACAGGGTATTATTTATGCCTTGAATGTGCATGCAGGTGTTCCTTCCGAGTTGATTGAGTGGCATGGTCACAATGATTTCTACAAGGCAGTTGTTAACTCTACTACAGCATGGTTATATGGTTGTAGCGGTATTAATACCTCACTGTTCGGTATCGGCGAAAGAACCGGTAATACACCACTGGAGGCTATGGTATTTGAGTATGCACAGCTTCGTGGTGATTTGAATGGTATGGATACCACCGTAATTACCGAGTTGGCAGAATATTATGAAAAGGAAATCGGTTATAAGATTCCTTCCAGAACACCGTTTGTAGGTAAGAACTTTAATGTTACCCGTGCAGGTATCCACGCAGACGGATTACTTAAGAATGAAGAAATTTACAATATTTTTGATACCGAGAAGTTCCTGAACCGACCGGTACTTTGTGCTATTTCCAATACTTCCGGACTGGCAGGTATTGCACACTGGATTAACACCTATTATAAGTTAAAGGGTGATGACCAGGTGGATAAGTCCTTTGAGCTTGTACATGAAGTAAAGAATTGGGTGGATGAGGAATATGCAAGTGGTCGTGTAACGGTACTTACAGATGACGAAATTGTAGCTTGTATTAACAGAGTTTGTTTGGAAAAAGGACTGACTATCGGTAAATAGCCGGCCATGAAGAATGGAGAAAATCATGGGTAAATATGATGTGAAGCAAGAGGTGACGGATAAATATTCTTTGAGAGGACGAGTGTTTCATCGTTTGCGAGAGGATATTTTAAGTGGTAAGTACAAAGAGGGAGACGAACTGAAGGAGGTTGCCATCGGTGAAGAGCTGGGAGTCAGCAGAACACCGGTGCGTGAAGCTTTCCGACAGCTGGAGTTAGAAGGACTCATTCAGATTATTCCCAACAAGGGTGCTTATGTTACCGGTATTACGGAGAAGGATGTAAAGGATATTTATATGATTCGTTCGCTTTTAGAGGGCTTATGTGCCAGATGGGCGTGCGAGCATATTACAGATGAGCAAATGGAGGAAATGGAAGAGAATATCTACTTAGCCAAGTTCCATGCCCAAAAGGGACATTTGGAGCAGATGGCAGAGCTGGACAACCGTTTCCATGATATTTTATATGAAGCATGCAATTCAAAGATGTTAGAGCATCAGTTAAAGGACTTCCATGAGTATGTACTTCGTGTTCGTAAGAAGACTTTGTCCAATGTAAACCGTGGACCCAAATCCAACGAGGAGCATGAGCAGATTATGGAAGCCATTAAGGCAAAGGATGCGGACAAAGCAGAGAAGCTTGCTAATATGCATATGATTAATGCCTATGAAAATATGGTGAAGAGCGGATTACATGAGGCCTATGTAGACGCTGAATAACGAACCGGCGATATTATAAAAGCCGGAAAACAGCGGACCATTGGTGAAATAAGTATGTAGTGCATAACATAATAAAAAGGAGAAAAACCATGGATAAGATTAAAATGACGACTCCCCTTGTGGAAATGGATGGAGATGAAATGACCAGAATCCTCTGGCAAATGATTAAGGATGAGTTATTATTACCTTATATTGATTTAAAGACCGAGTACTATGATTTAGGGTTGGAATATAGAAACGAAACCAATGATCAGGTAACCGTGGATTCTGCCAATGCTACATTAAAGTATGGTGTTGCAGTAAAGTGTGCAACCATTACTCCTAATGCAGCACGTATGACGGAATACAACCTGAAGGAAATGTGGAAGAGTCCCAACGGAACCATTCGTGCGATTTTAGATGGTACCGTATTCCGTGCACCGATTCTGGTAAATGGTATCGTACCTTATGTTAAAAACTGGACGAAGCCCATTACCATTGCAAGACATGCTTACGGTGATGTTTATAAGAATACGGAGATTAAGGTGCCCGGTGCAGGCAAAGCAGAATTGGTTTATACTGCAGAGGATGGCACTGAAGTAAGAGAAGTAATACATAATTTCAAGGGTGCCGGTATTTTACAGGGTATTCATAATACCGAGGAATCCATTTCCAGCTTTGCCAGAGCATGCTTTGCTTATGCAGTGGATACCAAGCAGGATTTATGGTTCTCTACTAAGGATACTATTTCCAAGAAATACGACCACACTTTTAAGGATATTTTCCAGGAAATTTATGATAACGAATACAAGGCAAAATTTGAAGAATTGGGTATTGAATATTTCTATACCTTAATTGATGATGCTGTGGCACGTGTAATTCGTTCCGAGGGCGGCTTCATCTGGGCATGTAAGAACTATGATGGAGATGTAATGTCTGACATGGTGGCAACTGCGTATGGTGATTTGTCCATGATGACTTCCGTATTGGTATCTCCTAACGGTGTGTATGAATACGAAGCAGCACATGGTACCGTACAGCGTCACTACTACAAACACTTAAAGGGCGAAGAAACCTCTACCAACTCCATTGCAACTATTTTTGCATGGACCGGTGCCCTCCGCAAACGTGGTGAATTGGATGGTATTCAGGAATTGTGTGACTTCGCAGATAAGCTGGAAAGAGCTTGTATCAAGACCATCGAAGATGGCAAGATGACCAAGAGCTTATCTATGATTTCTACCTGCGAGAATCCTGTGATTCTGAACAGCTTGGATTTCATTAAGGCAATTAGAGAAACTTTGGATAGTTTAATGTAAGTTTGAATGTGAAGTCTGGGGGATCATGTATAACCCATATAATTTCAATATTAAAACGACTGCTTCTCTCGAGGCAGTCGTTTTGCGGTCTCTGTAGAAAAATCTCTTTCCCAGATTCCCTTTTGCATTATTTTTCTGCATTTTCTAAGGGAAGATGTGGCTTTTGCGGTCTCTACAGAAAAACTTACCTGTGAGACCGCACTTTTCTCGAAAAATGGTATCTCACAGATGACTTTTTTTACCTAGACCGCAAACACACGGATTTGCCACAATTTTGGATGAAAAATTGGGAAAAAGGGATTCTGAAAAGCGAATTTTTCTGTAGAGACCGCAGATGACATTAAAAAGGATGTTGGTGGAGTGAGGGGAATGCCTCGAATACAAGGATAATACCGGCTGTATAAGGGATAGGAATTACGATTGTGGAAATGTATAGTGTTTGCTATAATAGGATTGCTTGTAACTTTTTGGGGTAGACGGTAGATGTGGCGAAGGAGTAACGCGGTCGCGGATTCGTGATTGATATATGTGCAATGGGGTATCTGCGGCGACCTCGTGGGTGCAATTCCCACCATCTGCCATATGAGTTAAAATGATTTACTCAAGATGAAGATAATTTGCACTTTAGGGTAGAGACTTTAAGGTGGATTAGAAAACAATTCGGGGAGGATATATTATGGAAAAACAGGAAGCAATTGCATTATTTCACAGTATGCATCCGGATTTTTTTGAAAAAGAAAGCATTCAAAATTTATCCGAGGATTGGACGTTTGAGGAGATGCTCCTTCGATTGGAGGAATTTGATGCGAAAAAGTATGAAAAAGCGTTAGATGCATCGATTACGTTTGGCTTTTTTGAGGGGAATCGTACGGAGTTATTAAAGGCTGTTGAACAAGTAGAACCGGGCTGGACAGAATTCTTCGGTGAAGAAGACAGAGTGTTCTGTGGTTATTTTAACGGAAGAGTGGTAAGCTTTTGTATTCTTGAAAATATGGGAACATATAAGGTAAATGGACAAATGCTGAAAATCAGTGGTCCGGGTTGTGTCGGAACACTTCCGGAGTATCGGGACAGAGGTATCGGCCTGATGATGGTAAAGAAGGCAACACAGATTTTAAAGGAAGAAGGATGCGATTATAGCTATATCCATTATACCTATGTGTCACAGTGGTATGAGAAGCTTGGTTACGAGACTGTTTTAAAGTGGACGAAGAATGGGATTGTGTAATGAAAAGAGATAAAACGATTGCTTAAGGCGGTCGTTTTTTGTATTTGAAGTTATTTATAAAGGATACTATGTAGGAAAGATTTAATTCAACAACCGGTTGAGGTTTTGTTTCATATTCAATTATTACGTTATTGAATATGGTATGTTTTTAATATTAAAATATAGTCAAATAAAGGAGAGGGGCAGATATTATGGATAACTACATAGGTAATATGATTGCTCAAAAAAGAAAAGAATTGGGTTATACCCAGCAGAATCTGGCAGAGAGGTTAAACATTTCATTCCAAGCAGTTTCTAAGTGGGAAAATGGCTCTTCTACACCGGATATACATTTGCTTCCACAGTTGGCCGGTATCTTGCATACCTCTGTGGATTCTTTGTTGGGTTATCGACCTTCCGCCATGACCAAGTATGAGGAGAAATATCAAAAAGAAGGGTATTATTGGGGGATTGCACCGAATAGATTGTGCTATGAAATCATGAAACTAAGACCACCTATCAAGCCGTATAAGGTTCTGGATATTGGATGTGGCGAAGGTAAGGATGCTGTTTTTTTAGCCAGAAACGGTTATCAGGTAACCGCTTTTGATTTGGCAGAAAGTGGATTAAAAAAGGCGAGAGAGTTAGCGGAATATAATGGAGTGGAGGTGAATTTCTTTCGGGCAAATGTAAATGAATTTTTACCGGAGGAAACTTATGATATTATTTTTTCCAGCGGGGTGTTTCATTATATTGCAGAAAACCGCAGACAACCATTGATAGAAGCCCTGAAAGCACATACGACCATGAAGGGTCTCAATGTTTATAATGTGTTTGTTCAAAAACCATTTATTGAAGAGGCCCCGGACCGAGAGGAAGGAGAGATACAGGTAAAACCATGGTATTCGGGAGAGCTGGACTATTATTATCATGATTGGTATTTCCATAAGAGGGAAGAAATCATTTTTGATTGTAATAGTGGTGGAATACCGCATAAGCATTGTATGAATGTTCTGATTGCTGAGAAAAGGGGAGAAAAGTAAATGAGAATATCGGATTACCATATACATACGAATTATTCGCCGGATTCTTCTATGGAACCGGAAGTGGCCGTAGAGACAGCTATAAATGCAAGTATTACACATATGTGTTTTACAGAGCATATGGATTTGGGGCATCCTATGGAAGAATTTAATAAGGTGCCGGACTTTGAGGCAATGCAGAGGAAGATACAGGAGCTTAAGGAGAATTATCCTCAGATATGGATTGGTCATGGATTGGAGCTTGGCTATATGGCAGAGTCCGTGGAGCAAAGTATGGAGGTTTTGGCAGGCCATTCCTTTGATTATGTGCTTTTAAGCGTTCATTGCGTAGATGGTTTGGATTGCTATTTCCCGGAAGCAACAAGGGGGAGAGATAAGCAGACCATGTATCAAAGGTATCTGGAAACAGTTTTAGAATCCGTAAAGGATAAGCGATTATTGGATTTTTATAATTGTGTTGGGCATATAGGTTATATCTCAAAATGCCGTCATTATGAAGAAAACAGCTTGACATATGAAATGTTCCCGGAGCTTTTGGATGAAATACTTAGGACGATTATACAAAATGGTAAAGGAATTGAAGTGAACACATCAGGCATTGACAAGGTGGGACATGTGCTTCCTCATCCAAGTATTATAAATAGATATCGGGAATTAGGAGGTAACATCATTACCATTGGTTCCGATGCTCATACACCGGAGCGGGTTGGAAAGTATATACCGGATACTATAAAACTTGTAAGAGAATGTGGTTTTGAGGAAGCGGGTTTGCGGTCTCTGTAGAAAAATTACTTTCCCAGATTCCCTTCTGCATTATTTTTCTACATTTTCTAAGTGAAAATGTAGCGCTTGCGGTCTCTACAGAAAAACTTACCTGTGAGACCGCACTTTTCTCGAAAAATGGTATCTCACAGATGACTTTTTTTACCTAGACCGCAAATACATGGATTTGCCACAGTTTTGGATGAAAAATTGGGAAAAAGGGATTCTGGAAAGCGAATTTTTCTGTAGAGACCGCAAGGGGCTCAAATTGTTTGCTTGTTAGCCTTACCACTTGTACTAATCAGAGAAAGAAAAACGACCGCCTCGAGTGAAGCGGTCGTTTTTGTGTTAAATTGATTTGTATATTATTCAGCTAATTCTTCCCAAAGCTCATACAGACCTTCCAATTCTTCGTTATTCTTGGCCTGTTCGCCGGCTAGTTCCTGTAACTTCACAGAACTGGTTGCAATTTCAGGTTTGGACATTTCCTCGTCAATCCATGCGTTGCGTTCCTCCAGCTTGGCAATACGTTCTTCACATTTCTTCAAATCGTTCTCACGTTTGCGTTGCTTGGCCTGTTCTTCCTTCTGGGCTTTCCAATCCAATTTGTTTTCGGTCTCCACACCTTTGTTGCCGGAAGCGGTAGGAGTGTTAAAGGCATTGTAACCTACAGCAGTGGTTTGTTTAGAAGTATTGCTATTTATTTTAGTATTTTGAATATTGGAAGTAGTTTGACCACCATTGGTGGCTACACCCATGGAACCGGACGTATGCGCAGCCCTCATTACATCGTCATGCTTTTCCAAGTAATAGTCATAGTCTCCAATATAATTAAACAACTGATTATGTGTTAAATCCAGGATTCTGGTAGCTGTTTTGTTGATAAAGTAACGGTCGTGGGAAACATACAGTACGGTTCCTTCATAACTGTTTAAGGCATGCTCTAAAATTTCCTTGGAGACAATATCTAAGTGGTTGGTAGGTTCGTCCAATATTAGGAAATTAGAGTTGGAGAGCATCAGTTTTGCTAAGGATACCCGGCCGCGTTCTCCACCGCTTAAGTCCCCAATACGTTTAAATACATCATCCCCTACAAAAAGGAATGCTGCCAAAACATTACGGATTTCAGTGTTAGTCAAGGTGGGATATTCATCGGATATTTCTTCAAACAAAGTCTTTTCACTATGCAGAACATGATGCTCCTGGTCATAGTAACCGATTTCTACATTACTTCCCAAAGTGACAGAACCGGCATCTGCGTCGACTAATTCATTGATTATTTTCAAAAGGGTAGTTTTTCCGGTACCGTTATCTCCGATAATGGCTACATGTTCCCCACGTTTAATTTCAAAATCGATGTTTTCAAAGAGCTTGAGGGTACCGAAGGATTTTGCCAGTCCCTTAACAGTAAGGACATCATTACCACTTATAAATCGTGGAGTTAACTTTAGTTTCATATCAGTGCGTGCTTCGGTAGGTTTATCCAAGACTTCGATTTTATTTAGCATCTTTTCGCGGCTTTCCGCACGTTTAATGGACTTTTCACGGTTGAAGCTCTTAAGCTTGGCAATCACTTCTTCTTGATGCTTGATTTCCCGTTGCTGGTTTTCATAAGCTTTCATGGCAGTCACCTTTAAAAGCTCTTTTTTGTCCACATAGTCAGTGTAGTTGCCGGTGAAAACCGTTCCCTTGGTCTGGTCAATTTCAATGATTTTGCCGGCAATGCGGTCAAGGAAATATCGGTCATGGGAGACGATAATTACCGCACCTTTGTAATTTAGTAAATAAGTTTCCAACCAGGCAATAGAGTTCATATCCAAGTGGTTGGTAGGCTCATCCAAAATAATCAAATCCGGGCTTAACAAAAGTAAGCGTCCTAATGCTACACGGGTTTTCTGACCGCCGGAGAGTGTGGAAATCTTTTTGTCAAAATCTTCCTCTACAAAGCCAAGACCTTTTAATACACCGGTCAATTCGCTTTTATAAGCATAGCCGTTATTTTGTTCAAAGGCATGCGTATAGGAAGTGTATTGATTCATTAAGGCTTCCAACTCGTCACCATCCACATGCTTCATGTTAATTTCGCATTCCCGCATTTTTTCTTCCAGACGGACAAGCTCTTGTTTTACGGATAATAATTCGTCATAAATGGTGCGGTCGGAGTCAACGGAACTGTTTTGCGCCAGGTAGCCAACGACTTTATCTTTGGCTAATACCACAGAGCCTTCGTCCGGTGTCATTTCCCCCATAAGGATACGAAGCAGTGTGGTTTTACCGGCACCGTTAATGCCTACAATAGCGGATTTTTCGTAATCTTCAATATGAAATGATATATTTTTTAAAACCTGATTCTCCAAAAATGCTTTGGAAATATTTTGACAGGAGAGTATCATAAGTAATTCTGCCTTTCAGTAATTTTTTGCGGAAAGGTCCGCAATCTCGAACAATTACAGTTTAAAGGAGGAACCCATCTATGTCAATTGTTTGATATAAATTTAACATTTGAATTGACATTGATTTCCCAGTCTTATATAATAAATTTGTAAAAGAGAAAGCGTTTACATGAGTAAAAGGAGGCTCCTATGGAGGTTAAAGATATTTCACAGGCGGTCATAAGTCGTTTGCCCAGATATTATCGTTATTTGGGGGATCTGAAAGACAAAGGTGTGGAAAGAATTTCATCACAGGATTTAAGTGAATTAATGAAGGTGACAGCGTCCCAGATACGCCAGGATTTCAATAATTTTGGGGGTTTTGGTCAGCAGGGTTACGGCTATAATGTAGAATATTTGTACACTGAAATCGGTAAGATTTTAGGTTTGGATAATACGCACAAATTTATCATTATCGGTGCAGGTAACTTAGGTCAGGCCTTGGGCGGATATATTAATTTCGAACGTAGAGGCTTTATTTTTAGTGGTATGTTTGACAAGAATCCTGATTTGGTAGGACGTGAGGTGCGTGGAATCAAGGTCATGCCTATGGAAGAAATGGAAGCATTTATTCAGGAAAATAATATTGATATTGCTGTTTTAACCTTGCCGAAATCCGGTGCGGAGGAAGTGGCAGGACGCCTTGCGAAAGTGGGAATTAAAGCAATTTGGAATTTTGCGCATGTGGATTTGAATTTGTCTGAAGAAGTGCAGGTGGAGAATGTACACTTGTCAGATAGTTTAATGAAACTATCCTATAATTTGAATCGAAATCGTAAGAAAGAGGACTGATTGTATGGATAAGGGCGAAAGCTATGAGCAGGCCTTAAGAGGGAAGAACATTCCTATTTTGACCTTAGATAATAAATGGTATAAGCTTTTTAAGAATTTAGCGGATTATCCGGATATTCTGGAGTTGGTGCGTGGATTGAACGATTTGCTGAAGCGTCAGGGCAAATTAAATACAGAAACCAAGGAAATAAAATCTTTGAAAAAGAAGCTGATGAATGAAATTGTACCTATGGTGGATGAACTTGAGCAAAGCCAGGACAAAAATCTGGAAAAGAAAATTGACGATAATAAGAGATTGATTGAAGAATGTAATGAGAAGCTGGACGCCTATCAGGATGAACTGATGGAGCTGCCCATGATGATTCAGAATGCAAATCATGAATTAATGTTAGCTACCATGCAATATTGCTATGAAAGTATGCAATCCAATACGGAGGAGATTATTGAGATTGCCAAATGGATAACCGATATTCGTGTGGAGCTGAAAAACAATTTAGTGAAGAAGCAGGAGATGGAGTTGTATAATCATCAAATGTATTCCTACATGCATGATATTTTCGGTGCAGAGGTGATAAACCTGTTTGATATGAAGTACAACCCATTAGAGCAACATCCTAAGAAAGCGTCCGCAACAGGCACCAGTCAAAAGGATAATAACGATAAAACCATTATTCGTGAGGATAATTAATGTAAAAAGGACGGTTGCAACAAACGGTCCTTTTTGTATGTATGAGAGGTATGGTGGAAAAGGTGAAATTCGTTGTCACAGCGAAAGAAATGAAGGAATATGATAATAATACCATTACGAAAATCGGTATTCCTGCATTAGTACTGATGGAGCGCGCAGCACTTAAATTACAGGAGGAAATTATTAAAAAGGTAGAGAATCTCCAAACTGTACTAATTGTAAGTGGTGTAGGGAATAATGGTGCTGATGGATTGGCACTTGCCAGATTACTTTCAGATAAGGGATGCAAAGTAACTTGCTGTATTTTGGGGAACCGGCAAAAGAGTACGGAGCAGTTTGAGATTCAGAGAAGTATTTTGGAACATTATTCGATTATGATTTTGGAGAATGAACTGGCATTACAGGAGTTATCACAATTGGCAAAGGTAAGCGCCATGTTTGATGTGGTGGTAGATGCTTTGTTTGGAGTAGGCTTAAGCAGGGATATAGAGGGGACGTGCGCAGAGGCTGTTCAGTATATGAATAGTATTCGTGGTTATAAGGTGGCGGCAGATATTGCCAGCGGTGTATGTGCAGATACGGGAAAGATTCTAGGGGTAGCATTTCAGGCAGATATGACAGTCACCTTTGGCTTTGCTAAAAGAGGTCTGTATTTATATCCGGGCTGCAAACATAGTGGTAAAGTGGTGGTTGCAGATATTGGTATTACAGAAAAAAGCTTTTTGGGTCAAGTGCCGGAAATGTTCGTGTATGAAGAAGAACCTTGTGCATTATTACCTCGGAGAACGGAAAATGGTAATAAAGGAACCTTTGGAAAGGTGCTTATGATAGCCGGATTCGAACAAATGGCAGGTGCAGCGGTGCTTAGTAGTAAAGCAGCTTTAGAGATAGGTGCCGGAATGGTAAAGGTACTTAGCACAGAACAAAATCGGGGAATTATTCAAAGTGCTGTGCCGGAAGTGTTGTATGGTACTTGTGAAAAAATAGAAAGTGGTTTACAATGGGCTGATGTAGTAGCCATTGGACCGGGACTTGGTAAGAGTGATGGTGCAATGGCTGTTTTGGAGCGGCTTTTAGAAACTTGTAAGCTACCTTTGGTGCTGGATGCAGATGCCCTGAACCTAATAAGTGAAAGTAAAAAACTTCAAGAATTGGTCAGAGAATATAAGGCAGTAAAGGTAATGACACCACATATGGGAGAATTGGCCAGATTGACCGGTCAAAGGGTAACTTGGCTAAAGGAACATATAGTGGAGGCTGCCAGACAGTGTGCAGAGCAATATAAAGCAGTAATGGTCTGCAAGGATGCCGGAACGGTAGTGGCAGCTGTAAATGAACCACAGCTATATTTGAATATATCCGGCAATAACGGTATGGCTACTGCCGGTAGCGGCGATGTATTGACCGGTATCATTGCGGGACTGATCGCTCAGGAAAAGAATGTCTTTAAGGCCGTAACCACCGGTGTTTATCTACATGGTTTGGCAGGAGATAAAGCCAGAGATATTTATACGGAATATGGTGTTACTGCAGGAAAAATAGTGGATAACATCAGGAAGCTATAAGGTGAAGAATATTTGGTTTAGAGAGGAAAGAAACCATGGATGTTCGCGAATGGGAATTTCAGCGAGGATATGTAGAAGTAAATTTAGATAATATACTCAGCAATATGCAAAGTATGAAGGCAAATATTGAGGAAAAGACTAAGATTTTGGCGGTGATCAAAACCGATGGATATGGTCATGGCGGCGTTCCGATTGCAAAAGCTATTGAAGCATTGGACTATTTGTTTGGTTTTGCCGTAGCAACGGCAGAAGAAGCCTTTGAACTGCGACGAGAAGGAATAACCAAGCCAATTTTAGTATTAAGCTATACGTTTCCTTATGCCTATGAGCGTTTTGTGGAGTCAGACATACGAGTGACAGTATTTCGTAAAGACAGTCTGCTTGCATTGAATGAAAAGGCTTTGGAAAAGGGAAAAAAAGCCAAGGTGCACATCAAAGTAGATACCGGCATGGGAAGAATCGGTATTATGCCGGATGAGTCCGGTGTGTCTTTTGTGGAAGAAGCATTGAGTTTGCCGGGGATTGAAGTGGAAGGTATTTTTACACACTTTGCCTGTGCAGATGAGGCAGATAAGGCTTCCGCAGAGAAGCAGATTGCATTATATAATTCCTTTGTAAGTAATGTAGAAGAAAAGTTGGGATACAAAATTCCCCTGCATCATTGCTCGAATAGTGCGGGAATTATGGATTTACCCCAAGCAAATATGGATTTGGTCAGGGCAGGCATTACTTTATATGGTTTGTTACCTTCGAATGAAGTGGATGTGATGCGAGTGACATTAAAGCCGGCGCTTTCTTTGCATAGTCACATAGTATATGTGAAAACCCTGCAAAAAGGGCAAACGGTCAGCTATGGCAGTCGTTTTGTGGCATCCAAAGAAACGCGTGTAGCAACGGTGCCTCTTGGTTATGGTGATGGGTATCCCAGAAGTTTGTCGGATGGGAAGGGCTATGTATTAATTAATGGTTGTAAAGCACCTATTTTGGGCAGGGTGTGTATGGACCAGTTTATGGTGGATGTAACAAACATTCCTAAAGTGACAGAGGGGGATAAGGTTACCTTAATCGGCAGGTCCGGAGAGGAAAGTATCGGTGTAGATTATCTGGGAGAATTGTCCGGCAGGTTTAATTATGAACTGGTGTGTGATTTGAATCAAAGACTACCGAGAGTTTATATAAAAGACGGAGTGATTTCCGGCTACCTACAGCATGGGGGAAATCTATAGAAGCATAAAATTCATTATATGACGGAATACCTTTTGAAAAAGTGGCAATAATAACCATACAAAGTCAGACTTTAAGAACAGAATTTCAAAAGGAGTCATGGAATGAAAAGAGGAGATGTTTTTTATGCGGATTTACGCCCGGTAATCGGTTCAGAACAAGGAGGAATCCGCCCGGTGCTTATTATACAGAATGATGTGGGAAACAGACATAGTCCCACAGTTATTTGTGCCGCCATTACCTCAAAGATGAACAAAGCCAAGTTACCCACCCATATTGAATTGAGAGCGGACCGGTACGACATGGATAAGGATTCGGTAATTCTTTTAGAGCAGTTGCGTACCATTGATAAAAAGCGGTTGAAGGACAAAATTTGTCATTTGGATCAGGAAATCATGAAGAAGGTTAACGAAGCCTTGTTAATTAGTCTGGAACTGAATACATAGAGTCTGCAGTTTCTTGACGAAAATACAAAAAAATGATATAATAATATGATTATTATAATAAGTTGATAGAAAACTAAGGAGTAGGAAAAATGTCAGGACATTCAAAATTTGCAAATATTAAGCATAAGAAAGAAAAGAACGATGCAGCAAAGGGTAAGATTTTTACCATTATTGGTAGAGAAATTGCCGTAGCAGTAAAGGAAGGCGGTCCGGATCCGGCAAATAACTTTAAGCTGGCTCAGGTAATTGCTAAGGCAAAGTCAAACAATATGCCTAACGATACCATTGAAAGAGGTATTAAGAAGGCTGCCGGTGATGTGGGTAACGTAAACTATGAATATGTTACATATGAAGGCTATGGTCCGAATGGTATTGCTATTATTGTAGATGCGTTAACTGATAATAAAAATCGTACGGCATCTAATGTAAGAAGTGCTTTTACTAAGGGACAGGGAAGCATTGGAACTATGGGCTGTGTATCTTTTATGTTTGATAAGAAGGGTCAGATTATCATTGACAAAGAAGAGTGCGATATGGATGCGGACGAGCTGATGATGGTGGCATTGGATGCAGGCGCAGATGATTTCGCAGAGGAAGAAGACAGCTTTGAAGTATTAACTGATCCGGATGCTTTTGAAGATGTTCGTAAAGCATTGGAGGAGCAGGGAATTCCTATGATGAGTGCTGAGATTACTATGATTCCACAGAATTATGTAACACTGACCGATGAAACTGCGATTAAAAATTTACAGAAAACATTGGATCTCTTGGATGATGATGATGATGTACAGGCAGTATATCATAACTGGGATGAATAGAACGCAAAGGAAAACTAAGCCTGCAAAGAACGCAGGCTAAGTTTTGCTATGTTACGTTTAGGAAGAATGCCGTGGGCATTCTTCAGGAAAGCATGAGGTATGAAACAATGGATAAATTGGCGATAGTAGTTCCTTGTTATAACGAGGAAGAAGTATTGCATATTGCAACCGAAGCCTTAAGGGGCGTATTGGATGATTTGGTTGCAAAAGAAAAGATTGCAAAAGATAGCTTCATTTTATTTGTAAATGACGGAAGTAAGGACCGTACCTGGGAACTGATTGAAGAAGAACACAAGGCACATCCTATACAGGTATGTGGTGTGAAGCTGGCAGGGAATGTAGGTCACCAAAATGCTCTTACAGCAGGTCTTTTGACAGCTATGGAGATGAGTGATGTAACGGTATCCATTGATGCGGATTTGCAGGATGATGTAGCCGTTATTGAAGAAATGATTGATAAATTCCATGCAGGCAATGATATTGTTTATGGTGTACGTAAAGAGAGAAAAACAGATACCTTTTTTAAGCGTACAACGGCGCAGGCTTTTTACAAATTAATGGCTATGATGGGTGTAAAGACGGTATACAACCATGCAGATTTCCGATTAATGTCCAAGAGAGCAATAGAGCATTTTGCCAAGTTTAAGGAAACCAACATGTTTTTGCGTGGTATGATGCCGTTAATCGGTTATCAGACCGATAGTGTATATTATGACCGCAAGGAACGTGTGGCCGGTGAGTCCAAATATCCGCTGAAAAAGATGTTGGCATTGGCTTTTAATGGTATTTCCAGTTTCAGTGTAAAACCCATCAGTATGATTATGGGCTTGGGCATGATTATTATTTGTGTCTCCGTATTAGCCGCAATTTACGCATTGATTTCGTATTTTACAGGTAATGTAGAGCCGGGATGGACTTCTCTTATTTTGTCTATTTGGTTCTTGGGTGGATTGCAGCTTTTGGCCATCGGTATGGTAGGTTTGTATATTGGCAAGATATATATGGAAGTTAAGGAAAGACCTCGATACAATATTGAAAAGGTTTTGAAGAGTGAATAGGAGCAGGTAGACATATGAGTCTGAAAAAGAACGCGGTAAGCTATTGTATTTGGATGATTATGCTGTTGTTTGCCGGTGCCGGAGTGGCGTTTCTGGGACTTGTTGTTGCACAAATGCTTGTAGGAAACAGTATTTTACTTGCTGTAGGAATGGTGGCTGGATTTTTTGCGATTCTTTATGCAATTTATCTTTTGGCAGGATATTTTGTACGGCAAGTGGACTTGGCCGGATATGCAGAGAAACATTCACAAATAGCAATGTTTGCAGAGGGGCTCTTTATTGGTTTAAGCATTTCTGCGGCGATTGCAGTGCGGATGTATTTAATGCCATATGCCAGTCAGGATGCATTATATTTCGAAGCAGCAAAGGTAACCTCTCAAAGTGGAATAAGCATACAATCCGTACAGGGTAGTGTATATTACTATTGTATGTTGCTACATGGATTGCTTCGTTTGTTTGGAAATCATTGGGAAGTTGGTGTTTGGCTACAGATTTGGTTGCAGACGATTTTTAGTTTGTTGATTTATTTTTCTATACGAAGAATGACCAGCAAATGGCCGGCTATATGGGTGATGTTGTTTATCAGTTTTGCTCCGGTATCCATTGATGCAGGTCTTACCTATTCACCGCAGATGTTATTTCTTTGCTTTTGGGCATTGGGATTTTTGCTTTTGGCAGATTATTTGTGCCGGAGCATTTCAGATGCGCATCCGATAGGAATGTGGTTTTATACGGTATTTGTAGGTATAATGATTGGCTTTGTTTCTTATGTGGATGTAACGGGTATATTGCTTTTGTTGCCGGTGTTTTGTATAGGTATGATAAGTGGTACCGTAGGGAAGGCTGTATTAAGTTTCCTTAGAATTGTTGTAATCTTTCTTGTTGCCTTGGGAAACTTTGCGGGAATGATTGGTTTGGATGCTGTTTTAAGCGGCTCCACCTTCGTGAGAGTTTTAAATGCCTGGTTTGTAACTTATGGTACTGTTGAATTAAATATAAAAATATTGACGGAAGAAATTCAAATGGAACTGTTACTTTTGTTGATTTTAGTATTTATTGGCGTATTTAGTTTTTGGCGCAGAAAAAAAGAAGAAGTTTTCACTCCGTATGTTTTGTTGGTTGTGGGTATGTGTGCACTGTATTTTGCCGGTGTAACTGTGGGGAATATGGATGGTAGCTATTTACTGTATGTGCTTTTGGCAGCACTTGCAGGAATTGCTGTGTCTGAGTTATTCCATCGGAGCAGAAAAAAACATGTAGAACCTGTCGTTGAAGCAAAAGAAGAGAAAGTGGAGATTATTGATTTGGAAAAGCGTGAACAACAACCGAAAGAAGAAAATAAAATGATTGAGAATCCATTACCGGTTCCGAAGAAGAGAGAACGTAAAGTAATGGACTATGCCTTTATACCGAAGCCGTCAGAGATGATGTATGATATAAAGGTTTCGGATAAGGACGATTTTGATATTTAGCATAAATTGTAGAGATTGGGAAATGATAAAAGAGAGCCTGAGCAGGGTTCTCTTTTTTGTGATGTGAAAGAGAGGATAAAGTGGATAAATTTAGGATAAGGAAGGTGTAAAATGGGTAAAGACAATAAAGAAAATGTAGAGAATAAGGTGGAGTTAGAAAAACATCAGGATGAACGAATTGAAAAGAACGGACAGTTAACATTAAAAAACAGTAAATCAGAAAAAAGCATTCATTTATTATCTATTATAGGAGAAATTGAAGGGCATGAGAATCTGTCAGGCAATTCAAAGACCACCAAGTACGAGCATATTTTGCCTACATTGGCAGCAATTGAGGATAGCGATGAAATCGGAGGCGTACTTGTGATATTGAATACCATGGGTGGCGATGTAGAAGCCGGATTGGCTATTGCAGAGATGCTTACTTCTTTAAGTAAACCCACAGTGTCCTTAGTGCTTGGAGGAAGTCATTCTATAGGTGTTCCTATTGCAGTAAGTACAGATTATTCTTTTATTGTACCTACGGGAACCATGGTGATTCATCCGGTACGAATGAACGGTATGGTGATTGGCGTGCAGCAAACCTTTGATTATTTTAAGCAAATTCAAAACCGTATTACCGGCTTTGTTTGTGATCATTGTAAGATTTCACAAGATGAATTGGAAGATTTAATGATGGAAACGGAAGTGTTAACAAAGGATGTGGGCACTATTTTAGTAGGGAAGGAAGCCGTAGATTTGGGAATTATTAATGAAGTGGGCGGTATTGATAAGGCAGTAAAAAAACTCAGAAAGCTTATGAAATAAAAAAGCCATAGAAAAACGGATTAGAGGATGACATTTCTCAATAAAAATGGTATAATAACATGGTTATAATTTAGTGAAAAGGAGTAGATGGTATGGCAACATCTTCCCAGAGAAGAACATCCTCTTCAAATACTACTAGGAAAAAAACAACAAAAAGTACAAATAAAAAAACAACAACCTCTAAGAAGCCAACGGCAGTAGATTATCGCAAAGAAAGCGAAATGTTGGATGAAATTGGCTTAATCGTATTTTTTGTATTAATGGTTATACTGTTTTTATGTAATTTTGGAATTATCGGCGTAGTTGGCAATACCATCAGTGGCGTATTGTTCGGATTGTTTGGCTTGACTGCATATATAGTGCCTGTCGTGTTATTTATTGCAGTTACTTTTTGGTATGCAAATACCGGAAATCCTCATGCAGTACGTAAGCTGATTTCCGGTATTGTTTTGTTTGTAATGATAGGTGTGGTGTGTGATTTGTTTGCACATAACGCCTCTAATTTGAATGCGTATAATTTGAAAACTATTTACGATAATTGTAGTGCAGGAAAAAACGGTGGTGGTGTAATCGCCGGCAGTTTGACTTATGTATTGTACAAGTATTTGGAGCTGGTGGGTACTATTTTGGTGGTAGTGCTTTGTGCAGCAGTCAGCTTTATTTTGATGACAGAGAAATCACTCATAAGTGGAGTGAAGGATGGCAGTTCACGTATGTTGGAAAAGGGACGTGAAGATTCGGAGCGTCGGAAAGAGTATGTAGCCCAGCGTAAACTGATTCAGGAAGAAAATCGTCAAAAGAAAGAGGAAGTACGCGCCCGCAAGGAAGTGGAACGTCGTATGCGTGATGAAGAACGTCAGAACGAGCGACGTATACAGGAAGAAGTAAAAGAAAATGAAAAGATTCTTCGCATGGATAAGAAGGTCAGTGGTGTGGCTATGGATACGACAATTCCTAAAAAAGATACCACACGACGCAGAGATGATATTCATGAAATTATGTATACAGAAGAACCGATGGAGGAAAATCCTGTAAAGGAGACGCCAAAGCAGGAAGAATTTGACTTTGACAAGATTCGGATCCGTAGTGCCCATCAGTTAAATATTCAGGAAGTCCAGGAAAGTTCTGGTACACAACCGGTGCAGCAGATGGTATCTGATGTTAATCCGGTGCAGGAGATTCCTAATCCAAATGCCGGCATTGATAAACAGGCAGCAAGTCAGATTCGTGTACATAATGAACATACCATAGAATCAAGTCCGGAAAGAAAGCGTCCGGTTGCGAAACTGGCACCGGCACCAGCCCCCGGCATGACAGCAAGTGATGTGCAGATTTCCAAGGACATTGAGTCGACTGAAAAGAAGATTCCAAAAAAATATATATTCCCTCCTTTGTCCAGATTGCAGAAAGGCAGTGGAAGTAGCGGTGATAATACCCAGGAATTAAAAGAAACAGCCATGCGTTTGCAGCAGACATTGAATACTTTTGGGGTAAAGGTTACCATTACTGATATTAGCCAGGGACCTAGTGTAACCCGTTATGAGATGCAACCGGAGCAGGGAGTAAAGGTTAGCAAGATTGTTTCTTTGTCTGATGATATTAAATTAAATCTTGCGGCTACAGATATCCGAATTGAGGCTCCGATTCCCGGAAAAGCAGCAATTGGCATTGAAGTGCCCAATAAGGAAAACATGGCAGTTGCCTTACGAGATTTGTTTGAAACCAAGGATTTTAAAGAGTTCCCTTCCAATATTGCTTTTGCAGTAGGTAAGGACATTGCAGGTCAGGTAGTTGTGGCAGATATTGCCAAGATGCCGCATATGTTGATTGCAGGTGCTACAGGCTCCGGTAAATCCGTTTGTATTAATACTTTGATTATGAGTAT
Organism: Acetatifactor sp.; assembly: GCA_045634745.1. Taxonomy (GTDB): domain Bacteria; phylum Bacillota; class Clostridia; order Lachnospirales; family Lachnospiraceae; genus Acetatifactor. The sequence goes on along the minus strand of JAZRAX010000038.1, from coordinate 355,085 downwards.
TCTTTACAAGGCCCATCCGGAAGATGTGAAGTTAATTATGATTGACCCGAAGGTGGTAGAACTTAGCGTGTATAACGGTATTCCGCACCTTTTGATTCCGGTAGTGACAGACCCGAAAAAGGCTTCTGCTGCTTTACATTGGGCAGTAAATGAAATGAAAGATCGTTATGAGAAGTTTGCAGACTTTAACGTACGTGATTTGAAAGGGTATAATAAGAAGTTGGAAACCATGCGTGAAAACGGTGAGGAAGATGTACCTGCTAAGATGCCACAGATTGTAATTATTGTTGATGAGTTGGCAGACTTGATGATGGTTGCTCCGGGTGAAGTAGAAGAAGCGATTTGCCGTTTGGCGCAGTTGGCACGTGCTTGTGGTATTCATTTGATTATTGCAACACAGCGTCCCAGTGTGGATGTTATTACCGGTCTTATTAAGGCAAATATGCCTAGCCGTGTAGCTTTCTCGGTATCCAGTGGTGTAGATTCAAGAACCATTTTAGATATGAATGGTGCGGAGAAACTTTTGGGTAAAGGTGATATGCTCTTTTATCCTCAGGGATATCCCAAGCCGGCACGTATTCAAGGTGCGTTTGTATCAGATAAAGAAGTGGCAGATGTTGTAGATTTCCTGAAAAATCAGGCTATCGGCAATACATACGCAGAAGATGTGGAAGAACAGATTAAGAATATGGGTAGTTCTTCCGGTGGCAGTGGTGCGGCAGGAGCATCCGGCGGTAGTGGTTTGGATGAATATTTTGCAGAGGCCGGACGTTTCATTATTGAAAAGGATAAGGCATCTATTGGAATGTTGCAACGTGCATTTAAAATTGGTTTTAACCGTGCGGCACGTATTATGGACCAGCTCTGTGACTATGGCGTGGTTGGTGAAGAAGAAGGTACCAAGCCCCGTAAAGTTCTTATGAGTATGGAACAGTTTGAACAATTAATTGAAGAAGTGGTATAAAATATAAGTATCCATGAAAGGAAATGTTAAGGTATGAAAACAGATATTCAGATTGCTCAGGAAGCAACCATGCAACCAATAGTAGAGGTTGCGAAGAATATAGGAATTGACGCAGATGAACTCGAACTCTACGGCAAGTACAAAGCAAAAATTTCAAATGAATACTTAAAAAAGATTGAAAAAAATCCGAATGGTAAGTTAATTTTGGTAACCGCGATTAATCCTACTCCGGCAGGAGAAGGTAAAACTACCGTTAGTGTAGGTTTGGGTCAGGCTTTCAGTAAGCTTGGAAAGAAGACTGTGATTGCACTTCGCGAACCTTCATTAGGTCCCTGCTTTGGTATTAAGGGTGGTGCTTCCGGTGGTGGATATTCCCAGGTTGTACCTATGGAAGAGTTGAACTTACATTTTACCGGAGATTTCCATGCCATTACCAGTGCAAACAATTTGTTGGCTGCGGTGCTGGATAATCATATCCAGCAGGGAAATGAATTAAATATTGATACCAGAAGTGTTGTATGGAAGCGTTGTTTAGATATGAATGACCGCGTACTTCGTAATGTTGTAGTAGGTCTTGGCTCTAAGCTGGACGGTGTAGTGCGTGAGGATCATTTTGTTATTACAGTAGCTACAGAAATTATGGCGGTGTTATGTCTTTCAGAGAATATGAAAGATTTGAAGGAAAGATTGTCTCGAATGGTGGTTGCTTATGACTACAGTGGTCAACCGGTTACAGCCGGTCAATTAAAGGCAGTTGGTTCCATGGCAGCATTATTAAAAGATGCTCTGAAGCCGAACCTGATTCAGACATTAGAGCATACTCCGGCGTTAATTCATGGAGGTCCTTTTGCAAATATTGCCCATGGATGTAATTCTATTATTGCTACGAAAGCTGCATTAAAAATGGCAGATTATTGTATTACTGAGGCTGGCTTTGGTGCAGATTTGGGAGCTGAAAAGTTCTTTGATATTAAGTGTCGTAAGGCAGGTCTTAAGCCGGATGCGGTTGTTTTGGTGGCAACCATACGTGCGTTAAAATACAACGGTGGCGTGGCAAAGGCAGATTTAAATAATGAGAATTTGGAAGCTTTGGCCAAAGGTATTGTGAATTTAGAGAAGCATATTGAAAACTTACAGAAATATGGTGTGCCCGTAGTAGTTACATTAAACGCATTTGTATCTGATACGCAGGCTGAAGTGGATTTTGTACAGAAGTTCTGTGAAGAGAGAAATTGTGAATTTGCTTTGGCAGAAGTTTGGGCCAAGGGTGGCGAAGGTGGTATTGCTTTAGCTGAGAAGGTACTTAAGACCTTAGAAACCAAGGAAAGTCATTTTAAGGTATTATATGAGGATGAAATGCCTCTTAAGGAAAAGATTGCAACCGTTGCTAAAGAGATTTATGGTGCAAATGGAGTAAGCTTTGCTCCGACTGCATTAAAGCAGTTAGAGAGATTAGAAGCATTAGGCTTTGGTAATTTACCGGTTTGTATGGCAAAGAATCAATATTCTTTATCTGACGATCCGGCCAAGCTTGGCAGACCTACAGACTTTGAAATGAGTATTCGTGAGGTTTATGTTTCTGCAGGTGCAGGTTTTGTGGTTGTATTGACCGGTGCGGTTACTACTATGCCAGGTTTATCAAAAACACCGGCAGCTTATAGTATAGATGTAGATGATGATGGTGTGATTACCGGATTATTCTAAAGGGAAGAGGTACTTCACTTATGAAATGCATTAAGTGTGGAGCAGAGATTCCTGATGGGAATATGTACTGCGCAGAGTGCGGTGAAGAAATACATATTGTTCCGGATTTTGAAGCGGAAGTAGAAAGTCAGATTGACGAAACCATGAATCATATTATGGATGAAGTGGCAGGTCAGTCTGATAATTATGCTCCCAAAACCAAGAAGAAACATCATTATTTATTTTGGGTTATTATTTTGGTTATTATTGCTTTGGCAGTAGGCTCATATGCGGTATGGTATTTGTATACTTCAGCGGAATACAAAATAAATCGTGCCAATTATTATCGGGAAAATGGAGATTATTACAAGGCCATTGAGTATTATGAGATGGTGTTGGCAGAAGAAGAGAATATTAATATATATTGGGCGATTGTAAAATGCTATAATAATTTAAATAATTATGAACAGTTTGAAGATTATTTATTTCAGATTATCAATAGTCCCAATGCGAAAAATAGTGATATTACATTGGCATATAGTTATTTATTTGCCTTGTATAGTGAAAAAAATGACTATCAAACGATTGACAGTTTGTTAAAGAATTGTAATAATGAAGAGGTTATAGAGAAATATTCTCAATATATGGTTTCTGAACCGGTATTTAGTCACGAAGCCGGATTTTACAAAGAGATAATTCCTTTAAAAATTAAATGCAATGAAGGCGAAACAATTTATTTTACTACAGATGGAAGCTTGCCTACGATAGAAAGTGAAGTTTTTGGTGGACTCTTCTTTTTGGAGAACGGCGAGTATGAAATAAAAGCTATTTGTGTGAATGAATATGGTGTAGTCAGCAAAGTGGTTACGAAGGAATATCAGATAGAGTTTTAAAAAATACAACGAAAGGTGTATGTGAAAATGTATAAGATTGTTAAAGCACAAGAATTAACCACAAACATTTATTTAATGGAAGTGGAAGCAAACAGGGTGGCACATGCTTGTGAACCCGGACAATTTGTCATTGTCAGAATGGATGAAGATGGAGAAAGAATTCCTTTGACCATTTGTGATTATGATCGTGAGAAAGGAACTGTTACTATTGTATTCCAGGCAATTGGTGCAGGTACTCTCAAAATGACTCATTTGAAGGAAGGCGATTGCTTCCATGATTTCGTAGGACCTTTAGGATGTCCTTCCGAATTTGTAAATGAGGACTTAGAAGAGTTAAAGAAGAAAAATATTCTGTTTGTTGCAGGTGGTGTAGGTACCGCCCCCGTATATCCTCAGGTGAAGTGGTTGCATGCACACGGTATTGCAGCAGATGTTATTGTAGGTAGCAAAACCAAGGATCTGTTAATTCTTGAAAAGGAAATGGAAGCAGTAGCAGGTAATCTGTATGTTACCACAGATGATGGTTCTTACGGAAGAAGTGGTATGGTTACTCAGACCATTAAGGATTTGGTTGCAGAAGGTAAGAAGTATGACCTTTGTGTAGCGATCGGACCTATGATTATGATGAAGTTTGTATGCTTGTTAACCAAGGAATTAGAGATTCCTACCATCGTAAGTTTGAATCCTATTATGGTAGATGGTACAGGAATGTGTGGTGCTTGTCGTGTTACTGTAGGCGGACAGGTAAAATTCGCATGTGTGGATGGTCCTGAATTTGACGGACATCTGGTAGACTTTAATGAAGCTATGACCCGTCAGCAGATTTATAAGACTGCAGAAGGCAGAGCGTTCTTAAAGGAACAGGAAGGCGATACACATCACGGCGGATGTGGAAATTGTAACTAATAGGAGGAAATTATGGACGTATTAAAGAAAATACCGGTTAGAGAGCAGGATCCACAGGTTCGTGCTACTAACTTTGAAGAAGTATGTTTGGGATATAACAAAGAAGAAGCTATGGCAGAGGCAAACAGATGTATTGGCTGTAAGAATGCTCAGTGTGTAAAGGGCTGCCCTGTATCCATTGATATTCCCGGTTTTATCGGTAAGGTAAAGGAAGGCAATATTGAGGAAGCTTATCAGATTATCAGTGAATCCAGCGCTCTTCCTGCAGTTTGTGGACGTGTTTGTCCACAGGAAAGCCAGTGCGAAGGCAAATGTATCCGTGGTATTAAGGGGGAACCGATTTCTATTGGTAAGCTGGAGCGTTTCGTAGCTGATTATGCTCGTGAAAACGGTATCAAGCCGGAAGGCGCTAAGGAGAAGAAAGGTAAGAAAGTTGCAGTAATCGGTTCCGGTCCTGCAGGTCTTACTTGTGCCGGTGATTTGGCAAAGATGGGGTATGATGTGACTATCTTTGAAGCATTGCATGAGCCGGGCGGAGTATTGGTTTATGGTATTCCAGAGTTCCGTCTTCCCAAGCAGGCAGTTGTAGCCAAGGAAATTGAAAATGTAAAATCTCTTGGTGTTAAGATTGAAACCAACGTAGTAGTAGGTAAGTCAGTTAAGATTGATGAATTAATTGAGGATGAAGGCTTTGATGCAGTATTTATTGGTTCTGGTGCAGGTCTTCCGAAATTCATGGGAATTCCCGGCGAGAACGCTAACGGTGTATTCTCCGCAAACGAATATTTGACCAGAAGCAACTTAATGAAGGCATTTGATGAGAATTCTACCACACCGATTATGCGTGGTAAGAAGGTAGCTGTTGTTGGTGGCGGTAATGTTGCAATGGATGCTGCCAGAACCGCACTTCGACTTGGCGCAGAGGTACATATTGTATATCGTCGTAGTGAAGAAGAACTTCCTGCACGAGTAGAAGAAGTACATCATGCTAAGGAAGAAGGTATCATCTTTGATCTCCTTACCAATCCGGTAGAAATCCTAAAGGATGAAAAGGGTTGGGTATCCGGTATGAAGTGTGTGAAGATGGAGCTTGGTGAGCCTGATGAGTCCGGCAGAAGACGTCCTGTGGTTAAGCCTGATTCTGAATTTGTTATGGAGTTAGATACCGTAATTATGTCACTTGGTACCTCTCCGAACCCATTGATTTCCTCAACCACCAAGGGCTTGGATGTAAATAAGTGGAAATGTATCGTAGCTGATGAAGAGACCGGTTGTACATCAAAAGAAGGTGTTTATGCCGGTGGAGATGCTGTTACCGGTGCGGCAACCGTTATTTTAGCAATGGGTGCGGGTAAAGCAGCAGCTAAGGGTATTGATGAGTATTTAAGCAACAAATAAATTTGACAAAGTCCTCCCCTGAATTTCAGGGAGAGGACTTGTTATGCATAACGGGAGGATAAAGTATGGCAGGATATAAAGATAGTGAAGCACGTGCAGAGGACAATCTTTCTTCTGCATGGACATTACTTATTGTAGGAGGAGTAGGACTTATTGTTCTGGCATTAGGATTCTTTGGAATTATTCCTATACCAATTTACGGTGGTGGTAAGTATTTATTTTATGGTGTAATGGCTGTATTGTGTGGAGTATTTGTGTTTGCAGGTATCGTTTCCTTTAAGAAGGTAAAGGTATACACAGCAGAAGCATCTACAGAAAAGTCTCAGAAGCAACAGATTATTGATTGGTGTAATGAAAATCAAATTGCAGAGAAGATAAATAATGCTATTGCAGTTGAAATAGCAGATATGCCGGAAGAAGAGGCATATTTCAGACGTGCAGAGATGTTAAAACAGGTGATATTTGCTCAATTTAAGGATATGGGTATTACCTTTTTAAGTCATGTGGCTGATGAGATTTATGATTCTTTGTTTGAGGACTAATTGAGATATTTATGTGATGACAGCATGCCCGCATAAGGCATGCTGTTAATTTATGGGAGAGGCGTGGTATGAAGATATCGATAGTATGTGTAGGTAAAATTAAAGAAAACTTCTATCGTCAGGCTATTGACGAATATGCAAAGCGTTTAAGTAAATATTGTAAGCTGGAAATCATCGAGGTGGCGGATGAAAAGACCCCGGATAAAGCCAGCGAAGCCTTGGAAAGCCAGATTAAAGAAAAAGAAGCAGACCGAATTCTTGAAAAAATCAAGGAGGATGCTTATGTATTTACCTTGGAAATCAAAGGGAAACGTTATACCTCGGAGGGGTTTGCAGAGTGTATTCAGAAAACTACTGTGCAGGGCAAGAGCCATTTGGTTTTTGTCATTGGAGGCTCCTTGGGACTGCATGAAAAGGTTTTAAAACGTTCTAATCACGCCATCAGCTTTTCGGATATGACCTTTCCGCATCAGCTCATGCGAGTGATTTTGACAGAACAGATTTATCGCGCATTCCGGATTATGAATGGGGAACCGTATCATAAGTAAAAAAATAACTCGAATGCTTATTGTTTTCAAAATAGTTTGTTTAACAATTTTATGAAAATAATAATTGAAAAATAAGTAGGAGTGTGTTATTATATAAAATATAAAAAGCAACCGCCACGTAAGGTGGTTAGCCTCTTAAAAGTTTAGTTAATGATAACCTCACCTAAGACCGGCCAAGTACATAGGTGAGGTTATTTATTTTCGCTTGTTTTTCCTATCTATGTAGGCAAGCAGTGTGATTAAAAAAGTTGCAAACAAGATTAAATCTTGAAATGAGAACATTTCCATCTGCACCACCTCCCCTCTTATGTAAGTTTGGGAGGCTAACACCTTGTACGCGGTTGCCCAAAGACATTATATTTCAAATAGAATAAGTATTCAATACTTTTTGTTTAAATTCATAAAATATCACAAAGTTTCTTTGTGTTCATATAGATATTATATTGTAAAGGAGTTGATGTGATATGAACAGATTATTATGTAACATGAAAATACGGAGGGTGACTATATTTTAACTCTCCGTCAGAGGAAAAGGAGAGAGTTATGTATATTGTAGATTTTGAAAAAAAGCATGTGGAAGTTGCATTAATGCTTTCACTTGCAAATTATGGAGTAGAGAAGCAGTATGTTAAGGAATTGCCAGAGATAGATGTATGTCTTACCTCGGATTTGAATGTTTTGGCAGAAAATGGATTAGGAGTTGCTGCATTTGAAGGGGAACAGATGATAGGTTTTTTGTGCTGTGTCGAACCTTTTGATAATGCTTTTCGTGCAACGGATGTAAAGGGAGTTTTTTCACCTATGGGTGCACACGCTGCTGTTTATGAAAATCGTTCTAAGATTTATGCAGCTATGTATCAGAAAGCTGCGAAGAAGTGGGTAAAAGCAGGAGCAGTTTCTCACGCCGCCTGTTTATATGCTCATGATGAAGACTTAAAAAAACAATTCTTTGAGTATGGATTTGGGTTACGTTGTTTAGATGCTATTCGAACTATGGATGAGATAGAATGTTTCCCATGTTATGGTTATGATTTTCAGGAATTGTCAAAGTCGGAGTATGCTACGGTTCATTCTTTAGATTTGGCATTAAACAGTCATTATTGTGAAAGTCCTTTTTTTATGAATCGAAAATCAGATACACTAGAAGAATTTATGAATTTTGCATCACAAGATGAAGGGCGTATCTTTGTTGCAAGACAGAATAGTGAGTTATGTGCCTATTTATTAGTTTCTGCCCGTGGAGAAACATGTGTTGCCGAGGGGGAACAATATCGCCATATAAACGGTGCTTATTGTCTGCCGCAACATAGAGGAAAGGGTGTTTATCAGAATTTACTGAATTTTTGTATATCCATGTTAAAGAAAGACGGGTATACAAGATTGGGAGTAGATTTTGAGAGTTTTAATCCTACCGCCAGAGGATTTTGGTTGAAATATTTTGTGCCTTATACAAATAGTGTGGTAAGACGAATTGATGAGCGGATTTTGCAGTTGTCGGAGGATAGATTCATATGAAAAACATAACAACAAAACAGTTTCAAGTATTAAGTGACATGAACCTTGTCTGGGATTTTATGGTTGATGTTTACGACAAGCGATTCTCCAACGGTATAGCGGCACCGTTTTTTGAATATGCACTTACCTCTACATGGATGGATAAGTCGTATTTACATCTGGATAGACTATGGTTGGATGGTGATAAGGTAGTAGCCTTTGTATATTCAGAGAATCCTGTAACTAGTGTATTCTTTAATTTACGTCCGGGCTATGAAGAATTGGCTGAGGAAATGATTGACTATGTTGAGCAGAACATTCCGAACTTTGATAATGCAAGGGAGTTTAACTTGTTTGCTGGGCAGAAAGTGCTGATTCGGGAAGTGGAAAAACATGGTTATACGGTGGCTTGGGAGGATGTGGATTACATATTTGATTTTACAAAGAGTGATTTAAGTTTCAATCTTCCAGAGGGATTTCATTTCGTGGACCCACTTCATGCAGATGCGGTAAAGCTGGCAGAATGTATGTGGAAGGGCTTTGATCATGAAGATAAAGGTCCATTTGTAAACTGGCTGGAAAAGGATGATGGAGCTCCATGGAATCCTCAGAAAGCATATAATGGAACCTATGGTCCTATGATTGCACCGCCGCCACATTCTACTTATGAGTATAATGTGATTATTGCTAATGAAAAGGATGAATATGTGTGCTTTAGCGGTATGTGGTGGGTAAAAGAAAATAAGCTTGCTTACATGGAGCCGTTGTGTACCATACCTGAGTGTCGCGGTCTGGGATTGGCAGCGGCTGCACTTTCAGAGCATTGCCGCAGATTAAAGCCCTTAGGTGCAGAAATGATGACCGGCGGTGGTAGTGATTTTTATAAACGAATTGGCTATGAAGACGGAATTCATTGGTTGCATTACAAAAAGAATTAAGTTACAAAGAGAAAATGCTTGGTGAAGATATTTCATCAGGCAGTTTTTTTGATATAATAATTTGTTAAATAAAAAGTGTAACGTTTTGATGCTTGATGTGTCTAATTACATAAGAACAGATGAAAAGTGATTAAATAGATTACGGAAAGGAGGGAGATAAGTGGAACTGGATGGCTTGTATGAAGAGTATGCAAAAATGATTTATCGGTTTATCTATTTGAAGTGTGGGGACAAGGATTTGGCAGAGGATATTGTACAAACCACCTTTTTGAAGGCAGTTACACAGATCGATTCCTTCCATGGAGAGTGTAAAATATCCACATGGCTTTGTCAGATTGCGAATCATGAGTATTTAAATTATTGCAGGAAACATAATCGTCAAAGCTCTTATGAAGAATACATAGAAAAGAATGGTGAGGTATCTTTAACGAAAGGATCTGGCATTCATGATATAATGCTTGACCAATTAATACTACATGAACAAACCGACACCATTAAAGTAGTACTTCAGAAATTGCAGGAGCCTTATAAGCAGGTGTTTATGATGCGGATATATGGAGAATATTCGTTTGAAGAGATTGGTAAAGTATTTCGAAAAAATGCTACTTGGGCGCGAGTGGCCTACTATCGTGCGAAAGAAAAGATAATTAAAGAGTTGCAGAAAAAGGAGGGATATTATGAAATGTAATGTGGTTAGAGATTTGCTTCCCTTGTATTTTGGCAGATTGTGTAGTGAGGAGACTGAAAAGCAGTTAGAGAAACATTTGGAAACTTGCGACAGTTGCAGGCAAATAAAGCAGGAGGTAGAAAAAGACCAAGGGTGGACGGAGAAAAAAGAGGATTGGGATAAAGCGATATCGCCGTTAAAAAAGGTAAATAAACAGCTTCGTAAGAAGAATTATTTTATAGCCACATGTATATCCCTATTTATTATGTTATTAGCATTTACCATATTTCTTGCTTATGGGCAGATTACAAAAAGTGGAATCAGCTTTGAAATGGTATTTGAGATGTGTCGAATGCAAAAAGTAGGTAAAGAATTTGCTGCTGGAAACATAGAACCTCTATATAATGTACTTGACCACGGATATGAATTTCAGGATGAGGAATCAAGTGTAGTTCGGCTGGTGTATGCCACACCGGAAGAATATGATGTAGATATGAAAGCGGCTATTTTGGAAAAGTATAACCAATATTTTGAGGGAAAAAGTTTGAAGTTTAAAGGGATTGAATCCATTGATTATACGCAAACAGCTGTTATGGGGTGGGAGAAAGCCTTGCGTGTTTCTCTGAAATTTACAGCTAAGGAGCAGATAGAGTATTATATCACATTGTATAAGATGGTGGATGGCAGCTTCTTGGTGGAGGATTATTTTGGAGAACCTTATATAGTGTATGAAGGTAACAATTCCGTAGAGACGGAGCCTAACGATTCAGTCGAAGCATATCATACAGAAGATACCTTGTTTTCCTGCCTGCCCAATAAGCTGAGAGACTTTGATTTGGCTTTTATGCGGCATGCCGTAATGCTTTCCGGACAACGGTTATTAGAAGGGGATATTTCGCTAAATGGTAGTGAGTTACTTTGTGCAAGTATCTTGTCTAGGCAGGATTTACAGAATGGTACGGAGGATTTGAAAGAAGCGTTGCAACGCGAATTATCGAATATGACAGAGGAAGGTTTGATTTTGACGGACGTTACCTGGGATGTAAAGGAGTATGATAAATCTGTTCATTTGTATCGATATCAAATAAATTTGCTGTTTACGGATAAGGAAACGTTGGAAGAACAGGTAATATCAATAGATTGTTATAGGATTGGTGCAAAATTTGTGTATGTTGGAGATATATAATTTTCTTTGCGGGATGGAGTTGTTGTGGTATGATGGTATATATAACATGAATTTATCACGCTCAAGGGAAAACGAAGCGGCTGGATTTTGGAGGTTAACTTGAGAGATAACTTTGAAATTATTACACTTAAAGGAAAAGTTTTGAGTTGGGCACTATGAGCGTTTTTTTCGGTTTTGTGCCCAAACAGCATGTGAAAAAATGATGATTTTAAGTGTTTAGAAGAGAGTTTGGGCATATATAAAGGGGGATGTCGATTTTGGGACCCAAAGATTTGTGATTTTGTGGGTATTACAGTGCCAAATGGCTTGTTTTTGCCCAAAAGGATTAATCGACAAACTTCAATTTGTTGAATTGGCACTCTCTTTTTATGGAGGATAAGATATGTTAAATAAAAACAAATCCGTTGCAAGTATAGTGTGGTTAATGTTTTCGTGTGTAGTACATATTGTCTTGTTTAAATCAAAAGTTAATATTGATTATCAAGTTTGGCAACGGATTTTGCTAATGATTATAGCATTAGGGTTGGTTTTTTCGATACACGAATTACTTCATTTTGCATTTGCGAAAATATTTTGTAAAGATTGGGTGAAGATTACGATTGTAAAAAGTCCAATAGGATTACCTACTATTGGGGTAATAGCACAAGGGAGTTTTAAAAAATGGCAGTTGATAATTTTTCGTTTAGCACCGTTTGTTATATTGACAGTAATCCTTGATGTTATTTTCGTGTTTTGTACTAAAGTTGAACTAATGTTTTTTATTGTATCACTAGCTAATTGCGTAGGGAGTTTTTATGATATTGTGGAAACCCTAACAGCGAAAAAAGAAGTCTGATAATTTCCAATTTACATTGCAAATTAATCAGCAGAAATAAAGTAAATTACTTATTTTTATGTTATAGCATAAAATAATCAATCTTAGCTAAAAGGTAAAATAGTAAATAATTGAGGTGCGAGAAAACAATATGTCTTACAAAAATAAACTGTTCAAATATAAAAATGCATATGATTTGGAAGCATCCAACGAATTGTTCTTAAAAGCCATGCAGGAGAATTGTGCTTATCAGTATGCAAATTGTGAGGATTATCGGCGGATACTGGATGAAAAGCAGTTTCATCCCGGGGATTTGAAAGAATACAAGGATATTGAGAAGCTGCCTTTTATCCCTACGCTGTATTTTAAGCGGCATGCTTTGTTTTCCATGCCTAAAAGAAGATTGTTGATTAAAGCCACCTCCAGCGGAACCAGTGGAAAGAAATCTCAGATGGGGTTTAATTTCGGTAGCTTATATAGAGGGTTGCGGATGGTGCTTACTGTAGGAAAATATCACAAGTTATTTTCTTTCAAGCCCACGCACTTTTTGATTTTTGGATATGAACCGAATCGTAACAATAAAATTGTCTTTTCCAAAACGGCTTATGGATTTACATATTTTGCTCCCGCATTAAGTCGTACCTATGCCTTGAAATATACAAAAGATGGCTATCAGCTGGATTTGGAAGGTTTAAAGGAAAAATTCATAAAGTACAATAAGTCAAATGCACCGGTGAGAACCATTGGTTTTCCGGCCTATACATATTTTTTGCTAAAGCAGATGAAGGAAGAAGGGATTACGGTAAAGTTGCCGGAAGGATCCATTCTTACGCTCGGGGGTGGCTGGAAGGAGTTTTATGCCCAGCAGGTTTCTAAGGAAGCATTTTATGCGTTAGCGGAAGAAGTGCTGGGGATTGATGAGCAACACATTATTGAGTTTTTCGGAGCAGTGGAGCATCCTATATTATACACGGACTGTCGGTGTCATCATTTTCATGTGCCGGTGTACAGCCGAGTGATTATACGTGATGTAGATACCTTAGAACCGGTAGAAAATGGGCAGGTTGGTCTGGTGAATTTAGTAACACCCATGGTGGATAGTGTGCCTATTTTAAGTGTGATGACGGATGATTTGGGGATTTTACATGGGGAAGGGTGTCCCTGTGGAGAAGCATCTCCTTGGCTGGAAATATTAGGACGAGTAGGGATTAAGGACATTGTGACTTGTGCGGCAGGTGCAGGGGAATTGCTGAAGGAATAGGCGAAGTGGCTGACTGCTTACAGAGTGCAAAATGTGGAGAAACAGTTGCGTTAGAAAGGAATAAATTATGCTACTGATTCATGGAGAAATCATAGAATCGAATAAGGAACATAAGTATTTGGATGGTTTGTATGAGGAATGTTTGCAAACGTTGAGTACAGCAAATCCCATTACTGTGGATAAAGTGATTACGGCCTGTGATGCTTTATATCAAAAAGTAATAGCCGGAGAGTTTGATGAATTGATTTTACCATTGCTTAATATGGCGGATATTTCTTATGAACACTTTAGAACTATGGCAAGGTTGTTTTCCAAGGAGGAACTGGAGTATAAATGCAAGGTTGAGCTGGGAAAACGTTATGCGGAGTTAAAGCCTCTTAAGTGTGGTATTCAACGAAAGTACTATCCTTTGGGAATTCTGTTTCATATTGCAGCCGGAAATGTAGACGGCTTGCCGGCGTACAGTGTGGTGGAAGGTTTGCTTACCGGAAATATTAATATATTAAAGCTTCCAGCAGGAGATAATGGAGTTTCGGTGCGACTGCTCTGGGAATTGATTCAGATAGAACCGACCTTGAAAAATTATATTTATGTATTTGATGTACCTTCCACAGAGGTAGAGACCTTGAAGCAGTTTGCGCAGATGGCAGATGGTATTGTGGTTTGGGGCGGTGATGAGGCCGTTCATGCGGCTAGGAACATGGCGGATATTACCACCAAAATCATTACATGGGGACATAAATTGTCCTTTGCTTATGCTACATCGAAAGCGTCAGAAAAGGAACTTTATGAGTTGGCATTACATATTTGTGATACCAATCAGGTGCTTTGCTCCTCCTGTCAGGGAATCTTTTTGGATACTTCGGATAAGAAAGAGCTGGAACAATTTGCACAGAACTTTTTTGAACTGTTAAAAAAAACAAATGCGGAAAAGGGTAAGGCTGATATAGGCATGCGTGGCAAAAATACCATACGACTCTATAAGGATATGTTGGAACCGGCAGATGGCAGACGTATTTGGAAGGAAGAAGGTGTCAGTGTGGTAGTAAAAACGGATAGTGAGTTGGAATTGTCTTATCTGTTTCGTAATGTATGGATTAAGGCGTTGCCACGGGAGCATATTGTGACGAATTTAAAGAAACATAAAAATCATTTACAGACCTGTGGTTTATTGTGTGGTAAATCTGAGTATACAGAATTGGCAGATGATTTGGCCAGAGCAGGTGTGGTAAGAATTACAGGAAGTAATATGTCCAGAACTGTTGCGGGCGAAGCTCATGATGGAACGTATCCATTAAGAGAATATTGCAGAGTGGTGGAATATTAGGGAAGAGTTTTGTACTTTGGGGATGATTTGGTGAGAGTAAAAATTGGAAACAGATAAGAGAAGCCGGAATATAATAAAAGGATTTTATAAAGAGCATTACATGTAATGTCTCAGGAGGAAATATGCCGGAAGGAATGGATATTTATGTGGTACGTGCCGGAGATACGGTGGATAGTATTGCCCGGTCTTATGGTGTAAATGTACAAACAATTATAGAGGATAATCAAATAGTGTATCCGTATGCGCTTGCCCTTGGGCAGGCGCTTTTTGTTGATTTGGGGACGAGATTGCCAGATAGAAGTTTACGCGTATCCGGGTATGCCTACCCTTTTATAAGCCGTTGGGTGTTGGAACAGACTTTGCCATATTTGTCGGAACTTCCTATTTTTTCCTATGGATTTACCGGAGATGGTGTTTTGATTCCGCCTCTACTTGCAGAGGATTGGATGATTTATATGGCAAAGGAGTATGGAACATTACCAATTCTTACTTTGACACCTTTTGATGAGACCGGGAACTTTAATAATCTGTTGATTAATTCTTTGGTGAATAATTCGGTTGCCATAGACACTCTGATTGGTAATTTACTGAGTACCATGTATGAAAAAGGCTATGTAGGAGTTGATATCGATTTTGAATATATTTTAGCACAGGATAAGGAGGCATTTACAGAGTTTGTCAGGATAGTGGCAGAAGCTATGCGTAATAACGGTTTCCACACTTCTATAGCGTTGGCACCCAAAACTTCTGCGGACCAACGAGGTGTGTTGTATGAAGGGAAGGATTATAGGGCATTGGGAGAAATCGTGGATCATGCATTGCTTATGACGTATGAGTGGGGGTATACTTATGGACCGCCTTTGGCAGTGGCTCCTTTAAATCAGGTTCGTCGTGTGGTGGAATATGCCGTAACGGAAATAGAGCCGGCCAAGTTGGATTTGGGAATCCCTAACTATGGCTATGATTGGCCTTTGCCTTATGAGCGAGGTGTAACTGCAGCTACCCCTATTGGCAATGTGCAGGCAGTACAAATAGCTATTGCGCAGGGTGTGGACATACAATTTGATGAGCTGGCGCAGAGTCCATTTTTTACTTATGAAGCCGAAGGAATACAGCATGAGGTCTGGTTTGAAGATGTGCGAAGTATTCAACAGAAGTTTAATCTAATAAAGGAATTTGAACTGGGCGGTTGCGGCTATTGGCAGATTATGCGTTGGTGGAGAGCCAATTGGAAACTGCTGTATAAGAATTTTTATGTAGAGAAATAGAGGTTGGCAGAGTCTAAAGTTTTTGCTATAGTTAATATAAGATAATGTGTTGGACGAGCATATTGCGGAGGTGTCTGATGATAGAAAGAATGGACGATTTTTTTGCTGCCAGAGTAGAAGGTTATGAAGAACATATGATGACGGAAGTGGTAGGTTGTAAGGAAGCCTATGAAGAGATGACTAAACTGGTACCGGATACTTGTGAGAAGTTATTGGATCTGGGATGTGGAACCGGTTTGGAGCTGGAGGGTATTTTTAAGAAGCTTCCGGAGTTGGTGGTAACAGGTGTAGATTTAACACAGGCAATGTTAGACAAGCTGGTGGAGAAATTTGCAGATAAAAAGATTAATGTGATTTGCGGTAATTATTTTGATGTATGCTTTGGTGCAGAAAAGTATGATTGTGCAGTTTCCTTTGAAACCATGCATCATTTTTCGCATGAGGCAAAGATTGGATTGTATGAAAAAATACGTAAGGCACTGAAAACGGGAGGAATATATATAGAATGTGATTATATGGTAGTGGACCAGGAAGAGGAAGACCATTGGTACGCAGAGAATGAGCGGATTCGTAAAGAGTTAAGGATTATGGATGGAGAAGTGTATCATTATGATACGCCTTGTACCATAGATAACCAGATTTCTATGTTTTTAGCGGCCGGATTTGCAGAAGCTGAGAAAGTATTCCGTGTGGGCAATACTACGATTATTGTGGCAAAGAAGGCAGAAGTGGTTGTATCTGATGGAGACGCTGTACAGGCGAAAAGGAAATACTTCTGCACAGAAGCGGAGCGTCAGGGAACCTGTTATCATGAGTTTCAGAAGGGAAAGTGGGATGAGCATACTACTTTCTGGAAAGAAGATTCACTGTTGCTCCACGATGATGTGCACTTGGAACTTAAATTGTACGGATTGTTTAAACAGGTGCTTCCCAAATACGATGCATATGGTGATGTAGAGGTAAGTAAGGCACAATGGCAGGAAATTTATACCATGGCAGAAGAGATTGGCGGAGAGGTTTTTGAAGCCATAAAGGAAGCGGATGTATGGGTACAGGAATGCTTTGAAACGGAAGATGTGTTCTATATGCTGGGGATATAGCAATGAGCTATGATACACAGATTAGGATATTTGAGTAAGGGACATTTGTGAAAAATGCTTTGTGAGGAATTATAGATGCAATTAATTACCGAACGTTTAGTAATAAAATCAATGACAGAGTCGGACAAGGATGCAGTAATTCGGCTTCTAACGAATGATATTGTAAAGAAAACATACATGATTCCGGAATTTGATTCTAAGGAAGCCTTGGAGCGTATGTTTAATCGTTATAAAGATATTTCTAAGGATGCATCCAGATATGTTCGCGGCGTATATTTGCAGGGAAAACTTATCGGCATTGTAAATGATGTGGAAATTGGGGAAGGCTGCATTGAATTAGGTTATGCTTTCTTGCCGGAATATTATAATCAGGGTTATGCTACAGAGATGCTTCGGGCAGTTCTGGCAGATTTGGCTGAGAAAGGCTATAAGCAGGTGCTAACCGGAGCTTTTATGGAGAATAAGGCAAGTATTCGCGTCATGGAAAAGTGTGGTATGAAGCGATTGCAGGAAACGGAACAGATTGAGTATCGTGGAATGGTGCATGATTGTGTATATTATGGAGTGATGTGAGGAAATGCTAAATGAAATGTTTTAAAATTGAGTCAATAGAATATGGCTGGTTTGAATGTAGAATTGGAAAGCATTATGTAGAAGCATCGGATTACCTTGGGTATGATATGCCAAAAGAATTTTTAAGTAAATTGATTAAAGTATTAAAAGGATCTTTAAAAAAGTGGATTTATGTAATGAATGAGCCGGGAGCTACTATAATTGAACTTATGCCAATGGATGATACAATTACCATTAGTGCATATTCGATGAACAAACCCTCTTATAATTTAAGTCCTATTATCGAGGAGGAGATTAAAAACAAAGGTGAATGTGATTTTTCACTTGTAATTTCTAAATCGGAACTGATAGATTCTGTTGTTACGGAATATTCCTTATATGAAAATGGAAATGGACGGAGTTATTATGAAACGAATTGGGGAGACTATCCTCAAAATGAATATAATGAACTTAAAAAAATTGCTTTTGAAATGAATAGGAATTTGAGGGAATACGATTCGTTAATGTGTGTTGATTTCTTGAAAATTTAATTTCTTTGAGCATAATTGGATATGAGTATTCGCTTCAGAAAACTAAAGATTTATGCGAAGGGCGTATTTCTCTCTGCGAGGCTATTTAGTATAGAAAAGGGGATGTGATTTAGTGTGATAGAAAAAATTAATAGTATCTCTAGTAAGGAAGAGTTTGTAGAGTACATACGTAGTTTGGTAACAGATTTTACAGATAATAATACTGAGTGGGAAAATATAACGATTCCGGATTATTTAGAGCAAATTGCAAGCTGGATTGAGGATTATGCAAAATCGCCTGCTAATGATATTGCATGGGAAATGGTTGATTTTAAAATATTGGCAAGAATGTTGTATATGGGTAAAATATATGAATAACAAATTAAGACAATTATTAAATGAATATAATTGAGGTGTTTTATGTTATATGAAGATTTAAAAAGTATAGGAGATTTGTTAGAAGGAAATGAATATTCTAATGGAGGAGTTTCGTATTATATTGGAATTGATAAGATTGATAATAATGTATCTATAGATTTTGCAATTAAAAAAATTCTGTTGAAAATGGAAGCTATTGCTTCAGAAGAAAAAAACATTGTTATTACACCTATAAAATACCCGCAAAATGAAATAAGAAACTTGTGTGCAGAATGGCATCTAAATGAGCAAATCTGTAATAAAATGTTAAGTCTAGTAGATGATGATACCAAGATGTACAGATGCTGTGATGACTATGAATATATTTCAAAAGGCGCTGTTGGAGAGCTGTTTAGAATTATAGAAAAGGGTCGGGAAAGAGTACTAATTGATTTTTACATAGTTGACTAAATTACTTTAATTTATAGAAATACCCGAAGTTCTTAAGTTTTTTCGATAATCAAACAGGCATTGGCGGTGAATGGTTTGTAGAATGAAGGAGGAAACAAGATGTTAGCATTTATTATGTGGCTGATACTTAGTTTATTTTTTGTTGCATGGGGAATATTTACATATTTTTCAAAGAGTGCAAAGCCTTTCGGTTTCTGGGCAAATGCTGCTGTGGCAGAAATGACGGATGTGAAGGCATATAATCGCGCCTTGGGTAAGTTGTGGTGTATATATGGTATTATTTTGGCTTTAGTAGGGATTCCGTTGCTTGGAGGACAGAACTCTGCCGGAGTAATTATTTCGATTCTTGGAACCATGATAGCAAGTATCGGCGCTATGGTGGTTTATGTGGTAGTGATTGAAGCAAAATATAGGAAGAAGTAAGAGGATAAGAACATGCTTGATAAATTACTTGAATTGGCAAATGGAATGAATCTTCGTTTTCCGAAAGGGAATCATCCATATGAAATCATGACCAGGTTGTTGGAAGAGTGTGGGGAAGTGGCTTCAGAGGTTAATCATTTTGAAAATAGTGGAACTAAGGCTTTGCGGCATGGCGAGGCTTCCAAGGAAAAACTTGCCGGAGAAATCAGAGATGTGTTAAATGCATTGATGCAATTAACCTTATATTATGATGTGCAAGATGAAGTTGTAAAAGCGGTAGAAAGTTCATTACAACTGCTTGCAGAGGAAGGATATATAGAGAAAGGAGCATGCAAAAATGAGTAAGAAATTAGTGGTTTCCTTTCCTGGTGGTCGAGGTTATGAAGTTCCTCTGTTGTATTTTACAGCGAAGTACTTTGAGGATCGGGATTATGAAAAGCTTTTTATTCAGAATCCAGCCGTTGGAGATAAGTATGAAAACATTGAAAAGGTCATAAGTAAAATTGATTTTAGCGAATATGAGCATGTGGTTTTTGTGGCAAAAAGCGTAGGAACGGTCTTTGCATGTAAAATAAAAGAACAGTATCAAATTCCGGCATCGTTAGTCCTATTTACACCCATGCTGGACACCTTACCTTATATCAATAAAGCAAATAACATATTACTTGTAGCAGGTGGAGAAGAGGACAGGCATTTGGATTCAAACATATTAAAAGAATTATGCGAGAAAGAATCCGTCTCTTATTATATTGAGCCAAATATCGGGCATCGCATGGAAGTGAAGAATGATTTGAAGCGTAATCTGGAAGTAATTACGAATGTTATTTGTAAATTAGAAACAAAAATATAAAATTGACAACATATATCTATACTGTTATAATTATATAGCAGGCAGATATCAACGTTTCATTATGGCTAGATGGGACGGTTAGGCGGTTGAGTCGCGTCTGAGTGGTGACATTCAGTTTATATAGAAATCCTTTTCGGGAAATATTTAGGAAAGGAGAGTATGTAAGTGATAGATTTTGTCGTCGGAATTATCGGCAGAATTGTAAGTAGTTTGTTTTCTACTTACATAGTACGCTTTGTAGATAAGATTAGACGCAAAAACGACCGCCTCGAGTGAAGCGGACGTTTTTGTGTTATAAATAATTTATAGCCATTAACACCCAAATTAAGGCTCAACCGTCTAACGGTATCTGTTTGCGTTTTATTAATGTATTATTAGTATAATACATTTTTTAGTAAATTGCAACACCTTATTATAACGTCAGGAGGTAATTCACATGAGAATGTATGACATTATCATGAAAAAACGTAACGGTAGCACTTTATCCATAGAGGAAATTAACTTTTTTATAGAAGGCTATACCAAAGGGGAGATACCGGATTATCAGGTGTCTGCGCTTATGATGGCTATATATTTTCAGGGGATGAATGAGCAGGAGACACTTGATTTGACCATGGCTATGGCTCGTAGCGGTGATATGCTGGATTTGTCCGAGATTAAGGGGATTAAAGTAGACAAGCACAGTACCGGAGGTGTAGGAGATAAGACCTCTCTTTCTTTGACTCCTATGGTGGCAGCCTGTGGAATTCCGGTGGCGAAGATGAGTGGCCGTGGATTGGGGCATACCGGTGGAACCATTGACAAGCTGGAAAGCTTTGCTGGTTTTAGCACGGGAATTACCAGAGAGCAGTTTGTGGAAAATGTAAATAGTATCGGTATTTCCATAATGGGACAGACGGCAGATTTAGCTCCGGCGGATAAGAAGCTGTATGCTCTGCGTGACGTGACGGCCACAGTGGATAATATGTCTTTAATTGCCAGTTCTATTATGAGTAAGAAGCTTGCGGCAGGTGCAGATGCCATTGTACTTGACGTAAAGACCGGTAGCGGTGCTTTTATGCAGGCGGAGGAAGATGCTTTGTCTTTGGGCCGTGAAATGGTGAAAATCGGCAATAACGCAGGCAGAAATACTATAGCAGTGGTTTCGGATATGGATCAACCTTTGGGCTTCGCAGTGGGTAATGCGTTGGAGGTAAAGGAAGCCATTGATACCTTGCGTGGAGAAGGCCCGGCAGATTTTGTGGAGCTGTGTATGACACTTGGTAGCCAGATGCTTATTGCCGGAGGTAAAGCAAAAACAGATGTGGAAGCAAAAGCTATGTTACAGCAGGTAATTGAGGATGGTAGTGCATTAAAGAAGCTGGCAGAATTTGTGGAGGCACAGGGTGGTGACAGTGCAGCGATTTATGATACCGGAAAATTACCGCAGGCAAGTATTATTGAGGCGGTCGAAGCACCTCAGTCAGGATATATTGCAAAGATTGCCTGTGCAGAAGTAGGAATTTGTTCTCTGATTTTGGGCGGCGGTCGTGAAACTAAGGAAAGTGAGATTGATTTAGCAGTAGGTATTGTATTGACTAAGAAAGTCAGTGATAAGGTGGAAAAGGGCGAAACCATTGCCTACATTCATGCCAATGATGCAGAGAAGTTAAAATCCGCTAAGGAACGCTTCTTAAAGGCTTATACCTTTAGCGAAGATGCACCGGAAAAATCCGTAATGATTAAGCATATCCTGCACTAATTTCTCATATGCTTTTGTATGAGAGAAAAGAAGAAATCAAGCAAATCGAAAACAGAATTAATTATGGATTCTCTACAACTTCCCAAGGATATTTTGCGTGGAGACATGCGGATTACTTTGACCGGAAACAGGGAAGTATGGATTGAGAATTATAAAGGGATTTTGGAGTATTCTGAGGAGTGTATTTTGCTACAAGGGAAAAACGGCAGGGTGCAATTTGAAGGAAAACGACTGACCATTGATTATTACACAAATGAAGACATGAAGCTTACAGGAAGAATTATGAGCATGAAATATCTTTAGGTAGGAGGCATTCATTTGTGGTAGGAATCATTAGTTGGCTGAAGGGTTATGTGCGGATTCGTGTTACAGGATTGTCTGTAGAACGATTTATAAATTTATGTGGTCATAAAAACATATTACTTTGGGACGTAATTAGGGCAGAAGGCTATTGGGAAATGTGCATCAGTATAAAGGCCTTCAAACAGCTTCGTCCTATTGTAAAGAAAACGGGGACTAGGGTAGCCATCATCGAAAGATGCGGACTACCCTTTTTTATGTCACAAATGAACAAAAAGAAGGTTTTTTTGGTAGGATTTTTCTTTACGGTTTTCTTTTGGTATGCCAGTGCTAATTTTGTATGGAAAATTGAAATTGAAGGGAATTATCGGATTACTCAGGAGCAGTTGAAGGATTATTTGGCAGAGCAGAAGATAGGTATCGGTACTTTGAAAAAAAGTATTGATATTGAGGCTTTAGAAAAGGCTCTTCGAATGGAATTTACAGATATTATTTGGACCTCGGGGAAGTTTGAAGGAACTACATTTCATTTGGCAGTAAAGGAAAATGATGGCATACAGGTGAAAGAAATAACAGAAGAAGGTGTAGGATATGATTTGGTGGCACATACAGATGGAGAAATATATTCCATGGTGGTCAGACAAGGTGTCCCCAAGGTAAAACAAGGGGATGTGGTAACAAAAGATATGATTTTAGTAGAAGGACGGATTCCGGTAAATAATGATGACGGCACGGTGAGAGAATATTTATATGAAAAGGCAGATGCGGATATTTTTATTAAACATACGATAACCTATGAGGACAGTTTGGAGGAAAAATATATTAAAAAGGTGTATACCGGGCAGGAGAAGAAATATTTTTATGTCCGTTTTGGGGAAAAACAGTGGACGGTAGGACAAACGAAGCCTTATTTAGTATATGATGCGGTAGTGCAGGAAACCACGCCGGCAATTTTGAAAGAGTTAAAAATCCCCTTGCTTTGGGGACAATATACTTACCGGGAGTACCAAAATACAGAATGTTTATATACAAAAGAAGAGGCTTCGGAAATTCTTAAGAAAAATTTATTACAATTTCTTGCTACTTTAGAGGAAAAAGGGGTACAAATTATAGAAAAAGATGTTAAAATAGAAAAGAAAGTAAATACCTATGAGGTGTCAGGGGGAATTTTGGTGGCAGAGCCGGTTGAGAACCTGATGCCCACACCGGTAATAGATATGGAAGTTAGTACGGAGAAGGAATAAATGAGTGTTGTATCGTTACAAATGGAGATGTCCGTGGAGCACATGCAGAAGATTTTTGGTGCAGGCGACTCTTATGTAAAGAAAATTGAAAAGGATTTAAATGTGACTGTGGTTGACCGAAACGGTAAAGTGATTATTACCGGCGAAGAACATCAAGCCAATCAGGCCTGTCGTATTATTAGTCAACTGACGGAAATATCCCGCAGAGGAAATGAAATAGAGGAGCAAAGCGTAAATTACGCCATTACACTAGGTATGGAGAACAAGGAAGAGATTTTAACAGAAATAGATAGTGACATTATCTGTCATACAGTAAGCGGTAAGCCAATTAAGCCAAAGACTTACGGTCAGAAGCAATATGTGGATGCCATCCGTGACAAGATGATTACTTTTGGTTTGGGACCGGCGGGTACAGGTAAAACCTATCTGGCCATGGCTATGGCAATTACAGCATTTAAAAATGATGAAGTTGGCCGTATTATTCTGACCAGACCGGCAATTGAAGCGGGAGAAAAACTTGGATTTTTGCCCGGCGATTTGCAGAGTAAGGTGGATCCTTATTTGAGACCGCTTTATGACGCCCTGTATCAGATTATGGGTGCAGAAAGCTTTGCGAAAAACATGGAAAAAGGACTAATAGAAGTTGCGCCCTTGGCATATATGAGAGGCCGTACTTTGGATAATGCATATATTATTTTGGATGAGGCACAGAATACCACGCCGGCACAGATGAAGATGTTTTTAACACGTATTGGTTTTGGTTCCAAGGTAGTGGTAACCGGTGATAGTTCCCAGAAGGATTTACCTGTTGGAACTAAGTCGGGATTGGATGTTGCCACCAAGGTGTTGTCCAAGATTGACGATATTGCTTTTTGTAACCTGACCAGTAAAGACGTAGTGAGACATCCGCTGGTACAGAAGATTGTAAAAGCATACGATGATTTCGAAGCAAAAGAAAAAGCCAGAACAAGCAGGGAGAAAAGACGATAGATGCATTATTTTATTGAAAATGAAACAGATGTAGCTTTTGAATTTGATGTGGAAGAAATAGTAAAAGCCGTGGTAGATGAAGTGTTGGATATGGAGCAGTGTCCTTATGAATCCCAGGTAAATGTACTTCTGACCGATAATGAGGGAATTCGGTATTTTAACAAAGAATACCGGGACATTGACCGGGAAACCGATGTATTATCTTTTCCTAATCTGGACTTTGTTGAAGAGGGATGCTTTGAGATTGATGAGGAGGCAGAAGCGGATTATTTTGATCCGGAAAGTGGCGAATTGATTTTAGGAGATATAATTATTTCGGTGGATAAGGTGAAGGAACAGGCGGAAAGCTATGGACATAGCAGAAAGCGTGAGTTTGCTTTTTTGGTAGCACACAGTATGTTACATTTATCCGGTTATGACCATATGGAGCCGGAAGAAGCCAAGGTTATGGAACAGAAGCAGGAAGCAGTGCTTCAGAAGCTGGGAATTACCCGGGAAAACTAAGTATGGTAACTTGAAGATTCTTAAGAGAAGAGTAGATTTGGAGAACACGAATGAATCAAGCAGAGGTTAAGAGAAAACAAATACAGTTCTATTCGTATGCAGTATGTCTGATTTTGTTAATTTATTTTGGGCATTTGTTGGGGAGTAATGGTCTGGCTTATTTTATGGTTGGATTTGTAACAGTAGGATTCTTTTTACAATTCTTGTCCTCCGCGTCATCGGATGCGATTGGTAAAATGCTCCGATATCGAAGAAAGCGCGGAATGTTTCTGAATGCATATATAGTTAGAAAACGAATGTTGATTGTATTATCTGTAATATGTATTATCAGCTTTCTGATAGTGATTTTGTTAGCTGAAGTGTTGGCGGATAAATTGTTTGGCGTACCTAATGCCGGTTTGATTATTCGTATTTTATCCCCAGTCATATTAATACGTATGTTGGTGGGTTATTGGCAGGGCTTTTTTCAAAGCTTCGGTTCTCAATTACAAACTACATTTGCAAGCATTTTGAGACCATTGTTTTATTTTGTATTTGGAAAAGCTTTATGTAATGCCAATGTAGAATATGGTTATAAAGTGGCGGCGTTGTTAAAGAATGATGATTTTGGCGGAATGTATGGGGCTATGGGGTTAGCAGGTGCAGTTGTTGTAACAGAAATGATTATTTTTGTAGTGATGCTGGTTTTTTACTTTATTAGTGACCGGAAGAGTGATAAGAGTAAGAGCAAGGGAGGATTGCAAGGGCAGGAAAGCTGGAGAGAAACTTTAGGGGCGTATGGACGTCTTGGGACTCCGGGAATTTGCATGGGCTTGCTTGGTTACTTGATGGCGGCAGTAGCAATGGCAACATTAAATGATAAAACGCAGATAGGAATCTTTTTTGGTATGTTTTTGGTAGTGGCTGCATTGGTTGTTTTATTGATTGGTGCCAAATACTATTTGATTTACGCAAAAACAGTACATGCATTGAAAGGAGACCATAACCGCCATATTCGAGATATGATTCAAACCGGACTAAAATATGCTTGGTGCTATGGTATTATGGGCTGTATGTTAATGGCAGTTTTGGCTACTCAGATTGCATATACCTTCTTTGATGGAAATATGGCAGTAGTTGCATTATTGCAAAAAGGAAGTCTTTTGGTCCCTGCCATTATGGTGTTGGCATATTGGATATTGGTGCATGTGGCACATCACAGATATTTCGGTATATTTATTTCAATGTTTGCCAATCTGGTATTGTTCTTTTTGTTGACGGTGTTTCTAAAGGGGCGTATGGAAGATGTTGCGGGTGCTGTAATTGTGGCAGGTATAGTGTCACTTGCCATAAATTGCGTGGCTTTTGGAGTAGTTACAATAAATATGTATCGTTTACAAATTGAATATATTATTACATTTATTTTGCCGTTAGCATGTACAGGTATGGTCGGGTTGGTATTAATGGCAGGTACCAAGATATTAACGCCTCATATTGGAAATGAGGTATGTTTCTATTTATGTGCGGCACTAGGTTATGTGTTGTATTTAGTGCTTTTAGGTATTTGCCGCGTATTTATGGAACAGGATATTAATTTGATTTACGGTAAATTAGGAAGAAAAGTTCTTTCTTATATTTTTAAATGAATATTTTAACAAAAACAAGCTGATACTGTTACCATAGCATATTGAGGAAGCTATGGAGGAAAAGATGTGAAAGTCTTAAAATGGTTCAGTTTGTTTTTTATGTCTGTTTTTGTTGCGTTTGCGATTGGCATGGTCGCAGGATGGCGTTTGGAGGCATATTTTTATCCGGAGGAAGGCTTACAGGAATTAACATCACAAGACGGGGAGCCGGAGCAGCCCAGCGTGGTGATACAGGAACCTTCCAGAGCACAAGGTGATTTTTTATATCCGTCACTGGATGTAGAACAGGCAATTGCAGTATCCGATAGTGATGAACGGATTCGTGCGGATACCTTGTATGTTATTATTGAAAGAAATATGGATACGGATGAGGAAGTGGAAAATGTAAGCCGTATGCCGCAAATGTATCTGGGGATGAATCGGGAACAATTTTTGGCAAGCATGGAGGACTATGAAGCCGGTCCGCCTTTGTCGGAGTTGGAGAGAGGGTTTGTTAATTTAGAAGTGCAAAGCTTTTCTGGTGCCAAAGTAGAAGTATTAATGAATTACAGCTATGTAAAACCAAGTAAGAGCTTTTATATAGTGGTTTATAATGGATTGGTTACAGTCTTATTAGAGGATAAAGAGACTTTGTATTTACAGACTGGTATGAAGGTGTTGAATCTTCCTGAGGACATGCAACAGGAGTTGATTCATGGTATGTATGTGCCGGATGAAGAAAGTTTATATGATTTTTTGGAGAATTATACCAGTTAATATAGTATGATATCAGTTGTAGAAGTACAGTTGGAGGAGACAGGATGAAGAAGCAGATTGCAATTATAGGTGGTGGTGCGGCCGGAATGATGGCTGCTATTACAGCAGCCCGTAAAGGGGCAGATATAACCATATTTGAGCATACGGATCGTTTGGGGAAGAAAATTCTTTCCACAGGAAATGGTAAGTGTAATTTAGGTAATCTGCATATGACATCGGATTCCTTTTACAGCAGTAATATGGAATTGCTGGAAAGCTGTTTGGAGCAGTTTTCCACAAAAGAAACCATAGAGTTTTTTGAAGCTTCTTTAGGGTTGTGTATTGTGGAAAAGAATGGTTATTTATATCCATTGGCAGGTCAAGCGGTAGTGGTTTTGGATGTGTTAAGATATGCGGTGGAAGCTTTAAAGATAAAGGTGATTTATCAATCCAATGTGAAAAAGATTTATGAGGTAGTGAATTCTTGCGGAAATAGAAGCCTATGTGTGGAGAATGATAAAGAAAAGTTGTTTTTTAACAGTGTCATAGTAGCTTGCGGAAGCAAAGCTGCGCCTAAGACCGGCTCGGATGGTTCCGGCTATGATTTGGTAAAGGAATTAGGTCATTCTTTATGTCCGGTATTGCCTGCGCTGGTACAGTTACGGTGTAATGATTCTTTTTGTAAAGCACTTGCAGGAATCCGCTGTGAAGCAAAGATACATATCTATGATAAGGACAAGCTTTTGTGCGAAGAAAGTGGAGAGTTACAATTAACGGATTATGGTATTTCCGGGATTCCAGTGTTTCAATTGAGCGGAGCAGTCAACCGGTATTTGTATGATAAGTCAAAAAGTAAGAAGAAATCACAGGTAAAAGAGGCGTCTGAATTAATTGCCAAAATTGATTTCTTGCCGGGGATGGAAGAAGCCGGTTTTGAAACCATGATGCATACCTTTTTTGAGGTAAAGCGTAAGGCGGATTGCACAGTAGAAGAATTCTTTACCGGATATTTAAATAAAAAGCTGATGCAGGTATTGATAAAATGTGCCGGATTACGTCCGGATGCGTATGTTTCGCAGGTAAAGAAGGAACAATTGCGAAAGGTGTTTTATTTAAGTCGTAGCTTTGAAATGCATATTACCCAGTCCAATGGTTTTGATAATGCACAGGTTTGTACCGGCGGTGTAGATATGAATGATGTAACCGGACAGCTGGAGTCTAAGAAAGTTAAGAATGTATATTTTGCCGGAGAAATTCTGGATGTAGACGGTAAGTGTGGCGGTTATAATCTGCAGTGGGCATGGACCAGTGGATATATTGCCGGAAAAAGTGCTGTAGGTGAATAGTCAAAGCTGCCAATATAAGCTAATCAGGAGATGAAGATGTTAAGAGTAAATCAATTAAAGGTTCTGCCACAGGCCGGAGTGGAAACACTGCGAAAAAAGGCAGCTGCTATTTTGAATATAAAGCCCATGTACATTGAAAGTGTGCATATTGTGAAGCAATCCATCGATGCTCGTAAAAAGCCGGAGATTTATTTTAGTTATTCGGTGGATGTGGAATTAAGCAAGGAGCTGAAGGGGCAGGAAGAAAAGCTGGTAAAGCGTTGTAAAAGTAATCAGGTTTCTTTGATTACAGACAAAAAATATGAGTTTCCGGTTGCCGGAGAAGAAAAACTGCTGCATCGACCAGTTGTGGTCGGTATGGGACCGGCAGGACTTTTTTGCGGATATATGCTGGCGCAATATGGATATAAGCCGATTTTAATTGAACGTGGCAGGGATGTAGACAGTCGTACTGCAGATGTGCAAAAGTTTTGGGAAAGCGGTGTATTGGATACGGTTTCCAATGTTCAATTCGGTGAAGGTGGAGCAGGAACCTTCTCAGATGGAAAGTTAAATACATTAATTAAAGATAAAGACGGCAGAAATAAAGAGGTTTTAAAGATTTTTGTGGAGCATGGAGCGCCGGAAAAGATTTTATATGATGCAAAGCCTCATATTGGTACGGATGTTTTGACCGGTGTAGTCAAGAAAATGCGTGAGTCAATTATTGCTCACGGGGGAGATGTGTATTTTGAAACCCAAATGAAACGTCTATCCATGAAGAATGGTAAAATAATAGGCATTGAAATAGAAGATGCCTCCGGAACTGCCAGAAATCTAGCTTGCGATGCGGTGGTTTTAGCAATCGGACATAGTGCCAGAGATACGTTTGAAGCTTTATACGAGCAGGATATTCAGATGGAAGCCAAGTCTTTTGCAGTAGGTTTTCGAGTAGAGCATCCTCAGTCAATGATTAATATGAGTCAATATGGTTGTGAAGATGCAGGGGATTTAGGTGCTGCGCCTTATAAAGTGACCGCCCAAACCTCTGTGGGACGTGGAGTTTATTCCTTCTGTATGTGTCCCGGCGGTTATGTGGTTAATGCCTCCTCGGAACAGGGACGATTGGCAGTGAACGGCATGAGTTATCATGACAGAGGCTCTGCTAATGCCAATAGTGCCATTATTGTGGCTGTAACGCCGGAGGATTATGGTTCTGAGCATCCTTTGGCGGGTATTGCTTTCCAAAGAGAACTGGAAAGAAAAGCCTTTATGGCAGGTAAAGGTAAGATTCCGGTACAACGCTTTGGAGAATTTAAAGAGGCTGTGGAGAACGACCGGTTTGTGAAGGTGTACGAGGATAATTTCTGGGAAAGAGATTGTTCTGCAAAAGAAAAAATAATAAGTATAGAAGAGGAAATATATGCAAATATGGCAGAAGAACTGCCGGAAGTTGTTCCTATAGTGGAGGAAACGGAAGCTGACAGCACATTTAGCCCTTGTACAAAAGGGGACTATACATGGGCAGATTTGACCGGTATTTTGCCGAAAGAATGCAGCAAAGCCTTTGTAGAGGGCATGGAGGTATTTGGACGCCAGATTAAGGGATTTGACCGTTCGGATGCTATTATGCTGGGAGTGGAAAGCAGAACTTCTTCGCCGGTACGTATTTGCAGAGATGAAACATTACAGGCTCAGGTAAGAGGCCTGTATCCCTGTGGGGAAGGTGCCGGATATGCAGGAGGTATTACGTCTGCTGCCATGGATGGAATCCGTGTGGCGGAGGAAATAGCGAAGAAGTATGCACCATTTGCTGTGTAATAAAAGTCAGGTATTTCACAAGAAAAGGTCCGGTTTCTTGGTTGACGAGAGAAAGAAAATGGGTTATTATGTCAAATGTGGCTTGTATATGAAGTGTTTATGCAGTAATAAGTAGCCTATATTAAATTACAAATTTGGAGAAAATTATGTCTACCATTAGAGAATTAATGAAGGATAAAAAGAGAATAGTTATTAAAATCGGTTCCTCTTCTTTGCAACATGCAGAAACAGGAGATTTGGATTATACACGTTTGGAGAAGTTGGTCCGTGAGCTTTGCGATATCCGTAATCAGGGAAAAGAAGTTATTTTAGTAAGCTCCGGTGCCGTGGCCGCCGGTCGTAAGGCAGTACAGATGCAGAATCTGCATCCGGTGACCAGAGAAGAGCAAATTGCGGTAAAGCAGGCATGTGCAGCCATTGGTCAGGCCAGATTGATGATGGTGTATCAGAAGATTTTTGCAGAATATAATCATGTGGCAGCCCAGATTTTGATGACCAAGGATACTGTTTTAAATGATATGAACCGTTACAATGCCCATAATACCTTTGCAGAGCTTTTGTACATGGGAGCGATTCCAATTGTAAATGAAAATGATACGGTTGCTACTTATGAAATTGAAATCGGTGATAATGATACATTGTCAGCTATCGTAGCTGCTTTGGTGGAGGCGGATTTATTGATTTTGCTTTCAGATATTGATGGACTGTATACAGATGATCCGCGTCGCAATCCTAATGCTAAGTTTATTGAGCAGGTGGATGAGTTGACGGATGAATACATGCATATGGGAAAAGGTTCTACCGGTAGCAGTGTGGGAACCGGCGGTATGAATACGAAAATGATTGCTGCTAAGATCGCTACCAGCTGTGGTACGGATATGATTATTGCCAATAGTAAGGACATTGGTGTGATTCATGAGATTTTAAGTGGTGAAAATGTAGGAACACTATTCTTGGCGAATAAGGATGAGGAATTTAATTTGCCGGAATTTGTGGAGCATTTACATAAGTAAGTATAGAATTAGGGGCGTAGACCCCTAATTTTTTTGTGATAAAATGTTTGACAATTTGGATTTTGCGAGTATAATAGCAAACAATAATTGATTGTTGTTTGAAAAGTTGGAATATTCTTTTGGGAGAAAGGAGCGATATTATGAAAACACCAATTTTAGAAACAGAAAGATTGATACTAAGACCTATGCAATTGACGGATGCGCAGGAGGTTTTTGATAATTGGGCAAGTAATCCGGATGTGGCAAGATTTATGGTTTGGAGTACGCATACGGATGTGGAAATAACAAGGGCATGGTTGGCAGAATTGGAAAAAACAATCGATTCTGATAGTTATGATTGGGGCTTTGTGCGGAAGGCAGATGGTAAGCTAATTGGCAGTGGTGGTATTTACTACAAAAAAGATGTGGATTCTTTTAACATGGGATATAATATCATGAAGGCATGTTGGCACCAGGGATACACTACGGAAGCCGCAAGGGCTATGATTGATTTTGGTGTGGAAAGTTTAGGCGCCAAAAGATTTATGGCAAGCCATGCCAAAGAGAATCCAAACTCCGGTAAGGTTATGGAGAAGGTTGGGCTTCGTTATGTGGAGGATGGACATTACGATAGTTTGGATGGTACCAAGCATTTTGAGTGTAAGTGTTACGTGCTGGAAGTGTAGGAGATGAATGAAGCATCCTATTCTATGATTTAGTAAAAACGTGATGATTAAGGAGCAAACATATGAATTTTCAAGGCTTTATAGATACTGTTAAACAGAATAGCTGGGAATTGTATGGTATTGAGGTTTTTCATAACAATCAAGTTATTGAAAAGTATCAGGAAGAGCCTGTAAAGCCACATCACATTTATTCTGCTACCAAGTCTATTACTTCCTTGGTGGTGGGAATGGCAGTAGATGATGGAAAATTTGATATTGATGCATCCATATATGAGTATTTGAAGTCAGAAGTGCCGGCATATGTTAGTCAAAAGCAGATAGATACTTTGAAAAAGATTACTGTGAAACGCTTGTTGACTATGTCGGTACAGGGATATCCGTTCCGACCACAGGGGGAAAACTGGTTGGAATACTCTTTGACATATCCCATTGAAAATGTAGATGAAAAGGGGTTTGACTATTCCAATATTCAGGCATATTTGGTAGGTGTGGCGGTGGCAAAGGCTTTGGGAGTACATTTATATGATTATTTTAATGAACGATTGTTTCAGCCTTTAGGTATTGTAGAGCCAATCTATCAGAATTGTCCTTCCGGATATTTTTATGGAGCCAGTGGTATGCAGCTGACGGTTTCAGAACTGGCGAAAATCGGACAGCTTTGCTTACAAAAGGGCGTTTATGAAGGTCAACGGATTGTGTCAGAGGCTTATATAGAAGAAGCCACCTCTGTTCAGCAAATGAATAAGGAAGGCGGCTATGGATATTATTTCTGGAAGTATGGGGATGGATATAGTATTAGTGGCAAATGGGGGCAACGAAGCTTTGTTTTTCCTGAGAAGGATATGGTAATAACCTATTTATCCAATATGGAGCATGGCTCCGGTCTGCTAACCGAAGCCATGGAGGAGTATATTTTGAGATAATATTGTTTTTCAGGACACAAGGGACTATTTCAAGCTTAATTCTTTTAATGTGCTTTGAATATCCTGTTCTGTAATAATGGAGTATACGTTGGTGTTATATTTTGGGGTAATTTTTTTGGAACCTACCAGTGTCTGGTCAGCGGATATTATTTTTCGGTCTGCGATAACTATAATTGCGGCGATTTTGATATCATAGCGTCCAAGTAAACGTTCTAGGCGTTCGTCCAGTGTTTGACCGGAGGACATTAAGTCATCTATGATTACTACTTTATCGTCTTTTTGTAATGTGTATCAGCAAAGGATACGGTCGCGACTGTCGGGTAATTGTCTGTCATAGCAATAATTGGTAGTGATTCTGTATTTGTGATAGATTGCAAAGGCAGTAGCGCTGGAAAATGCAATACCGTGGTAAGCCATGCCCATAACGGCATCGAAAGCAATGTTTAGTTATAACAGATTTATGTGAAAGGAGCAATCAGCGTGTATTTTAGATTCCTTCAACTGTCGGTTGGAAGGCTTGTCAAGTGATTGTTATTTTGTTATAATGGATTGCAGTGTTAGCAAAGAAAAGTGAGGATGTTTTTATTATGACAATGGAAAAAAAGATTAAAAGAATCAATGAATTATATCATAAATCAAAGGAGGAAGGATTAACGGAAGCAGAAAAGCAGGAACAGGCAGAGCTTCGAAAAGAGTATGTGGCAAATATTCGTGCTAATTTAAAAAGTAATTTGAATAGTATTACCATTCAACACGAGGATGGTTCCAAAGAAAAGCTGAGTGAAAAGTACGGTAATAAATAATGATAGATTACAAAGAACAGAAACGTACCATCCGTAGAGAAGTGCTGAATAGACGTGATGCCATGTCCCTTGATTTACGCAGGATGGCAGATATGGCCATGGCGGATAGAATTATCGGGCACCAGTGGTTTTATGGTGCAGAGGTGTTACTTGCCTTTGTAAATTATGGCAGTGAAATCAGTACTATAGAAATTATTGAAGATGCCTTGCGAAAAGAGAAAAAGGTATTTGTACCAAGAATAGAGAAGTCGTTAGGAATTGATGAGGGTACCTTAGAGGAGATAGGGGCGGCAGAGAGTATGAGATTTTATCGAATTACTTCCATGGATCAATTGACAGAAGGCTACAAAGGAATTCCTGAACCTGACGGGACTACAGAATGTTTTGACTATGAAAAGTATAAGGAACGCAGAATGCTTCTTTTAATGCCGGGGGTCGCTTTTGATATTTACGGAAATCGTATGGGGTATGGAAAAGGATTCTATGATCGCTTTTTAACGGATAAAGAGATGTTACAGATATATTCCATTGCGATTGGATATAAATGCCAGAAAGTAGATTTTATTCCGGTGGAGGAGCATGATTTGAAGCCTTATCAGGTGATTTTGGTTTAGCTGTATATGGAAGTACTGGTCAGGTTTCGATTTGATTTTTGCTGACTTATGGGAGAATTTGCAGTGGTTCATGGGCAAAAGCATGGATAAAGGCATTTTCTGCCCAAATTAGTTGCTCTATTTTAAATGAAATACCTTCTTTGGGGTAAAAACAAAGTGATGTAGCTGAAAACTATCCTTGAAGTTGAAAAACAGTGGGCAGTGGTGGTATATCATATGAGATTTTGCCCAGAGAACAAATAAGGTCGACATAACATCGAGTTATCTTTAGAGAATGTAAGAGTGTTATAGATGATTTAATAGATGATAAGGAGTGTGAAGGATATGGATTTAACAATGTTAGGAAAACAGGCAGTTGCAGCCAAGTATGTATTACAATCATTGACTACACAAGTCAAAAATAATGCATTGACTGCGGTGGCAAAAGCATTAATAGATAATAAAGAAAAGCTTTTGACTGCCAATGCTATAGATATTGCCAATGGCGAGGCAAATGGCATGCATCCGGGGTTAGTTGACCGATTACGTTTGACCGATGCCCGTATCGAAGCTATGGCGGAGGGGCTTTTACAGATTGTGAAATTACCGGATCCGATTGGAGAATGTCTAGAGACGTTTGAACGTCCTAATGGCTTACATATTGAAAAGAAGCGTGTGCCTTTGGGAGTAATCGGTATTATTTATGAATCCAGACCGAATGTAACGGCAGATGCTTTCGGACTTTGCTTTAAGACCGGTAATGCGGTGATTTTAAAGGGTGGAAGTGATGCTATCCATTCCAATATGGCTATTACAGAAGTGATTCGTGAAGGTTTAAAAAATGCCGGTATTACGGAGGATGCTATTCAGCTTATTACAGATACTGACCGTGCAGTAACTGCACAGTTTATGAAGATGAAGGAATATGTGGATGTTTTGATTCCTCGTGGTGGTGCGGGTTTGATTCGTGCTGTTGTGGAAAACAGTACTATCCCTGTTATTGAAACAGGCACCGGCAATTGTCATACCTATGTAGATAGAGATGCAGATATTGAGATGGCGATTTCGATTATTATGAATGCCAAGACCCAGCGAATTGGAGTATGTAATGCCTGTGAATCTTTATTGGTGCATAATGATATTAGAGAAGCTTTGTTACCGGCTTTAAAGGCTGCTTTAGATACCAAGAATGTGGAAATACGTGCAGATGAACGTGTTAGAGAAGTCATCGCTGGTTGCTTGGAAGCTACGGAAGCAGACTATGGTACAGAGTATTTAGATTATATCTTGTCTATGAAGACTGTGGATTCTGTGGAAGAGGCTATTGCGCATATTAATAAATATAATACCAAGCATTCCGAATGTATTGTTACCAATGATGCAACGACCGCAGAACAATTTTTAAATGGTGTGGATGCTTCTTGCGTTTATTGGAATGCTTCTACAAGATTTACGGATGGTTTTGAGTTTGGTTTTGGTGCAGAAATAGGTATCAGTACCCAGAAGCTTCATGCCAGAGGTCCCATGGGACTGAAGGAATTAACTTCTTATAAATATCAAGTAACCGGTACAGGACAAACCAGAGGTTAGTTAATGTGCAGTTTTTGCATGATTAAAGAGAGGTAACGTGTTGATTATGAAATGGTCATTTGTAGGAATATATGTTAACCTATAAATGTACAATAAACAAAAGAACTTAAAGGAGGATACTTATGAGTGGTACAGTATTAAGTGGTGTGGTTTTGAGCAGTGTAGGCGTAATCGCAGTTCCTGTGATTTTAGTAGTGATTTTCTTAGTCATTATTTTCTTTGCAGGTTATGTGAAGGCGTCACCGGATACCGCAATTATTATTTCCGGTCTGCGTAAAAACCCCAAGGTGTTAATTGGTAAGGCGGGTGTAAAGATTCCTTTTCTGGAGAGAAAGGATGCGTTAAATCTTCAGTTGATTCCCATTGATGTTAAGACATCTAATGCAGTGCCTACCGCAGATTACATTAACATTAATGTTGATGCAACCGTTAACGTAAAAATCAGTGATAACGAAGAAAGACTGAAATTAGCGGCACAGAACTTCTTGAACAAAAATCCGGAATATATCGGACGTGTTGCAAGAGAAGTTTTGGAAGGTAACGTACGTGAAATCGTAGGTAAGATGGCTTTGGAAGAAATGGTTTCCGACCGTCAGAAGTTTGCGAATTTAGTTAAGGAAAATGCAGAACCTGACTTGGCGGCTATGGGTCTGGATATTATCAGTTTTAACGTGCAGAACTTCGTAGATGGCAACGGCGTTATTGAAAACCTTGGTGTAGATAATATTGTAAAGATTCAGAAGAATGCTGCAATTTCAAGAGCTGAAAGTGAAAAGGAAATTGCTAAGGCACAGGCAAATGCAAAGAAAGAAGCAAACGAGGCACAGGTGCTTGCAGATACCGAAATCGCTATTAAGGAAAATGAATTAGCGATTAAGAAGGCAGAACTGAAGAAGGAATCTGATATTAAGAAAGCGGAAGCAGATGCGGCTTATAAGATTCAGGAAGAGGAACAGCGTAAAACGGTTGAAATTACCACTGCAAATGCAAACATTGCTAAGCAGGAGAAGGAAATTCTCTTAAAGCAGAAGGAAGCTGAAGTAATGGAACAGGCTTTGGATGCGCAGATCAAGAAGAAAGCAGAAGCGGAGAAGTTTGCAAAGCAGCAGGAAGCAGATGCACAGCTTTATGAGCGTCAGCGTGAAGCAGAAGCACGTAAGTTCGAAACCGAAAAAGAAGCAGAAGCTATGAAGGCACAGGCAGAAGCGCAGAAGTATACCATGGAGCAGGAAGCAGAAGGTATCCGTACCAAGGGTCTTGCAGAAGCAGAAGCAATCCGTGCAAAGGCTATCGCAGAAGCAGAAGGTATTGAGAAAAAAGCAGAAGCTATGGCGAAGATGGGTGAGGCTGCTGTCCTTGAAATGTACTTTAAGGCACTTCCTGATGTTGTTAAGAATGCAGCCATTCCTTTGGAGAAGGTTGACAGAATTACCATGTACGGTGATGGCAATAACACCAAGCTGATTAAGGATATTATGAATACCGTAAATCAGGTAACAGATGGACTGAAGGAGTCAACCGGTGTGGATTTGACCTCTGTATTGTCCGGTTTCCTGGCTGGTAAGGTTGCAAGTAACAACGAAGGTGTAAATGTAAATATTGTATCTAAGGACCAGCAGTAATGCAGATTGTCAGGTACATAAACAACTAAAAGAATATTTTTGAACAGAGGCAGGGGGATCTGTCTCTGTTTTTTGCATAAATATTTATTTTTTCTTGAATATCTTGTCTAAAAAGCTTATAATCAATTTAGTGGGTTAAATAGATAAACTAAGGGGGTTTATAATATGAACTATTTTGAGGATTTAATTAATTATGCTGCACAAAATAATTGCTCTGATGTACATATTACAGAAGGTACCGCAGTAGCCCTTCGTAAGTTTGGTGTATTGGAAATTATGCAGCCTGTTCCTTCTGCAGAACAGTCCAAGGAAATGATTCTTTCTAAGTTGTCTGATGAGCAGAAGGCAATTGTTTTAAGTGGTAAGGATTTAGACTTATCCATTATGATGCCTGACGGAACCAGACTTCGTACTAATATTTTCCATCAGAGAAATCATCTGGCGGCGACTTATCGTATTTTACAAAAGAGGATTCCTACTATGGAAGAATTGGGTGTGCCGGATGTAATCAGAGATATGGTAGATGAAGCAAGAGGTTTGATTTTGATTACAGGACCTACCGGTAGTGGTAAGACTACTACCATGGCATCCATGGTTGATTATATTAATAGAACCATGAATAAGCATGTTATTACTGTAGAGGATCCTATCGAGTATGTATATCCTTATGGTAAATCCATGATTCACCAGAGAGAATTGGGTAAGGATGTAGTAAGTTATGATAAAGCTTTGTATTCAGCGCTTCGTGAAGACCCGGATATTATTTTGGTAGGTGAAATGCGTGATGATATAACCATCCGTGCAGCGATTACCGCGGCAGAAACCGGACATTTGGTATTGTCTACTTTACATACAGCAACTGCTGCACAGACGGTAGAACGTATTATTGAAGCATTCCCTCCTCATGCACAGAAGCAGATTTCTGCACAGTTGGCAAATGTATTAAAGGGTGTTATGACGCAGGTTCTTGTACCTAGAGAGAAGGGTGACGGTATGGTTATGGCAAATGAAGTATTGGTTAATACGGATGCTGTAGCTAACCAGATTCGTGAAAATAAAGTACATCAGATTCCCAGCTCTATTCAGAGTGGCGGTAATGTAGGAATGCATACTTTGGATTCTGATTTAAAGAGATTGGTAAGAGAGTGGGTAATTTCTAAGGAAGAGGCTTTGAAGTTCTGTTCAAATCCGAAGACCTTCTTGGATGTGTAAAAAAATAAAGTGCCAGCCATAGAAATATGGCTGGTTTTTTTATGAAAATGTAATGTTATAATAGCTTCGCCATTTTATTACACTTGCAGAATAAATTAAGTTTTGATATGCTAGAGAAGGTCAAATATGATCATAAAAAACGATTAGTCGATGAAGAGATGTATATATGTAGTTTCAAAAAGAAAGGGATAATATGGATTTATTAGAAAGATTTTTTAAGTATGTTCAAATAGATACCTGTTCCGATGAGGAATCGGGTGCATCGCCAAGTACTGCTAAACAACATAATTTGGCGCAGGTACTGGTGGAAGAACTGACACAGATGGGGGCATCTGATGTGGTGTATGATAAGGAACATTGTTATGTGTATGCAACGGTTCCGGCATCAGAAGAATGTGAAGCATCTCCGGTAGTAGGTTTTATTGCTCATATGGATACATCTCCGGCCATGAGCGGGACAAATGTGAAACCTCGTATTGTAAAGGAATATGACGGACAGGATATTATATTAAATCAACAGGAAAATGTGGTGTTGAAAGTAGCTGATTTCCCGGAAATCAAAAAATACGTGGGACAGGACTTGATTGTAACGGATGGAACCACGCTTTTAGGTGCGGATGATAAGGCCGGTGTGGCAGAGATTATGACGATGGCAGAATATTTCCTGAAACATCCCGAAGCAAAGCATGGTAAAATTCGTATCGGGTTTACCCCGGATGAAGAAATCGGTTGTGGTACAGATTATTTTAATGTAGAATTGTTTGGGGCAGATTTTGCATATACGGTGGATGGAGGCACTCTTGGCGAGCTGGAATATGAAAACTTCAATGCGGCCGGTGCCAGAGTGTATGTGCATGGTCGCAATGTGCATCCGGGGTCTGCTAAAGGAAAAATGAAGAATGCTATTTTAATTGCTCAGGAATTTCAAAGTATGTTGCCTATATTTGAGAACCCTATGCACACTGAAAAATATGAGGGATTCTATCATTTGGACAGTATCAATGGTTGCGTGGAAGAAACCAAGATGGATTATATTATCCGTGATCATGACCGGAGCAAATTTGAAGAAAAGAAGGAACTCTTTTTAAAGGTAGCAGAGTTTTTGAATGATAAGTATGGGGAAGGTACTATTGTAGTGGATATGAAGGATTCTTACTACAATATGCGCGAAGTAATTGAACCTCATATGCACTTAATTGACAGAGTGAAGGAAGCTATGGAGGAGATGGAGATTATTCCGCTTATCAGCCCTATTCGTGGCGGTACGGACGGTGCCAGACTTTCCTTTATGGGCTTACCATGTCCCAATATTTGTACCGGTGGAGAGAACTTCCATGGTAAGTACGAGTATGCTTGTGTGCAATCTATGGAAAGTGTTTCTGAATTACTTGTGAAGTTGGCTGGCAAATTTGTATAAATGGAGTATGAAATGAGTAAAGTAAACGAAATGCGTTTTTTAGGGGAGAATGTATGAGCTTGGCAATTGATTTGACAAAATATGATTTAAATATTTCGGCACCTGTGGAGGAGCCGGAAAGACAATATTATTTCATGGCAAAAGCGAAAAGCTATGTTGAAAAGCTGACCAAAGAACTGGGCAGAAAACCAACCTGCTGCGTAACCACCTTTGGATGCCAGATGAACAGCCGCGACAGCGAAAAGCTGGTGGGCATTTTGGAACTGGTTGGCTATGAAATAGTTGAAAAGGAGCAGGCGGATTTTGTGATTTTCAACACTTGTACCGTTCGTGACAATGCAAACCAGCGCGTGTATGGTCGTTTGGGAGCGTTAAAGAGCTACAAAAAGAAGCATCCGGGCACCAAGGTGGCACTGTGTGGCTGTATGATGCAGGAGCCGACTGTAATTGAGAAGATTAAGGATAGCTATCGTTTTGTGGACTTGATTTTTGGAACTCACAATATTTATAAATTTGCGGAGCTTTTGGTAGCAACCTTTGAAAATAAGGGCATGGTTATTGATATTTGGGAGGATACGGACAAAATCGTGGAAGATTTACCGGTAGAGCGTAAATATCCCTTCAAGTCCGGCATCAATATTATGTTCGGCTGTAACAATTTCTGCAGCTATTGCATCGTGCCTTATGTAAGAGGGCGTGAGCGTAGTCGTAAACCCGAAGATATTATTAGAGAGATTGAAAATCTGGTTAAGGAAGGCGTCGTGGAGGTAATGCTTCTGGGACAGAATGTAAATTCCTATGGTAAAAATTTGGAAGAACCCATGACCTTTGCGCAGCTGCTTCGTGAGGTGGAAAAGATTGAAGGGTTGAAACGAATTCGTTTTATGACTTCTCATCCAAAGGATTTGTCTGATGAATTGATACAGGTTATGAAGGAATCCAAGAAGATTTGTAAGCATCTTCA
The DNA here is from genome assembly GCA_045634745.1 of Acetatifactor sp. Lineage (GTDB taxonomy): Bacteria > Bacillota > Clostridia > Lachnospirales > Lachnospiraceae > Acetatifactor. The sequence continues at coordinate 313,826 of JAZRAX010000038.1, read as the reverse complement.
TTTACCTTTGCAGGCAGGGTCTACCAGAATCCTGACGGCTATGAATCGTCGTTATACCAAGGAACAGTATCTGGAACTGGCAGCGAAAATCCGTCGTGAGATTCCGGATATTTCCCTGACCACGGACATTATTGTAGGCTTCCCGGGGGAAACGGCTGAGGATGTAGAAGAAACTATCGACGTAATCAAGCAGGTAAAATATGAAAATGCCTTTACCTTTATTTATTCTAAGAGAACCGGTACGCCTGCTGCCGCTATGGAGAATCAGGTGCCGGAGGAGGAAGTTAAAGTCAACTTTGATAAAGTATTAAAGGCTGTACAAGATATGTCCAAGGAACGTGTTGGTATCTATCAGGGCAAGGTAATGGATGTGCTGGTAGAAGAAATGAACGAACAGGATGCATCTCTGGTAACCGGTAGATTGTCGAATAATACGACGGTACATTTCCCGGGGGATAAAAGCCTGATTGGGCAGATTGTGGATGTGATGCTGGACGAGTGCCACGGATTTTATTATATGGGGCACAGAGTGTAGATTAGGTGTTGATTATTTGTATCGGATAGATTATGTTGAAAGAACAATATTATAGAATGTTTTATGAGGTGAATAAAATATGATTAATCCGGTTAATCCAAACGCAACTGCCCAGGTGTGTGTAGTATTAGAATATTTAGAAAGTATCCGTGGTAAAGGAATTATTGTGGGACAGCATACCCAGACCATGGAGCAGAGAGAGTTAAAACAGATTGAAAAAGTAACAGGGAAAGTGCCGGCGCTTTGTGGTTTTGAGCTGTTAGCATATTCGCCCAATATTAATTACGAAACCTGTGATGAGGATTGCCTGAAGGAAATCAATGAAAACAAGGGCACCTTGCAGCGTGCCTATGAATGGGCAGAGAAAGGCGGTTTGATTACCTTTACCTGGCATTGGTATTCTCCGATGGGTGGCAGAGATAAGTCCTTTTATTCTGTAAATACGGATTTTGATGCAACCAAGGTATTCGAGGAAGGCTCTGAGGAGCGTAAGGCTTTTTATCATGATATGGATGTAATGGCCGAACTTCTACAGGGATTTGCAGATAAGAAAATACCGATTCTTTGGAGACCTTTCCACGAGTCAGAAGGACAGTGGTTCTGGTGGGGAGCAAAAGGCATGGATGTGGCTCGCAAGCTATATCGTGAGATGTTTAAGTATTATACAGAGGAAAAGCATTTGGACAATTTGATTTGGGTATGGAATAATCCCAGAGCAGAGGGCTATGTGGGAGATGATTATTGTGATATCGTGACCATGGATGCATATCCACCTGCACATGAACATACAGCACTTACAGAGAAATATAATGAATTATTACAATTTGCTTCGAAGAAACCTTTGGCTATTGGTGAAATCGGTACGATACCCAGTGTTGAAGTGATTGAGAAGGAAAAGTTGAACTGGTTGTGGTTTATGGTGTGGAGCAATGATTTTGTTATGAGCGAACGCTTTACTACAGAAGAAGTGTATAAAGAGCAGTACAATAGAGCGTATGCGATTACGCTTGAGAAGCTACCGAAATTATATTAATTTTAAAATATGAAATCCTCGTCCGTGATTATGGATGAGGATTTTTGTGGTTTTTACATTGATTTTACATTTGTACTCAAAAAAGAACAATTCCAACTCATCTAACACTTGAAAATTAAAAAAAAGAGGACTACTATAAATTTTGTGTGAAAATTTATGTAAGTATTTTCAAAAGATGAGGAGAGGATTTACATGGATAAGTTAAAACCAAAGTTGTTTTCGGTCATGAAAACATATACAAAAGAGCAGTTTATTAAGGATGTTATTGCAGGTATTATTGTGGCAATTATTGCATTGCCTTTGTCTATTGCTTTGGCATTAGCTTCCGGTGTAACACCGGAGAAGGGTATTTATACAGCGATTACCGCCGGCTTTGTGATTTCTTTCTTGGGTGGTAGCCGTGTACAGATTTCCGGGCCTACGGCCGCCTTTGCAACGATTGTAGCCGGTATTGTGGCAACCAATGGTATGGAAGGTTTGATTCTGGCAACGCTCATGGCCGGTGTGATTTTGATACTGATGGGTGTGTTTAGACTTGGTAATCTGATTAAGTTTATTCCATACACTATTACCACAGGCTTTACTTCCGGTATCGCCATTACGATCTTAGTTGGACAGATTAAGGATTTTCTGGGACTTACTGTAGTGACCGAAGAACCCCTGATTGAAACCATGGAGAAGTTAAAAGCAGTATTTGAGTTTATCGGTACCATTAACTGGCAGGCTGTGATTGTAGGCGTAGTGTGTTTGATTGTTTTAATTGGATGGCCTTATTTACCGGGTTTTTGTAAAAAGATTCCGCCTTCGCTGATTGCAGTTATTGTGGGTATTGCTATGGTGAACGGATTACATATGAATGTAAATCGTATCGGTGATTTATATGAGATTTCTAATGCTTTGCCGAAGCTTTCTTTGCCGGCATTTAGTATGGATACTGCAAAAGCAGTGCTTCCGGATGCATTTACTATTGCGATTCTGGCAGCTATTGAGTCATTGTTGTCCTGCGTGGTTGCGGACAGTATGATTAACTCCAGACATCGTTCCAATATGGAATTGGTGGCACAAGGTGCAGGAAATATTACTTCGGCATTATTTGGTGGTATTCCGGCAACAGGTGCTATCGCAAGAACTGCAGCAAATATTAAGAATGGTGGACGTACCCCTATTGCGGGTATGGTACATGCAGTGGTTCTTTTGTTGATTTTAGTAGTATTGATGCCTTATGCAGCATTGATTCCCATGCCCACCATTGCGGCTATTTTGTTTATTGTAGCTTATAATATGTCTGAGTGGAGAAAGTTTGTGCACTTACTGAAAACAGCGCCGAAGAGTGATATATTAGTATTGGTAACTACTTTTGTTTTAACTGTTGTATTTGATTTGGTAGTAGCGATTGAAGTTGGTATTATTATGGCTGCGATTCTGTTTATGAAGCGTATGAGTGATGTGACCGAAGTAGAGGGTTGGAAGTACGTGGATGATGAAGAGGATGTAGGAAGTATCAGTTTACGTGTGGTTCCCAAGAATACCTTGGTATACGAAATGACCGGTCCCTTATTCTTTGGTGCAGCAGATAAGATTATGAATATTGCGCTGAAGGACGACACCAACTGTCTTGTGCTACGTATGAGAAGTGTAAATGCTATCGATGCAACAGCAATGCATAATTTTGAAGCACTTTTGGACATTTGTCAGAAGAAGAAAGTACAGTTGGTATTGTCTCATGTAAATGAGCAACCTATGCAGGTAATGCAGAAATCAGGCTTCTATGAGAAAGTTGGCGCAGAGAACTTCTGTGAGCATATTGACGCGGCTTTGGAACGCGCGGAAAAGCTTGCATAAAGACTTTTTTCAATAAAGAGAAACAAATTTACAACCACAACATTTTGTGGTAATATAGGAGCGGATGCACATTTTGTGCGTCCGCTTTTCGTGCTTTTATTTGGAAAGTACGGATTTAAGATGGATGAAGCAATTAAATTCAATTCAAAAGAAGTGAGGAAACACAAGTGGCTGAGTTAACCCCAATGATGCAGAAATATATGGAGACCAAGAAGGAGTATCCGGACTGTATATTATTTTACAGACTGGGTGACTTTTATGAAATGTTTTTTGACGATGCGTTGACAGCATCCAAGGAACTGGAGATTACTCTGACCGGCAAAGCCTGTGGTCTGGAAGAACGTGCACCTATGTGTGGAGTTCCTTATCATGCGGTGGAAAATTATTTAAATCGTTTGGTAACGAAGGGATATAAGGTAGCCATTTGTGAGCAGGTAGAGGACCCGAAGCTTGCCAAGGGACTTGTGAAGCGAGAGGTAACGCGTATTGTAACGCCCGGTACTAATCTAAATATGCAGGCGCTGGAAGCGACCAAGAATAATTATATTATGTGTATTACTTATACGCCTACGAAAATCGGTTTGGCGGCGGCAGACGTTACTACCGGAGATTTTTATACTACGGAAGTGGAAGATAGTCGCAGGCTAATGGATGAGTTGATGAAATACGCGCCTTCGGAAATTATTTGTAATGATGCTTTTTATGTCAGTGGTTTTGATATTGCAGATTTGCGCAATCGTTTACATATCGCTATCAGTACCATTGAACCTTATTATTTTGATGATGAGGGATGTGAAAAGTGTATTATGCGTCATTTTGGTACCAAGAGTTTAATTGGTCTTGGTTTGGAAGATTTCCCTGTAGGAACCATTGCAGCAGGTGCGTTACTTCAGTATTTATTGGATACTCAGAAAAATGATTTGGTGCATATTAATCATATTCAATCTTATCTAACCAGCAAATATATGCTTCTGGACAGCTCTACCCGAAGGAATTTAGAGCTTTGTGAGACTTTGCGTGAAAAGCAGAAGCGAGGTTCGCTTTTGTGGGTACTTGACAAGACTAAAACAGCTATGGGCGCCCGTACACTTCGTAGTTATATTGAACAGCCTCTTTTGAATAAGGCTGACATGGAGGCTCGTCTGGATGCCGTGGAGGAGCTGTCCAAGGACTCTGTTTCCCGTGATGAAATTCGTGAGTATCTGAATCCGATTTATGATTTGGAACGACTGTTAAGTAAGGTAACTTATAAGACTGCGAACCCCAGAGATTTGATTGCCTTTCGTAATTCCTTGGAGATGCTTCCGCATATAAAGACCGTTTTAAAGAGCTTCCAGAAAGAGCTTTTGTGCGAAATCCATGAGGATATGGAGAGTCTGGACGATATTTACGCTTTAATTGATGCAGCAATTGAAGAGGAACCGCCGCTTTTGGTGCGTGAAGGCGGTATTATTAAAGACGGATTCCATGAAGATATTGATATGCTTCGTAACGCCAAGCGGGATGGTAAGCAGTGGCTTGCCAAGCTGGAGGAAGAGGATAGAGAACGCACCGGAATCAAAAATCTGAAGATTAAATACAACAAGGTATTCGGTTATTATTTTGAAGTGACCAATTCCTTTAAGAATATGGTGCCGGAGGATTATATTCGTAAGCAGACTCTGGCCAATGCAGAGCGATATACCACACCGAAGTTAAAAGAGATGGAGGATATGATTCTCAACGCGGAAGACAAGCTGTATACGCTGGAGTACGATTTGTTCTGCGAAATCCGTGACAAAGTAGCCGGTCAGCTGGAACGTATTCAGAAGACGGCCAAGGCCATTGCTCGTCTGGACGTGTTTGCATCCCTTTCCTATGTGGCGGAGCGTAATCACTATGTGCGTCCCAAGCTGAATGAAAAAGGGATTATTGATATTAAGGATGGTCGTCATCCGGTGGTGGAACTGATGATAGACCATGATATGTTTATTGCCAACGATACTATGTTAGACAATAACAGTCATTTGATTTCAGTCATTACAGGACCCAACATGGCAGGTAAGTCCACTTATATGAGGCAGAGTGCGTTGATTGTGCTTATGGCTCAGCTGGGTTCCTTTGTGCCGGCAAGAAGTGCCAATATCGGTATTGTAGACCGTATTTTTACTCGTGTAGGGGCGTCCGATGATTTGGCCAGCGGACAGTCTACCTTTATGGTAGAGATGAACGAGGTGGCGAACATTTTGCGAAATGCAACTGCTAACAGTCTGCTTATTTTGGACGAAATCGGCCGTGGTACCTCTACTTTTGACGGTTTGAGTATTGCTTGGGCCGTGATTGAACATATCAGTAACAAGAAGCTTTTGGGTGCAAAGACATTATTTGCTACCCATTATCATGAATTGACCGAGCTGGAAGGCAAGATTAGCAATGTAAATAATTATTGTATCGCTGTAAAGGAATGTGGTGACGATATTGTGTTCCTACGAAAGATTATTAAGGGTGGCGCAGACCGAAGCTACGGTATTCAGGTGGCGAAGCTGGCAGGTGTGCCGGATATGGTTATTAACCGTGCCAAGGAAATCGTGGAACAGCTGACGGATAACGATATCATTGAAAAGGTGCAAAGCATTGCAGTAGATGTGAAAAATGATACCAAGGCAAAGAAACAGCCCAAGTATGATGAAGTGGATTTGGCTCAGATGTCTTTGTTTGATACGGTAACGGATGAGGACGTACTGAAGGAGCTTCAGGAGATTGAGGTGTCTACCATGACGCCGTTAGATGCACTGAATACATTGTACCGTTTGCAGAATAAGCTGAAGAATCGATGGTAGTCATGAAAAGATATCGGGTGATGTAAGGAAAGCTCTGTTGGAGAATGAAGCGTTGTGCGCCTGCAAATTTGGGGTAAGTAGATATGGGCAATAAACGAAAGAAAGTACTGATAATATTATTTTGTATCGTAGGAGTATGGTGTAAAACCTATGATTTACACTACATACACAGTGTATTATAAATATTTACAGGAAGAGTTTGATGAATATCCCTTGTGGATTCGGAATGTATATTTCACGCCAGATGTAAATTTGAAGGATAAGTGGACGCTTTGGCAGTATTCGGATACCGACGTGTTGGAAGGATATGCCGGACAAGAGAAATATATTGATGTGAATGTGTTTTGTGGAAGCTTGGAAGAGTTAGAGGGACTTATCGTGAAAGATAATGAGGATTAATGTGAAGGGAATAGTTTTTTCGGAAATATCTGCCGGTGACGGTCTATACAGAAAAAATGTGTTTTCAGAATCCATTTTCTCTTATTTTCCTGCTATTTTGATGTAAAATTAATGTATTGGCGGTCTATGTAGAAAAAGTGAGTTGTGAGATACCGTTTTTTTGAAAAAGTGGTATCTGGGAGGGAAGTTTTTTTGTATAGACCGCAAGGGCTCGTTAAAACGGCAATAATCAGATGTTTTTTGTGGCATAAGGGATTCCGAGAAGAATTTTTTTTGCAGAGACCGCATGTGGCGCGTATAGTGAGGTAATAGAGTATGAAAGCAATCATTTTCGATGCATTTGGGACGCTTTTTAAAGTGACAAATGGTGGTTCTGCAAGAACAATTTTGAAAAATATAACTTCCTGTGGTGTTTCGGTGGATGAAACGTCATTTCTTCAGGAATGGAAAGCGTATTACAAGAGGCATACAGCAGAAGCTTGTGAATTTATGACGGAGCGTGACATTTTCATCTCTCGAATTCAGATGTTTTACGATAGGTATGGAGTAAACAGAAATGCCAAGGAGGATGCAGACGCTTTGCTTGCAGACGCATTTGAGCGCGATGCGTATCCAGAAACGAGAATGGTACTGAATGAACTTATGAAAAAATATAGGGTATATATTGGCTCAAATACCGATAATAATGTGCTTGAAAGTGTAATGCGTAAAAATAACATTACAGTACATAAGGTTTATACTTCAGAAAATTTGAAATGTTACAAACCGGAGAAATGTTTTTTTACACATATCCTTGAGGATAATGGATTGTCACCACAAGAGGTTTTATTTGTAGGTGATTCTATCACGGATGATATTCTGGGACCCAAAGCTGTCTCCATGCAAACAGTATGGATTGATAGAAATGAACTGGGCGGCGAGTATGGGCAAGATTTTAGGATTGTAGATTTGAAAGGATTATTGGTAAAATGGCTGTAAAATTATTGGAGATCAAAAAAGAAAGTTGTCCGGTGGCGCGACTGATTGGCAAGAAATATGCATCGGGATGTGTCAATTGGGGCGAATGGTGGGAGAATAATTGGTTCGAGGCACTGGAAGCTATGCAGTGTTTGCCTTTTAATGGGAATGCTTATGTAGGTGCGGTACATATTGTGGAGGGCGTGCCGGAGTATTGGATTGGTATGTTCTTCCCGGAAAGTACACAGGTGCCGGATGGATTTGAGTATGTTGACATAGAGGCAATGAATTATGCCATGTGTTATTTATATGCCCAGGAAGGTAGTGGAGAGTTTTATTCCATGGAAACCCATGATATGTGTTTAGAAGCTTTGAAGGCGCAGGGAATGAAACGAAAAGAGGACAGTTGGTGTGTGGAAAGGTACAATTGTCCCAGATACACTACGCCGGATGAGAATGGCTATGTAATTTTGGATTATGGAGTTGCTATTGAAGTGTAAAAAAAACACCAGAGTATCAGGGACATTGGTACGCTACCGTACCGAAAAAGGAAGTGAAGATAATATGTTACCAACCATAGAAGAAGCTAAAAAAGAATTACAAATTGCCGGTGAATTAAATCCGGGACCTTGGGTGAAGCATTCTCTAAATGTGGGTATTGCTGCCAGAAATATTGCTAAGAAGATACCGGGTATGGATGCTGAAAAGGCTTATATTGTGGGTGTTTTGCACGATATCGGCCGACGTGTGGGAATCGTAAATATTCCAAAGCATGTGTATGAGGGCTACCAATTTTGTATGGAAAAAGGATGGGACGAGGTTGCAAGGATTTGCATGACTCATTCTTATGTGCTGATGCAGGAGGAGTTTCAGTACGAACCGACTACGGAAGAGGAAATTGCTATTAAAGAATATATTTTGAGCTGTGAGGCAGATGATTACGACCGATTGATTCAATTATGTGATTCGTTGGCAACGGATTACGGCTTTGTGATTATTGAGAAACGGTTTGTGGATGTGACACGAAGATACGGAATTATGGAAGTCTATGTGAAGGGCTGGAACAAAACCTTTGAAATAAAGGAAAAGTTTGAGCAGATTATGGGTTGTTCGGTGTATGATGTGTTGCCGGATATTGGAAGGACTACATTGTTGTCGCCGCCACCGTGGAAACCGCCGGTGGAATGATCAATTGGAAGAAATGTATATTAGGGAGAATATTTGATGACGGAGTCGGTTGTTAAAGTTTCTATGATAGAAGATAATAGTTTGAATTGTAGCTATTCAATTATAAGCAAAGAGACACTAAATATAATCATTATTTTCAAAGATTTAGAATGTGCGATTTTTGATTTAGATGATTTAAAGGAGACTAAGGAATATAGATATTTACTGTTGAAGCATTATGTGACTGGTTCTTATGCATATACAGATTTTTTGAAACTAATCGGAAAAATGTGCAAAAAGGATAAAAGTAGTAAATATTTTTTGAATCATAAAAACGAAGATAATCGGATGGTTGTCCATGAAGATGGAGAACGGATGATTTCAAAAGAGGAACGTGAATTATTTAAGAATAGATATGATATTTTTAAGGAGTATGTCTTGACGAATAGGCATTTGTTTTAAGAAATGATGGAAAGATTGTATACATGAAGAAATATATATTGGAAACGCAGGATTTGTTCTTGAAAAAATGTGAATTTGATGATTGGAAGGACATGTATCAAAATATATGGTGCCACGAAGAAAGTGCCAAATATATGCTGTGGAAGATAACAACCTCCGAAGAAGCCGCCAGAGTGCGTATGATGAAATGCTTAGCAGCGCAGGAAAAGTCTCCCTATAACTGGACGGTTTTTGAAAAAAGGTCCGGACAAGCCATTGGCTGGGCTGTTATGGATGAGGTAGAGCAGGGCGTTTTTGAAGATCAGGGCATTGCCATTGGACCGGCATTTTCAGGACGGGGGTATGGAAAGCAGATTGTGAATGCCATGGTAGAACTGGCACGTGCTGAACTGGGTGCTGAGAAAATAATTTTCAGTTATCGAAGCCGGAACATAGCATCGCAGAAAATGTTGGAGTCTTGCGGGTTTGTGTATTCGCATAACGAGGAGAAAATGGACCCTAGGGATGGACAGCCGTATGAAGTGGTTTATATGGTGAAGGAGCTAGGATATTCCGTTCCGATTTGAAGAATAAAAAGGGATAGAACTTTAGAATTGATGTAGAGAGGCTATGAAAAGAATAGATACAAATTTTAGTCTTATTTAGGGGAGCAACTATGACTACTTTATATGTTTCCGACTTAGACGGCACATTGTTGCGGAGCAATGAGCAAACTTCTGAGTATACGAATGAAGTAATAAATGCATTAACCAAAAAGGGAGTTCTATTTTCCTATGCAACCGCCCGTTCCTATATTACTGCGAAAAAAGTGACAAAGGGAATGGATGCTAAAATACCGCTGATTGTGTATAATGGTGCTTTTGTGATTGATAATGTGACAGAGGAAATATTGCTTGCGAATTATTTCGATTCGTCAGTGCAGGATTTGTTAGAAGATTTGTTTGAGAATGCAGTGTATCCAATTGTTTATGCGCAGATGGATGGCGTGGAAAAGTTTTCTTTTGTGCCTGATTTGTGTACGAAAGGGATGAATATGTTTTTGGAAAGTCGAAAAGGGGATGTTCGTACTCATGCTGTAGATACGTTGGCAGAGTTGAAGTCGGGCAATGTTTTTTATATTACCTGCGTTGATGAGCCTGAGAAATTAAATCCTCTTTACGAGAAATACAAAGATAAGTATCATTGCGTATACCAAAATGACATCTATACCAAGGAGCAGTGGCTAGAAATCATGCCGCCGGAAGCTTCTAAAGCCAATGCCATCAGGCAATTGCAAAGCATGCTTCAATGTGAGAAATTGGTGGTATTTGGGGATGGAAAGAATGATATTGATATGTTTCGGATAGCGGATGAAGCGTATGCGGTGGCAAATGCGCAGGAAGAATTGAAAAAGTATGCCACAGGCATTATTGCATCCAATAATGAAGATGGTGTTGCTAAGTGGTTGGAAGAGAAAATTATGGTAGATACGATAGAATGATGGTATCTATACAGGAAAATTGTTTGTAGGGAATCCATTTTTATCAGAAATACCACTTTTCTTAACATTTTTTAATGTATTTTAGGTCTATGCAGAATAATTTGTCTGTGAGACCGCACTTTATTAAAAAAGAGGTATCTCACGGGTAACTTTTTTTCTATAGACCGCGTACGATTTAAATCAGCTTTAAAATCAAGTGATTTTTAGAGAAAATGGATTCTGGGAGAAAGATTATTTTCTATAGACCGCAACAGTTGTATCGTGGTATTGAGCGGAATGCAACACGATATTTGATGAATTTTTATAAAAAATAGAAAGGAACAAACATGAATCAGATACATGTTTTAGACGCGGAAACAATTGATAAGATTGCTGCCGGTGAGGTAGTGGAACGGCCGGCCAGCGTGGTAAAAGAGTTGGTAGAGAATGCCATAGATGCGGGGGCTACATCCATTACGGTGGAGATAAAGGATGGCGGTATCAGCTTTATGCGTATTACGGACAATGGCTCGGGTATTGCAAAAGACCAGATTCGTATAGCCTTTCTTCGTCATGCTACCAGCAAGATTGATTCGGCGGAAGATTTGAGCCGTATTGCATCCTTGGGATTTCGTGGTGAGGCTTTGTCCAGTATTTCTGCGGTTTCCCAGGTGGAGCTGGTGACGAAGACGAAAGATTCCTTGACCGGTACCCGCGTGATTATTGAAGGTGGCGTTGAAAAGGTGTTTGAAGAAGTGGGGGCGCCGGATGGAACCACATTTTTGATTCGTAACTTGTTCTTTAATACGCCGGTACGTCGCAAATTTTTGAAACAGCCACCTACAGAGGGGGGTTATGTAGCGGATTTGATGGAGCATTTAGCACTTTCCAGACCGGACATTTCTTTTAAATTTATGGTAGGAAGCCAGACGAAATTTTACACGTCCGGCAACGGGGAATTAAAAGAGGTGATTTATCGGATTTATGGTAAGGATGTGGCTGCTAATGTGATTCCGATTGACTTTGAAGAAAACGGATTTCATATAAAGGGCTACTTGGGCAATCCAACGTTAGTGCGTTCCAATCGTAATCACGAAATTTATTTTTTGAACGGCAGATTTATTCGTAGCTCCGTACTTTCTAAAGCGATTGAAGAAGGATACAAGGAATATTTAATGCAGCATAAGTTTCCGTTATGTGTACTTCATATGACAGTGGAGGATAAATCACAGGTGGATGTAAATGTACATCCCACCAAAATGGAGGTACGTTTTTCGGACGGTCCGACAGTGTATCATTTAGTTATGCGCGCTGTCAGAGAACGTTTGAAGAATAAGGAGATGATACCGGAGACTACACTTCCGGAGGCAAAGAAGCCCGAAACACAGAATGGTGAAATAAAATCTTTCGTATCCAAGATTTCGGAAGAGAAAAAGCAGGTGAATTATACGGAAGTTGTGATGCCCGGGATGCCGACACATTCTATGAACAGAGTGGTGACTGAAAGAGTCAATTCTGCAACCACAGTAAATCATCAGGGCAGTACAGTTGGCTTAAAAGAGTTGGGCATTATGTCCCAAATGCTGGAGCAGACAAAGCAAGAACCGATAGATGGTGAACAAAATGTGATTTCGAAAGCGGCAAGTAAGGACTTTGCTACGAAGCTTTCCGTGCCAGAACCTTTCGAAACAAAGCGAGCGCAAGCGTTTAAGGTGATGGAAGAGGTTCGCTATCAGGCGGACAGACCATTGATGACAGATTTTACTCAGGAAACTTTATTTGAAACTAAGGTGATTTCTCAGGAAAACCGTACCAAATACCAAATAATCGGACAAGTATTTGATACCTATTGGTTGGTGCAGTTTGAGGATAAGTTATATATTATTGACCAGCATGCCGCCCATGAAAAGGTGAAGTATGAGCGTTTTATGAAGCAGTATCATGAAAAAACTTTGGTTACTCAGAATTTGATGCCACCGATTATTGTGAGCCTGACGGGACGTGAGGAAATCATCCTTAAAGAGTATGCAGAACTTTTTGCAAATCTTGGCTTTGAAATTGAGGAATTTGGTGGGGACGAATACGCTTTGCGTGCGGTGCCGGTGGATTTGTATGGATGTAATGAACGACAGATGTTTTTGGAAGTTTTGGACGAATTGTCCGACATGGGTCCCAGAGAAAGTCTGAAAGTAGTGGAAGAAAAGATTGCCTCTATGTCCTGTAAGGCGGCAGTAAAAGGTAACAACCGTTTGAGCCGTGAAGAGGCAGAAAGGTTAATTGATGAGCTTTTAGCTTTAGAGAATCCTTACAATTGTCCTCACGGTAGACCGACCATTATCACCATGAACAAATATGAAATGGAGAAACGATTTAAACGATGATAGAGCAAGAAAAGAAACCACTGATTATTTTAACAGGTCCTACGGCTGTGGGAAAAACCAATCTGTCCATTAAGCTTGCAAAGCTTATCAATGGAGAAATTATTTCAGCAGATTCCATGCAGGTTTACAAGGGAATGGATGTGGGTTCAGCCAAAATTATGCCCGAAGAAATGCAGGGCGTGCCCCATCACTTGATTGATATTTTGGAGCCCCAAGATGAATTTAATGTAGTGGTTTTTCAGAAGAAATGTAAGGAGGCCATGGAAGGCATCTACAAGCGTGGGCATATTCCGATTTTGGCAGGCGGCACCGGATTTTATATTCAGGCTGTGCTAAAGGATGTTGACTTTACGGAGAATGAGGATAATAATGAATATCGTGCGCAATTGGAGGCGCTTGGCAGGGAGAAGGGTGCAGAATATTTGCATAATCTGTTAAAAGAAGTGGATCCTGCATCGGCAGAGGCCATTCATGCCAACAATAGGAAGCGGGTGATTCGTGCGTTGGAATTCTATCATTTTACCGGTAAGAAGATCTCCGAGCATAACGAGCAGGAGTCCGAGAAAAAACCGGCGTACAATTTCTGCTATTTTGTGTTAAATGATGACCGGGACAAGCTTTATGAGCGCATTGAAAAACGTATAGATATTATGCTGGAAAACGGTCTGGAGGCAGAGGTAAAGCGATTACTGGAAAATGGTTGTACCAGAGATATGGTGGCTATGCAGGGACTTGGTTACAAGGAAATCATAGATTATCTGGAGGGACGGATTACGCTGGAGGAAGCGGTATATATATTGAAGCGTGATACCCGACATTTTGCAAAGCGTCAAATCACCTGGTTTAAACGGGAGAAGGATGTTATCTGGGTAAATAAGCCGGAGTTTGATTATGATGATGAGAAGATTTTAGCATTTATGATGTCTGAAATAAAGAAACGGATATTTTTATAAGCAAGAACTGCAAAATGAATACTGATGAAGCAGGAATATAATCATGAGGAGTGAAAATATATGAATAATTTTGAGATTTTTCACAGTCTCGGTATTAGCCGGGAAGTGTATGAATACGGTGAGGCGATTCTGAAGAATTTAAAGGAACGCTTTGAAGAAATTGATAATAGAGCCGAATATAACCAGTTAAAAGTGGTTAAGGCCATGCAGGACAATCAGGTCAGTGAGGCGTGTCTTTTGGGAACTACCGGTTATGGCTATGGGGATTTGGGTAGAGATACTTTGGAAGCGGTATATGCGTCATTATTTCATACGGAGGATGCATTGGTGCGTCCGCAGATTACCTGTGGAACCCATGCGTTGGCATTGGCGCTCATGAGTAATTTACGTCCCGGCGATGAATTGCTTTCTCCTGTTGGTAAGCCTTACGATACTTTGGAGGAAGTAATTGGTATCCGTGAAACCCCCGGTTCCCTGTCTGAGTATGGTATTACTTATAGTCAGGTGGATTTATTACCGGACGGAAGTTTTGATTATGATAATATTGCGAAAGCAATCAATGAGCGTACCAAATTGGTAACCATTCAGCGTTCTAAGGGATATCAGACCAGACCTACACTTTCCGTAAAACGTATTGGTGAATTGATTGCATTTATTAAAAATATTAAGCCGGATGTTATCTGCATGGTGGACAACTGTTATGGTGAATTTGTAGAAGAAATAGAGCCCAGTGATGTAGGGGCAGATATGGTGGTTGGTTCCTTGATTAAAAATCCCGGTGGTGGCTTGGCGCCCATTGGCGGTTATATTGCCGGCAAGAAAGCCTGTGTGGAAAATGCCGCATATCGTTTGACTTCCCCCGGACTTGGTAAAGAAGTGGGCGCTTCTTTGGGCGTACTTGGTTCTTTCTATCAGGGATTGTTTTTAGCTCCTACTGTGACTGCAGGTGCCTTGAAAGGGGCGATTTTTGCAGCGAATATATATGAAAGATTGGGATTTGCTGTAGTTCCCAATGGAACCGAAAGCCGTCACGATATTATTCAGGCGGTAACTTTTGGCAATCCGGAGGGAGTTATTGCTTTTTGCCAGGGTATACAGGCGGCAGCGCCCATTGATAGTCATGTAATTCCGGAACCTTGGGATATGCCCGGGTATGATGCGCCGGTAATTATGGCGGCAGGCGCTTTTGTGTCAGGTTCGTCCATTGAACTTTCCGCAGATGGTCCGATTAAGCCTCCTTATGCAGTGTATTTCCAGGGAGGTCTTACCTGGCAGCATGCGAAGTTCGGTATTTTAAAGTCGTTGCAGTCATTGGTAGATAAGGGAATTGTGTCTATAGAGCAGGTAAATGCAGCCTACAGATAATTCGACAAGGTTTTACAGCGGATATGGAAAAGCTTGCGATTTTGTGGGAATGTATGCCAAAACAACATAAAATTTTAAGAATTTCCGCGAAATAAATTCTCTAAATTTTATGTACAGTAAGGACAAAATATGTTAGTATTATAAAGTGTATTTGACGAATTTTTGTCTAAGTACTCAACGGGATATTACAAAAGAAAGTAGAGGAAGGGTTTTGAAAAGAGTAAATTGGGTATTTGTTATACTTATACTGATTGGCTTTGTGATTGGTGGTTTTATCGGTACATACTTCGATGGAAGTTTTTTAAACTACGGAAAAACCTTTGGAATGAGTAATCCGGTGGAACTGGATCTAGGATTCATTATATTTACTTTTGGATTAAAGATTCAGATTACCATAGCCAGTGTGCTGGGCGTAATCATTTCTTTATTGATTTATCGATTTGTTAAATAACCTTGTAACGTCGGAGAAGGCGGACAAGGAGATATAATTGAAAAAAGTTAAAAATGAAAATTTTCCCTATGAGAAATTTCTTCAGTACGGACCGGAGAGTCTGACGGAGAGTGAGCTACTGGCAATTATATTGCGAACAGGAACAAAGGAGAAAAACGCCTTACAGCTGGCGGAGGAAATACTTGCATTATCGCAAACCAACAGAACAGGATTACTTGGACTGTATGATATTCCTTTGAAACGTCTTTTGGAAGTAAAAGGAATCGGTGAGGTAAAGGCAGTGAAGATTAAATGTATTGCAGAGCTGGCTATGCGGATTAATACTGCAAGTGCTAAAAGTGGTCTGATTATACATAAACCTTCTACTGTAGCACAGTACTTTATGGAGAAGCTCAGGCATCGTAAGAAAGAATGTGTTGTAGTGGTATGTCTGGATGCCAAAGGACAGCTTATGAAGGAAGTACAGTTGTCCAGCGGCAGTGTGAATATGTCTTTAATATCTCCCAGAGATGTGTTTTTGGAAGCATTACGTAATGAGGCGGTGAATATTATTTTAATTCACAATCATCCCAGTGGTGATCCAACGCCAAGTAACAGTGATTTAAACATTACCAGGCATATTGCAGAAATGGGTGATAAATTAGATATTCCTTTGTTAGACCATATTATTATTGGGGATAATTGTTATATGAGCTTTAAAGAACAGCAGTTTATATAGAAAGGGGTATGTATTGTGGCAAACAATGTATACGGTATTGATTTAGGTACCAACAATATAAAAATATATAGTAAGAATGATGATAAGATTTTGGTGGAAAAGAATATGATTGCCATTGAAAATAAGCGTACGTTATTTGCTTATGGTGATTCTGCTTTTGATATGTATGAGAAGGCACCCAGCAATATTCAGGTTTCGTATCCATTATCTTATGGTGTAATTGCTGAAATTAAAAATATGGAGACCTTGATTAAGTATTTTATTACCGATTTTCAGGGGGGTGCGATTAAGCCTGCGGATTTTTACATTGCAGTACCTACAGATGTTACAGAAGTAGAGAAGCGTGCTTTTTATGATTTGGTAAAGGATGCCAACGTAAAAGCCAAGAAAGTCATGGTAGTGGAGAAAGCTGTTGCCGATGGTTTGGGGCTTGGTATTGATGTAAAGAACTCGCAGGGTGTGATTGTAGTTAATGTGGGTTACGATACCACAGAGATTTCTATTTTATCCTTAGGCGGTATTGTGCTTAGCCGTTTGATTAAGGTGGGTGGCTCTAAGTTTGATGATTCCATCCGTAATGCGGTAAAAAAGGAATTTAGCTTAATTATTGGTGGTAAGACCGCAGAAGGTATTAAGATGTCTATTCCGGAGTTGGAAGAGAGCGGAAACGGTGCTATTGTGTATGGCCGTGACATTGTGACAGGTTTGCCTGTGGAAAGAGAAATTCCTACCCAGCTGGTAAATGAGTCTTTAGAGGAGCATTTCAATACAATTATTGATAATGTAAAAGTTATTTTGGAAAGAACTCCACCGGAGTTAGCAGCAGATATTTATCGTAATGGTATTTTCTTGACGGGTGGTGCTTCCCAGGTGGCGCATTTGGCAGAAAGACTGAATAAGGGTACCGGACTTAAGGTAAATGTTTCCGAAAATCCTGTAACCAGCGTAGCTATCGGTTTGGCAAAAATTATTAATGAAGATAACTATAAAACTGTCGCTTATGCAATAGAAGGGATGAGTAAATGAGCCCGGTAGTAAAAAGAAAAGGGGAGAGATTTACGATACCAAGTAAATATCTCCTTTTTGCGTTAACATGTTTGTGTACGGTACTTATGGTGGTAACCATTGGTACGGATGTTTTGAATAAACCACTGAATACTGCGGTTGGTTACGTGGTAGTTCCGTTTCAGCAGGGCATCAGTAATGTAGGTGGCTGGATTTCCAGACGTTCGGATGAACTGGGACAAATAAAGGATTTGCTTGCGGAAAACCAGAAGCTGAAGAGTCAGGTGGATGAATTGGTAGTAGAGAATACCCTTTTACAGCAGGATAAAGCAGAGCTGGTACGTTTGCGCCAGTTGTACGAGATTGATAATGAGTACGACGATTATACCAAGGTGGGAGCGAAGATTATCAGCAGAGATACAGGTAATTGGTATTCTGCTTTTACCATAAATAAGGGTACAGATGATGGTTTGGCTGTGGATATGAATGTAATTGCCGACGGTGGTTTAGTAGGTCGTATAACTTCTATTGGACCCAACTGGGCCAAGGTAACATCTATTATATCAGACAATGCCAATGTATCTGCCAAAACATTGACAACCTCAGATACTATGATTGTATCCGGTGACTTGCAGGCTATGAAGGAAGGCGTTATCCGCTTCAGTCAATTGGTAGATAGTCAGAATGTGGTGGCAAAGGGCGATAAGATTGTTACTTCCCATATAAGTGATAAATATTTGCCTAATATTTTAGTGGGATATGTTTATTCCATTGAAGCAGATCCTAATAATTTGACCAAATCCGGTTATATTTCGCCGGCGGTGGATTTTGAACATTTGGATGAAGTATTGGTTATTTTGGAGACCAAGGAAGAGCTTATTGTAGAAGAATAAGGAGAAGAAAGATTTTGTTAAGAAAGTTTACTGTATTTATTTTAATAGTGGTATGCTTTGTGCTGCAAAGTACAGTTTTCAGAAGCTTATCTTTTGCGGGAATTGTACCGAATCTTTTGGTAATTCTGACTTCCGCCTTTGGTTTCATGCGTGGTGAAAACGAAGGGTTGATAATAGGCTTTATTTGTGGTTTATTGGTGGATATTTTTTATGGTGATATTTTAGGCTTTTATGCATTGATTCTAATGTATGTGGGCTTCTTGAACGGTAAGTTTAATCGTATTTTTTATCCTGAGGATATTAAGTTGCCCTTAGGATTAATTGTAATCAGTGACTTGTCTTATGGCATGGTTTGCTACATACTTATGTTTTTGTTAAAAGGAAAGTTTGATTTCCTGTTTTACTTTAAGGATGTAATATTACCGGAAGTGGTTTATACCATGGTAATTACTTGTGTATTGTATCCTATCGTTTTGCTGATTAACGAAGGATTGGAACGTAGGGAAAGAAGAGGCGCGTAAAGCTTTGTTTGATAGAATTCGTGAAGATATATTAAATTTCATAACAAACAGAATTACGCTTTTGACTTTTGTATTTTTGATTTTAGGCGGTATTTTGATTTATCGGTGTTTTGATTTACAGATTGTGCAAGGGCAGGAATATTTGGATGAGTTTATCCTTTCCACGGAAAAAACCAGAGATATTTCCAGTTCCCGTGGCACCATTTATGATTGCAACGGTGTGGTATTGGCTTACGATGATTTGGCATATTCTGTAAAGATTGAGGACGTGTTTGAATCCGGCAACGGTAAAAATAAAAAGCTGAATGCTACGGTTTTTCAATTGATTAAAAGTATTGAAAAGAATGGCGACTATATCATTGAAGATTTTAATGTAATTTTAGATGAAAACAATCATTTTGTTTTTAATGTAGAGGGTACAAAGTTACTTCGTTTTCTGGCAGATGTTTATGGACGTACTACCATAGATAAGCTGGAAGATGAAGAAAAAAGTGCTACGGCCGAGGAAGTCATAGAATTTCTGGCCGGTCAGAAAAACTTTGCTATTGGAGAGTATGAAGTAGAGGGAGATTCGGATACAGAATTTATTGTAGGGAAAGGATATACCCCAAAAGAACTTCTGCAGATGGTAACCATACGATATGCCATGAAGTTGACTTCTTATCGAAAATATATTGGTACCACAGTGGCTAAGGATATTAGCAACGAAACCGTGGCTGTAATTATGGAAAACAGTGCAGGGCTTCCTGGTGTGTCCATTGTAGAAGATACGGTACGCCGTTATACAGAGGACAGCTTTTATTTTTCACATATTTTAGGCTATACGGGTAAAATATCCTCGGATGAGTTAGAAAGTTTAAATTTGCAGGATTTGGAAGCAGGTGGTACAGGAGACCGATATAATCTAAATGACATGGTGGGCAAGAGTGGTATTGAGTTGTATATGGAGACCACATTGCAGGGCATTAAAGGCTATGAAAAGGTGTCTGTAGACAATACCGGCCGAGTAATCAGTATTTTGGAACGTACCCAAGCGCAAGCAGGTAATGATGTATATTTAACTCTGGATAGTGAACTGCAAAAAGCATCCTATAATATTTTGGAACAACATATTGCCGGAATCGTCCTTGAAAAGATTAAAAACGTAAAGGAATATGTGCCGAAAGAAAATGCAAGTAGTGCAGATATTATTATACCCATTTATGACGTGTATTTTGCAGTAATTAATAATGGTGTAATTGATATTCGTGATTTTACGAAAGAAGACGCCGGAGAAACAGAAAAAGAGGTACATGGGGCATATTTGGAATATAAAGCAGGGGTTTATGAGAGGCTGGAAGCGGAGTTTTTTGAAAAAAAGACCGTATATAATAAATTGACCCTAGAGTACAAGAATTACGAAAGTGATATTGTTTCTTTGTTAAAAGCCAATGGTGTTTTGGACATTTCTTTAATTGATTCTAAGGATAAGACACAGATTGCATGGGCTACAGATGAAGTAATCAGCATGCATGATTATCTGAAATATTGTATTTCTATGAATTGGATTGATGTTACAAGACTTGACTTGGATAGTCAATATTCGGATTCGGAAGAAATCTATGCATGTATTTGGGAATATGTCAGAGAACAGATTGATAATAATCTGGAGTTTCAGAAGAAGATTTATCGTTTTATGATTAAGAATGATAAATTGAGTGGCAAAAATATATGTAAAATATTATGTGAGCAAGGAAAAATAAATGTTCCTTTGGAGGATGAGGAAGCTTTATATGGTGGCAAATTAAATGCATATAACTTTATGCTAAACCGCATCCGTAATTTGGATATTACACCGGCACAGCTTGCCTTGGATCCATGTAACGGTTCTGTGGTGGTTATGGATGCCAATAACGGTGATGTATTGGCGTGCGTTACTTATCCGGGCTATGATAACAATAAAATGGCCAACACAGTGGATGCGCAGTATTGGAATCAGTTGATTTCGGATAAGTCGAAACCGATGAATAACTATGCGACCACTTATAAGGGTGCACCCGGTTCCACCTTTAAAATGGTATCTGCTACAGCAGCCTTAATGGAAAATATCGTGACATTAAAATCAAAAATTAATTGTACCGGTCAGTTTAAAGAAATCAATCCCGGTCCTTGGTGTTGGAAGCGTTGGGGCCATGGTAATTTAGATGTTACCGGTGCAATCGCTAATTCCTGCAACTATTATTTTTATAATGTGGGCTATGATTTATCTACCAGAAATGGTGTGTACAATGCACAGGAAGGTTTGGATTCTTTGGCACTTTATGCATCCATGTATGGTTTGGCTGATAAAACCGGTATTGAAATCGGGGAAACCCAACCGGAAGTTTCAGATGAATTACCTGTTCCTTCTGCAATTGGTCAGGGTTCTAATGCTTTTTCGGCGGTAGGACTTACCCGTTATGTGGCAGCTGTTGCAAACGGTGGTACGGTTTATAATATGACTTTATTAGACTCTGTCAGAGACAGTAGTGGTAATATTATTCAGGTATATAATGCAGAGGTATATGGCAATGTAGTTATGCCTCAGGAATATTGGAACGCTATACGATTAGGTATGCGTAAGGTAGTGGAAGCGAAGACTTATTTTAGAGAGTTGGATATTACGGTAGCAGGTAAAACCGGTACGGCAGAGCAGTCAAGCTCCCGTCCTAACCATGCGCTGTTTGTAGGATATGCGCCTTATGACGGAGAACCGGAAATTGCCATTACCACACGAATTTTGTTTGGTTATTCTTCGGATTATGCAGCACAGACCACACGTGATATTATTGCATATTATTATGGTTTGGATGAGGCGGAGAACATTGTTACCGGTGAAGCGGATGCCCCGGATGCAGGGGTTTCCAACAATGAAATTTAGAAATGGAGATTTATTTGTGAAAGGTTCGTTTACAATTAAAAGTTTTCAGAATGGTATTAACTTAAAATTAAATCCTGATACACCATTCCATATTTTATTACAAGAGATTGCAGATAAGTTTAACAGTTCAAGAGCCTTTTTCGGTAATGCGGATATTGCCTTGTCCTTGGAGGGCAGAGAATTATCGGCACAGCAGGAAATGGATATTTTAGAGGTTATCAGTGATAACAGTGATTTGAATGTTATTTGTATTGTAGGGAAGGATGATGCTTCCCAGAATAATTTTATTAAAGCACTTCAGACACTGCAAAGTAAATTGCCCACCGGTGATTATGCCCAGTTTTACAGAGGAACGGTACAGAATGGTGATGTTCTGGAAATGGAAGACAGTGTGATTGTTTTAGGGGATGTGAATCCGGGATGTGTAGTCAGTTCCTCTAAAAATATTATTATTTTGGGGGGCTTATACGGAGAAGCCTATGCCGGACGAAACGGGGAAGAAAATGCATTTATTATAGCGCTTGAAATGGAGCCGGAAGCTATGTGCATCGGCAATTTCAAATATAGACCAATGAAAAAGGGCAAATGGAGAATACAACCGAAAATCCAGCCTAAGGTAGCATACTTAAAGGATGAAGGGGTTGTGCTGGAACCACTTACCAAAGATATCCTGGAAAGCTTATAAGTTTTTCGGGCGACGATTACATTTACTTGTCGTAGGACAGAATGGAGGATTTATGAGCGAAGTAATTGTCGTCACATCAGGTAAAGGCGGTGTAGGTAAGACCACTACATCTGCAAACGTGGGAACCGGTCTTGCAAAAGCAGGGAAGAAGGTTTGTCTTATTGACACGGATATCGGTCTGCGTAATCTTGATGTGGTTATGGGACTGGAAAACAGAATTGTTTATAACCTGGTAGATGTAGTAGAAGGAAATTGTCGGGTAAAACAAGCGTTAATTCGTGATAAACGACATCCGGGGCTTTATTTGATGCCTTCTGCACAGACAAAGGATAAATCATCGGTTACACCGGGACAAATGGTGAAAGTGATTGAAAGCTTAAAGGAACAGTTTGAGTACATAATTCTGGATTGTCCGGCAGGGATTGAACAAGGCTTTCAAAATGCCATAGCCGGTGCGGACAGGGCTTTGGTAGTAACCACACCGGAGGTTTCTGCAATCCGGGATGCGGACAGAATCGTTGGACTATTGGAGGCCAACAACTTTAAGCAGATTGACTTAATCATTAACCGTTTGCGTGTTGATATGGTAAAGCGCGGTGATATGATGTCTGCCAGTGATGTGGTAGATATTCTGGCCATTCCTTTGATTGGGATTGTTCCGGATGATGAAAATGTAGTGGTGTCTACCAATCAGGGCGAACCCTTGGTTGGAACAGATACCCCGGCGGGACAGGCTTATTACAATGTTTGTCAGCGCATTATGGGAAAAGAAGTTCCTTTCTATAATATGGAAAAGACCATATCCTTTTGGACAAGGGTAACCGGTATTTTCCATAAGGTATAAGAAAGGAGCTTACGTTATGAGATATTTTTTTCGAAGAAAAAGTTCTTGTCAGATTGCCAAGGACAGATTGAAGATTTTATTAATTTCCGATAGGGTAAATTGTTCACCGGAAATGATGGAATTAATAAAAACAGATATTGCAAAAGTAATTTCAAAGTACATGAAGATTGATACGGCCAATATGGAGATACAGATTAGTAAATCTTCTCCGGCATTATATGCCAATATCCCCATATTGGATTTAAATAAGTAGTAGAAAGGCAACCTATGTTTCGAAACTATAAACTACGCAATTATGACTTTAAATTAATCATAATGGTACTTTCGCTTTCCATAATTGGTGTGTTTGCAGTTGGAAGTGCGGAGGAGTCCTTGCAGTCAAAACAGCTTTTTGGTGTGGTGGCCGGAACGGTTTTGATGATAGGTATTTCGCTCTTCAGCTACAAATGGATACTAAAACTTAACTGGTTTATGTATATGGGCAATTTGATGCTTTTATTACTGGTTAAGTTTTTAGGCGATGAAGGCGGATATGGTGCACAACGTTGGCTGGAAATCGGAAGTTTTCGTTTTCAGCCATCGGAAACTGCGAAAATTTTATTGATTTTATTCTTCGCACAGTTTATTATGAAACATAGGGAGAATTTAAATACCTTTCGGATCATCGGTGCCTGTGTAGTATTAATTTTAATTCCATGGTACCTGGTTTTTGACCAGCCGGATTTATCTACAAGTATTGTTTTGATTGTGGTATTTTGTATTGTTATGTTTGCCGGTGGTTTGAGTTGGAAATTTATATTAACCATTTTGGCAGTAAGTATTCCGGTATTTTTCATCGGTGTCAGTTTTTTGATGCGGCCTGATGTGGAAATTTTGGATGATTATCAGAAGCAAAGAATTTCGGCATTTTTGAATCCTGAGGAATATGCACTAGATGAAGCGTTACAGCAGTTAAATTCCGTAACAGCTATTGCTTCCGGTATGTTGGATGGTAAAGGTTACAAAAACAATGAAATTACCTCTGTTATTAACGGTAATTTTGTTTCTCAGCCACAAACAGACTTTATCTTTGCGGTAATTGGTGAAGAGTTTGGTTTTAAAGGCAGTCTGGCGGTAATTATATTGTTGATGTGTATTGCGTTGGAGTGTGTCAGTATTGGCCGGCAATCCTCGGATTTGGCAGGACAGATTATTGCTGCCGGTATGGGAGGACTCGTGGCGTTTCAGGGATTTATCAATATAGGAGTAGCTACATTTATTTTGCCAAATACAGGTTTACCGTTACCGTTTGTAAGCTACGGTCTTACATCACTGATGAGTTTGTATATTGGTATGGGATTCGTTTTAAATGTAAAATTACAAAGCAAAAGATAGCATAGCTTGGGGGAGTTTATGTTATTTAGATATAGTTATAACGAGAGAGAGGGTAAAATATGAATATAGCGTTAATTGCACATGATGCAAAAAAGAAACTGATGCAGAATTTCTGCATTGCGTATCGAGGAATTTTAAGTAAGAATGAATTGTATGCTACAGGTACTACCGGAAGATTGATTGAAGAAGTTACTAATCTGAGTATACATAAGTTTCTGGCAGGACATTTGGGTGGTGAACAGCAGGTAAGTGCGCAGATTGAACATAATCAGATGGATTTGGTTATTTTCTTAAGAGACCCGAGCAACCCTAAATCACACGAACCGGATGTTAATAATTTAGTAAAACTTTGTGATATGTATAATATTCCTTTGGCTACAAATCTGGCAACTGCGGAACTGTTGATTAAGTCGCTTGATAGAGGAGATTTAGAGTGGCGTGAAATGTACAAATAAACATATGAAAAGAGCAGTCAGTTTCATATTGTGTATGGTTTTATGCATAGGGCTATGCGGTTGTGGCAAACAGACGTATGAGCTTCCTTATGATGCAAATAGTTCGGTCAGTGGGTTTAATATTGTGAAAAGTAGTAGTTTAGACTTAGTAACACCTTTTGCTGAAGATTTGTGTGTGGTAAAGGACGATATAAAGAAGCCTGGATTTGCAAATACCACCGATAGTGCTTCCGCCATATTATTTGATGTTAAGAATGCAGAGGTGCTTTATTCACAAAATGCCCATGAGCAGTTACATCCTGCCAGCCTGACAAAGGTTTTGACTGCATTAGTCGCTTTGAAGTATGGTACAACGGATCAAATGTTGGTGGCTACCAATGCTGTGTATGTGGATGAAGCCGGAGCACAGCTATGCGGATTAAAGCCGGGAGATACCATGACTTTGAATCAGGCGCTTTATATTGCATTGCTTAATTCTGCCAATGATGCAGCTTTGTTGATTGCAGAGAATATTGGCGGTTCTGTAGAGCATTTTGTGGAAATGATGAATGAGGAAGCCAAAGCATTAGGCGCTACCAATTCTAATTTTGTCAATCCCCATGGTTTGACAGATGATGCACAATATACTACAGCTTATGATATGTACTTAATACTAAATGAGGCTATGAAGTATGAGAAGTTTGTAGAGATTATTCAGACCACTTCTTATGAGACAAGTTATAGCAGAGGGAATGAATCTGTACCGATTTCTGTGAGAAGTACAAATAAGTATATCAATGGCGATGTTACAGCACCGGACAATGTGACTGTGATAGGAGGAAAAACAGGTACTACCAATGCAGCTGGTCATTGCTTAATGTTACTTGCTAAGGATAAGAATGGTTCTCCGTACATTGCAATTGTTTTAAAAGCGAGCTCGCGCGATGAACTTTATGCACAAATGACAGATTTATTAGAAGAAATCGGTAAATAGTAGTTGTTTTTTACAACAACTTACACTATAATAGAGATAGATGAAGAATTATTAAAGCATTTCATCAATTTACTTTAGGAGGGTACACCAATGGTTCAATTAATCGTAGGCAAAAAAGGCAAAGGAAAGACAAAACAGTTATTGGATAAAGTAAATAATGAAGTTAAGAATATTACTGGCAATATCGTATATTTGGACAAGAGCATGGCTCACATGTACGAGTTAAACAACAAGGTACGTATGATTGATGTTTCACAGTTTATGATTGAAAGTCCTGAAGAATTTATCGGTTTTGTTTCCGGTATTATTTCACAGGATCATGATTTACAGCAGATGTATTTCGACAGCTTTTTAAAGATTTCCTGTATGTTGGATAAGGATATTACACCTGCCGTTGAAAAGCTTGAAAAAATCAGTGCAGCGCAGAACATTGACTTTATTTTAAGCGTTTCTTTGGATGAGGAAGAATTACCTGAATCAGTGAAGAAGAATATTATTGTTTCTTTATAAGAGAACATATGATAAAAGCCTCGGATGCTTACCGGGGCTTTTTCTAAGTTAGTTAGTAGTCGGAGGAAGTATTGTGGCACAAAAAAAATCTGAAAATAATAAAGTAACTTCATTTCGAAAGCCACTGAATTTTAACATTGGTACACTTATCTTTATTTTGTTATTTATCTATGTTCTTGTTTATGCAATTATGTCATTTCGTACGGAACAGATAATACCATATGAAGTAAAAGAAGGTTCCCTTGCTATTAATTATACATATAAGGCCCTTGCTTTACGTGAAGAACAGGTGGTTACTACGGATAAATCCGGCTATATTAACTATTTTGCCAGAGAAGGAGAGCGTGTTGCACTAGGTAATTTAGTATACACCGTAGATGAAACCGGGGAGCTACAGGATTACTTGGAGAATATAGCGTTAGCGGAAGGACACAGTACCTTAAGTGAAGAAGAATTGATAGAACTTCGCAGCGAGATGGTGAATTTTAACAAGGATTTCGATAGTAAAAATTTCTCACAGGTATATGATTTTAAATATGATTTAAAAAGTGATGTATTGAAATTAGCAAATGTACACGTTATGGATAATATCAATGCCATGAATAATTCACAATTGTCCAGTATGGTATCTGCCTGTAATTCTGTTAATACAGGGATTGTAACCTATTATGTGGATGGTTATGAAGAAATGTCAGCGGAAGATATTACATTAGACATGTTTAATGTGGATAAATATGAGAAGAAGATTTTTGCGGACAATCAGTTGGCTACTGCCGGTGATCCCGTGTACAAGTTGGCGAAGAGTGAAAATTGGTCATTGGTTTTGCCTATTGAAGAGAGTATGGCGCAGGATTTTTTGGAAGAAGACTACATAAAAGTACGCTTTTTGAAAAATCAATATGAATCCTGGGGAGAAGTATTTATTGTGACCGGCGCAGACGGTAATACCTATATGGAATTAAAATTTAATAATTCCATGATTACTTTTGCGAAGGACCGTTTTGTGGATATTGAACTTTTATTGCATGATGAAACCGGTCTGAAGATACCAAATACTTCCATTGTGAACAAAGAGTTTTTCCTGATTCCGAAAGATTATATTACAGTAATTGAGAATTCCGGAAAAGGGACTATTCTTCGTGAAACCTATAAAGAGGATGGTACGATTACCAGTGAGAATCTGGAGATTGAGTTATATAGCTTTGACGAAGAGGAAGAACTGTATTACGTAGATGCTACTATATTACAAACAGGCGTGAATTTAATACGTTTAAATAGTCAGGAACGTTATACTGTCAGCAAAAAAGCATCCTTAATCGGTGTTTATTATATGAATAAAGGGTATGCCGACTTTAGACAAATTCAAATTTTGTATCAAAATGATGACTACGCAATTGTAAAATCAAACACGAAATATGGTCTGAATGTGTATGATTATGTGGTTTTGGATGCATCAACCGTAAGTGATGAACAGTTTATTTATAAATAATAAGAGGTCGTTTTATGATTTGTAAAAATATTGATGAGGTTACAGAGTGTATCTCTGGAGCTCAAAAAAAATCGGAGTTTAAACAACAGGTCACGTTGATAGCCGTTAGTAAAACAAAACCGGTATCCCTGCTACAGGAAGCATATGATTACGGAGTCCGCGATTTTGGCGAAAATAAAGTGCAGGAACTGGTGGAAAAATACGAAATAATGCCCAAAGATATCCGCTGGCATATGATTGGTCATCTGCAACGTAATAAGGTAAAATACATTGTGGATAAGGTATATATGATCCATAGTGTAGATTCTTTGCGTTTGGCGCAGGAAATCAGCAAGGAAGCTGTAAAAAAACAAGTGGATGTTCGTATATTGGTTGAGGTAAATGTGGCAAATGAAGCATCTAAATTTGGAATGTCTACCTTTGATGAAACCATAGAATTGATTAGACAAATTGCCTTACTTCCAAATATTTACATAAAAGGACTTATGACGGTAGCTCCATATACGGAAAATGCAGAAGAAAACCGATGTTATTTTGCGAAATTAAGACAATTAGCTGTTGACATAAAGAATGAAAACATTGATAATGTTAGTGTAGATATATTGTCTATGGGTATGACTGGTGATTATGAGGTGGCAATTGAAGAAGGTGCTTCATATGTACGTGTTGGTACCGGTATATTTGGAGAGAGAGATTATGGACAAGCTTAGCTTGTTCACGATTAAAGGAGACAAGAGCCATGGGTGTAATGGATAAGTTTTTAAATTATATGAAATTAAACGATGACGATGATGACGATTATTATGATAATGACTATTATGACGATGACGAACCTATAGAACCGAAGGCTCCTGTGGTATCTAAGAAAGCATCTATGGCTAGAGACGAAGAGGAAGAAATAGAAAAGCCCGTTATAAAGAGAACCCCTTCGATTGGTGCAAATAAGATTACACAGATGAGACAGCCGGCTACCAGAAAAGTTTCTGCCGGAACAGGTATGGAGGTTTGTGTAATGAAGCCTACCTCTATTGAGGATGCCAGAGAGATTACAGATACTCTTTTGGCAAACCGTACAGTAGTACTTAACTTAGAAGGCATTGATGTGGATATTGCACAGAGAATCATTGATTTTACTTCCGGTTCCTGCTATGCAATTAGTGGCAATTTACAGAAGATTTCACATTACATTTTCATTATTACGCCATCCAGTGTAGATGTATCCGGTGATTTCCAGGATATTTTTGGAGGAGCTTTTGATTCTCCGTTAAACAGTGATTTAAGATAATTTTTGTCCGCTACCCTTCATTTGCATATGTGGCAGATGAAGGGTTTTTTAGGATTTTCATTAATTTATGATAGAGGAAGGATATTGATATGTCTCAGAGATTACCGGTTTTGTTTGATAAAAAACCATGTTATGATATTGTAATCACAAAAGGCTTTGAAGAATTACAAAAGGAAGCTGCACCATTTATCAGTGCGGAAAAGAAAGTGTGTATTATTACAGATACACATGTAAAACCACTATATGCAGAGGTTGTGGAAGAAGTTTTAAAGCCTTTGTGTGCCAAGGTGTGTGTATATGCAATTCCGGCAGGAGAAGAGAACAAGACTTTAGACAGTGTTAAGAATATTTACGAGTTTTTGATTAAAGAAGGTTTCGGCAGAAAAGATATATTGTTCGCGCTGGGTGGTGGCGTAGTTGGTGATATGACCGGCTATGTGGCAGCTACTTACTTAAGAGGTGTGGATTATATTCAAATACCCACTACATTACTTTCCCAGAACGATAGTAGTATCGGTGGTAAGACCGGTGTGGATTTTGACGGATATAAAAATATGGTTGGAGCCTTTAAAATGCCCAAATTGGTTTATATGAATCTGGAAGTTTTGCAGACCTTGGATGATAGGCAATTTTTCTCCGGTTTTGCGGAAGTAATGAAGCATGGCTTAATCAAAGACCAGAAGTTTTATATTTGGTTAATTGAAAATATGTACGAAATCTGCGAAAGAGATTTGGATGTGTTGGAAGAGATGGTGCTTCGTAGCTGTACTGTCAAGAAATTAGTAGTGGAAAAGGATCCGACAGAGCAGGGAGAACGTGCACTGCTTAATTTTGGACATACTATTGGACATGCAATTGAGAAACATAAGAATTTTTCATTGACACATGGAGAATGTATTTCTCTTGGTATGGTTGCTGCAGCGTATATTTCATGGAAACGTAATAAAATAGGTATGGATACCTACTATGAAATCAGAGATATGTTTGTACCATTTTATTTGCCCATTTCTATTGATAACATTGATGCGCAGGAGGTTCTTCGATTGACCAAATCAGACAAAAAGGCAGAAGCGGGTACGGTGAAGTTTATTTTGTTAAATCGTGTTGGTCAGGCTGTGATTGATAAAACAGTAACGGATGAGGAGATTCTGGCTGCTGTGAATGAAATTATTTTTAATGAAGAGGATTAAAGAGTGAGCAAGAAGATTCTTTTGGTATTGGATGTACTTTTGATAGCTGTATTGATTGTTTTTGATCAATTTACAAAGAAGCTTGCGGTGGCAAAATTAATGAACCAGCCGGCATTTGTATTAATTGATGGTGTGTTGGAGTTTGATTATTTGGAAAATCGAGGAGTGGCTTTTGGAATGTTTCAAGGGCAACGGTTTATGATTTTATTAGTGGGCGTAGTTTTTTTGGCAGTTTTATCGTTTTTTATGTTTAAAATGCCCAAAGGGAAAAAATATACCGTATTACATGTTATTTTGTCCTTTGTTATAGCCGGAGGTATCGGTAATATGATTGATCGGTTCCGGTTAGAATATGTAATTGATTTTATTTCCTTTGTATTGATTAATTTTCCGATTTTTAATGTAGCTGACTGTTATGTGGTGTGTGGCGTCATTGCAATGTGTATTATGTTTTTGTTTGTATTTAAAGATGAAGATTTAGAGTTTTTAAGCTTCAAAAGTTCAAAGGAGAATTAATACATGCAGGAATATTGTTTTCAAATTACGGAAGAATTAGAAGGTGAGCGTCTGGATAAGGCGCTCAGTCTGCTTATAGAATCTTTGTCCCGTAGCTTTGTTGCAAAACTGATTAAGGATAATAAAGTGTATGTTAATGGAAAAACGGCAAAAAGCAGTTATACACTTAAGTGTGATGATGAGGTAGTGTTTGAACTTCCTCCGTCCCAGGAGCCGGATATTGAGCCGGAGAATATTCCTTTGGATATTTTGTACGAAGATAGTGATGTGGTGGTGGTGAATAAGCCAAAGGGGATGGTAGTACATCCGGCGGCAGGTCATTACAGTGGTACACTGGTAAATGCTTTGATGTATCATTGCGGTCATGAATTGTCCGGAATCAATGGTGTAATGCGCCCCGGTATTGTGCATCGGATTGATATGGATACGACAGGTTCTTTGATTGTATGTAAGAATGATAAGGCACATAATAATATTGCAGAACAGCTAAAGGTTCACAGCATTGAACGTCGTTACCACGCTATTTGTCACGGTGTTATAAAGGAAGATGAGGGAACAATTAATAAACCGATTGGCAGGCATCCAAGTGATCGTAAGAAAATGGCAGTAAATGAACGGAATGGTAAAGAAGCAATTACACATTACAAGGTGTTAGAGCGATTTAAGGACTATACCTATGTAGAATGTAAGTTAGAAACCGGTCGTACTCATCAAATCCGTGTGCATATGGCAAGTATTGGACATCCTCTTTTGGGAGATGAGGTGTATGCGCCGAGTAGAAAATCACCCTTTAAAACACAGGGGCAGACTTTACATGCTATGGTTTTGGGATTCAAACATCCTACAGATGGTAAACAAGTGGAAACTATTGCACCCTTACCGGAATATTTCGTTAAGATATTAAATACATTAAAATAAAACATATCAAGAGAATCATCATAGAAATCTTAAAAAAATATAAAATTTCTGTGATGATTTTGTTGTGTTTTTTTCCAAAAGGGTGTATTCTTATTTTATATGCTTGTATTACATAATAGGATATATAGGAAGGCAGTTTTATGAATTACTCACGGCAGGAAGCTGTTGATAAATTATTGCAGGGCTATGAGGTCTATTATAATGTTCACAGGGCGGAAGAATATGAGTCTTGTGATGAGGCTTTAGTAGCGCGGTGCGATTTTTATGAACACTCCCAAAAGTATGTTTTATCTAAGAAGGCAGAGTTATGGTCTGCGGATTGCGAAGAATTTGTTTATTTGTTTAGTGTGGACAAATTAACAATGAATACATATAATCGTTGCAGGGATTTTGCGTATAATGACGGAATGAGTCGGGCGAATATCGGTCCCGGTCATATGTATACATATATTACCCCCGTATTTATTTGTGAAGCCTATGATGAAGAGGCTGTGAAAGCACTAAAAAAGTGCAACCTTTACAAAAGTTTTCGATTTTCTCTACACGGTTGGCTGGATGTCCATGTGGCTGTTTTAGAGGTTAATACTAATAAAATTTATACCAATGGAAGCGGTAGGCGTGTGGCGAAAGTTTTGAAAAACGTACTATTTAATACAAAAAAGAAAAGGAGATTGTTTACATGAATTCATTAGTACTCTTACTTATTTGTGTTGCCGTATTAGTATGCGGTTATATCTTCTACGGAAGATGGCTTTGTAAGCAGTGGGGTGTTGGTGATTTGAAGACAACACCAGCTCATGAGTTGGAAGATGGCGTAGACTATGTTCCTGCTAAAGCTCCTGTATTGATGGGACATCATTTCTCATCTATCGCAGGTGCAGGTCCGATTACCGGACCTATCAACGCAGCTATTTTTGGCTGGGTTCCTGTAGTTCTTTGGATTTTAATTGGTGGTATTTTCTTCGGTGGCGTACATGACTTCGGTGCATTGTTTGCATCTGTTCGTCATAAAGGTCAGTCTATCGGTGAAATCATTTCTGCCAATATGAGCAAGAGAGCAAAGAGATTATTCATTATCTTCGCTTACTTGACCTTAATCCTTGTAGTAGCAGCTTTTGCATCAATCGTTGCTTCTACCTTCCAGGCTACTTATACAGAAGCCGGTGCTGTTGATAAAGCAGCATCCGCAGCAAATGCATCTGTAGCTATGGTTTCTCTTATGTTCATCTTAATTGCTATCGTTTTCGGTTTCTGTGTATACCGTCGTAATGTTCCTATGGGCATTGCATCTGTAATCGGTGTACTTGCAATCGTTGGATGTATGGCAATTGGTATGAACTGGCATCCGATTTATTTATCAAACAGCACATGGATGATTATCGTTGGTATTTATATTGCCATTGCATCCATCGCACCTGTTTGGATTTTGTTACAGCCTCGTGACTACTTGAGCTCCTTCCTTCTTTACGCTATGTTAGCAGTTGCTATCATCGGTGTAGTTGGTGCTCATCCCAGCATGGAAGCATTACCTGCATTTAGTGGTTTTGCAGTAGATACAGCAAACGGTACTCAGTATGTATTCCCTGTATTGTTCACTACTGTAGCATGTGGTGCGATTTCAGGTTTCCATTCATTGGTTTCTTCTGGTACTACCTCTAAGCAGTTAGACAAGGAAACTGATGCAAAGCCCATCGCTTATGGTGGTATGTTACTTGAGTGTGTACTTGCAGTATTAACTCTTTGTGCAATTGCTTTTGCTTACCAGAATGGTATTAAGTCCGGTGCTACCGCAATCTTTGCAGGTGGTATTTCAAAGATGGTTGCAGCTATTCCTGGTCTTGCAGGAACTGAGAACGTATTATATACCTTATTGGTATTAACTTACTCAGCATTCTGTTTGACTTCATTGGATACCGCTACACGTCTTGGACGTTTCATGTTCCAGGAATTCTGGCTTGAGCCAGGACAGACTGTAAAGGATATCAAGTCAGGCTGGAAGAAAGTATTGGTTAACCCTTATGTAGCAACCGCTATTACCGTAGTTGCAGGTATTGCACTTGGTATGAACGGTTATGCAAAGATTTGGGGTCTCTTCGGAGCAGCTAACCAGTTACTTGCAGGCTTAGGCTTGTTAGCAGTAGCTACATGGCTTGGAAACGTAGGCAAGAACAACAAGATGTTCCTTGCTCCTATGGCTTTCATGATGGTAGTTACTATTGCATCTCTTTGCATTACAATTAAGAACCAGATTGGTATCATCGCAGCAGGTGGTGCTGACTGGGGTGCATATGCACAGGCTATTATTGCTACCTTATTAGTTGTTCTTGCAGTTATTCTTTGTATTGAAGGTGTTCAGACATTGATGGGCAAGAATAAGAAAGCTCAGAAAGCAGCTTAATAAAAACAATTCGAAATTGTATTAATAGTATATGAGGGGCAGGCATATCTTTTAAGGAGATATGCCTGTTTTTTTGCAAAAAAATATTGTCTGTAAATTCAAAATATTGTATAATCATTATATGATAAAAGCATACAGAGAAGGGAAGGTTGCTTATGAATACAATTATTACAATCGGTCGTCAGTTTGGTTCCGGGGGACGTGAAATAGGGGAGAAGGTTGCTGCACATTTCGGAATCAAATGTTATGATAAGGAATTACTTTCCAGAGCAGCAAAGGAAAGTGGCTTTTGTGAGGAAATGATTCAGAATCATGATGAAAGACCTACCAATTCATTCCTGTATAATTTAGTAATGGATACTTATTCCTTTGGTTATAATGCTTCATCCTTTGTAGATATGCCTATCAGTCACAAAGTATTTTTGGCGCAGTTTGATACGATTAAGAAAATTGCAGATGAAGGTCCTTGTGTAATTGTAGGTCGTTGTGCAGATTATGCACTTGCAGACAATAAGAATTGTTTACATATTTTTATCTATGGTAATGAAGAGTGCAAGACTAAGCGTATTATGGAGAAGTATGAATTAACAGACACAAAGGCTCGTGAAATGTGTATTAAGAAAGATAAACAGCGTCAGAGCTATTACAATTATTATTCTTCCAAAAAGTGGGGCCGTGCCGATAGCTATGATCTTTGTATTAACAGCAGTGTGCTTGGTGTAGAGGGTACCGTGAAGCTGATTATTCAGTACATAGAAGATTTTGAGAGTAAGAATAAGTAATGTAAATTTTAAACTTTTTTAAAAAATAATATTGACTTTTTGAGGCACCTCATGTATACTATTCGAGTATGCCGCATAACTAGGTATAAGTATGTGCTTTTGTACATCACCAAAGTTAGCGAGTAAGACGAATTTATTCGTCATGATAGGAGGTGCCTTTTATGTACGCAATTATTGCAACAGGTGGAAAGCAGTATAAGGTTTCTGAGGGAGACGTTATCAAGGTTGAGAAGTTAAACGCTGAAGCTGGAGATACTGTTACATTTGACCAGGTTATCGCAGTAAGTGATGATACCCTTAAGGTTGGTGCTGATGTAGCTAAGGCTACTGTAGCTGCAACTGTTATGGAACAGGGTAGAGGTAAGAAGGTTATTGTATACAAGTACAAGAGAAAAACCGGTTACCACAAGAAAAACGGTCATAGACAAGCATACACTCAGGTTAAAATTGACAAGATTAATGCTTAATCGTTCCTTATAGGACAAAAGTTATGACTACAATTACTATTTATAAAAAGAGCAATCAGGAATATAAAGGATTCGTTTGTATGGGTCATGCAGATTATGCGAAAAGTTTTCTTTTTAGGAAACAGCCGGATATTTTGTGTGCATCGATTTCCGTACTGGTAATCAATACGATTAATAGTTTGGAAGAACTGACAGGGGAAAAGGAAAACATGTCAGTGGATACGAACGAGGAGACCGGTTTTATCAAATGTGATTTTACTGCTCCGATAAATGAAAAATCCGCCTTATTGCTCGATTCCATGGTTTTTGGATTGATAAACATCAGTGAAAGCTATGGGGAACAGTATTTACAAGTAAAATTCGAGGAGGTGTAAACCATGTTAAATATGAACCTTCAATTCTTCGCTCATAAAAAGGGTGTTGGTTCTACTAAGAACGGTAGAGATTCTGAGTCTAAGAGACTTGGTGCGAAGAGAGCTGACGGACAATTCGTAAAGGCAGGAAATATTCTGTACAGACAGCGTGGAACTAAGATTCATCCCGGCGTAAACGTAGGTATCGGTGGTGATGATACTTTATTTGCATTAGTTGACGGTGTACTTAGATTTGAAAGAAAAGGAAGAGACAAAAAGCAGGCTTCCGTATATCCTGTAGAGAAATAATGCGAATTTACATGGCTTCAAACATATGATTTGTTTGAAGCCTTTTTTTAAGTAGTATGAGACATCATTGTAAAGCAGTTGGTTAGGAATTGATGAAAGGAGAGCATCAGATGTTTGCAGATAGAGCCAGAATATTTGTAAAAAGCGGAAAAGGTGGCGATGGCCATGTATCCTTTAGAAGAGAAAAATATGTTCCAAATGGCGGACCGGACGGCGGTGACGGTGGAAAAGGCGGAGACGTTATATTTGAAGTGGACGAAGGATTAAATACGCTTATCGATTTCAGGCACATCCGTAAGTACAAGGCTGAGGACGGTGAGGAAGGCGGTAAGAAAAACTGTCGTGGTAAAAATGGTAACGATATTACAATTAAAGTGCCTGCCGGAACAGTAATTAAAGAGGCACAGTCCGGTCAGGTCATTACGGATATGTCGGGAGATAACAAAAGAGTGGTTCTGTTAAAAGGTGGTCGTGGTGGTAATGGAAACCAGCATTATGCCACATCCACTATGCAAGCGCCTAAGTATGCACAACCCGGTGTTCCGGCACAGGAGTTAGAGTTGATACTTGAGTTAAAGGTAATTGCTGATGTTGGATTAGTAGGTTTCCCCAATGTAGGTAAATCTACCCTTCTTTCCAGAGTAACCAATGCCAGACCGAAGATTGCCAATTATCATTTTACTACACTCAATCCAAACTTAGGTGTAGTAGATTTGGAAGGCTCTAAAGGATTTGTCATTGCTGATATTCCCGGACTGATTGAAGGAGCATCAGAAGGTGTTGGACTCGGACATGAGTTTTTAAGACATATTGAACGTACCAAGGTAATTATTCATATTGTGGATGCGGCAGGTACAGAAGGCCGTGACCCTATTGAAGATATTTATGCAATTAACAAAGAGTTGGAAGCATATAATGCAGATATCGCAAGGCGACCTCAAGTAATTGCTGCGAACAAAATCGATGCTATTTTCGATGATGGTACAGGCAATGACCCTGTAAGCTTGTTAAAGGCTGAATTTGAGCCACAAGGTATTAAAGTGTATCCTATTTCAGCTGTTAGCGGACAAGGCTTAAAAGAGCTTTTATACGAAGTAAATAATATGTTGGAAAGCATTGATGAAGAGCCTACTGTATTTGAACAGGAATATTTTCCGGAGGAAGCTACCACTGCATATTCCCACTTACCGTTTACTGTGGAATATGATGAAGAAGAGGATGAATATGTAGTAGAAGGTCCTCGTATTGAAAAGATGTTGGGTTATACCAATTTAGAAAGCGAAAAGGGCTTTACCTTCTTCCAGAACTTCTTAAAGGATACCGGTATTTTGGCCCAATTAGAGGAGCTTGGTATTGAAGAGGGAGATACTGTGCGTATGTACGGATTATCCTTTGATTATTATAAGTAACTTAAAATGTAAGAAAAATAAATAATTTACATGGAGGCAGGATTATGACAAGTAAGCAGAGAGCTTATTTAATGAGCTTAGCAAGTAATTTGAATCCGATTTTTCAGGTGGGTAAAAGTAGTTTGACACCGGAGCTTACAGAGGCTATCGGTGAGGCATTTAATAACAAAGAATTAATTAAAATTGCGGTATTAAAGAATTGCTTTGATGATCCAAGAGAAATCGGCGAAATGGTTGCAGGACGTACCCAGTCACAGTTGGTACAGGTAATTGGTAAAAAGATAGTTTTGTATAAGCCAAATAAAGATAATCCTAAAATAGTATTACCTAAGTAAGTTGTTGCTCATAGGAAGGTTGGAGTATTATGATTACTTTCGAAAGCTATCATAAAATTGGTATTTTGGGAGGAACTTTTAATCCTGTGCATGTAGGTCATCTTCTTATGGCAGAATATGCCAAAGATACGGTTGGGCTGGATGTAGTGATTATGATGCCTGCCGGTAAGTCCTATATGAAAGCAAATACGAATGTACTTAGTGGAGAACAACGATTAAGAATGATTGAGTTATCTACGGAAGGAAATCCCTATCTGATTTCTTCTGATTTAGAAATCAGGAGAGCGGGAAATACGTATACTTATGAAACTCTTTTACAAATGAAAGAATTGTGTCCTAAAGCAGACATTTATTTTATTGTTGGCGCAGATTCCTTATTTTCTATGGAAAATTGGGTGAAGCCGGAGATTATTTTTGCTAATTGCACCATATTGGCGGCGGTAAGAGGTAATAGAGATAAAGAGGACTTATTATGCAAAAAAAAGGAACTGGAAGTTCGTTTTGGTGCAAAAATTATTTTATTGGATTTTCCGCAGATGGATATATCTTCCACAGAAATCCGTGAAAGAGTGAAGAATAATAAGAGTATTCGATATATGGTGATAGAAGAAGTAAGAAGATATATCGAAGATAATAACTTATACAAGGATTAGCAGAGGTTTATTTTGAAAAATACAGATATTAATAAAATTAGGAAGTCTATGGAGAAATGCTTAGATAACAAGCGTTTTGAGCATACTTTAGGCGTGGCTTATACAGCCGCAGCTCTTGCTATGTGTAATGATGTGGATACGGAGGCGGCCATCGTTGCCGGTTTATTGCATGATTGCGCTAAGTGTTTAAGTAATGAAAAAAAGCTTTCCATGTGCGAAAAGCGTAATATGAAAATATCTAATATAGAGCGAAAAAATCCTTCCCTATTGCATGCAAAAGTCGGTAGTGTAATTGCCCTGGAAGAATATCATATAGAGGATATGGATATTATCAATGCTGTCTTAAATCATACAACAGGCAGGCCGGGAATGTCTTTGCTGGAGAAGATTATATTTGTTTCAGATTATATAGAACCCGGTAGAAATAAAGCGGCTAATTTAGAATATATCCGTAAGCTGGCATTTCAGGATTTGGATAAAGCATTGCTTAAGATTTTGGAAGATACACTTCTTTATTTGGAAGAATCCGAAGATGATATTGATGATATGACGCAAAAGACATACGATTTTTATAAAGAACAGATAAAAATGTAGGAGGTAAATTATGAACGATAATTCAATGAATATGGCCAAGCTGGTAATTGATGCGTTGGAAGATAAAAAGGCAGAAGACATTAAAATTATTGATATTAGTGAAGTGTCTGTTTTGGCAGATTACTTTATTATAGCAGGTGGTAATAATTCCAGCCAAATTCAGGCTTTATGTAATAATGTGGAAGAGAAGCTGGGAAGAGCAGGTCATCCTTGCCGCCAGATTGAAGGTTATGATACAGCAAATTGGATATTAATGGATTTTGGTGATGTAATTGTACACATTTTTGATAAAGAAAATCGCTTGCTTTATGATCTGGAGAGAATCTGGAGAGATGGTAAGATGATTGAAAAGGATTCATTATAATAAAAAAGACCGGAAACCGGTCTTTTTGTTTGCAAAAATATTTGCTTACTCTTCGTGGTTAAAAATGTTCATGTAGAAAGTAATTAAGTACAAACCACATAAGCCTACCAAAACATAAATAATTCTGGATAACCATGACATGTCACCAAAAATAAAAGCAACTAAGTCAAATCGAAATAATCCGATTAGTCCCCAGTTAACTGCACCGATAATGGCAACAGTAAGAGCAGCGGAATCTAAATATTTATTACCCATAATCAACCTCCGTTTTATAAGTTTTAAAATTCAGTAATAGTATAACCATGGGTAAGCATATTATTCATTATTTAACGATAAAAACGATAAACTCCAAAAACTTTTCCAACAATTTGACAATCATCTACGATAATAGGATCCATATCATCGTTTTCAGGTTGGAGACGAATGTGTTCATTTTCTTTATAAAAAGTTTTAACAGTGGCAGAATCATCGATTAAAGCAACTACCATGTCGCCGTTATTGGCAGTGTTACAGGAATGGACAAAGATTCGATCACCACTAAAGATACCTGCATTAATCATGGAATCACCACGAACTTTTAAAATAAATGATTCGCCTTTGGGTACCACATCTGCAGGAACAGGGAAGTAATCCTCGATGTTTTCCTCTGCAAGAATGGGCTGTCCGGCTGCAACATTACCGATAACCGGAAGGCTAACCATTTCTGTACGCACAATTTGAAAACTATCATCACAAATTTCAATAGCACGTGGTTTGGTAGGGTCGCGACGAATATAGCCGTTTTTTTCTAAAGTTTCCAAATGAGAATGTACAGAAGAAGTGGATTTCAAATTAACTGTTTCACCAATCTCACGTACCGTAGGCGGATAACCTTTCTTTAAAATCTCATCTTTAATATAATCGAGAATCTGTTGCTGTTTCGCTGTAATCTTTCCGTAACCCATAGTATATACTCCTCCGTTGAAAATTATATGTATAAACAATAATATTTTGAATTATGAGTCAAGTATAACATATAAAAAATAAAAAAGCAAACATATATTCCAAAAATATGTTCGATTTTTATATTGACAAACGAAAATATGTTCGATATAATACAAACATACAGAACAGATGTTCCGAACATCGATTCGAACGTTCGTAGAATATATTAATTAATTTAAATACTTAGGAGGAAGCGTTATGAGTACATTTGTATATAGCACACTTACAGAAAGAGAATATAAAAATTATAAGAGAAAGATTCGTAGACAGAGAGAGATACGTAATAAAATTGTTATTTTTATTTTATGTGTTTTGGTTGCTTTGACATTTGCACTTTGTTTCCGTAGTATTGTTTCTCAAGCAGAAGATAGCACGGAAGTTAGTTATAAATATTTTACCAGCCTTGAAATTGAGCAGGGAGATTCTTTATGGAGTATTGCACAGGAACATATTAATTACGAATATTATGATTGTATGCAGGAATATATTGATGAAGTAATGGATATTAATCAAATGCAAACTGAGTCTATTAATGTAGGACAGTGTATCATTATTCCATATTTTTCAAATATTTATCAATAAATTTTGATTTTTTAGAAAATTTTAATTGGTTCTTTACCAGATATGTAGTAAAATGTACTTATATTTGATTCTAATGAGGGATTTTGCACAATTATGGAAAAGAAAAGAACATTTATTGTCAATATTATATTTTACGGACTTATTATTCTCTTAATATGGGCTGCTTGTAAGTTTGTTTTACCTGTATTAATTCCTTTTATAATTGCATTTGTTATTGCGAGCTTAATCCGTATTCCGGTTAAACGTTTATATGGGCCGTCAGAAGTCAAGAACAAGATTATATCTATAGGTACATGTATTATCTTTTATGCGATAATTTTTTCTTTGTTAGGTTTTTTAAGTGTGAAACTTTACAATACCATATCTGAATTTTTATTTTCCATTCCTACCATTTATCAGAATGATATTGCTCCTGCATTAAATCTTGTATTTGATTTGGTTGAACGGACGCTTGCATCTATGAATGCAGAAATAGCAGCGGAGATTTCTAATATTTTTCAAGAATTTTTAAATGATATTGGAGAATATATTACCACCTTTTCTGTTAATGCAATTAAGTTTATTTCCGGAAGTTTAAGTAAAGTGCCTGCATTTATTATTAAGCTTATTATTACAATCATTTCTACGTTTTTCTTTATGATTGACTATAATAAGATTTTAGTATTCTTTATAAATATTATTCCGGCAGGTAAAGAGAATACGATAATGTATGTCATCAAATATTTTAAGAATACTATTTTAATTTATCTGAAGTCTTATTCATTATTATTCCTACTTACGTATGCAGAGTTGACAATTGGTTTTACTATATTGGGTATTCCATATGCTCCATTAATTGGATTGTTGGTAGCGATATTTGATATTCTTCCTATTTTGGGAGTAGGAGGTATTCTTCTTCCTTGGGCAGTTATTTTAGTGATTTTGAAAGAAATCCCCATAGGTATTGGAATGTTTTTATTGTATTTAGTTATTGCCTTTATTAGAAATACTGTAGAACCGAAACTGGTCGGAGAGCAGATAGGTCTCCATCCATTGGCTACATTAATTTTTATGTATCTTGGATTAAAATT
Organism: Acetatifactor sp.; assembly: GCA_045634745.1. Lineage (GTDB taxonomy): Bacteria > Bacillota > Clostridia > Lachnospirales > Lachnospiraceae > Acetatifactor. Next base: position 271,428 of record JAZRAX010000038.1, on the reverse strand, counting down.
CTTGGGATTTTTGGGAATGTTCTTATTCCCTGTAACCTTAGCAGTATTTGTTAGTATGAAGCGTGGAAAAGAAATAAAAGTAGATTCTTAAAGAAAACCGGAAGTGACCTAAGCGCTTCCGGTTTTTTAAATTACAATATTAATATTTATCCTCGCGTAAACGTACCTTATTGGCCGCCATTCGTCGTTGCATATCATCTTGGGCAGCATAATGTTTCTTAGTGGTATTTACATCATTATGTCCAAGAACCGCAGCCACTAAATAAATATCATCGGTTTCCTGATATAATGAAGTACCATAGGTACTTCTAAGTTTATGAGGTGTGATTTTCTTTAATGTAGTGACTCGGGAGGCATATTTTTTTACCAATTTTTCTACAGAACGTACAGAGAGCCGTTTGTTCTGCATGGATAAAAATAATGCATTTTCATGTCCTTCTTCCGGTATCATATGTTCCCGTTGTTCGAAGTAGTCCAGAAGCGCAATTTCTACTTCATCACCAAAATAAACTGTAGCTTCCTTTCCGCCTTTTCTTAAAATATGTATACCGTTTACATTAAAGTCTACATCCGTTAAATCCAAACCCACACATTCTGAAACACGAATGCCGGTACCCAGTAGAAGAGTAAGTAAAGCTACATCACGAAGCTTTGTTTTTTTGTGATATTCCAATTCTTTTTTGGTTAATTTTGTACCATCCTCTACCTGGTCGAGTAGTTGTGCCACTTCATTCGGTTCCAGACGAATGATTTCTTTATCATGCTGTTTGGGAACCGGAACTAGAGCGGCAGGGTTAGTTTTAATCATTTCATTTTCATAATAGTAGCGGTAGAAGCTTCGAAGAGAGGCTATTTTACGTGATTTACCACGTTCTTCATTGGTAATCTCCATACCTTCTTTTTCATAATAGGACATATAGTCTAAATACTCTAAAATATCTGTTCGGGTTATTTGATCTAAGAGTTCGATTTTATATTCTGTTATGTCAGATTTCGCACATATGGGATTATTATTGTGCAGAAACTCAAAGAAAACACGTAGATCATAGGCATAAGCTAATCTGGTACGGGCAGAAGTATAATTTTCGATGCCGCGAAAATAATCCTTACAAAATCTGGGCAGTGTGTCAAGAATGGCACGCATTTTTAATATATTCTGTTTATTTTGTTCTTCATGATATGTGGTTGGTTTATTTACTGCCAAAGTATTCAGGCCATCCTTTCAAATTACCGTTTTGAATTGCGGTAAACATTCTTTCCTTTACTCCGGGATTTTCCAGATTTAATTGTCTTAAAAGCTGTTTTACATATTCGCGCTTGGTATTACCGTCTGCGGGACAGGGACTTTTTACCACGGGTACTTCATATTTGTTAATAAAACCAATGACATCCGCTTCATTCATATACATAAGTGGCCGGATTACGGTTAAATCCATACGGTCTAAATAGGTTACCGGCGAAAAAGTATGGAATCGTCCCTCAAAAATAAGAGACATGAGCATGGTTTCTACTACATCATCCTTGTGGTGAGCATAAGCTACTTTATTACAGCCGGCAGCTTTAATTGCGTCATTTAAAGCACCTTTACGCATTTTGGCACAAAGAGAACAAGGATTGGATTCCTTGCGGTCCTCAAAGATAATTTTGGCAATTTCTGTTTGTACAATGGTATATTCCACTTCTAATTCTTCACACAAGGCCCTTATTTTGTCCAAATTTAAGTTTTGGAAGCCCAAGTCGACTGTAACAGCATGGATGTCAAATTTCTTCGGATAAAAGCGTTTTAGGCCGTGTAGAGCATAAAGTAATGTTAAAGAATCTTTGCCGCCGGAAATACCGATAGCGATTTTGTCTCCTTCTTCAATCATATGATAATCGTCGATAGCACGACGTGTATAACTTAAAACTTGTTGTAATTTCATATAGCATAATAGCCTTTCTCTAAACAAATAATATGTTGCAGTCATATAATCGGCTGGCATTAATTATATTTTAACTTTTTTTACTTATTCCTACAAGGTTTTTCGTATAGGAATCCTAATTTTGTCAATACTTCTGTCTAGATAGGTATTTTCATACCATAAGTAGAAGGGAGTATAAAAGATGTCAATTAAATTAGGAGATAGCGAAACAAAAACAAATTTAATGAGAGCTTTTGCAGGAGAGAGTCAGGCACGAAACAGGTATGTGTTTGCTGCAAGTCAGGCAAAGAAAGAAGGAAAACATGTTATTTCTGCAATTTTCGGTTATACAGCTTCCCAGGAAGAAGCTCATGCAAAGGTGTTTTATAATCATCTAAGGGAACTGGCGGGCGAAAATATTGTTATTGAGGATGCAGCTTATCCGGTTAATATTTCTGATAATTTGGTAGATTTATTGAAAAGTGCACAGCATAACGAATATGAAGAGCATGAACCAGTATATCGATCTTTCGGAGATATGGCAATGAATGAAGGCTATCCGGCTATTGCAAGTACTTTTTACAAAATTGCAGAAATCGAGAAGCTTCATGGAGACCGTTTCGGAAGAATTGCAGATTTATTGGAGCAGGGAAAATTATTTGTATCGGATGTGGAAGAAGAATGGTTATGTTTAAATTGTGGTTATGTATATAAAGGCTTAGAAGCACCACAGATTTGTCCTGTATGCTCTCATGACCAGGGATTTTTTATACGTTTTTCTTTATCTCCTTATGAAAATTAGGAAACTGAATGGATAGGGCGGATTTTTTTTTGCTTGTTCTTATTGAATATCCGTAAAATTATCTTGTTATTAAGTTTTGTAACATGTATGATATTATTAATGAAAATCAATATGTGGGATTAGATTTCAATGACGATACAAAAGAGAAAGAAGGAAAATTATATTATGAGATTTGTAATACAACGTGTAAAAGAAGCTAAGGTTGAGGTGGATGAAAACACGGTCGGTCAAATTGAAAAAGGTTTTATGGTATTGATTGGTGTCAATACAACCGATACCAAGGAAATAGCAGATAAAATGATAAAAAAGCTGGTCAATATGCGTATTTTCGAAGACGAAAACGGAAAGACCAATTTGGCGCTCAGTGATGTGGGTGGAAGCTTGCTGTTAATTTCACAGTTTACCTTATATGCAGACTGTAAGAAAGGAAACAGACCTTCTTTTATTAACGCAGGTGGTCCGGATATGGCCAACGAACTATATGAATATATCATTATGCGTTGTAAAGAGAGTGTTCCAAATGTACAAAAGGGTATTTTTGGAGCAGATATGAAAGTATCACTACTAAATGATGGTCCCTTTACTATTGTGCTTGATTCAGCGGAATTGTAGAATGAATTAGGAGCATTGTATTGACTGCCCCGCAATCGTCCCCTAATATATTCCCTATAAAGGACTGTTGAAAAACGTCGTCACTTGACGAGGTTTTTCGAGTCTAGTGAGGTTACGTTTTTCATCAAGTGAGAACGCGTCCGTATAGGGTGTATATTAGGGGACGATGGTGGGGCTTTCGTATATAATCAACTACAATTCTACTAATTCAAGCAATAGTTGATAGGAATGGGGAAGAATTTTGTGATATTATATAACATATAGAAGGAGTGGAGTATTTACATATGTTTCAGAGAAAAAAGAATGAGGAGGAAAAGAAAAATCCTCTAACAAAAGAATATTCCTTATGGTCAAATATTTGTTTTATATTTGGCAACATGTTTCGATATCAAAAAGCTTTGATCTGGTTAGTACCAATGCCGGTGTTCATACATCCGGTAACAGGGTATTTGTGGACATTTGTATCAAAATATGTAATTGAGTTAATTACAGAGGAAAGAAGCTGGCAGGAGTTGATGCCATTAATTCTTATTTTCTTTGTAATTATGCTGGTAGGACTTTGCCTGAATACCTTTTATTGGTCTAATACATGGTATCGTTATATTGGAGTGCGTATGTCGTTGATGATTCGTCTAAATCGTAAGGCTATGTCTGTACGTTTTGAACATTTAGAAAATCCGGATGTAATGGATGCTTTTCAAAAGGCACAGAATGCAGCCGGGGGTAACAGCGATGGCGTGGAAGGTATGATGCACTCCGGCACGAATTTTATTAACAACTTGGCGGTAGTGGTTGTAGGTATTTTAATTATGGGCACCTTGAGTCCTTGGATCATATTGTTGGTTGCGGTTACCGGTATTATGTCTTTTATAGGGCATGATTGGGCGAATGCATATGCCAAAAAAAATGTATGGGATGTACTTTCCGGATGGTGGCGCAAGAATAATTATATGAATTATATTACCACTGATTTTACGGCTGCAAAAGATGTACGTATGTTTTCTTTGTCGGATTGGCTGCTGAAGAAGAGAATAGAATTGGATGATTACCGTTATCGGATGCAAATAAAGAATGAAAAAATTTGGCTCATTTCAGGTGTTATCGGTAACTTTGCATGGGCGTTGTCACAATTGGGTGTATATGGATTTATTATTTATTCAGTAGTGCATGGAATGGTATCCGTTGCAGATGCATTTCTTTATGTTTCGGCTGCCGGAACCTTATATCAGCATATTACCTCTGTATTAAGAGACTATGCAGACCTTCGACAGAAAAGTAGACAAGTATGCGATTTCAGAAGTTTTCTGGATTTTGAAGAAGAAAGTATTAACGTAAAGGAATGTGCAAACATAGATACAAAAGTAGAATGCGGTATAAAAGAAGTTCCTCAAGATATAAAATACGAATTTGTTTTTGAAAATGTTTCTTTTAAATATCCCAAAGCAGAAAAATATGCGTTAAAAAACTTAAATCTAAAGCTATCATCCGGAGAACGATTGGCAGTAGTAGGATTGAATGGAGCCGGTAAAAGTACCTTTATTAAGTTGTTATTGCGCCTTTATGAGCCAACAGAAGGACGTATTCTGTTAAATGGTACTGACATTCAGGAATACGACAAAAATAGCTATTACAACCTGTTTGCACCGGTATTTCAAGAGGTGTATTTGTTTGCATTTCCTTTGGCAGAAAATGTGTCCATGGACACGCCGGAAAATACTGATGAAGAAAAAGTGACGGATTGTTTAAAGAAAGCCGGTTTAGAGGAAAAACTTAAAGAACTTCCTAAGGGAATTCATACGGAGTTGTTAAAAGTTATTGATGACGAGGGCATAGATTTTTCCGGTGGTGAAAAACAGAAGTTGGCTTTGGCAAGAGCTTTATATAAGGATGCCCAGGTAGTGGTTTTGGATGAACCTACCGCTGCCTTGGATGCTTTAGCAGAGTATCAGCTATACCAGAATTTTGACTCCATGATAGGCGATAAGACAGCGGTTTATATTAGTCACCGATTAAGCTCGACCAGATTTTGTAAACATGTAGCCATGTTTGTGGAAGGTGAAATGAAAGAGTATGGAACACATGAGTCTTTGCTTGCTTTAGACGGAGCTTATGCAGAGATGTTTAAAGTGCAGGCCCAGTATTATGTAGAAGAGGAGGGGGCACAACATGCAGAAGAATAGTAAAGATAATAAGAAGCCAAGTACTGCAACCACTCTGAAAATAATGTTTCAAATTGCCTGGGAAAGAAAACCGGTCCTATTTATAGTGTTCGCTTTTGCGTTGTTTGTAGAAGTAGTACATACATTGTTGCCGGTAATTTTACCTAAATATATCATCGAGTTTTTGATGGCTATAGTTCAGGGAACACCCTACGAAGAAATAAAGGAAAAGCTTTTGTGGACGGTAGGTTTATTAATTGGTTCAGAATTTTTGTGTAATATAATGTTAAATGTTTTAAATGCGGTAAAAGTTTCGTATCAAGAATTATTTAACCGTTATTTAGAGCAAAGCATATCCAAACATGCCATGGCTATGGATTTTGAACACACGGAGGATCCGGATGCATTAGACCAATTGAATAAGGCGAAAGAAGGGATTACCTGGTATAGTGGTGGAGTAGTTAATATATTAAATGATTTTTACAATATTGTGTTGAATATTTGTATTTTGTTATGTGGTTCAGTTTTGGTTATTAAAGGCTGTCCATGGTTAATTGTGATTCAGATGGTTGGATTATTATTTATTGCTTATTTCAATTTTAGAAATAATGAAATACAGGTAAAAAGCTTTCAAGCACTTTCTGGATTAAATCGTCGTTTTGGATACTATTTTTATCAAGTGGCAAATTTTATCTTTGGAAAGGATATTCGATTATACGACAGTGCAGATATGTTTAGTGCCAGAGGGCAAGAAGAGAACGAGAAAATGTATGGTGTCTGGAAAAAGCAGGCCATGGATACTATGAAAAATAATCAATACGTGAATATTGTAAATACCTTCCGTGATAGTATTAGTTATTTTTATTTAGGTTTTCTGGCGTTAATGAAACAGATTACTGTAGGGGATTTTACCATGTATGTATCCGCGGCAAGCGCTTTTTATTGGGCTATGTATCGCGTGGTAACCAATGTGCAGGAAGTGACGAAGCATTGTAGCTATATGGCAGAATATCTTATTTTTATGGAGTATCCTGCAGTTATGACCAAAGGAACTGAAAAGGTGAAGGAGCAGGCACACACTATTGAATTTAAGGATGTAAGCTTTAAATATCCTCGTAGTGAGGAATATGTACTTCGCCATGTAAATTTGACTTTACAGCCGGGGGAACATTTATCTGTTGTTGGATTAAACGGTGCAGGTAAAACTACTTTTATTAAGCTGTTGTGTAGACTTTATGATGTGACAGAAGGGGAAATCCTTTTGGATGGAAAAAATATTAAAGAGTATAGTGAGGAAGAATATCGTAAGGTATTTGCGCCGGTATTCCAGGATTTCCAATTGTTTGCTTTTTCTTTGAAGGAAAATGTAGCATTGGATAAATCAGAGGTTGCAGATAATGAGGAAGTACAAAAAGCTTTGGAGTTAAGTGGTGTATATGAGGATGCTGTTAAGCTGGAACAGGGAATAGACACGATTATTTATAAAAGCTTTGATGAAAAAGGAACAGATTTGTCAGGAGGTCAAAGACAAAAGGTGGCAATCAGCCGTGCGTTGTTTAAAAATGCTCCTGTAGTAATTTTAGATGAACCAACAGCTGCATTGGACCCTATGGCAGAGTATGAAATTTATAAGAAGTTTAACGATTTGGTAGGTGGAAAAACAGCTATTTATATTTCTCATAGGCTGTCTAGCTGTAAGTTTTGTGATAAAATTGCAGTATTTGCAGAGGACCATATTAAAGAATATGGTACGCACAATGAATTATTAGAAAAAACTGACGGAATTTATGCAGAAATGTTTGCAGCCCAGGCACAATATTATGTATAATGTAACTATACAGAGCCATACAGCTTCATATGACATAGCTGAGTCAAGCTTGCTTGACAGAAGCTGTGCATATGAAGCTATATGGCGAGCAGCCATCATGAGCAAAAGGAAAGCCACGAAGTGGCGATTTTGCGAATGGGCTCTGCATAGTTAGGAAGAGCTCGAATGGGCTCTGCAAATAAGGGAAACAGGAGATAAAAAGATGAAGAGATTTTCAAAACTGCTGGTTGTTTGCATTATCGGAATGTTGATGTTTACTGCCTGTGGAAGTAGTGGAAATGTGCAGGAGAGCAGTGGAAGTGTAAAGAGTGAAGTCTCTGTTACTGTTTCCGCTGAAAATGAGGTAAATACATCTGTTGAATCGATTACTTCTGACGAAAATGCACAAGAACAATCTCAGGCGAACATTTCTGCGAGTCAAACAAATGAAGAGGAAGAGAATGAAGAAACCAAGGAGGAAATTATGAATAATTTAGACCCAAATAAACCAATGATTGCACTTACTTTTGATGATGGCCCTAATTTAGTTACAACACCGGAGGTGTTGGATTTGCTGGAAGAGCACGGAATAGTAGCTACTTTTTTCCTAATTGGTGATAATATTAATATGAATAATATGAAGGTGGTTGAAAGAGCTTACAATATGGGATGTGAGATTGCAAATCATTCCAAAACACACTCTGATATGACTAAGTTTTCTTCAGAAGATATTAAAAGTGAAATCGAATATACATCTACAATGATTGAAAATATTACTGGTGAAGCACCAAAGTTTTTTAGACCTCCGTACATTTCAGTGAATGATACCATGTATGATAATATCGATTTGACATTTATCTGTGGGCATGGTTGTAATGACTGGGAAAACTCTGTAACCGCAGAACAACGTGTTGAAAAAGTACTCGGATTTGCGGATGATGGCGTGATTATTTTAATGCATGATTCAGCTTACAATGCCCAAACGGTAGAGGCTTTAAAGACGATTATACCTACATTGTTGGAGGAAGGTTATCAGTTTGTAACGGTTAGTCAGTTGTTTGAAGCAAAAGGAATTGAACTTTCTGCTGATGATAAGAATATGTATACAGTTGTGGAATAAAATACTAACTTATTTAAATATTCGTGCACGCAGACCTAAGCATTGTCCGGAATGTGGTAACAAAATTGAGTGGAATGAAGAAAATTGAAGTAATGAATAGTAGTAAGGATAGAGATGCAACTATTCGCAAAAGTCTAGTTTAACGAATAGTTGGCGTGCAAAAACAGCTCTTTTAAGGTCTTTTGAGCCATTTTTACACGCCAACTATTTTGTTAAACTTTTTTAATTTTTGGATAATTCTATTAATTTATCAATTAGTTCTAAATCATCCTGCGTGATTTTAATGTTTGTTTGAAGTTCTTTGCCTTCCGGCGTAATTACTTTACATTCTAATATGGTTCCTTCTTGTAAACCGGAATCAGCCATTGCTTTAATAAATTGTACAAATCGCGGATGATTATTTTGAAACTTATCTATTGCAGATTTTATAGATAATAATGCCATAGGATTCATCATAATTTATTCTCCTTTGTTTTTGGTTAATATTTATATCACAATTAAGGGGTTTTCGTTTTTATTCATCATATCTTTCACGCCATTAAATGTTTTATAAGCCATATCCCAAACTACCTTTTCTGTATAAAATGCGGTATGTGGCGATAAAATGACATTTGGAAAGGATCTTAAAATAGCCAATTGGCGATTTTCAATAGGATCATTCATGCGATTAATGTAAATCAAACCATCTTCATGTTCCAAAACATCCAAAGCAGCATGGCCTACTTTTCCTGATTCTACAGCAGAAATCAAAGCGTCTGCGTCAATCAAGGTGCCTCTGGCGGTATTGATTAGGATGACTCCCCTCTTCATCTGTTCGAATACCTGTTCGTTTATGAAATGATAGTTATCTGCAGTGGCCGGTGTATGTAAGGTAATAATGTCACATTCCTTGTATATTGTTTCCAAAGAAACATATTCTGCATATTTTTTTACTTCTTCATTGGGATAAATATCGTAAGCCAGTAATTTACACCCAAATCCACTGAGATGTTTAATGACCGTTTTACCAATTTGACCGGTTCCGATGATTCCCACTGTACAATCACTAATATCTTTGCCCATTTTGCCTTTTAAGGTGTAATCCTGGATCTTAGCACGCTCTAAAATGTGGCAAATATTGCGACAACACATTAACATAAGCATAATGCTATAATCTGCAACGGTTTGCGGTGCATAACTTACATGACAAACGCCCATTCCCAGTTCTTTTGCCTTATTTAAATCAATATGGTCAATTCCAATGGAACGTGTGGCGATGTAGCGAACACCAACTGCATAAAAGCGTTCCAACATATCGGCATCCATATTACATGGGGTAACACTAACTGCGTCATATCCTTCTGCCAAATGCACATTTTCCGGACTAGGATAAGCGGTTGTATAACCATATTCTGCATCAAATTCATCCACAAGCTGGTCCCAAAAGGCTTTTTCATCAAATTCTCTTAAACAATATGCAAATATTTTCATAAGGTTCCTTTCTGCACAAAATAAAATGCTGCAAGCTGTGCTCTGGAACTGAATTCTTCAGTTTCCAGTAATTTTTTTACGTCTTCTCTAGAATAAAAAGCAGCTTCAATATCTTCGTTATCGGAAGAATGGTCTTCTAAAGTACCTTCCGCCTCTACAAAAGCAATATAAGTCTTGGTATCGGAAATTGCAACTGCAGCATAGGAGGGCGGTAAAATATATTTAATTTCCTTTAAGCAGAGACCGGTTTCTTCAAATAATTCCCGGGCAATGCACTCTTCTATACTCTCGTTCTCTTCCATCATACCAGCGCATAGATTATAAATTCGTTTATTAACACCCATACGAAACTCATGAAGTAATAACATTTTGTCGTCACATGTAGCAATAATGGATACGCCGCTGGAACGTTTTCCAAGATCTTCCGGTGATGAAAGCTCCTTACGGCTGACAATTTCATATTTCTTTTCTTTACCGGCTTTATTTAAATAAGTCAATTCGTAGGACTTTAAATATTTTCCGTCGCGAACCTTCTCCATGCCTATAAACTTCATAAATCACCTCTAAATTGTTCTAATAATGATTTGTTCACTTTTTTGCGAGTGATTTCCATAAGTCCCAATGGCGTAATATCAATTACATTGGTTGCTATAGGGTCTGTATTCAAGTATTTTTTCATTAATTGAATCAGATTCTCTTCAGCTTCCTTGGAATCCATATTAATAAAGTCAATAATAATAATTCCGGATAGATTTCGTAAACGTATTTGTAAGGCAGCCTCTTTTGCAGCTTCTGAATTAATTTGCCAAGTGGCTTCTGCATTGGATGACTGTTTTATATTTTTACCGGAGTTTACATCTATGGTATTGAGACATTCGGTTTGTTCAATAACCAGATAAGCACCGGATTTTAGCCATATATTTTTACCTAGAGCTTCCGGCATTTTAGATTCTATGGAATATAGCTTTTTTAGGCTATAAGTTTCGTCTTCGTACAATCGTACCGGCTTGGATAGGCCTTGTAAGCTTGTATACGCCTCATTTAAGTCAGTAACCACTTCTTGGTATTCTGTAATGCTATATGGATCCAAAATGGATTTGTAGGGCATTTTACGGGAACGTAGCAAATGAAAGCACTTTTTGTGCCGGGCTACTTCAAAAAGTTGAAGAAACGCTTTGTTCAACTGCGCGAATTCCTCTAAAAATTTATTAAGATCTTCAGCGAAAAGCTTGGCGGCTTCTGTACGGACTATCATACCATATTCCGGATACAAATTATCTTGAATAATTTGACCGTCATGGTCAATAATATTCTTTTGAATTAATACATCTGTGATTTGCCATTTATCCGCTTTCTTTAGTTTGGATGAAATACCAATTTTGCTATTTCCTACTGCAAATACAAAATAATCATTTTGTAAAGTAATATTACAAGAAACACCGGCTTGCTTGGTTTTTAAAGCATCCTTTGTTACCTGTACCAGAAGTTCATCCCCTTGTACCAAGCGGCCGTCATATGCACGATTAATGCAAAAAGGTGTTTGAGCCTCCTTGAAAGGTAGGAAACATATTTCTTTATTCGCAATCTCCACAAAACAAGCATCTATATTTTTAACCACGTTTTTTACTTTGGCAATATAAATATTGCCGATTTTAGAAGTATTTTCCAATTTATTTGCCGCAATCAGTCGGTTTTCTTTTATAAGAAATGAACATATATCATTTTTATAATCCGTAATAATTACTTTGCCGTTTGCGGTATTTTCGTATAGATTGCCTGTATATGGTTCATGGGTCTGTATTATATTTCTACTCATGAAACAATATCCTCACCAATGGCATCCAAAGGTACGAAACGAGGCTTTTTATTAGGTTTGGCTAAATTCGTATAGGTTTCTTCGCGAGTAATGAATAATGCATTTTCTTGTAAAGTTTCTCCATACATATTTAATAATTTTTCTATAACCATACCTGGCTTAATGTTTCCGGAGCTGGAAGCATCTACCAACAGATACAGCGAACCATCTTCGTTAGCTTTAAATTCATAAATACCGGGCTTTAGATCCATTTCTATAGTGCTCTTTTTGGTTTCTTTCGTAATCAAAATCTGTTCTTGAGACATAAACTCCGGAAGTTTACTTGCATAATCGAATCCGGGTGCGCGACCTTCGCGGAAGCGAATGGTATACCCTGCTGCAGCTACACTTGCCATGGCGTTACCGGCACCTTCCGGAAGTTCTTTCATGGAAATTACTTCTATTCCGGGAACACTGGCTGCATTTAAACGTGCAATCATATCCTGACTGGAGGTTACCGTAATTAATTCAATATCCATATATTCTCCGTTGCTCTCCAGACCTACGCCTAAAGGCGCTGCAAAGGACATAATCTGATGAGGACTATATCCGGAGGAATAAGCAATATCTAATTCTGCTCTACGAATGGCTTTTTGAAAAAAACGCATTACGTCCAAATGTCCAATAAAACGTACCGGACCGAACTTTTTAAATTTCACTCTTACTTTCATAACACTAATTCCTTATCATTATTTCCTTGGAAATCAAATTAATTCGTTTCTACACGTGGTTCAAAGCAGATACCGCCACCAAATCTAGCTGCACCACAGCCTTGACATTTCAGTTTACAGTTTTCGGAAATTTCTTCCTTCTTGGCTTTTAGCCATTCACGCTTTAAAAATTCTTTGGTTACACCACAATCAATAAAGTCCCAAGGGAAGATTTCATCCAAAGAACGTTCCCTGGTAGTATAGAAACCAATATCAATGCCACATTCTGTAAAGGTTTCCAACCAAACGTCGTTTTTGTAATATTCGCCCCAGGCATCATAGATGCAACCTTTTTCATAAACTTTTAAAATTACTTCATTTAATCTTCTGTCACCACGTGCTAAAATGCCTTCTAATACGCTGGCATCTGCTTCATGGTAGTTATATTTAATGCTCTTTTGATTTAATTGTTTGGTAATGGCACTTCGTGTCTGGTAAGCTTTATCCAAAAACTCTTCTTTGGTACATTGCTTTGCCCATTGGAAAGGAGTAAATGGCTTAGGAACGAAGAAGGAAGTACTTGCAACAATCTGTACTTTGCCGTTTTTACGTTCTTCTTTGGGAACCACATCAAAAAAGGTGGCCGCAATTTTGTTAGAAAGTTCTGCAATTCCTACGATATCTTCTTCTGTCTCTGTAGGGAGACCCAACATGAAATAAAGTTTTACACGAGTCCAACCGCCTTTAAAGGCTAATGTAGCACCATTAATAATGACTTCCTCAGTCAATCCCTTGTTGATTACATTACGGAGACGCTGGCTTCCGGCTTCCGGTGCAAAGGTTAAGCTGGATTTACGAACATCTTGTACTTTGCTCATAACGTCCAACGAAAAAGCGTCAATTCGAAGGGATGGTAAAGAAATATTTATTTTCTTTTTATTGCATTCTTCGATTAAAAAGTCTATTAATTCCGGTAGCTTGCTGTAATCACTGGAGCTTAATGAGCTTAAAGAAAGTTCTTCGTGTCCGGTATTTTTCAGCATTGCCACAGCATATTGTTTTAATTTGTCAACATCACGTTCACGTACCGGACGATAAAGCTGACCGGCCTGGCAAAATCTACAACCTCTGATACAGCCACGTTGTATTTCTAACACTACTCTATCCTGCGTTACCTTCATGTAAGGTACTACCGGTTTCATGGGATAATGAGTGTTTGTAACGTCCATTTCTATTTCCTTGCAAATGACTGCAGGGACACCTTCTGTATTCGGTGTGAAAGATTTGATAGTAAAATCTTCGTTGTATTCCACATCATAAAACATGGGAACATAAAGTCCGGGAATCTGTGCAGCATGTTTTAAAAATTCCACACGACTCATGCCGGCTTCTTTACACTCTTCGTATACATTAATCAGATTACGGTACTGTGTTTCTCCTTCCCCAATATAAAAAATATCAAAGAAGTCTGCAATAGGCTCCGGATTGTAGGTACAAGGACCGCCACCGATGACAATAGGATGTTCTTCTGTTCTATCCTTAGACAATAAAGGAATTTGCGCCAAATCAAGCACCTGCAATATATTGGTATAACACATTTCGTACTGAATGGTAATACCAAGGAAATCAAAGTCTTTAATAGGATCCTGAGACTCTAAAGCAAAAAGAGGAATTTTCTCTTCACGCATAATCTTGTCCAAATCCAACCAAGGAGAATACACTCTCTCACACCAAACATCTTCCATGGAATTGAACATATCATATAATATTTGAATCCCTAAATGAGACATACCGATTTCGTATACATCCGGAAAGCACATAGCAAAGCGGACATTAACCTGTTCCTTGTCCTTTACTACAGCATTTACTTCATTACCGATATATCTGGCAGGCTTTTCAATTTTCATTAAAATATCATCGGACAGTGCCAATTTGTAGTTCATATATTTATTACCTTTCTTTGTGTCAAATGTCTGCTTCGCAGTCCCTTGGTTCATTGTGTTCTTGTATAGTATACCATAGAACGTAAAAATCGGCTACCATGTTTTGTGCATGATAGCCGGATGTATTTATGAAATTGTTTGAAATTTATCGGTTGGCAAGTTCGGTAGTAATATCTTCCCAAGTAACATTCTTTTCTGCCATAAGTACCATCATATGATACAAGAAATCGCTGATTTCGTACTTGATTTCGTTAGCATTTGGATTCTTGGCGGCAATTACAATTTCCGTAGCTTCTTCGCCCAATTTTTTTAGGATCTTATCAATACCCTTATCGAACAGATAATTTGTGTAGGAGCCTTCCTTGGGATTTACCTTACGGTCTTTGATTACATTAAATACTTCTTCAAATACCATTAAAGGATTGTGACTTTCTTCGTATTCCGTCTTTGCAATTTCGTTAAAGAAGCAACTTTTAGCTCCGGTATGACATGCAACACCCACTTGTGATACTTTTGCCAAAATAGTATCATAATCACAGTCTGCGGCTAATGATTTTACATACTGGAAATGACCGCTGGTTTCGCCTTTTAACCACTGCTCCTTACGGCTTCTGCTATAATAACACATTTTGCCTAAACGAAGGGTACGTTTGTAGGCTTCTTCGTTCATATAAGCGACCATAAGTACTTCGTTTGTTTTATAATCCTGTACTACAACAGGTATTAAACCATCACTGTTTTTATTTAATTTGGCCCAATCAATGGCCGCTTTTAAGCTTCTGACAGGAATATTGTTTTGCTCACATAATTCTTTTAATGCTGCAATTTCTTTGAAATTATCGTTCATGGCATTACCTGTAATACCACAAACCGTATCATACTTAAATAAATCCAACATCTTATCTAAGGCTATTTGATTCACATGTACATAGAAAGGTAATGCAGATACTTCCATGGTCTTATGTATTTCATGAGGATTCATTAAAATCATTCCGCAAGCATATTTCTCAATAAGGTCTTTGTTTACAGAAATAGCTTCTGCATCCTGATAGGAAACCAGGATTTTATCTTTGCCGAATTTTAAGGATACTTCTTCTGTAATCTCTACATTAGACTGTTTGGAATAGTTTAAAACAGCCTTTTTACAGCCTGTATAGAGAATCTTTTTAATATCCTCCATACGTTTTACATTTCCGGCACCAATCACTTCTACTTCTACGTTTGCACAGATATCTTTCATAATATCCAATGCAGCATCATGCTCTGCATCCGTTTCGGACATATCAAAAACGATTAGCTCGTCAGCACCACTGTCGCAGTAGCTTTTTGCTAAAACAACCGGATTTTCACTGATTACAGTAACATCCTGAAGAGATTTCACGCAGTTTTTGCGATATAAATATATGCTGGGTACAAATTCTTTGGTAATCATTCTATAAACTTCCTTTCGTACTAAGTACATCCGTAATTCGCTCATCCATACCGGTAGCCATATCCAAAGCCTTACCGAAGGCCTTAAACATTGCTTCAATCATATGATGGTTATTGCCGGGAGTCATCACTTTAATATGCAAATTCATACCGGCACTGTAGCTGACAGCGTAGAAAAATTCACGAACTAGTTCGGTTTCCAAATCGCCAACTTTATTTGTGGTAAAGTCGCAATCAAATTGTAGATAAGGTCTGCCGCATAAATCCACAGCACAAAGTGCTAAAACTTCATCCATAGGAAGAATAAAGTATCCATAACGACGGATGCCTTTCTTATCGCCAACTGCTTCTTTAATGGCCTGACCCAAAACAATGCCGGCATCTTCTACACTGTGATGTCCATCTACGTTTAAGTCGCCGTTGACCTTACAAGACAAATCAAAGAAGCCATGCTTGGAAAATCCTTCCAGCATATGATCAAAAAAGCCAATACCGGTGGAAATATCTGATTTACCACTTCCGTCAATATTTAAATTCATAAGGATGTCTGTTTCCTTAGTTTTTCTACAAATTTCTGCGTTACGAGTCATAATTCCTCATTTCTGCACCGCTCGTGCTGGTAATCAAATTTAATCTTCAAATCTAACCTTAATACTGTTAGCGTGTGCTGTCAAGCCTTCACTTTCCGCAAACAGTTCAATATCTTTGTGGATCTTTTCCAAAGCTTCTCTGGAATAAGCAATAATGCTGGACTTCTTAATAAAGTCATCTACATTTACCGGTGAAAAGAATCTGGAAGTTCCGTTGGTAGGTAAAATGTGGTTAGGACCTGCAAAATAGTCACCCAATGGTTCAGAAGAATACTCTCCTAAGAAAATAGCACCTGCATTACGGATTCTGGTCATGGTATCAAAAGGATTCTTGGTTAAGATTTCCAAGTGTTCTGATGCTATTTCATTTGTGGTTTCAATAGCCTGTTCCATAGAATCTGCTACTAAAATATATCCGTAATTGTCTAAAGATTTTTCAATAATTTCTTTTCTGGAAAGAACTGCAGTAAATTTATCTACTTCCTCTGAAACCTTTGTGGCTAACTCTTCTGATGTGGTTATTAAAATAGCACTTGCCAGTTCATCGTGTTCTGCCTGTGAAAGCATATCTGCCGCAACATAACGGGGATTTGCAGTTTCATCAGCAAGTACCAGAATTTCACTGGGACCGGCAATAGAGTCAATACTTACAAAACCGGAAACTGCCTTCTTGGCCAAAGCTACAAAGATGTTGCCGGGACCGGTAATTTTGTCAACTTTAGGAATAGATTCCGTTCCAAATGCCAGTGCAGCGATAGCCTGCGCACCACCTACTTTATAAATGGTATCCACACCTGCTATATCTGCAGCAACTAATGTACCGGGATTCACTTTGCCATCTGCTCCCGGAGGAGTGGTCATAACTACTTCTTTTACACCTGCTACTTTTGCCGGGATTACATTCATAAGTACGCTGGAAGGATAAGCAGCCTTTCCACCCGGTACGTATACACCTGCTTTTTCAATGGGCGTAATCTTCATGCCCAAAATCGTACCATCTTCCTTTGCATCAAACCAACTGTTACGAAGTTGTTTCATGTGGAAAACACGGATGTTTTCGGCGGCTTTGCGAATAACATCAACTAATTCTGCATCCATGAAAGAATAAGCTTCATCGATTTCCTCGCGTGTCACTTTCATATTTTCTGCGCTTAATTCAAACTTGTCAAACTTCTTGGTATATTCAAAAACTGCTTGGTTTTTGTTTGCTTTTACGTTTGAAATAATATCATTTACGGTTGCTTCATATTGTGAATAATTGTTAGGGCTTCTCTTCAGTAAGTCCTCCATTAAATTTTTCTTGGTATCTTCTGTTAATTTTACGATTCTCATATATGCCTCCTAAGCTGCGTGATTTACGCTTCGTTGTTTGATTATTTGTTATCTTCCTCCAACTGCTTACGGATACGGTGAATTAAATCTTTGATTCTGGCAGACTGCATCTGCATACTTACGGGATTAACAATCATTCTGGCGGATAAAGGACATATCTCCTCTAATACTCCCAGACCGTTTTCTTTTAATGTACCACCGGTTTCTACGATATCTACAATTACATCAGAGAGTTCTACAATGGGACCTAATTCAACAGACCCATTTAATTTAATAATGTCTACGGTCTGGAACTTCTGATTGTAAAAATAGTCTTTGGCAATGTTGGGGTATTTGCTGGCTACACGGATACGCTCATGGTGCTTTAAGAGCTCTTCTGCTTCCTTAGGGCCGCAGACACACATTCTGCACTTTCCAAAACCTAAATCTAACACTTCATATACATTACGGTTTTCTTCCAAGATAGTATCTTCGCCAACCACACCGATATCTGCCGCACCATATTCAACATAGGTAGGTACGTCTGGACCTTTGGATAAAAAGAACCGCAATTTTAATTCCTCATTTACAAAAATCAGTTTGCGGGAATCCTTATCCTTCATTTCCTCACAGGTAATACCGATTTTTTCCAGTAATTCCAATGTTTTATTTGCTAATCGACCTTTACCAAGGGCAAAGGTTAAATACTTTTCATCGCTCATATTTGCCTCTATTCCGGAAGTAACTGTACACATGCACCATTATTACGTGCTTCAATTGCTTTTGCCAGCTGTTCCTTGTAAGTTTCGTTGTTATAATAAAGAGTTTGTTTGTTATCCTCCAAAGTAATTGTTACTTTCTGACGGTTTAAAGCCTCCAGCATATCGTCTACAACGACTGCGAAACCAATGGCTGCAGCATCCTTGCCGAATTTATCCAGCAATTTGTTGTAACGTCCACCGGTAACAATGGCACCGCCGATACCATAGGTATACGCTTTGAAAATAATACCGGTATAATAATGATATTTGCTGAGCATACCTAAGTCAAAGGATACATACTTTTCCACGCCATAGAGCTTTAATACTTCATAAATAGCTTCCAGTCGTTCGATTGCGTTTAAAGAACGTTCATTATGTATAAAATCCTTACAAGCCTTTAAGGATTCAATATCACCAAACATATCCGTAACCTTTAATAAATTTGTATAATGGGGCTCCGGAATTTCCTTTGATTGCAACAAATTCTCTGCTGCAAAATAATTTTTGCCACTAATATAATCGCGAAGCTGTTCTTCTGTTTCTATATCTAAACCTGCCTCTGCGCATAATCCCTTGAAAAATTCTACCTGACCGATACTTAACTGGAAGTTCTCTAATCCGGTATTTTTCAAACATTCAATCACCATGCTAAGCATTTCAGCGTCTGCTTGAATGGAGTCATCATTAATCAATTCTGCACCGATTTGGGTTACTTCTTTTAATTTACCTTGCAAATTAGATGTGTTAATAAAGGTGTTTCCAAGGTAGCAGAAACGAATGGGTACGGATTCTTCCATAAAATACTTTGCTGCACATCTGGCAATGGACGGTGTAAAGTCCGGACGAAGAACCAATGTATTACCTTCCTTATCAAAGAACTTATATAATTCATTGGAAGGTGTGGTACCGATATCCTTGGAATATACATCAAAAAACTCAAAGGTCGGTGTCTGGATATCTTCATAACCATATTGACTGATGACCTGGTGTAATTTGTTTTCTATATATAATTTCTTTGCATATTCTTTTCCATAAATGTCTCTGACACCTTCCGGTGTATGTAATAACTTCTTATTCATAATCTTGAACTCCTTAATACAATATTACCAATGTAATGAATTTGTATAATATGTGTTTCGATTCCTGTAATAATAAAAAATATGTTCGCTTTACTGTGGTAACGTGCTAACTAATTAGCATAATAAACCATGTATGTTATATTGTCAAGTATAATTTATATATTTTTTTAGGAATCTTCTCTGGAAGACAAATCCTTATTAATCATGTCTAAATAAGGTACTAAAATACCGCTTTTTTTCGGTAAACAAAAGCTTTCATCCAATTCATCAAAGCGGAAGCTTTTACGTCCACCTTCTACCGAACGCATCCAAAATTCATATAATTTATTAAAAGTTAAGTAATATAGCAAGTTTTTGTGGGTATAAAAAATTAAAACAAAAGCAATACCACCCTGCTTTTCAAAATCTCGCATAAAGTGAATCTGGTGTTCATGAATGTTTTGTAAAGAAAAGGTATCCACAGCACATTCCTTAGCATCGAAACAAACAGGAATACCTTGTATTGCACCGATGTAGTCAACGGTACTCTTTTGGTCAAAATATGCCAAAGTAATATGTCTGGTTTCTTTGTCCATTCTCACAGGAGTAATGGGGGTTGGAATCTTTTGGATTAATGCTAATCCGTTTTCAGCATATTTTTCATTGGTTCGGTTAATCATGTCCTCTAATGTGGAACCTCGAAGACCTCTGGAATTCCAAGTAGCCATTAGGATAAATCCTCCAAAATCTGTTTAAATTGCTGTGGTAAAGGAGCAATGATAATTTGTTTGCTTAAAGGTTCAAATTCTCCGTTTAATTCAGGAAACTCTAAACGATATGCATGTAAAAGCTGGTTTTTTAATCCATAATGCTTCTCGGATTGTTTATTAAATGCCTCGTTACCATACTTTTTATCTCCCATTAAAGGATGTCCGATACTTGCCAAATGTGCACGTATCTGATGGGTTTTTCCGGTAATTAAATTCACTTCCATATATGTTGTGTTATGTTTTAATTGCTGTATAGGTTCATAAGATGTCCGGATATCATTGCCTTCTTTGCTAATAACTACTTTATTTGTCTTTTCATCTTTTTGTAAGGAACCGGTCAAAGTGACTTTGTCAGTCAATACTCCTTTGCATATGGTTCTGTAGAACTTCTTGATATTTCTGTTTCGGATTAATTCACTTAGTATTTGACTTCCCTTTAAAGAGATGCCACATAAGACAATGCCACTTGTATTTCGGTCTAATCGATTGCATACAGAAGGTTTGAATAAAGATAGTTCTGTGGCGGTTATTTTTTTTGCATAAAGTAAATATCCTATCATCCATTCATTTAAACTTACGTCACCGTTTTGGGCTTTCTGTGTAAGAAGGCCTGCTGGTTTGTTCAGGATAAGAACATTTTTATCCTCATACAAGATGCTTATATTTTCCTTTGAAAAATACTTATAAGCTTTTTCATATTCTTTTGTATTTGGTTGCTTTATAATTTTTGCAGATGTATTTGACGCATTTGAGGACGTAATTGTTCGTCCTGAAAATTTTTCAAAGGTTTCATCCGCAAAGAAAAAACGGATTTCATCACCTGTTTCAAGGATTTCTTTCCCATCCGCTTTTTTGCCGTTTAAGGTAATATTCTTTTTGCGAAGCATTTTGTATAAGAAGCTGGTGCCGGCATTGGGTAAATATTTGTGCAAAAATTTGTCAAATCTTTGTCCGGCTTGATTGGCTTCAATTTTGAACTGTTGCATATACTTCTACCGCTTTCTTTTATATATAACTTATCCAATGAATGATAGACCCCTACAACACCACTGATTTTAAGGTTTCGGCAATAGCGACGGAATTAGTAGTGTCTGCTACGGAGGTGTTTAATTGTTTAATACGTTCCATATATTTATCCAAATCAGTAAAAATTTTTACTGATGCATTTTTATGCCCGTCTAATTTCAAAATATTAGTAATATGTGTTTGAAACGCTTTTTCATCGAATTTTTCACTTTCCGTATAACCACAAATGGTATTACCGGCAATCACTAAATGTGCTATATTAAAGTTTTTATCATAGGAGGTAAAGACTAAATCATACAATTCGGTCAAATCATATTTGATGCTCTCCAATCGTTCACACACCTCTTTGCTACAACTTTTGTAGCGTAGAAACATAATAGCACCAATTAAACTTTTACTGGCAGGAAGACATCCTACCACAGCCACTATGGTAAGCAAATTTTCATTGGTTTTAGTAGCTACATATCCACCAATATATAAACTTGCGGAAATTCCGAAATAAATAATCGTTCGAATAATTTCGTACTTTTTCTGTGAGTTAATATAGTTCTTGGTGCCTTTATAATTTGTTGTACTAAAAATTCTAATCAATTCCTTCAAAGTATTTCTCCAATCTTACTGTAAAACATATAAATGTGGAATGATTCCACAAAATTTAGTCGCGTTCTTTAATAAAACGAACCACCGGTAAAATCAAGCTATGAGGTACTACTTTGGCTAATACTGCAAAAGCTTGAATGGGTAAGCTGTATACGGAAGTGGCTTTCTTATCTACAGAATCACGAAGAGCCTTAGCCACAACATCGCGGCTATCCACCAATGTCATGGCCTTTATAGAAAGCATTTTACCGCTTTTTTCTGCAATATCAAAGAAAGGCGTATCCACAGGTCCCGGGCACACACTGGTTACAATAATGCCTTTATCCATTAATTCAGCTCTTAAAGCTTGTGTAAAGCTGTTTACATAGGCTTTTGTCGCTGCATAAATAGCAAAACCGGGTTGTGGTAAAAAAGCGGCACAGGAAGCTAATTGGATCACTCTGGTACCTTTTACCATATAAGGAAGACATGCATAGGTTACATGGGTTAAGGCTTCACAATTTAAACGGACCATACCTAACTGTTCCTCGCAACCCAAATCTGCAAAATCACCTATCACGCCATAGCCGGCACAATTTACCAGCATACGAATCTGACAATTATGCTCTTCTAAAGTATCTGCCAAACGTTCTATCTGCGCTTCTTTGGTAATATCCATTGCTAAAATACGGGTATTATTACGCATACGATTTGCTAATTGTGTTAATTTATCTTTTCTTCTGGCAATTAACCAGATTTCATCGGTTTTACGAAGCTGCGCATCAATTTGAAGGGCAAACTGCTCTCCCATGCCGGAGGATGCACCAACTACAATAACTACACTTTTGCTCATACTTATTTCTCCTTTTTCTTGTGAACATTACGAATAGCTTTTTTCTTACGTGGTTTAGCTGTTACTGGTGTTCTGTTGCCGGTTGCTTTTTTATTATTTGTTGTTTTAACAGTTTGTTTGTTGTTAGCGGTGGTTCCTGCTGTACTTTGTTTTACCCCTGAATTTTTTTCACTTTGAGCTTGTATCCTTCGGGGCTTAATTAAACACTTTTTATCGAATCCGATTAAATCTTCCCGTCCTGCTGTTACCAATGCTTCATATACCAAATCATAATTCTTTGGATTACGATATTGTATTAAAGCACGTTGCATAGCTTTTTCGTGAGGATTTTTGCATACATAAACCGGTTTCATATCCCGCGGATCCAATCCGGTGTAATACATAACCGTAGATATAGTGGAAGGTGTTGGATAAAAATCCTGTACCTGCTCCGGCATATATCCCAAATCCCTTAAATATTCCGCCAGTTCAATGGCTTCTTTTAAGGTCGAACCCGGGTGGGAACTCATTAAGTAAGGAACCAAAAACTGATTTTTACCAAGCTTTTCATTGAAACGTTTATATTTTGCTACAAATCGTTCATAAACAGCATTCTCCGGCTTGCCCAATCTTTGTAATACCGTATCGGAAATATGCTCCGGAGCTACTTTTAACTGTCCGCTAATATGATGCTCAACCAGCTCTTTAAAGAATGTATCGTCCTTGTCTGCCATTAAATAATCAAAACGGATACCGGAGCGGACAAATACTTTTTTCACTCCCGGTAATGCACGTAGTTTGCGGAGAAGTGCCAAATAATCCGTATGGTCCACTTTCATATTTTTACAGGGACTGGGAAACAGACATTGTCTGTTTTTACATACGCCATGTGTCATTTGTTTCTCGCAAGAAGGATGTCTGAAATTTGCCGTAGGTCCTCCAACATCATGAATATATCCCTTAAAATCCGGATCTTGAATCAATAATTTGGCTTCTTCCAGAATGGATTCATGACTTCGCACCTGTATGGTACGGCCCTGATGAAAGGTTAACGCACAAAAGCTACAACCGCCGAAACAGCCTCGATTACTAATTAGTGAAAACTTAATCTCTGCAATGGCCGGTACTCCGCCGGATTCTTCATAAGAGGGATGATAGGTACGCATATATGGTAATGCATAAACATCATCCATTTCCTGCATAGTTAAAGGAGTTTGGGGTGGATTTTGCACCACATAAATTTTGTTGGGATACGGTTCAATTAAGCGTTTTCCATTACAAAAATCAGTGTTCTGGTACTGAATGGAAAAGCTCTTGGCATATTCTTTACTGTCTGCCTTCATTTCTTCATAAGAAGGCAATAAAACATTATCATAGACACCGTTAATGTCCTTGGTTTTATAAACGGTTCCGGCTACAAAGGTAATATCTTTCACCGCAATACCACTATTTAACGCATCTGCAATCTCTACAATGGATTTTTCTCCCATACCGTAGGAAATCAAATCTGCCTGAGAATCTAATAAAATAGAACGTTTAAAGCTATTGGTCCAATAATCATAATGAGCCATACGGCGCAAACTGGCTTCAATACCACCGATAATAATAGGTACGTCTCTATACGTTTTACGGATCAGATTACCATATACCACAGTGGCATGATCAGGACGTTTCCCCATGACACCTCCCGGTGTATAAGCATCCGTACTTCTGCGCTTCTTGGAAACCGAGTAATGGTTTACACAACTATCCATATTTCCTGCAGAAATCAAAAAGGCCAGACGAGGCTTGCCTAAAATAGTAATACTTTCGTTATCCTTCCAATCGGGTTGGGAAATAATGCCAACCGTATATCCATGGGACTCCAGCACGCGACTGATAATCGCCGGTCCAAAAGAAGGATGATCTACATAAGCATCACCAATCACATATACAAAATCCAATTGTTCAATATTTCTCTCCAACATATCCTGCTTGCTTATGGGCAGAAAGCCTTTATTTGAATATTCCATAATAATCCTCTATATAAAAATCTGCTAACTTCTTTTTTTCTTCTCTTTGTAATGCAGAATAAGCATCTTCCACGGCGCAAACACGCATTCCGGCATTTTTACCGGCCATAATACCGTTTACCACATCTTCAAATACCAGACAATCTTTTGGTTCTACCTGTAGTTGTTGGGCGGCGGCCAAATAAATATCCGGTGAGGGTTTACCGGGCAGGCCGTCGCTGCCGGTTTTAATTACTTCAAAAAAATCACTGATGTTTCTAGAATGTAATACATTTTCCACCAATTCTCTGGAATTGCTGGAGGCAATGCCCAGCTTAATGTTACGTTTCTTACATTCCTGTAGAAATTCATATGCACCGTGCTTTAGGAAAACATCTTTTTCATATTTATCCCAAGCCATGTCATTCCAGTCTTCCATCATTTCTTCGCAGGTTCTGGGAATATCATAATGACTACTTACCCATTCTGCGGTTTCCCGAAAACTCATGCCTTCAATTTCTGCTTGAAAGGCATCTAGTTCTTCACGTGTGGCTGCATAGCCATGCCGGTTCATATATTCAATATCTATTTCGCGCCAAATCCACATGGAATCTACTAAAGAACCATCCATGTCAAATATAACTGCTTTAATATCTTTAATCATTACATTCTCCTAATAAATTGTGTTCCTAAATCATAAGGAGTATCACTTAAACTTGACCGGCATCTTTGCGAAGGGATTGAATTTCTGCCGGATTTAACGGTCGGAATGCTCCTTGTTTTAAATCATCATCTAAGGTCAGACTGCCAAAGGTAATTCGCTTTAAGAAAATCACTTCATTGTCTACTGCCTGAAGCATACGTTTTACCTGATGAAATTTACCTTCGTGAATGGTTAAAAGAATCTCTTTTTCGTTGTTTATTTTGATTTTTGCCGGCATGGTATTTTTTTCTTCACCGATATCCACACCTTGCTCCAAGGATTGTATTGCCGAGGGAATAATAGTATCCCGTAACTTCACCAAGTAGGTTTTGTCTACATGCTTTTTCGGAGACAACAAAGTATGTGCCAAAGCACCGTCATTCGTAATTAAAAGCAATCCTTCCGTATCCTTGTCCAATCTTCCTACGGGAAAAAGGTCTTTCTTACGTGTTATATTTAATAAATCCATAACCGTTTTATCATGATTATCCTGGGTCGCGGTAACAACTCCTTGGGGTTTGTTCAGCATATAATATTCAAAGGTCTGATAAACAAGAGGTTGTCCTTGAAATGTGACGGTACAACTGTTTTCATCAAATTTATAATCAGCATCTTTGCAAATCACATCATCAATGGCTACAAGACCTTTTTTTATGAAATTTTTCACCTGGCTTCGGCTCCCTACTTCACAGGCAACCAGAAATTTATCTAAACGCATCATATTGCATCCTCATTTAGTCATATATTGAACAAAATACTGTTTCGGAGTGTGGCATTGATTTATACCTTATTGTTTCTTTTGCTTACTTTTCTTATTTTAACACAATCAGACACAAGTCTCTACTATGCATTTTATGGATTTACTCTCTGGTACAGTAAAATGATTCCTTCTTTAGTTCCCTTTATGATTCTATCTGGCATATTAATCCGTATGAATCTTTCGGAACGCTTTTCAGGCTTGTTGCATCCGGTATTAAAACAGTTATTTCGTTGTAGTAAAAATGTTTCCTACGGTATTATAATCGGTTTTTTGTGCGGATTTCCTATGGGGGCTAAGGTAACAGCGGATTTGTTAAAGCATGAAAAAATAACCTATGAAGAAGCCGGGTTTTTACTCACCTTTAATAACAATATTGGACCGGTGTATTTTTGTAGTTTTGCACTTCCACTATTAGAATTGAAACATAATGCCCTCTATTTATTATTTGGAATGTATGGTATTCCGCTGATGTATGGTATGTTTTTACGACGTACTGCTTATAAAAGTATGTCGGTAAAAGCTTACCGAATAGCCGAAGCAACTGATGCCCCTGCATCCATGGAAATAAGGGACCGTATGACTTTATTAACGGCTGTAGATGATTCCATAAAAAATGCAGTGCAAAGTATTCTTTCCCTATGCGGTTATATGATTTTATTTAATACATTAAATCTTCTGCCGCATTTTTTATTACCACAATTACATATTTATTTAGCACCTCTTTTAGAAATAACAGGTGGCTTAAGTATGTTAGGTAAACAAATGCCCATTTACAGCTTGTGTATGCTGTCCTTTGGTGGTCTGTCCTGTATTGCACAAACCAACAGTATGATTAGGGATGTGGGATTGTCTATAAAAACATATGTGTTCCATAAGGCTATTCTGACCGGGCTATCGTTTACTTATTATTTTTGTGTTTTTTCAGTATGGTCATAATCATCCAGCTGACAGATAATAGTAATAAAATCCATAATACAGCAAAGACAAACAAAAGAACAAATCGTTTGGTATTTATAGAAAAATCTGAAGAAGTTTCTTCATCCACTTCTTCTGTTTGTGGTATCGTAATTTCTACTTCATTTAAAGTCGACGTAACCTCGTCCGTTATAATAGCTTCGTCCAGATTTTCTGCAACTTCTTCACTATCATAAAAAATATCAAAACCGGTTAATTTATTGCTGGTTTTATATAAGTCAAATTTATTGTAGGCACGAATTCTTACTTCCGGAGAAGTGCCCGCAGGTATGTCTAATTTTAAAGTGAAATTATCGTCATAAGTACCGGCAAGGGTATTACTCTTAGGCCAAGCATACCATTTACTGTAGGTTTCGCCACCATCCAAACTATAGCTGTAATATACCAAAGGCGTATCGTAATCGGCAGCACTGACTTCAATAGTCAATTTTCCGTGCTTATAATCCGGTTCAACTGTTTCAATAACACATATATCAGGGCCGGAGGAATCTTCAAAAGTATCTGCTACCGTATCGTTTGTTCCCAGCTCTTTAAGTTCTTCCGGAAAAGCGCTTAAGGAATCGTCTAATCCAAGAAAAATAGCAATTGCTTTGGCATCTCTTTTGCCCAATTCTACGTACATTTCATCAGAACTGCAATATGCCAGGTCGCGTTCCTCATCTACATAGCAATGTTCAATAATGACTGCAGGAATGTCTCTGGCAACAGAATCTCTGATGATACCATAATAGTCAATACCTTGTTCATTTTTACGGGTTTTAATACCGCGAATATGAAGTCCTAAATCCTGCATCTCCTGCAATTGAATATGTGCAAATTGATAACATAACGCATGATAAGGAGCTTTTAGGGGAATCCAAACTTCCGAACCAAACATTGCATGGGTTTCAGAAGCATTAAAATGCAAACTAAATAACATATCTGCATTTACTTCTTCAGCGTATTCTGCACGTTCCGTCAAAGACAAGTCCTCATCGCCGGTTCGTGTCATACAGACTGTTACCCCGTCGTATTTTTCTAGTTCTGCCACTAAAGCATTGGCAACCTTTAAGGTGATTTCCTTTTCTTTGAAGTTCTCGTTGGAAGTAGTACCGGCATTCTCACCGCCATGGCCGGGGTCAATTACAACAACAATATCTTCATCCTCTGTAAAGAATTGAGAAGCCTCAGAAGTTATAGCCGCACAATTTAAAAGTAAAAAAGCGCTAAAAATATATAATAATTTTCGAAACATACTGCTCTCCAAATTTTAATCTAAATACATTTGTCATAAAAAGAACCGGCTTCTTATGAAACCGGTTCAAAATATATCTACTATTCTTCTTCCTCTACCATGATGTTGCCGGTCATCGCTGCTTCTTCCAATTCGTCCACAGGATGTAACTCTGCACGATTAGACTGAATAATATCTTTATACTGATTTAATCCACTTAATAAGCCTTCATAATTAGCAACTGCAGTATTAGTGGAATTAATAATTAAGCTCTCTAAATGACTTAATACATCATCCATATACTGCATAGCAGCTGTTTTTACACTATTTGCTTCCATCATGGCATTATCCAAAATTGTTTGCGCCTGATATGATGCAGAAGTAACCACTTCGTTTGCCTGAGCATAAGCCTGTTGCATAATCTCATGCTCACTGATTAATTTATTGGTATGAACTGTAGCTTCATTAATCAATGCCTCTGCTTTGGCACGTGCATCATTTAAAATTGCTTCTTTATTACTGATTACCTTCTGATAACGCTTAATCTCATCAGGGGTGCTCAAGCGAAGATCGTGGAGTAATTCATCAATCTCTTCTTTGTTTACAATAATCTTGCTGTTAGAAAAAGGCTGATACTTACAGCTATCAATATACACTTCAATATCATCAATTACTTGTTCAATCTTACTGCTCATATAACACCTCACTGTATTTTACATTCATATCTCTAATAATTATACTTTTCTTTAATGAGTTTTGCAATACTTTCCGGCACATAAGGTGACAAATTTCCATGAAAACCTGCAACCTGGCGCACTCCTGAGGAACTAATGTATGAATATTCAGGACTGGTAGCCAAAAAAACAGTTTCTAATTCTTCATTTGATAACTGACTGTTATACTGTGCAGTCTGCATCTCATATTCTAAATCACTTACACCACGAATACCTCGTACAGAAACCTGAATGTTATTTTTCTTGGTATAATCTACCAACAAACCGCTAAAGCTGTCTATCTTTACATTCGGTAAATCATAAGTTACCTCTTCTAACATCTTAACACGTTCTTCTACAGAAAACAATGGTGACTTTTCGGGATTATATAAAATTCCTACCACTATTTCATCAAAAATCTTGGAAGCCCGACGAATAATATCGATATGTCCAAAAGTAACCGGATCAAAGCTTCCGGGATAAATTGCACGACTCATATATCCTCCTAAAGCGCTTTCTTACGTAAGAAAAAGTGCTTATTTGTTTTATATTTCTTTTCCTTTATTATTTCATAGCCTATGCGATCCAAATAATCCAAATCATTTTTTAAGGATGTTTCCACAATAATTAAGGTATCCTCAGTAACATACTTCATATTGTGAAGAATGGATAACACTCTTTCCACATGTCCCTGGTCATAAGGTGGATCCATGAAAATAATATCTACTTCTTTTTCAAAAATTCCTGACAAAGCAGAAACAGCATCTTGCTTTAATACGATTGCTTTATCAGCTAATTTTGTAAAAGTCAGATTCTGCTGGATGCAGCTTAGTGCTGTGGGAGCATTTTCAATAAAATATGCTTTTCTGGCGCCGCGGCTTAAGGCTTCGATACCGATACCGCCACTTCCGCTGAATAAATCCACAAAAACAGCCCCCGGCACATCATTTTGCAACATGTTAAATAATGTCTCTTTAATTCTATCAGTTGTCGGGCGGGTATCCGCACCTTCCGGAGTTTTTAAGGGCATACTCCTTGCCACACCTGCGATTACTCTCATAAATGCTTCCTTTCCTGCATTTGACGAAATTTGCTGTGCAAACTCACCGATGATATACATCTGCAAGTCGTTTATTAGCCTCTCACTTTCACACCCCTACCGTCACGTTTGCCAAGCTTCAGGGTATTTAATACTAAATTCTTACTCTTATAAGGTATCACCACTTCAATACCGTTCTGGGTATAATATACAGCCTCCAATTCATCCTTTGCATCCAGTTTCATGCCACGTACACCGATGGCAGCCTTTTTCTTCTCCGGAATATCCTCAATAGGGAATCGAAGGAAATAGCCATCCTTGGACTGGAGTACAATATTTTTCTGGTCATGAATACAAACAATGCTTAAGACCTTATCATCCTCCTGCAGCTTAGTTGCAGCTACAGTACGTTTGGTAACATCAAACTCACCACCATCTACCACCTTCATCATGGACTGTTTGGTCACAAACAATACACGACACAGATTTAATTCGGTCTGATTGGTAATAAATACGATATCTTCCTTTTCGGAGCTGTAGTTACTTACATTATCGATTGGAGTACCTTTGTCGCGGAATTTACCGAAAGGCAAATCCAGAACTTTTATCATATGTAGCTGTCCGGAATCGGTAAATAAACAAATCTTACCGGTATTCTTACACTTAAATACGTATTTATTTTCCGCAGCCACCGCATCTTTATTTCGCTCATAGGTGTTCATATCAATGGTCTTGGCATAACCAAATCGGTCCATTAAGAACATAACATCCATTTCTTCCAGCTCTTTTTCTTTGTATACAGCTTCTTCTGCATTCTCAATTGCAGTTCTTCTAGGACGTTTATATTCTTTTTTGATTTCTTCCAACTCATTGATAATTACCTGTGCCATGGAGTCTCTGCGGTCCAGAATATCCTCATAGCGGAAAATGTTTGCCATAGTGTCTTCATGGTCTTTGATTAATGCTTCGATTTCCAGACCGATTAATTTATACAAACGCATTTCCAAAATGGCATTGGCCTGTTTTTCGGTAAACATAAGCTGGGTAGCCATAATCTTGGATTCCTTGTACTTAAATTTAATTCCTTCTACTTCTCCGTTGATTAAACAGTTTTTGGCCATATTACGGTCTTTGGAACCACGTAATATCTCAATAATTAAGTCGATAACATTACAAGCTTTAATTAAACCTTCCTGAATCTCCTTCTTCTCTAATTCACGAGCCAAAAGATTCGTGTACTTACGGGTAGCTACTTGGAACTGGAAATCCACACAAGCCTTAATAATGCCCTTTAACCCCATAACTTCCGGTCTTCCGTCGGAAATGGCCAGCATATTTACACCAAAAGTATCCTCTAAACGGGTTTTCTTATAAAGTAAATTTGTGAAATTTTCAACATCAGCATCACGACGTAGTTCAATCACGATACGGATACCCTCCTTGGAGGACTGGTTGGAAATATCTACAATATCCTGAGTTTTCTTGGTTTCGGAAAGGGCGGCTACATCCATTAAAAACTTACCGATGTTGGCACCAATCATGGTATAAGGAATTTCAGTAATGACTAAATTAGTCTTACCACCCTTAGCTTTTTCTACTTCTACTTTGCCACGAATTTTCACTTTACCTACGCCGGTTTCATAAATTTCCAAAAGCTCATCTTTATTTGTAACAATACCTCCGGTAGGGAAATCAGGACCTTTTACATAGCGCATGAGTTCTCTGGTGGTAATGTTTTCATCTAACATATAGGCCTTGGTAGCATCAATTACCTCGGCAAGATTGTGAGGCGGAATATTGGTAGCCATACCTACAGCAATACCTTCGGAACCATTTACCAGAATATTAGGAAATTTCACCGGCAAAACAAGTGGTTCCTTTTCGGTTTCGTCAAAGTTTGGCCCAAAGTCCACTACGTCCTTGTCCAAATCAGCAAGAAAGGCTTCCTGGGTAATTTTGTGTAATCTGGCTTCGGTATAACGCATAGCTGCAGCACCATCGCCTTCAATATTACCGAAGTTACCATGACCATCTACCAAAGGTTGTCCCTTTTTAAAATCTTGGGTCATAACAACCAACGCATCATAAATAGAGCTGTCACCATGGGGATGATATTTACCCATGGTATCACCTACGATACGTGCACTCTTACGATAAGGCTTATCATAACGGATGCCCAATTCATGCATATCATAAAGGGTACGTCTCTGTACCGGCTTTAAACCATCTCTTACATCCGGTATGGCACGTGCAATAATAACACTCATGGCATAATCAATAAAGGATTTCTGCATGACCTCGGAGTATTCTGTTTTTATAATTCTATCGTCATTCATTTTTTAACCATCCTAAATGTCTAATTGTGCATCTGTTGCATGTTCGTATATAAAAGCCTTTCGAGGAGCCACTTCCGTACCCATCAAAAGCTCGGTCACCTCAGAAGCCATACGGGCATCTTCGATTTCTACCTGCTTAAGCAAACGTGTGTCGGGATCCAATGTGGTCTCCCAAAGCTGTGCAGCATCCATTTCACCAAGACCTTTGTATCTTTGCAGGGTGAAGGGTCCTTTGTGTGTCTTTCTATATTTTTCCAATGCCTTATCATCATACAAATACTCTTCTTTTCCTTTAGAAGGCATGGCCTTGTACAATGGTGGCATAGCAATATAAACATGGCCCTCAAAAATTAATTCCGGCATAAAACGGTAGAATAAGGTAAGGAGCAAAGTGGAAATATGCTCACCGTCTACGTCTGCATCGGCCATAATAATAATCTTATCATAACGAAGCTTGGTAATATCAAAATCGTTACCATAGCCTTCAGAAAAACCACAACCGAAGGCATTAATCATGGTTTTGATTTCAGCATTTGCCAGCACCTTATCAATACTTGCCTTTTCTACGTTTAAAATCTTGCCTCGGATAGGCAAAATAGCTTGGAATTCACGATTTCTGGCCATCTTCGCACTACCGCCCGCAGAATCACCCTCTACAATGAAAATTTCACATTTAGAGGCATCTTTGGAAATACAGTTGGCCAATTTGCCATTGGAGTCAAAGGAAAATTTCGGCTTGGTCAACATATTGGTACGGGCTTTTTCTTCTGTTTTACGGATTTTTGCGGCTTTTTCCGCACAACCGATAATACTCTTTAAGGTTTCTAAATTACGGTCAAAGAAATGTACCAGTTCTTCACCTACTACCTTAGATACGGCTTTGGCAGCATCCTGATTATCTAACTTAGTCTTGGTCTGACCTTCAAAACGAGGATCCGGATGTTTAATAGAAACCACGGCGGTCATACCATTACGTACATCTGCACCGGTAAAGTTGGTATCCTTCTCCTTCAAAATATTTAATTCGCGGGCATAGGTGTTAATCACATTGGTAAATATGGTTTTAAAACCGGTTAAATGCGTACCGCCTTCTGAGTTGTAAATATTGTTACAGAAACCTAATACATTTTCATGGAATTCATTTACATATTGGAAAGCCACCTCAATAGATATATTTTCGCTTTCGCCTTTGATATATACACAATCGTGAATGGCTTCACTTCCTTTGTTAATATCTTTAATAAAGCCATTGATACCATCTGGCTCATGGAATTCAATACGTTCCGGTGTTTCTTTACGTTTATCTTCGAAAATAATGGTTAACGTAGGATTTAAATAAGCTGTTTCGTGTAATCTGGACTTAATATCATCCTCTTTGAATCGGGTCTTATCAAAAATCGTATCATCCGGTAAAAACTGAATGGTAGTACCGGTCTCTCTGGTTTTGCCAATAACAGGAAGTAATCCGTCAATCAGTTCTATGGTAGGGATTCCACGCTCATATTTGTCCTGATAAACCTGTTTTCCATCTTTGACTGTAACAGTCAACCAATTTGAAAGTGCATTTACAACAGAGGAACCTACACCATGGAGACCACCACTGGTTTTGTAGGCAGAATTATCAAACTTACCACCTGCATGAAGTGTGGTAAATACCAAACGTTCTGCACTAATACCCTTTTCATGCATACCTACCGGAATACCACGACCATTATCGGAGATGGTTGCAGATCCATCTGCTTCCAATGTTACGCTAATGGTAGAACAATATCCTGCCAAATGCTCGTCCACAGAGTTATCTACGATTTCGTAAATTAAATGATTCAAACCTTTGGTAGATACGGAACCGATATACATACCGGGACGCTTACGAACCGCCTCTAAGCCCTCTAAAACTGTAATACTACTTGCACCATACGTTTCTTTTGCCATTATTAAACCTCAGTTTCTTGATTTGTTTGTGCCTAAAAACGGCATAATACTTCACAGCATACTGTTATTAGACTGCTTGTGACATATTTGAATACAGTATTTCTGCCGATTGGCACACTTTGCCAATATTAAATATATTATACACCACATCTTGGGGATAAGTCAAACGATATCTACTAATTATTGGGAAGATGTATGAATATTGATTTTGAAATGGTTATATGATGATAGATAAAATTCACATCGAATGATGGATTGATATTTGCTCGGATTATACAGTATAAAGAATGTACGTCTAAATTATGATAAAACTATGTATGGTTTCGGTCTATAGAAAAAAATGTTTTTGGGGAACCACTTTTCTCATAAAATCATTCTATAAACAATTTAAAAAGATGGAAAAAGGATTCTGAATCAACAATTTTCTTGTAGGGATACTATCCTTACCAAAAATGATGTACATCCATGTCGCGTTTAAGCATATCAATAAATGAATCGGCCACTTTGCTATCACCATAATGTATCGGAATCGTTAATTTGGGTTGTTTCTCATTAATGAATTCCGCTTATACCTTCATAAGTTGTACATTCCATAGGACTCATACCATATATATTTCGAACAGGAAATTTATGCTTCATGGTATTCTTTAACATGGTTGAAGATACAATTAATTGCGTATCAGCCTTCAAAACCTTCTGTATATCCTCTGGTGAAAAATGATCATAATGCTCATGCGTCACAAAAATCAGGTCCGCATCATGCGGTGTGCCTTCAATTTCTAATGGGTCGAAATAAATTGTTTTTGAACCGGTGAGTTTTATGCTGCTTCTTGTGTTTACAAAAATGTTATTCATGTGTCTGCTCCATTAATTGAAAATTATAATCGTTTTAAACAAGAATGCTTTTCGTCTATTACAAAACCATTGTTTCTATAAAAGTTCAATGTACTTTCCTTATTTGAACCCGTTTCAAGAAAAACTTTATAACATCTATGTTCTCTTGCAATTTCTGACGCTCTCTCCAATAATGCTGACGCATAACCTTTATTTCTATAATCTATATGCGTTACCACATTTTCAATAACAGCAAATGGTTTAACATTATGCGTCAAAGTTTCAATTATCGCCATTTGTACGGATGAAACAACTTTTCCATCATCTTCTACAACTAACAAATGCATATTTTCATCTTTCTCAAACTTATCAAGAAGATTTTGCCATAAAGTCATATCTTGTTCTTCCTTTGGTGGAAAATGTGTCAAATAATCAAAGTATAATATTTTTAAGTCTTTTGCATCTGCACTTTTTGCCTTTCTGATAATCATAGTATTCCTCCGATTCAAATCCAATTTATCTTATTTGAGTTTTAACATTTCCTATATATTTTATATCCTTTTGCCAATAATTCAGCAACGTTCTCTATTCTTTGCGATACCATCACATTTTTCTCAGAAACAGTCCATTTATAATTTGCATATTCCATGGCTTTTTCTATAACTTTTTTGCCCCATACGTTTGAATTGATATTCATATGCATTGCCTCCATAACCTAATTTTATTAATGCAAATTACACCCCATACCGATACTCTTTCTCTTCTTTATCGTTTGCCACAAGTCCAAAATGTTTAATAATCATATCTGCAACTTCATCTGGTTTCAGATTAGTATTATCAATTTTCATATGATTCTTAAACCAATATTCATCACTAAATGAATTAAGTCTATGATTTTCTGCATCCTTTAAAAGATTGGATTTGCTCCATTCAATATCTTTTTTGGAGGGTTTGCGTTCCATACGATGAGGCGTTTCGTTTCGTGCGAGCCTGGTTTCTATGTCTGCGCTTAATTCCACAAAATAAAATGTACCTCCACCTGCCTCAAAAGCATTTGCAAGACTTGTCAAATATGCTCTTTCTTCAGGCATTTCAAATGCACAAACATATGTAAATATTAAATCTACATTATGCTTTATTGCCAGTTCAAAGGCTTTTTTTCGAAAGATTGCATTAAACTCCTTTTGAGCAGGGGTTGCAAATCCAAATATTCTATCGGATATTTCAATACTATCATGATTCATCATTAAATTATATTTTATTTTATCCCGTAAGTTCTCTGCAACGGTCATTTTACCTACTGCCTGCGGACCGCAAATGATGATTAAATTTGCCATATTTTCTCCAATCTTATAAAGTTGAATTTTAAGAAGGGGCCATGTTATTAATTTACGCTTCATATACTCATTTCTTTTTCTAATTCACTAAGAAATATTTCCATAAAATCATGGCGAGATTCAGCTATTCTTTTTCCTTCCACAGTATTCATTTCATCTTTTAATCGTAATAATTTTTCGTTAAAATGCTGTATAGTATCATTTATCGACCTTCTACAGCCACCGCCATAAGCAAAAGTTCGTGCAATACCTATAGCGCCAATTGCATCAAGTCTATCTGCATCTTGAACTATTTGTGCTTCTATCGTTTTAGGACGCTCCCTATTTTTGCTAAAAGAAACACCATTTATTATTTCACATATATACTCGACCTTTATTTGTTCTACATTAAATCGTTTCAAAAAAGAACGTGCATTGTAATTGTTTTCTGTATTAAATAACTTATAATCATCGACATCATGGAGTAATGCTGCCAAAGAAATAATGAATCGATTACATTGTGGTTCTGTATCTGCAAGTATTAATGCATTATGATAAACCCGTTTTGAATGTTCAGCATCATGTCCATTATAATCATTAGCAAACAAAGATTCGATAAATTCTATTGCACAATCAATTATCTCTTTCTCATCCATAAACTTATTGTCCTCATCAATTATATATCATTGAAAGTCTTTATTAACTTGAAATTTTAATAATAGTATCCTTCTTGATTTCTTTTCTTAATGTAGTTAAATATTCTGAAAAAGTAACACGATCATCAGCATAGGTTAAATTGAGTTCAAACTCGTTCTCTGACCACGTAGAAATATCTGAAAAATTGTGTTGAATCAAGGCTTCTAAACTATCAATGGCCTTATAAATTTTCGCTTCTAACGTCTTTCGTTCTTCCATTTCCTTATATAAGCAAAGCATATCATTTCTTATGGCTTCTGGTAATGATTGTACCCAATTAGTAAGAAGATTTTCCTCAACCTCTTCATTCTCCTTTGTTTTTGCAAATGTAGGAATATCACCCGTAAAACACTCTCCCAAATCGTGAATAATACACATTTGAATTACTTTATTTATATCTGCTTCAGGAAACTCATTTTTTATAAAAAATACCATCAAAGTCATCATCCAGCTATGCTCAGCAACACTCTCATGTCTCCCCTTTGATGTATAACAATGTCTAGTTGTATCTTTCAAACGTTCTGCTATACTCAATGCATCTAAAAGTTCTCTTGCTTCCATGTTTCATCTCCTCAAAGAACGAAATTTTAGTTGATTTCCTAATTTATAATCGTTATCTATAATATTTTCAATGTCTATCAAAGTCATCAAACCATTGGGCCACAATAAACATTTCATTCGACTCTTTAGATAGTTTAATCGCTGTTTGCAAAGCAGCCTCTGACGTATCATATATTATTGGATTTAACGCTTGATTATACTTAGAATCATCACGTAGTTCATAGCTTTGTAAAGTGCTGTCCCATGAATGTATAAAATATTCTTTGGGCTCATTTGAGATTATGATATAACCATTTTCCTTATATCTACCTCTGGCAATATAGCCATCGTAAAACTTGTCGTTCATATATATTGTATCACCATTTTGTATCACAGCATATCTTTTATATACCACTAAAACAAACCCTGAAAATACATTTTTCATATCCACTTTTTTAATTTCTTCATAGGAACATAGATAAGAAAACTCTTTTCCCTTAAAAAAGTAGTTTTTATTACTAGTCTCAAAAATTTCTATTTTATCTTTAGGATAGTCATAATATATCATCTAATCTCACCATCTATTTTTTATTTCAAAAAGCAGTCTAAAAGATAAATTATCCTTATTTTTTAGTGAAAACTCATACACCTGATATTCGCCGCTAACAGTTCCTTCATGGCGTTCATATCTGTCATTATTATACTGGGTTTCCAAATAGGATACACCCATTCTATATCCGGTAACACCATCCGGTTTATCCGGTAATAATTCCAGAGGATAATAAATATACATTTCCGGTGAATTCATTGTAAAAGAACCTGAAAGGTAATAAGCATCCGGTCCTGTTTCCTTATAATTGTATGAAGAATGTTCCCATGCAGAAATAGATACATCATCCTCATCTATCGCAATGGTATATTCTGAAACATCCACCCCGGGAACGGAATAATAAATATCACCGTATTGTCCAATAGATAACTCGTACTCGGTAATTTCGCCTTTACGGATATCCATGGCATCTAAAATATACATGGCATGTGTATAAATTGTTTTATCAAAATAAGTCCCGAGAGAACAATTATCCGCAGCAGCTTCGCTTTCGTGTTTGGTAATAAGCAGTTCTGTTTTTGAATGAAATACGATGGAATCCTTTGTATGTAATGTGAAATCATCCAAGCTTACGTCATCTACTATCTTTACATATGCTCTCAAGGCGTGTTTTGTTAAGAGTTCTTCCAAGTTTGTGCCATCGTAATAATCATGAAAGAAATTGTACTGCATATTAAATTCTTTGCCTGGTATGGTAACAGAACGGCCGGCTTCTATGTAAACATCATATACCTGAACTTGAAAATACTCGTTTAAATATTCCTGAAAAGCATTACGAATTTCTTCTGCCTGATAATTATCTATAACTTTTTCAGTTGTGGATTTACTACCATCTGCAACCACAATAAAAGTTTCATCCTTGTATTCTAATGTAACGACTGTTTCGGGAATATACTTGCTTGGCGGAACTACACTATCGTTGTTGTTAGACTTGCTATCTATAACCTCCGGTGTAAAACCGTATTTTTCTTCAATGTATTGAATTGCAAGTTCTTTCGCTTGCTCACGCCACTTTGTAGCATCCTGTTCATTTTCTTCGTCACGCATACATCCAGTCAGACACATACCCGTAAATAAAACCAGTAAAATTAAAATAATATGTTTCCTACATATCATTAAACCTTCCTCCTCATAGCACGTATAATAATTTCTACAACTTCTGTTGTTTCATTCACTTATAACACTAAAGAGTATGCCAAAAGGTTTCATGCTTTTATAACATCAAATACATTATATTTGATGTATCATACAATATGGTGTTTTTTTCCTCAAAACCAACCAAATGTTTCCGGGTTTTCTTTTCTCCCATGTTTCCTTTGACATTCCCACCTTAAAAGTCATACCGTTATATTGCACCTTTGCAAAATATTGATAATCTCCCAAAAGTCGCTTCAAATGAAATCCCTTTACTTCATAATATTCCAAAACTTCTGCATATACGTAAGTAAATATATGTACTCTGATTGCATCAGATAATAATTTTAACAAGATTCCTCCAATTACAATCGTGACATAATAAATAATGTTTATTACTCTTCGATAACTGCGAAAAGCAATTCGACCTTCTAAAAAGCTGAAAACAATCACTCCGGATTGTGACATTTCCCCGGCCTTATAGGATGCATCTAAGTATAAGTTATAGGAGCATGCCAAAATAAATAAGCTCGCTACTGCGGATATTACAGCTATTGCAACTCTTCGATAAATGTTCTTTCGTACTTTTTTTACTTGTTCGACTGACAATTCATATCCGGTTCTGGTATTAGCACACATTTCTTTTAATTTAGCTAAGAGTAGTTCATAGTTTGTAGTTTCACGATAAATGTATTGTTTTCGATCCTGCTGCACACCATTTATCATAACGGCATACCATACTTCGCATCCTCTTGAAAAATATTTAATTTTATGAACAGCCACAATTTTGTCTGAGTAATTCTCATAAGCGCTACTCAAAAGCAATTTTTCAATAAATTTATGCTTTTGGTTGACTTTAAAATACATTTGCATCCATGCAAGTCGATAGGCATCTGCGCGTCTTTTGCTGCACAGCAGAAAAAGCAGAATGTATAATGGCGAGGGTGTGGCTTTGATTTTTTCAAGAGTTTTTGCCTGTTTTGCCACATAGGTACCCAGTTTTCCGGTGTCCAATCGGGCAACAGACAGTCCGTCCTCTTCATGTATGATAAAATAATAAAATTTATTGCCAAAAGCGTTATATTTCGCCCAAATAAGCAGACTAAATATAACCAAAAAAGAACCGCCTACAGTAATGACCATGCTTGCCCATGCCTGCCATGTATTTGCAACAATCATTCCACCGGCACTTTTGTTCAAAAACGCATATCCTACAATCATCAAAATAATTGGAAGCACAATATAAATAATGATTTTTAATAATGCTTTTATGAACGGCCAGTCACCTTTATCAAATTGTTCGTCCCTACATAGTATATGCTTTTTGTCCGGTGTTTCTGCAATAGAGGTCTGTGGTACAGGTGGTGTAGGTTGTGTTTTCTGTTGCATAGGGGATTTTTCCGTATTCATTTGCTTTGTCTGTTTTTGCGAAAGATGCCTTGTGGTTTCCTTACCTTGTATAATATGAAGTCCTTTTACTAATGGTAAAATGCCTGCAACAGAGGTAATTGCCATAAAAATGAATATAACTATAACTGTGGATATAAAGTCATTTCCATCCAGAAGCATGCCAAACGCAAGTATTACAAACAATGCACCGATTAGTGTAGAAATCGCTCCCCATATAATTAAAAATATTGCCAATCCCTTTTTCTTTTGCTTCATGTTATCTTGCCTTTCTGCAGACTTCAATGTTTATCATTATTTAAATCGTCCTAAAATCTACCTTACCATTACTCTTCTGTCGCATATAAGTCACAATCTTCTCTAATTCTTTATCACTTAAATAACCTGCATCAATTTTATTTACCGCCTCTGATGCTGCTTTCAGTACACCAGCGTCCGTATATATATCACCGATACGGAAAGCAAATTCACCGCTTTGACGAATGCCAAACAAATCACCTGGTCCTCGAAGTTTCATATCTTCCGAGGCAATAAAGAATCCATCATTGGACTTGTTTAGGATATCCAGACGCTCCATGGTTTCTTTATTATCTTGTGTACTAACAAAGATGCAATAGCTTTGATATTCACCACGTCCCACTCGTCCGCGAAGCTGATGCAGTTGCGCCAAACCAAAACGTTCTGCGTTCTCCACCATCATAACGGTAGAGTTTGGTACATTAATGCCTACTTCAATAACGGTGGTAGATACCAGTACATCGATATTGTGGTTTGCGAATTCCTCCATAATGTGATTTTTATCCGCAGGACGCATTTTACCATGTAAAATACCTACTTGAATATCTGTTGGTAAAGCGGCACGTAATTTTTCTGCATAATCCACTACATTTTCCAAATCCTCCATTTCGCCCTCTTCCACCATAGGACAAATTACATAAGCCTGACGTCCGGCACGTACTTCCTTTTCAATAAATTGATAGGCTTTCGGTCTGAAGGAGGTATTGACCACACAGTTCTTGATAGGCAAACGGTTAGCCGGTAACTCATCAATAACAGAAATTTGTAAATCACCATATAAAATAATAGCCAAAGTACGCGGTATAGGTGTAGCACTCATAACCAATACATGTGGATTATGTCCCTTATTGGCCAAAATTTCACGCTGGCGTACACCAAAACGATGTTGTTCGTCCGTAACTACCAATGCAAGATTCTTAAAGACTACCTTTTCCTGAATGACTGCATGGGTACCAATGACCAGATTAGCAACGCCACTTTCAATTTTTTCATAAGCCAAACGTTTTTCTTTTGCGGTCATACTACCTACTAAAAGCACCGGTGTAAAGTTTATATGATACTTCTCGATAAACTCACAAACATCTTCATAATGCTGGGTTGCTAATACTTCTGTAGGTGCCATCATAGCGCCCTGGTAGCCATTAGATACACACATAAGTAACGATAATACCGCAATAATTGTCTTTCCGGAGCCTACATCTCCCTGGATCAAACGATTCATACAATAGGGGGAATTTAAATCGCTGCGGATCTCTGCCCATACCTTTTTTTGTGCCTTTGTTAAAGAATACGGCAAGACCTCTAAAAAACGAACAGTATCTGCGGTTTCAATCATTTGATATTCATTGGGTAGTTGTTCAGATTGATCCTTGTTCTGACGTAAGTAATATAAAAAATCAAAGAACTCATCAAACACCATACGTTTTCTTGCTTGTAATAAAAGCTCCCTATCTTTGGGAAAATGTATATTGTGTAATGCTTCGCTATATGTTAACAAATCATATTCTTCCAGCATACGTTTCGGATACTGCTCAGCTTCTAAGGGATGACTGGAAAGAGCCTGCTTTACCGCCTTTTGTATGGTTTGATTGGTAATCCCCTTGGTTAAGGAGTATTTGGGCTGAATACAGCTGAGTAAGCTTCTGTAATCCTCTGCTTTGTACATTTTGGGTTGTTCCATGATTTTAGCCGGTCCTTTGGACTGCACCATACCACGGAAAATAAAGGTACTTCCGGAACGTAAAACATTCTTTAAAAAAGGCATGTTAAAGAAGGTTAATTGCATGGCACCGCTATTATCCTTAATGATTACGTTCACAATAGTCAGATTACGAATCTTCTTTACATTAGGAATACCGGCAACAGTGCCGTAAACGGCTTCTGTAGAACCAACACGTGCATCTGCAATAGACAATGGTTCATGAAAGGTTTCGTAATCTCTAGGATAATAGTTTAATAAATCTTCCACCGTCTCAATATGTAATTTTTGGAATAATTTAGCAGTTTTTTCCCCAATACCTTTTAACTGCTGAATCGGTGTTCTGTCGCCCATAGAAACCTCCCTTTGAACATAAACAACAAGGGAGACAAACCTGCCTCCCTCCAAAATCATATAATACTATTCAACAGAAACTACATAGTAGTAAATCGGCTGACCGCCAAACTGTAATTCTACATCACAATCCGGATAAGCTTCTTCAATTTGAGCAGCAATTGCTTCTGCATCTGCTTCTTCTACATCACTACCATAATAAATACTGATCAACTCACTGTCATCATCGACCATAGCACCAATCATTTGCGCAGTAACAACAGCCATGTCCTGACCTACTGCCAACATACCCTTGTCGCCAATACCCATGAAATCGCCCTGCTTGATTTCCATATCATCAATCATGGTATCACGGACTGCATAAGTAACCTGACCGGTCTTTACATTACCAATTGCATCCATCATGGTTGCTTCATTTTCTTCCACAGAAGAATCCGGTACATAGTTAATTACTGCAGTAATACCCTGCGGAATGGTCTTGGTAGGAATTACCAATAAATTCTTGTCAGTCATTAACTCTGCCGCCTGATTTGCCGCCAGGATAATATTCTTGTTGTTTGGTAAAATAAAGATATTTTCAGCATTTACCTTATCTACCGCATCTAAAATATCTGCAGTAGAAGGATTCATGGTCTGACCACCTTCAATAATATAGTCTACTCCAAGACTCTTGAAGATTTCGTTCACACCATCACCAACGGATACTGCAAGAAAACCTACTT
Organism: Acetatifactor sp.; assembly: GCA_045634745.1. GTDB lineage: Bacteria > Bacillota > Clostridia > Lachnospirales > Lachnospiraceae > Acetatifactor. Next base: position 227,480 of record JAZRAX010000038.1, on the reverse strand, counting down.
TCTTTGGAGGTTCTGCCGGTGTTGCGGTCGCTTGGGCTGCTTCCTTTTCAGACATCTTAAATAACTTTTCCTGATGCTCTAAACGCATGTTATCAATTTTTAAATTAGATAACTGACCATATTTCAATGCCTTTTGAATAGCAAGTCCGGGATCATTGGTGTGTACGTGAACCTTTACCACATCATCATCAGCAACACAAACGATGGAATCTCCAATAGACTCTAAATAAGCCTTAAAATCCATTTCGTGCTTAATATTAAAGGTCTTGGATAACAAAATAATAAATTCGGTACAGTAGCCAAACTTAATGTCCATTTCAGCCTGTGCATTGTAGCTGTCAGACATCTGTACACCACCTGCAGACTTATTGTCAGAGGTCTGAATGGTATAATCTACTTCTTTTCCTAAGTATGCATCAAAAGCTCCCTTTAATACCTGAATCAAACCTTGTCCGCCGGAATCTACTACGCCTGCCTGCTTTAATACAGGAAGCATTTCCGGTGTTTGGCTGAGTACATATTCGGAATGTTCGATTACACTTCCGATGAACTTCTCCATATCTTCTTCACCGTCTTCAAAAAGCTCTGCTGCTTTTTCAGCACCGCCTCTTGCAACGGTCAGAATCGTTCCTTCTTTGGGCTTCATAACAGCTTTATATGCAGTTTCTACGCCCTTTTCCATGGCATTTACCAATACAGGGATAGTTATTTCACTTTGTTCTGCGATTGCCTTTGTAAAGCCACGTAATAACTGTGATAAAATAACACCGGAGTTACCACGGGCACCTCTTAAGGAACCACTGGAAATTGCCTTACAAAGTGCTGCCATTTCAAAATTATCGCCAAGTGCAACCACTTCTTTGGCTGCAGACATAATCGTCATGGTCATATTGGTACCGGTATCACCATCCGGTACTGGGAAAACATTTAATTCATTAATCCATTCTTTGTTGGATTCCAAATTTTTTGCGCCGGCTAAGAACATCTTTGAGAGTAACTTAGCGTCGATTGTATTTGAAGCCACGTTTCTTCCTCCTTAATCAATCACTCTAACACCATCTACAAAGATGTTGATTTTATTAATTTCAATACCGGTAAATTCTTCTACCTTGTATTTTACAGTGCTAATTAATGTATCTGCTACCGCAATAATACTTACACCATATGCAACAATTACATGAAAATCCAGAGTCAGTTTATTTTTTTCGACAGTCACATTAATACCTCTGGTCAGACTATCCTTCTTTAATAAATGTACCAATCCATCTTTTACACTAACACCGGCCATACCTACAACACCGAAACACTCTACCGCTACGCTGCCGGCATACTTTGCAATTACTTCACTATCAATCACAATATTACCTAAATGTGTATTCAAAGAAGAACCTTTCATCATAGTACCTCCTATTATATAATGTATTGATTATACTATCTTTTATCCAAAAAGGGAATAAAAAAAACAAAATTTTAAAAAAATGATTTTTTCACTTGATTTTATGGAATTTTTCTGTTAATATATCAATGTTGTTTTAGTATGACCATATATCGAGGAGGTGTCAAGAGATGGCAAAGTGTGATGTTTGTGGCAAAGGCGTTCATTTTGGTAATAACGTAAGCCATTCCCATAGAAGAAGCAATGCTATTTGGAAGTCTAACGTTAAAAGTGTTAAATGTAAAGTAAACGGTGGATTTAAGAAGATGCATGTTTGTACCAGCTGCTTAAAGTCTGGTGCTGTTGAAAGAGCATAATGATTGCTTAAAAGCCTGTTCGTAATGAACAGGCTTTCTTTTTTACATCTCTTCTTTTCTTCTGTTAAATTCCTTATTAATCAGCTGCACCAGCTCTTCGTCTCCACCATAATTGTCCGGATGAAAAATTTTCATTAAATCTTTATATCGCTTACGTAAAGCTACGGAAGTATCTGCATTCCGGAATAATAATTTAATATAATCTTCCGGATTCACATAAATATCACCTTTATAAGACTTGTCCTGCTTGGCTTTTTGTTTATTACGCCGCTTTTCCAGCTCAAATTGTTCTTTCTCGATTTTAAGCTGTTCTTTTTCCTGCTTTAATTGTTCTTTTTCTGCATCAAATTGATTGCGGTCTGCTTCTAATTTACGAAAACCGTCCTGTAACATTTCCATTCTTTTTTCAAAGAAGGTATTTTCATCACGAATTCTCTTCTGTTCCACCGAAATACGTTGGTTAAGTGCATCCATTTCTTTTTGATATCGTGACTTTTCCTGTAGGAACTTGTCCTTTGATGCTTCAAACTCCTGTTTTTCATTCTGTATTCGTATATTTTCGCGAAAAAGCCAGAGCTTAGTTTTTTTTAGTTCTTCCAAGCTCCTTGCCTGCTTGACTTTCATCCAGTCCCAGTCCATATATAACTCCATCCGTATTACCTGCCTAGTCACACATAAGACATATATAACCAATAACAAGTAATATCGCTATTAAAATCACTGCACCAAAGGTACTTGATACAAAAAGCATTAATAACATACCGATTGCAATAAAAAAGGAAATAAGTCCAATAATATGTCGAACAGAATCGCGCATAAATAAACCTCAATATTTTGCTTAGTATATTATATGCAAAATTAAATTAATAATGATTATACTTCTTCGGGAAAAGCAATATCAATAATCTCTTCCTTGGTCATTTCCTCTTCATTTTTATTGGTAAATTTATCTACGATGTCCGGAAGCATATCAATTAACTTGCCAAGATTGTCAGGACTCTTCACACTAACCATCTTTGCACTTCCGTTTTTAATCACTAAAACGGCATTAGGTGTCATTTTACCACCTAAACCGCCACCTGCAGATGAAGCTGTCTTGGTATCATTATTAGAACTGCCCGCACCAAAGCCAAAGCTTACGTCTACTAATGGTACAATAATAATATCCCCGATTTGTGTAGGCTGTCCTACAACTGTTTTGGTAGACAATGCAGTATCCATTCCTTTTAATAATGATTCTACAATTCCGTCACATTTATTTTTCTCTGCCATTTCGTGTTCCTCCATTTTTGAATTTATTGATTAAAGGCTTAAATCGCTTATCAAGTATTACTTTTAATGCATTTATTAATATGGTAAATACAGTAATGCGACCTTTGAAGAAAACATCTCCTTCTATCACCTTTTCTTCAAAGACCGGTTCTAATACCACATGCTCTCCCAGCGCAGGTTTAAACATCCAATACAAACCATAGAGCTTACCGGTAGTATCCGGTGTGTCGAAACCGATTTTGGCGTTAGCCACCAGTTTGCGCGGTCGAAGTTTTTTCAGAATATCTAACAGGGCATCTAAGGTAATTTGAATCATTGCCTTGGTATCTTCTTCCTGTAAAATATCCAAATAATATTTAATATTCAAAATCACATCTTTTACTTTATTATACACAGAAGTGATTTTATTTACAATCTTATTCAGTTTATCACGCCAGGTCTCCTTTTGTAAAGCCTGTGCCTGTTCCACCATGCGGCGGATATTTTCGGAAACCGGTTCCTCTTCGGGTGCATCAGCAGATATAGGTTGGTCTTGCGTCTGTGTCATAGCTTCTAAAGCTTCTGTTTTCGATATTTTATCAAACGCAACATCCTTCTCTTCCGCCTCTTTTTTCTTCTTTTTAAATTTTTCAATGTTTATTCCAAGCACTTTAATTATTGTTTCCGGTTTGCCGGGATGACAATAGTTTACTTGAACATGTACGGCATGAAGCAACCAGGTAACCTTTAGATGTGCCTCCTTTGCCTTATCGTTAATGAGACCATCGCCTTTATATCGAATGGGTACAAACAATACAATGGCAAGGAGGAAAAGCACCAACCCTAAAATTACCAGTAGCGTAATACCGATTACCTTTAAAATAGTCAATATAATCGCTAACATTTTATTCTCCGGATAAATAGGCTATTAAATTTGCATCACCGCGGGCGGTAACGCATTCCTGCATAAGTTTTTCAATAACAGCCAAGGCCTCTTCCTTGGTTTTTGTCATTCCGTATACATGAACGGGATGATTTTCGTAATAACGCTGCCTTAAATATTTTGCATGAAAAATATCCAGCTGGTCATTTTCATTCATGGAACGGCTAATGAGGAAAATATCCACTTTATTGGGTGCTATATTAAATTGTGCCTTGATTTTGACCATATCACCATAGCTGAGACTTTCTCCCAAATATAGTTTGGAATGATAAATTATCTTCTTCATAGGGTTCCTTCTGTCTAAATTTTGATAATACATAGTTAGTATATCACAAAACATAAAAAAAAGAAATGAAATTATCCATTGACATATTAAGATTCTGCCGATACTATTTTTATAGATACATATTTTGAGGAAAGGTGTCCGAAAAGTGAAAATTGTAGCCAGATTAGCATTGCAAAACGGTAATATTTTAGGTGAGGATGTACTTGATTCGCGCAATAATGTTTTATACAAAGCAGGAACAGAAATTACACCGAAAGTAATTGAAAAACTCAATCGTTATTCCATTATGTGCGTAACCATTATGGAGGATATTGATTTTGCACAGACACATTACGAAAGAATGCGTTATGACACTACCTTTAAAGCTTTTGAAATCCTCTATACGGACAATTTAAACCGCTATAAGGAAATTATGAACGCTTTTATCCAAACAGGCGTTAAAATCGACGATAAAAAGCTTTTGGCACTATACCAGAATGTTATTTCAGCGATTCCATCCAACAAAGCTGTATTTGATTATTTGTACAATCGTATTCCCGATGAGGATGAAATGACATTTGCCCATTGCTTTAACTCTGCCTTAATTGCAGGAACTTTTGCAGATTGGTTGTCTTTGACAGATGCGGAAAAAAATCTTTTGATTTTGTGTGGTTTTTACTATGATATTGGTAAGCTGTTATTACCAACCGATTTATTGTGGAAACCAGGTAAATTAACCGGGCAGGAATTCGAACAAATCAAAGCCCATACGATTACCGGATATAAATTATTACGTTCCCTTCCTTTTGATGAGCATATTAAACGTGCAGTAGTATTACATCATGAACGTGTGGATGGTTCCGGTTATCCCTATGGATTTAAGATTGATGAAATTGATCTTTACGCAAGATATATGAGCATTGTAGATACCTACGAAGCCATGGCCGCTCCAAGGGCCCACAGAGCTTCTCTTCCGCCCTTAAATATTATTGGTTATTTTGAGGATTCACTTGCACAATTTGATGTACAAATATTAATGCCCCTGCTTCGTCGTATTGCAGATGCACAAATCGGTACCAATGTACAGTTGTCTGATGAAAGTGTATGGGAAGTATTTATATTAAATAATTCCCGCTTAGCACGTCCTATTCTCAAAAATGATAAATCCGAAATGTTGGATTTATTAACCCGTCCTGATTTAAAAATTGAAAAAGTAATTTAAAAAGAGCTTCCGGCTACAAAACCGGGAGCTCTTTTAGTAATACTTCTTATTACCCCATAGATTTTTCTTTTTTAATTCAAGATATTCATTGTAGGCTTTTTCCAAAATCTGCTTTTCATTTGAAAACTTTAATAAATGAATCGCTTCATGATATTTGTAAAAGCCGGAATCTACAAAGTACTCTTCCTTTTGTGGTTTGCTGTAATAACTGTCTGCCATCATTAAATACCAATGAACGTCCTTTTCTACTACGTCCTCAGGCACAGTAAAAGTATACTCACTCTTACCGATGTATTTAATAATTGACGCTTTCGCACCGGATTCTTCCAAAACTTCACGCAAAGCAGTATCTTGATACTCTTCTCCTTCTTCTACCGTACCTTTTGGTAAAACCCAGCCTTCGTATTTATTCTTGTAGTTTTTATACAAGAGTAAAATCTTTCCACGAAAAATTACCACACCACCACAGCTTGTTGCTTCAATCATTGCAATTCCTCCTGATTTGGTGTGTCACATTGACTAACAAATAGTATATGCTAAAAAACGATTTATCGCAACCCTATTTTTATTTATCTTCAAAATATGCATCAAATACTCGTCTGGCCATAGGAACTGCATAATCACCGCCGGAACCTGCACTTTCAATGATAATAGTAACTGCAATTTCGGGATTCTCGGCAGGTGCAAAACCGGTAAACCACGCGTGAGAATCATCCGTACTACTGTTAAATTCTGCGGAACCCGTTTTGCCACCAACGGTATATCCATAACCTTGAATTTTGGTTGCAGTACCACTTTTTACTACTTCAATCATTAAATCACGCAAAATGGCACTTTCTTCTTCAGTCATAAGTGCACCATATTCCGAAGGTTTATAATTACGGATTAGATTGCCATTGGCATCTTCAATCGAATCTACTACCTGAGGTTTCATTAAAACACCATCATTGGCTATGGCTGCAGTAATTAAATTCAAATGGAAAGGTGTAATTTGTACCTTTCCTTGACCGATAGATGCCTGTACCATTTCGGAATCCGGAATATATTTATTAATAGGTGTTGAGCTTTGGGAATGTAAAAAATTCCAAGGTAACTCTTGATTAAATAACAAAGAATCCAGAGTATTTGCAAACTTGGTTCTATCTAAACTCATACCAATATTAGCAAAGGATGAATTACATGATTTCGCAAAGGATTTTGTTAAGGAAACATTGTTGTGTACACTTCCGTGATAACATTTTATTTTACTGTCACCATGTTTATAAGAACCTCTGCAGGTATAGTTGTATTTATTATAGGTATCCGGATTTTCGCGGATATATTCAAGTGCAGTTATAATCTTAAAAGTAGAACCCGGAGGATATAATCCCTGCGTAGCACGATTCAAAAGAACACTGCTTTCGGTATCTTCCTGTAAGGAATCCCAGATTTCCACAATTTGGTTAGGGTCAAAATCCGGTTTGGATACCATAGCCAATACTCTTCCGGTAGAAACCTCTGTTACGATTACTGCACCATCATAAACACCCAATGCTTTGTAAGCAGCTTCTTGAATGCTAACGTCCAGGGAAGTAATTACATTATTGCCGGGATTTTTCACACCTGCGGTAGTATTTGCCACTTTTTCACCCAAACTGATATTGGAATTGATTAAGTAATAATTGCTAAAAGCTTCTACACCTGTCCGTCCATTGGTAGAAAAACCAACCACATGGGAAAATAAATTATCAAAAGGATAATCACGATACTCATTTCCAGCAGAATCAAATACGGTTTCAGCCAATACCTGACGGTCTGAGGCATAAATGGTTCCTCTGTAATTCTGGGATAATAGTAGCTCCTGACGTGAATTGTAGCTATTATTAATTAATTCCTGTTCATTGGTTGCCACAAAATGCCCCAAATAAACCAGCATCACCAGAAAAATACCTACAAAGAATATCATAACACCCATGATTTCCCGCGTATTATCTCTAATCTTCTTCGTCTTCTTTTCTTTCATCATTTTCCTCTTCCTGTTCGGAATCTAAATCCATTATCTGCAAGCTATCAGCCTCTTCAACCAATTGTGCTTCCTTAGCAGCAATCATATTAATACCATGTAATATAAAGAACATTAACATCATGGTTGCAACAGAACTACCTCCATAGCTGATAAAAGGCAGGGTTACACCGGTCAAAGGTATGAATTTCACACCGCCACCAATAGTTAAAAATACCTGGAAAATATACACAACCGCAAAACCAAAAGCAGTTAATCGATAAAAAGGTATTTTTGATTTCAAAGAAATCTTAATCATCATAATAAAACAACTTAAAATAACCAATACCAAACAAATACCGAATATGGTACCCATCTCTTCGCAAATGGAGGAGAAAATAAAATCATCCTCAACAAAAGGAATATCTCCCGGATTACCTTTGTATAAACCAAGACCAAACCAGCTACCACTACCAATCGCAAATAAAGATTGGGTAATCTGATATCCCTGATTGTCAATATAACTCCATGGGTCTGTCCATGCAAGTACTCGGGTCTGTACATGGGAAAATAAAAAGTATGCCAAGACAGCCGCCCCACAACCTCCGCCTAAACCAAGTAATAAATATAAATAATTACGACTTGCTACAAAAATAATGGCAAGGTACGCCACAAAGAAAATCAAAGCACTTCCCAAATCTGTGGACAAAACCAATGCTAATACATGAATTCCTGCAATGGCACTTGCAATTAAAATACGTACTAAAGAAGTGCTTTGGGATAAAGCACCTGCTAAAAATAGTACAAATATAACCTTTACGATTTCAGAAGGCTGAAAGGTCAAACCTTCAATGGTAAAATTCAGCTTCGAGCCATAAATAGATTCACTAAAAAATAAAACAACTCCCAACAAAAGTGCACCTACAGCTCCAAAAACCCACGTAAGCTTATGTAAAGAACGTACCTTATATACAATAACCGGTACAAACATACATATCACATAAGACAAAGCTATGATTTCAAACTGTCGGATTGCCTTATCCAAATCCAAACGGGAAATGGTTATCATCCCTATGCCTAAAAGCATGCACATATTGTTTAATAAAAGTCGATTCATCTTTCGATAAATCAGCGGTGTAATGGACAAAACTATAAATAGAAATACCTGTAATGCCATGTATAGAAAAATATAGGTATATTCTTTGCTGACATATGCTAAATCAAAGAAACTGATAAGCTGTATAACAAATAGCCAAAAGCCCTGTCGCAGATATATAAAACCGCCATCTGAGTCATCGCGATAACGAAATACCAGAAAACAATCCAATGTGTAAAAACCCATACATAATAATATCAGGTAATTAGACATCATTACCATGAATTCCAGCATTTCACGCGTCAGAAAATTCTGCATAAAATTTATCCTCTTTCTGATTCATTAAATCTTATAACACTCCACGCTTCTCATGTCCTGTAGTATAGTCCTTAAAGGGTGGTTCGGTCAACCATCCCTCACTAATCTTTTTGAAAAATTTAAGAATTTCCAAGGTTTCTTCCATATTTTCTACAGTTAATTGAAGCTTTTTATCATATTCATCTATAGATGCTGCAACATCTTTATGGAGTGATAAAGGCACGCTATTGTAAATGATATTCATGCAATATTCACATACAAGGGATACCGGAAATTGCTTATTATATCGGTCTTTCAGAATCGCTTTTGATGTAAAAGCGTTATGCATACACTTTTCAGTGGTCTTAGCTACACAGTTAGCTGTTACCATCATAGGGATGCGACCATAAACAAGCTTTTCAAATTCTTGTCCTGCAAAAGTGTGCTTCCACTCCTTTTTGTTGAGCTCTATAGGACAATGAATTCCTGATAATCTGTTCTCCCAAAAAGTAAGTGACTCTTTGTTCCAGATATAAATGCTGGAATCTCCGCGTATTTCGCCCAAATAGGCGTTTTTAATTAAAAAGGCATATTCTTCTAAATTGCGTACTAAAAAGCCCTTAAATCGGTTATTTACAGCGAAATCCATTAGTTTTTTTATTTTTTGTTCATCCTTAGAACGCATTACGTAAGGTAACGCAATATATACGTTTTCATTTTCCAAAGAAGCAGGTACAATTTTCTTTTGTAAAACCAATTCGCTTTCCAAATAAATTCGTTTAAAAGAAATAGATTCTTGTAATTTCACTGCCTGTAAAAAGGCTTCGTATTGTTCATAGGAATTGATCAACAGTGTCCAACCGTGTTTTTCGTCCGTTTTCTGCATATTGTTACTTTTGTGAGTGTTTTCCGGAACTGTTGTCGGATTACTATCCTTAATGATATCCGGAGAAGATATTTCTCTATGAGATACCAATCCGTGAGACTCAATTATTTTATCTTTAAGTAGCGTAATGGCCTGTCGACGCAACTCATTTAAAGCTTTAATAGAATAAAAGCATTTATCGTCCGTATACACTTGTATGTCTTCTGCTTCAAAGCAGGTATCACCAAGTTTTTTTAATTGTTTCTCAATACTTTCGCTGGTTAGTGGCATGTTTTTCGCTTCCTCTGCCACATTCCCTTCTACAGTTACAGAAACCTCATCGTAAACGTAAGTTACAGAAACCTTCTCTCCTAAAAGCATAGTTGCATACAACGATATGGGAAGTTTTGGCTTTGCTTCAATGTATTTAGAACGTATTTCCTGCAATAATTGGTCATCACTTCCACTGTAAGAAGAATTGGTAAGCGTAACCATATCCCCACCATTTTGTTTAAAATAATAACCATCTTGACGTTCGCTACGAATATATAGCTTAGAAAGAGCATCTAAGTCTGCTTTTGCAAACGATAAAGGCTTGTCCGGATGCTTTTTCTTTTGATCAATGTATTTACGGTAAATAGACGTTACACCTGCCGCATATTCCGGCTTTTTCATACGTCCTTCTATTTTAAAGGAATCAATCCCCGCATCCATAAGAGCCTCAATATGTTCAATAGTACACATATCCTTAAGGCTGAGAGGATAATATTCGTTGTTCTCGACTTTGTTTGTCTTTGAGTGTGTTGCATTATTTTGTCCGGACAAGGTTACCTGATAAGGCAAACGACAGGGTTGGGCACAACGTCCCCGATTACCGCTTCTGCCACCTAATATACTACTAAACAAACATTGACCGGAATAACAATAACACATAGCACCATGAATAAAAGTTTCCATTTCCAAACCGGTCTGTACTTTTAGCGTTTTGATTTCTTCCAAGCTGAGTTCTCTGGCCGGAACAATACGTGTAGCTCCCATTTCTTTTAATAAACGGGCGCTATTTACACCGGTAATGGTCATTTGTGTGCTTGCATGGAGCTCCATTTGCGGAAAATGTTTTTGTAAATACTGAAATGCACCAAAATCCTGAACAATACATGCATCCAAACCGGCTTCATAAAAAGGCGTTATATATGCTCCAAGCTCTTCTATTTCAGAATCTTTCATTAGAGTATTTACTGTTAAATAAACCTTTTTCCCAAAAAGATGGGCATAACGAATACAGAAGATTAACTCTTCTGTCGTAAAATTGTCGGCATATGCACGAGCACCGTATTTATTTCCACCTAAATATACTGCATCTGCACCGGCATGTATCGCACCTAAAAATGCCTCTACGTTACCTGCAGGTGCCAGTAATTCCACCTGATAATCCTTCATGCAAACTCCCATTATTAATGTACGATTAACAAAAAATTAAATACTTCTTTTCATAGTAAAAGCTGCCCAAAAGGCAGCTTCTCTATTTATTGATATTTTCAAGCTTCATTTGTGCAGAAACCAATTCATGTTTTAAATCATATAATTCTTTTTCTTTGCGCTGCAATTCATCCTCTAAAAGAGAAATTTGCTTTTTGGCTTTAAACAAATCATCCGCAATATTCAGCTGTAATAATATGTTCTGGGTATCCAAGGGTTGTCTCTTAAAACCATCCAGTTTATTGTATTCATTATACTTGTTGTTCAAATAAGAAGCTACTTTTTGTAAGTATTCTTCGCTTTCATATCCGCTAAGTGTAAACACTTTCCCGCCAATAATTACTTCTGTATCTGTTTTAGAAGACATAACGCCACCCCTTTATCTAATGAATATCACAAAATATGCCATTACTTTGTTAGAACACTACAACATATATTATATATCACAGAAACATAAGTGGCAAGTACTTCTTTCTAAAAACTATTCAGAAATCATAATCCCAAGATGTTTATATGCAAAATCCGTTACCACTCTACCTCTGGGGGTACGATTTAAGAAACCATTTTTAATCAAATAAGGTTCATAAACATCCTCAATGGTTCCGGCATCTTCACCAATTGCAGCTGCCAAAGTATCTAATCCTACCGGACCACCATTAAACTTCTGAATCATGGTAAGAAGAATATTGCGGTCAATGTGATCTAAGCCCATTTTATCCACATCCATCAGGTCCAAAGCAATTTTAGCTACTTCTTCCGTAATGATACCATCATATTTTACCTGAGCAAAATCGCGTACCCGTTTCAGTATTCGATTGGCAAGACGAGGGGTACCACGACTTCTTCTGGCAAGCTCCATAGCTCCTTTAGGATCAATCTCAACATTTAAAATTCTTGCAGAGTGTTCAATGATTTTGCGAAGTTCATCTACTGTATAAAATTCCAAATGATGAATCATTCCGAAACGGTCACGTAAAGGTGCTGTTAACATACCAACTCTGGTAGTGGCACCAACTAGTGTAAACTTGGGTAAATCTAACCGCACACTACGTGCAGAGGCACCTTTACCAATCATAATATCAATACAATAATCCTCCATGGCCGGATAAAGAACTTCCTCTACCTGTCTGTTTAAACGATGAATTTCGTCCACAAAAAGTAAGTCACCTTCTTCCAGGTTGTTTAAAATAGCTGCCATTTCACCGGGTTTTTCAATTGCCGGACCACTGGTTACCTTCAAATTCACGCCCATTTCATTGGCAATGATTCCGGCCAAAGTAGTTTTACCAAGTCCAGGAGGTCCATAAAACAATACGTGGTCTAATGCATCACCACGCCTCTTCGCCGCTTCTATATATATCTTCAGATTTTCCTTTACCTTTGATTGACCAATATAGTCATCCAGTGTTTGTGGGCGCAAAGAGCCTTCTATTTTCACATCTTCTTCTGTTATATTGGTTTCTATCATTCTACGTGCCATATATGCTCCTTAACATAAATTCTCAACACTTTACTCAGAATACAGTTTTAACTATTACTTCTAAAACAACTTCTTAAGTGCAGCTTTTAACAGTGCACCGGAATCCAGATTTTCTGCATCATCCACTGCATTCACTGCTTTCAAGCTTTCTGTTTGACCGTAGCCCAACGCAACCAAAGCTTCTACTGCTTCCTTCTTCTGCGCATCATCAATTACAAGCGAACCACTTTGATATGCATCAATTTCCCTGTTAATCATAGCATCATCAATAGAAAGCTTATCCTTCAGCTCTAATATTAATCGTTCTGCGGTTCTTTTACCGATGCCCGGGGCTTTAGAAATGGCTTTAACATCTTGAGAAATAATAGCATAGCGTAAATCATCTGCATTCATAGCCGAAAGTAAAGCTAATGCTCCTTTGGGCCCTATGCCGCTTACTGTAATACATTTCTTAAACATCTCTAAATCAGCCTTGGATAAAAAACCATAGAGCTGCAGAGCATCTTCCTTTACATTGGTATATGTATATAATTTCACCCGCTCACCAATACTGGGAAGGCGTGACATGGTTTGTCCGGAAATTTGCACATTATATCCAATGTAATTTACATCGATAATACAATTATCTTCTTCTATATCTGCTAAAATACCATTTAAATATGCATACATAATTCATTCCTCATAAAAATAAAATAACTGGAATCCTTTGTAAAAAAGTCTTCCCAATAATAATACAAACTAAGTATATCATATTATTACGCCAGAATCAAGAACATATGTTTGCACTATTAAAATATTATCATTAGGAAGCACTTATATCATTTTTGCTCAGTTTCCTGTAGATAAAAATAAAAATTAGCAATTGAGCCAAAAAAGTTACAGTCCATGTAACCGGATATGAAATGTACAACACTTGAAGTGTCCTATACTTTGCAAAAATCGTGTAAATCCATATAACACGGAAGGCGCAAACACCTGTCAAAGAAACAATCATAGGTGCTATAGCATAACCCATACCGCGCAAAATACCCACCATAACATCCATCATACCGCAAAGAAAATAGGTTGTACAAATAATCAACAGACGATTAATACCAAACTGAATCACCTCTGTATCCGTAGAATAAAGTCCTAATAAAGGATAACGCAATAACAAAATAATGGCACTCATACAAATACCTGTCACCATTACCATGCCTTCGCATATTAATGCAGTCTTTGCGATACGCTTAAACTTATGTGCGCCATAATTTTGCCCTGAGAAACTTACTGCCCCTTGATGTAAAGCATTCATAGCTGTATAGGCAAAGCCTTCGATGTTTTGTGCTGCTGTATTTCCTGCCATGGCTATAGAACCGAAGGAATTAACCGAAGATTGAATCAATACATTAGAAATGGAAAACATAGCACCTTGTAATCCGGCCGGAACACCAATGCGAATCATACGAAACAATTTATCCGGTACAATCCGCAACTTTTTGATATTCAATCTAACACTTCCATCATTCAATACAAGGCATCGTATTACAAGTATTGCAGAAATGGCCTGTGAAATCACAGTAGCCCAAGCAACTCCTGCCACTCCCATGTGAAAACAAATAACAAAAATTAAGTTTAGAATCACATTAACTACACCAGCATAAAGTAAGTAATACAAAGGACGTTTCGTATCACCGATGGCACGAAGTACCGCACTGCCGAAATTATAGAGCATCATTACAGGCATACCGGCAAAATAAATCCGCATATACAAAACCGAATGATCGATAACATCCTCAGGCGTTCCCATTAAGGACAGGGCAGGTTTGGCTAAAAAGATTCCTAAAAACACTAATATAATACCGGCTACTATGGACGTTGCAATCGCTGTGTGAATCATTTCATCCAATTCTTTCTTCTGTCCTGCACCGTAAAATCGGGCAACAAGTACATTAGCACCTACGGAAAGGCCCATAAATACATTCACCAGCAGATTGGTCAAAGAACTGGTAGAACCAACAGCCGCCAAAGCCTCATTACCGGCAAATCGCCCAACCACCACGATATCCGCCGCATTAAATAAAAGCTGTAACATACCGGATAACATAAGTGGTATGGAAAATATTACTATTTTACTAAACAATGGACCATTACACATATCCATTTCATATTTATTATTTTTCTTTAAATTCTCTTCCATTACACTCACCTTACATCAAATTACTAACTTCTAGTATACTACTTCTATTCAAAAAAACAATATTTTTAAATGCCTCTTTTTTTTTTTAACTTTTTACCGAAATATATATTAGAAGGACTCACATTGATGTAAGGAGGTATGTATATGGAAAAAGATCCTCGTTTAATCAATATTTATTTAAAAATTCATAATAAACGCTGTATTACCATGGATGATTTACAGTATCTTGCCCTATACTCTCCTGAATGTTTTGAAAAAACCTGCAAAAATGTTGTTTATAATTTCCCGGATTCAAAACCCATCATGGAACCACAAAAAGCAGAGGAATCTTCTTATCATCCACCGCAAAACACTTTGGAAAATACTGTATCATTTGATGACTATACTGCCGATAAAAATAAAATATGCCAGATACTCAACAATATTCTTAAACTGGAACAAAATGAATTACCACAAACCGGCGTAAATGCTGAAGATGTTAAGGACTTGCTTGGAAATCTTTATATGGAACTTATCTTTCCTCATGACGATAAAATAGCTACCCTATTTATGCCGGAAAGTATATCATCCTCTTTTGACTTTAAAGTATGATAAAATAAAAAGTAGAAACGTTTTAATCGAAGCGTTTCTACTTTTTTATATCTTTTCATACATTATAATCAATCAAATAGGAAACTATTTATTGTTAATGTAATTAATCAAACCTTCTGCAGCAATAATCTTCTGCATAAATTCCGGAAATGCCTGACCTTTGAATTCGGTGCCTTTGGTACGATTGTAAATCATACCGGTATTAAAATCGATTTCTACTTCATCCCCTGCTTCAATCCCCTTGCTTGCTTCTGCACACTCAATAATCGGAAGTCCAATATTGATAGCATTACGATAAAAGATTCTTGCAAAGGTTTCCGCAATTACACAACTGACACCGGCAGCCTTAATAGCAATGGGTGCATGCTCTCTGGAAGAACCACAACCGAAGTTCTTGGTTGCCACAATAATGTCACCCTTCTTTACGTTCTTTACAAAATCCTTGTCAATATCTTCCATACAATGGGTAGCCAACTCTGCCGGATCTGAGCTGTTCAAATATCTTGCCGGAATAATTACGTCGGTATCTACATTGTCACCATATTTAAAAACTGTTCCTTTTGCTTGCATTGTCTTTGTCCTCCTTACATACCTAACTCATACGGGCTGGAAATCTTACCGGTAATTGCACTTGCAGCAGCTACTGCAGGGCTTGCCAAATAAATTTCGCTGGTTACATGTCCCATACGACCTACAAAGTTACGGTTGGTGGTAGAAACACATCTTTCCTTTTCAGCCAAAATACCCATATAACCACCTAAACAAGGTCCACAGGTAGGGGTACTTACTACTGCACCGGCCTCAATAAAGGTCTTAAGTAAGCCTTCTTCCATAGCCTGCATATAAATCTTCTGCGTAGCAGGAATGATAATACAACGCATACCCTTCTTTACATGCTGTCCTTCCAGTACCTTTGCAGCAATTCTCAAATCATCGATACGTCCGTTAGTACAAGAACCAATGACTACCTGATCAATTACAATATCTTCTTTAATATCATCAATAGTATGTGTATTTTCCGGCAAATGAGGGAAGGCAATGGTAGGACGAAGGGTACTTAAATCAATGGTGTATTCCTCGTCATAAACAGCATCCTCATCTGCTTCATAAATGGTGTAAGGACGATTGCTGTGCTCTTTCATGTATTCAATAGCCAAATCATCCACCGGGAAGATACCGTTCTTTCCGCCGGCTTCAATTGCCATGTTTGCAATCGTAAATCTATCATCCATAGAAAGATTCTTAATACCCTCTCCTACGAATTCCATGGATTTGTAAAGGGCACCGTCTACACCAATCATACCGATAATGTGAAGAATTACATCCTTACCACTTACCCACTTATCCATCTTACCTACAATGTTAAATTTAATGGCAGAAGGCACCTTAAACCATGCCTTACCGGTTGCCATACCAGCCGCCATATCTGTACTTCCAACACCGGTAGAGAATGCACCAAGTGCACCATATGTACAGGTATGTGAGTCTGCACCGATAATTACATCACCAGCCACCGTCAAGCCTTTTTCCGGAAGCAATGCATGTTCAATACCCATTTCACCTACTTCAAAGTAGTTGGTAATATCATTCTTTCTGGCAAATTCTCTTACACATTTGCAATGTTCAGCGGACTTAATATCCTTATTCGGTACAAAATGGTCAGGTACAAGAGCAATTTTATCCTTATCAAAAACTCCCTCCACCTTCATCTTATCCATTTCCTTTATAGCTACCGGACTGGTAATATCATTACCAAGCACCAGACTTAAATTAGCCTCAATTAACTGGCCTGCTTCAACTTTTTCCAGACCTGCAGCTGCTGCTAAAATTTTCTGCGTCATTGTCATTCCCATGATTCATTCCTCCATGTAATACTTTTGTACGTTTGTAACGCACCTTTATTCTAAAATGTATATTACCATAATTACAGCTATTCTACAAATACATATTTATTATGTTGGTTATAACTGACAGTTATGGATTATTACTCTTATATTTTTGTTTTAATGCGTCTAATAGCGGCAATAACTTTTCATCACTGTCCAGACAAACCATAGTTTCCTTGCTGGAAAATATCGCCTGATATGTATTACCATTCAAATCCTTTCCGGTTTTACTGTAAATACAGGTTTGTGTTCCGTTTGGAAGATTTAATATGATGGTGTAATCTCCTAAATAATTCATATTTCCGGCTCTTAAGGCAAGTACTAGATTGTTATAATTTTCAATTCGAATAGATGTAAGTCGCATATTTAGAATTAGATCAATAAACTTTTCTTTTTCTTCCTCCGTTAATTGAAAAGTGATTTTTTGATTATGAATTTCAATATTCTGCAACTCTTCTTTTGTAATCTGAAAAACTTCACCAAAGGTATCTTGATTCGTCAGATGCTCTCCAGATACTACATAATATTCCTTTGCAATCATAGTAGATTCTTTTGTAGTCACATTTTTGCCAAGCTGCAGAATACGATACTCACCATCACCGTAAATATCTACTAAGGGTTGAAGCGTCATGTCCAAATAAATGGTGTGACTATAGGGATTGGCAACTACCAATTCTTCTTTTATCGGTACAATTCCTTTGGTAGAATCGTATACTGTTCGATACCTTCCCTTATCGTCCTTTTTTTCTACC
The DNA here is from genome assembly GCA_045634745.1 of Acetatifactor sp. Taxonomy (GTDB): domain Bacteria; phylum Bacillota; class Clostridia; order Lachnospirales; family Lachnospiraceae; genus Acetatifactor. Next base: position 209,441 of record JAZRAX010000038.1, on the reverse strand, counting down.
ACATAATCTGTAATAGAATCTACAATTCCTTCTCCACGCACATCAATAGGATATGAAGCCACTACATAATATTGACCATAAGTTTGATAATTTTCAACCTCATAAGGACTGATAATACAGAAAGACAATGGATTTTTATAATATAAAACCACACCAATGATTCCGGCTGCTATCACTAGAATTATTCCAAAAATACACCATCTATTCTTTATCATATCTTCGCTCCTCCTTATTATTTGAACAGACAAATTATATGTAATATAATTATAAAAGCTTAGTCTTTTTAATGTTAGATGAATAATTGAATCATTATTACTATAATTTTAGGACTTTTCTATAACTTGAAGTTATGATACTATCAAAGTGTATAATTCATAAGTGACATAAAATCTCTAATTAAAATAGAATATCTAAGGAAGGAACCCTTATCATGAACTCATTAAATTTATATTACATATTTTACACCGTGGCACAGTGCGGAAATATTTCTGCTGCAGCAAAAAAACTATATATCAGTCAGCCAGCAGTGAGTAAATCTATTTCCAAATTGGAGGAAAATTTCCCCACACCACTTTTACAAAGAACTTCGAAAGGTGTTATTTTGACAGAAAGCGGTCAAATTTTATACCAACAGTTGGATACTGCTTTTCAGGCCATTAAACATGGAGAAGAACAAATACAGCAAAATAATGCTTTAGGCGTAGGTAGTATTTCTATTGGAGTGAGTACTACCTTATGTAAGTATGTCCTTATGCCCTATTTAAAAAGTTTTATTGCTGGAAACCCAAATGTTAAAGTATCCATTTCCTGCCAATCTACCTATGAAACATTGACTGCTTTGGAAAATGGCACACTTGACATTGGTCTTGTAGGCGAATCCGAACGTTTAGGGAATTTAAGTTTCCATCCAATCCAAACCATACATGATATTTTTGTTGCTAATCCTGAATATTTGGAGAAGTTAGCAGAACGGGCAGCCATTATGTATGATAAAACAAATTTATCTGAATTAACGGAAAGCGAGCTTATGTCTGCCGCTACCTTCCTACTTTTGAATAAAAATAATATAACCCGCCAATATGTAGACAAATACTTACAAAAGAAAGATATTCTGCTGGAAAATCAAATTGAAGTTACTACCATGGATTTACTGATTGATTTTGCAAAGATTGGTCTCGGAACCGCTTGCGTTATTAAAGAATTTGTAGAAGAAGAATTTACTAAGGGCGAACTTTTAGAGTTTGTTATTGAAGAACCTATTCCGGAACGAAAAATCGGATTTGCCTATACCCAAAGAGGCTTGGCAAATCCTTTCTTACAAAAGTTTATGCAGGGAGTGTAACCCACACATCTTTACCTTAGCCATATTACACTCCTTAACTAATCATAATTCCGATAAAAAACAAAAGAATCACTGCTATAATGGGTACTAATAATACATATCCTAATATTCTTAAAAAAGTACCCAACTTACGTTTTTCAGTATAACGAATCAAGTGTGTTCCAATAATAATCGGGAATACACCCATACACACCAATACTACAAATATCAAACCCATAACAAATAATAAACCCATAAATGACATAGAATACCTCTTTTTATTACCAAAATTATTGATACATTGCCAGTTCCAGACTGTCTAAATATTGGCAAAGGGATTTATTAAAACTTTCATAATCTGCCTTCTTAAATTCCTCCGTTGCTTTGGCAACATTCACATCCACAACGTTAGTTTGGTTATAAAAGGTAATCATAATCGGAACCTTAATAATTGTAGACATACCTCTTATGGTCATGGCTCTCGATTCTTTAAGATTCATAAGCTCGTCTTTATTTGCTACACTCATAACCTTATTTTCAACCAATATTTCAAGTCCTTGATAATAATCATACACAGATTTTGCCGCTTTGCAAATATGTTCCCAACCAACACGATAGGTTAAATTCCATCTGGAAAGTAACCATGCATTTTCATCTTTTACTCCAACTAATAACATATACATTTCTCCTTCATAAATTATTGCACCCTGCAACTATCTATAAACTTATTCCTTCATATTTTACCATTTTAAAGCATAATACTTTCTTCAAATCAAATATAATTTCATCTTCATATTCTAAGCGATATGGTGGCAGAAGCACCTCTCCCACCTCTGTCTCGATACCTTTATACTTCTTCTGAGATTTATAAAAATTCGAGGTTTTATCATCTGCAAGAAAAACATGCAGCTCTGTTACATCAATATCTGCATTACAGGTAATTACCTCTACAATGATGTTTTTCTTGCATTTAATTTCCATATAAGCTTTTAGCTCATTTGTATATGTAAATTTCATTCTAATAACTCCTAGTACCTACCATTACTCCAATCATATATTACTTTAAGTGTAAAGTCAATTTACACAACCGTAAATTCATACTTTTGATCATAAAAAAGAGACGCCTTTCGACGTCTCTTTTATTTTAACTAGTTTAAATTAGTTGTTAATAAACTTATCTTCTTCGTTGTTCCAGCTGTAAAGCTTACGGATTTCTTCACCAACGATTTCTGAAGGATGCTCAGCAGCTAACTTCTTCATAGCCTTGAAGTGAGCCTGACCACCTGCTGCAGACATATCTAACAAGAAGTCTTTTGCAAAAGTACCATCCTGGATGTCCTTTAAGATCTTCTTCATAGCCTTCTTGGTATCATCTGTAATAATCTTAGGTCCGGTAATGTAATCGCCGTACTCAGCAGTATTAGAGATAGAATATCTCATGCCTGCAAAACCACTCTGGTAAATCAAGTCAACGATGAGCTTCATTTCGTGGATACACTCAAAATATGCATTTCTAGGATCATAACCAGCTTCTACAAGTGTTTCGTAACCAGCCTGCATAAGTGCACAAACACCACCACAAAGACCTGCCTGCTCACCGAACAAGTCTGTTTCAGTTTCAGTTCTGAATGTAGTCTCAAGAACACCTGCTCTAGCGCCACCGATAGCTTGTGCATAAGCAAGAGCCTTATCTAAAGCCTTACCTGAAGCATCCTGATGAACTGCTACTAAACAAGGAACACCCTTGCCAGCCTGATATTCACTTCTTACAGTGTGTCCGGGTCCCTTAGGAGCGATCATGGTAACGTCAACGTTCTTCGGAGGAACAATCTGACCGAAATGAATGTTGAAACCATGAGCAAACATTAACATGTTGCCTTCTTCAAGGTTCGGTTCAATGTCCTTCTTGTACATAGAAGCCTGTAATTCATCATTGATAAGAATCATGATAACATCAGCCTTCTTTGCAGCTTCTGCTGCTGTGTAAACTTCGAAGCCCTGCTTTACAGCCTTGTCCCAAGACTTAGAGCCTTCGTAGAGACCGATAATAACATGACAGCCTGACTCCTTTGCATTTAATGCATGTGCATGTCCCTGGCTACCGTAACCGATAACTGCGATTGTTTTACCTTCTAACATAGAAATGTTACAATCTTCCTGATAATAAATCTTTGCCATTTTAAGCATCCTCCATTTATGTAATCATAATATTTATAACTTTATAGGTTTCCCTAGAGCTAACTACTCTTCTTCATCTAAATAAATAACATTGTCACTGCCTCTGTTTAAGCCGGCAATACCTGTTCTGGCGATTTCCAGAATCTCATAACCATCCAGCAAATTAATAAACGCTTCAATCTTTGCCTGATTACCGGTAAGTTCAATAATCAAACTTTCCTTTGCTACATCAATTACCTTTGCACGGAAAATATCTGCTACAGACAAAACACCCTGTCGCTGCTCTGCAGATGCTTTTACCTTAATCAAAATTAATTCTCTGTATACACTTTCTTCCGGCTTTAACTCTTTGATATCGCGAACATCAACCAGCTTGCCAACCTGCTTCTCAATCTGCTCCAAAACCACATCGTCACCATTTGTCACAATGGTAATACGGGTAAATCTGGGGTCTGCAGTTACGCCCGCGGTAATACTTTCAATATTATAGCCTCTTCTGGAAAAAAGTCCGGAAATACGACTTAAAACACCGGAAGTATTATCAACTAATAACTGAAATACTTTTTTCTGCATATGAATATCCTTCCTATAATGTTCTTTCAAACGATACTTTTTTAATTTTAGCACGTTAAAGTAACACTGTCAACTATATCATTAATCATTCTCCATGCATTTCGACAATGCTAAGGTTCCGGTACGTGCAATCTCTACAATACTGATAGATTGCAGCATGTTAATCATTAACTTTACCTTGTCCGGAGTATCACAAATCTGAATCATCATATAATGCTTGGACATGTCAACAATCTCTGCTTTCATGATTTCGCAGATTTCCATAATATCCCTACGATTGCTCTTGGTGTACTTTATCTTTACAAGCATTAATTCTCGGCTGATGCTTCTGCTTTCTGTAAAGGTTTTTACCTTAATAACATCTATCTTTTTATTTAACTGCTTTTCAATCTGCTCAATGGTTCTCTCATCACCAGAGCTTACAATGGTCATACAGGATACATTTGGGTCATCGGTTTCTCCAACTACCAGACTGTCAATGTTAAAGCATCTTCTTGCAAAAAGTCCTGCTACTTTTCCTAAAACACCTGCTCTGTTTTCAACTAAAACGTGATATATTCTTTTTTTCATGACATATCACCTCCAACTAAACTAAATCCATAGGATCAATGAGACATTCCAAAAGTACACTTTCATCTTTGGCAAGGAACTCATCAATCACCTGTTCTGCATTTAACATATTTTCCAAACGCTGGAACTTCATATCATAAGCAGCTGCAATGCTTTCTAACTTCGGGCTACCACTTAAATCTACTACAGAATAATTGTCCTTATAGGTAAAATGCTGATACTGACGCACCATACCCAAATAATTATTTTTAAGTACAATAATCTTCACAGGTACATTAAACTGCTTCATAGTAGCTAATTCCATCATAGACATTTGGAAGGAACCATCGCCACAAACTGCAACTACCTGTCTGCTACGGTCTGCAATTTTCGCTCCCATAGCTGCCGGAATGGAATAGCCCATGGTACCCATACCGCCGGAGGTGAAAAATCTGCCATCCTTTACAATATGGTATCCGCAAGACCAAATCTGGTTCTGGCCTACGTCAGCAACATATACACCTCTATCATTCATTTTTTCAGACAACATAGTAATAAATGCTGCCGGATCAACAAAATCAGGGTTTGGAGTACGTTTACGCTCCAAGGTGACTCTATACTCTTCAAGAGTCTTCAACCACGCTTCGTGTTCACATTCCATTTCCATGCTGAGTAATTCATTAAAAATATGTTTTGCATCACCAACCAAAGGAATGGTAGGACAAGCGTTTTTACCGATTTCAACAGGGTCAACATCAATATGTACCAAAATCTTATTTTGGGTAATTAAATCCGGCTGACTGATGGCACGGTCTGCCACACGGGCACCAACCATAATCAATAAATCAGATTCATTCATAGCACGATTTGCATAAGGTTTACCATTATTACCTACCATACCAAAATACATGGGATGTTTCGTAGGCATAGCACCAATACCCATCATGGTACTTACAACAGGTACTCTGTACTTTTCGCTGAATGCACGAAGTTCATTTTTCGCACCGCTAAGTAATACACCGCCACCTACACAAATAATCGGTCTGTCAGCTTTATCCAGCTCCTTTAAAACCTTTTTCAGCTGTGCCATATTGCCTTTAATGGTAGGCTTGTAGGTACGCATACTAATCTCTTCCGGATAGTGGAATTTGCTAACAGGTGCATTCTGAATATCAATAGGCACATCAATAAGTACAGGTCCCTTTCGACCGGTATTTGCCAAATAAAATGCCTCTTTAAAGATTCTGGGTATATCATTTGCATTCTTTACCAAATAACTATATTTAACAAAGGATTCTACAGCACCGGTAATATCAGCCTCCTGGAATACATCACTACCAAGCAGGGAACTGTCTACTTGTCCTGTAATAACAATCAATGGGATACTATCTGCATAAGCGGTAGCAATACCGGTAATTACATTGGTAGCACCGGGACCACTGGTTACTGCACAAACACCAGGCTTACCTGTCATGCGGGCCATACCGCTGGCAGCATGTGCTGCATTCTGCTCTGTACGAATTAAAATGGTCTGAATATCAGACTCTAAAATACTATTATAAAAAGGACAAATTGCTACTCCCGGATAACCGAATACGTATTCAACGCCCTCTTCTTCTAAACATTTGATAATTGCATCTGCACCTATCATAGGGTTCTCCTCCTGTAAAATCCTAATTAGAACGATTTTATCACACTAAAGTATTAAAAACAACTGTTTTTTAAGAATTTAATAAACCTAATAATCTTTTTGCCACTTTTACAGCTTCCGCAGCATCTTTTGCATAGCCATCCGCATGAATTTCATCTGCATACTCCGATGTTGTCACCGCACCACCAATCATAACTTGCGCCGAAAGACCTTCACATTTTACTGCATCTACTACTTCACGCATTTTCTGCATAGTGGTTGTCATTAATGCGGATAAAGCAATAATATCTGCTTTATACTCTTTGACCGCTTCAATAATGGTTGAGGCAGGTACATCCTTACCCAAATCAATTACTTTAAAACCGTAGTTTTTCAACATCATAGCAACTAAATTCTTGCCAATATCATGAATATCGCCTTCAACAGTAGCAATAACTACAACCGGCATATTATCCTGACTTTCACCGGTTAAAAGCTTTTCTTCAAGAATCTCCATAGCATTTTTCATAGCTTCGGCTCCGGCAATCAACTGGGGCAAAAAATACTTCTTTTGTTCGAAATAATCTCCAACTAAATTTATGGCAGGTAATAAAGCCTCGTTTAATATATTCTGCGGGTCTTCGCCGGCATTTAATGCATCCTTGGTTAAATCCACGATACCATTCCGGTTTCCCTTTAAAACCGCCGTCTTTATACGCTCTATATAGCTGTTTGAATTATTTCCGGTTCCATTATTGGTGTTACCTTCGGTTTGCGCCTCCAAGACATCCTTTGCAGTTGTAGCACCGGTTACCTGCTTTGCCTCCACAGGCGTCATATTATTTGCATACTCAATATATCGTAAATCCGAATCTTCCTTCGCCATAAGCAAATCCGTAGCCAAAGCACCACAAACCAACATTTCCTGAGAAGGATTCGCTATAGCCATAGTTAAACCTTCATGAATCGCCAAGGTCAAAAAAGCTGTATTTACATAAGTTCTGGCAGGCATACCAAAGGATATATTGGACAATCCGCAGATAGTAGCCAGACCATTTTCCTTACAATAGCGGATAGTTTCTAAGGTTTCCACGCCGGCACGTTTATTGGCACCTACCGTAGTTACCAAACCATCCACAATAATATCTTCTTTCTTCATACCAAGCTCTATAGCGTGGTGATAAATCGTAGAAATAATGCGTTTCTTTTCTTCTAAATCCTTGGGCAATCCTTCATCAGACAAGGGCAGAAGAATAAACATAGCTCCATACTTCTTTACCAAGGGCAATAATACTTCAAATTTCTCTTTTTCCAAAGAAACGGAATTTACCAATGCTCTTCCGGGATAATTACGAAGGGCAGCTTCCAAAACATCCACATGGCTGGAATCCAATGATAAAGGTAAGTTTGTAACCGTTTGGAGTTCTTCGATACAACGAAGCATCATAGCCTTTTCATCGATACCACTCATTCCCATGTTTACATCAAGAACGGATGCACCTCCTGCTTCCTGCTCCTCTGCAAAGGTTAAAACACGGTCCGTTTTTCCTTCCCGCAGTTCCGCCTGTAATGTCTTTTTACCGGTAGGATTGATTCTTTCTCCAACAATTAAAAAGTTACCATCCAAACCAAAAGCAAGTGTTTGACGCTCGCTGGTCAGGTAACGAACACCGACCGGTACATTTCTGATTGCAGGCTCTCTATTTGCAACCAATTGCTTCAATGCTGCTATATGCTTCGGTGTAGTTCCGCAACAACCACCTAAAATAGAGGCTCCTGCCTCAATCAAAAGTTTCATTTCCCCGGCAAATTCTTCTGCACCCATGGGATAAACCGTATTTCCCTCTTTATCGGTTTCCGGTAAACCTGCATTGGGCTTTGCAATAATCGGAATACTGCAAACATTTGCCATATCCTTTACAATATCAACCATCTTAGCCGGTCCTGTAGAACAATTGACACCCACTGCATCCACACCTAAGCTTTCCAAAACAATTGCCGCTGTCCGTGCATCCGTACCAAACAAAGTGCGTCCGTTTGCTTCAAAGGTAAGGGTTACCATCACCGGTAATTCACAAATCTCCTTTGCTGCAATTACCGCCGCTCTACATTCTGCTAGGCTCATCATGGTTTCCACGACCAATAAATCCACACCGGCTTCTATCAAATATGTAATCTGCTCTTTATAAACATCAATTAATTCTTCTAATGCAAGTGTTCCCACCGGCGCCAACTGTTTACCGGTCATGGTTATATCACCTGCAATAAGTGACTTTCCTCCGGAAGCTTCTTTTGATAAAGCAACAAGCTCAGCTATCAGCTTCTGCTGTTCACACTCCAGCTCATATTCCTGCAATTTAATACGATTAGCCGTAAAGGTCGGTGCATAAAGAATCTGCGTTCCTGCCTCCACATAAGCTTTTTGTAATTCTATAAAGACTTCCGGATGGTCCAAAATCCATTTTTCAGGGCATACACCTGCCGGCATACCGGCTTTCATTAAATTCGAGCCCGTAGCACCATCCAAAAGAACAAAACCATTATTCTGTTCCAAAAACATTTTAAATTCAGCTTTGGTCATTGTATCTCCTCATTTCGTACATTGATTTAAATATGATACCACAAATGAACGTATCCCACAAGATTTCTTACGTTGAAAAAGATTGCTTAAAATTCCTTTATATGTTAAATTACTTATATAAGTTTTACTTGGAGGTGTTTTACTTGAAAAAGTTAATAATATTTACTTTGATTTGTGTTTTATTGTGCGGATGTGGCGAGAAGCCTGTTGTTAATACAAAATTTGAAAATGAAATCAATACCTTTTGTACTAACATTTCTGACATAGATGCTGCAATTAATGACATTGACAATATTACCACTGACGAAGCCGGACTTCAGGCTGCTACCAGTGAATTGTTAGGATATTTGGATTTATTGAATGATGAATTCAAGAAGTTAGCAGCTATTGATTTTCCAACAGAATACGATTATTTGGAAAACATTGCTGACCAGGCAAGCGACTACATGAGCGAAGCAGTAAAATCTTATCATATTACTTACGAAGAAAATTACACTGAAAGCATGGAGAATTATGCAAAAGAAAACTACTCCCGTGCATATAAACGATTACAGTACATTTTGAATACTTTAAACAATACTAATACAAACTCTGAAGAACAATAAAATTTAGTAAATCTTTTTTGGCATAACAAAAACCCCTTAAGTATTAAACTTAAGGGGTTTCGCATTTTAAATTATTTTAAAATCTTGATAGAACCGATTACAGGAAGTGCTTTCTCTTCTTCTTTGATTGCGTAAACTAAGCCCATAATCCAGAATACGGTAAATACGAGACTTAAAAGGCTCATAATGGTTCCTACAAGGGGAATTAAAGCTCCAACAAAACCTGTTGCAAAGCCCCATACGTAGCTGGCAATCATAAGAACTAAAGACTGATTCAAGTGAAACTTAGCACCCTCTTTGTCACCTGCAAAAAATGCAACTAACCAACCGATTAAAGTGATGTAAGATACAATACCAGTAACTTTCTTATCCATTTGTTTCTCCTCCGTTAAATTATTATGAATATGTACTACAAAATCATATCAAAGTATATTATACAATATTAATTTAAATTTTACTAGTACTATTTTATAAAATATGCAAAAAATACAGTAAAAATCACTGACTTAAAGGGTATTCTACTTGTTTGCTTTACAAATACGATTACGTTCTTCTAAAACAAGTCTTGCTTTTTTGCATAATCCTTCTAGCTTATCTGTGTCAGAATTTGTTAATGCATCCTTTAATTCCTGCAAAATAGTTGTTAATTCTTTCTCAGCAGAAATAGTTTGAACATTGGTTACCGGGTCGGAATACTTTAACTCTTCGGCCAGTTTTTCTAATTGCTTAGACAATGATGTATCTGTACACAATCCTGCCAATGCCGAAGCACTTGATTGCAAAGAGCGCATGGTGTCTGTGCTTTTTGCAACTGTTTGTTCCTGACGTTCCACTTCATCCCGCATGGCATCTACACCAATAAAACCGATTGCAGCTCCACCAAGTAATACGATATAAACAACAACGATTAACCATACCGGTAATACATTGCCAATTATCATGGTTAAAAAGCTAAGTACTACCTGTGTAATTAAATAAAAATTACCCACTTGTGCAATTGGGAAACCATAAAATCTGCTTTTGGGAGAATTTTCTTTACAAAATGCGAAATATAACAATGGTAACTGTACCAAAATCGCAATACTGCCAAATATGTAAGCTAACCAAAAGGATGTTGTATGGTTAAAAGGTATAACTAAAGCTAAAACATTGTAAACAACATAAAGGATTACGACAACAATCGTACCTCTCATAATATTCTTTGACATTTAAATACTCCCTTCCGGTTAATAATCTCTTTTATTACCACATTCGCTGCAAAACTTTCCCGTAATACCCCTATTACCACAACTACAATCCCAAAGGATATTCGGCACAGGTCTTGGCGCACCGCACTCTGAACAGAATTTACCTTTATTACCTTTACTTCCACAATTGCAATCCCATAAAACGTCTGCTACAGACTCAGGCTTTTTAGCGCCACATTCATTACAGAATTTCCCGCGAATTCCCTGGTTACCACAGCTGCAATTCCAAGTATCAGACATAGTGTGGCCTATATTTTGACCTATTTGTGTAGTAGATTCCAATACCGGTGTCATGGCATCCTTTGTCATACCAACCACACTACCTACAGCACCTAAGGTCACACCTAAGCTTGCCAAATCACCAATCATACTGCTACCGGCTCCGGCACCGCTTCCACTACCGGTAATACCATGCTGCATAGCTTCCATACCAACCATACGAGCTGTTTCCTGTTGATAGGTATAACCTTTAGCACGCATTTCTTCAGCCTCAGCCATTGCCTGTGCACGATATGCATCCGCTTCCGCCATAGCTTTTAGCTTCATAGCCTCTGCTTCACCCTGTGCACTAATAATCTTCATACGTGCTTCCGTTTCCACTTCCACAGCCTTACGCTGAGCAGCAGCTTCCGCCGTTTTCAAACGAATCTGCTCCTCGCGGACATTTAAATATTCCTGTGCATATTGTTCCTTCATTTTGATAAAATTAGGATCATCATCAGGAGTCATAATTCTGTTTACAAAAAAATCAGTCAGTATAAATCCGTATTCTTCTAAATAAGCATTAATTCTTACCTTTAAAGCTTCTGAAAGTTCCAGCAGGTGCGCATCAATTTCTAATACACTAATACCGGCCTCCTTAATGGTTTGTGCCAGATAACTTTTTACCTGTGTCATAATCAAAGGTCTAAACAAGGCTTTGTTACCACCCATAAGCTGTTCCTGAGTCAGACTGCTATTTGTACCTACCAACTTCAATAAAAGCTTTCGGGAATTAAGTACACGAATATTACATTCGCCACTAGCACCTAATTCAACGTGCATACCTGAAGCAGGATCAAACAATCTTACCTTAGTATCAGTTCCCCATTTAATGCCCATCTGGGTAATCAGATTAATAAAATAAACTTCTGAATGGAAGGTATCTTCAGTATTAGTGGGCAGTTTATAAATTTTTTCAAGTAAAGGCAGTTGCTGAGTTTCCAATGTATGTCTGCCGGCACCAAACAAATCAAGAGCCTGACCATCCTTAAAAAAGATTGCCTCCTGACTTTCATGAACAATCAACTGAGAACCCATGTTAAAATCTTCCATAGGATGCTTCCAGATTATAGTCTCATTATCACCTTCATACTTAATAATACTTGCCAAACCACTCTTACGCATTTGTTCTTTTTTCAATTGTGCTGCAACATCATTTACATGTTCACAAACAGGGCATTCATAATTTTCAGCGGTTTTCACTGTATGTAAATGTGCTCCACACTGTGCACAGGTAAATTCAACTAATCTGGAGTTATCATCAATTGCTCTAACCGGCTTGCGACAGACCGGACATCGAACCTTATCCTTTCTGCTCACATCGAAAACAACCATATTTCCACACTCAGGACAAATACGTGTAGCTATTTTTTCTAATTTTACATTTACTATATTTCCACAGGAACAGTTTAATTTACGCTTCGCAAGCAATCCTGTTTGTGCTTCCATAAAACGTCCGCATTGTGAACATTCTATCATAAACTTTGACATATTATTCCTCCATGTATAATTCTTGCAAGTATTTACGTTCTATTATTAACGTTTTATAAATCCATGTAATCCATAATTGGTCTCTACTTCATACCATCTTCCGGAATCCAGGTCATAAGTATTAAGAATATCGTAAACTTCGCCCTCTAACAGGAAACCGATAATATCGGATGCTTTATCTGTCTCTACGTACAAAGCTTTCACATAGCCAATGGTTATCTGCTCCTTATTTTCATCCGGCGTATTTCCTTGACCAGTGCCATCAGAATTAGCAGGTAAGGATTCAAAATATTTATGACTGTCCATTGCATACAAATATCCCTCTAAATCCCCCGGTAACACAACCTTATACCAGATGCGATTTCCTTCATCACATATTACATCAGCCACTGTATATATTTCATCCTTATATACTTTTCCGATTACATCTGAACCGCTATCAGGCTTCGCTCTTAAATTACGATATTCTTCCAGAACACGAATTTGCCATACAGAAGTATCTCTATTAACACCTGCATAACTGATTCTATCAACCAATAATTCCTCTATGTACTTTGTTTCAGATACGGTACTGCAACCAATATATCCATTGGTACCGTTTGCAGTAGTGATTTCGTACCATACTACACCTGCTTCGAATTTTACATCTTCTACAGTATAAATATCCTCTGCATAAACACGACCTATCAAGGTACTATCTTCCGAAGGTTTGTCACGCATTACCACATTATCATCACAAATTTTTATTTGATTTACAGATGTATCACGTGCATTGGACTGGTTTAACAACTCTTCATTTGTTAACAAACTTACATATTCGTGCTGCTTACCGGCTGCCACGTAACCTGTTACACCAAGATTTGTTGTAATCTTATACCAGGTATATTCATTGGATTGAACAATATCCAAAACTGTAAATACATCGCCTTTGTTTACCACACTTACACGTTCAGAGTTTGTAGTTGCAGATGCTCTTACATTTAAGGTAGCATGTTCTACTTCTATTTGTACCTTTGAATCATCGCGTTCATTAGACTGTGTCGGGGTTCGACCACACACCAACATCGTTACTGCAAAAAGAATTACAATAACGGCACACATGGGTACTAATTTTTTCGTTTTTACATAGGTAATGATTGTGATTAGTAATATAAATAATGTAAACGCTATGAAAAGGTATTTCATTATTGTAGCGGCCATGATTCCCAGCACTCCGGTTGCCAGTAATCCTAAACACAAAATCAAAAATAATGTAAAATAAATAGCATAGGACACTTTGGAACGTATCCCCTTAGTCCAATTAATAAACCACGCTATATCTAGTGCCAATATAGCTATAAATAAAGGTAACGCAACTATAGAAAATACATGCTCCATAAATATAGGTATACCCCTCATATAAAAAATAGGACGGCTATTTGTCAAAGATAATAATATGGAGCTCAATATAAATGTTGCAAACCCAATCACTGCAACTTTAAGGAGATTCTTCTTTCTCTTTTCATTCTTTTCAATTTTCTCTAATAATTTTTTCTCATGGGCATCTAATCCACTTGCAGATGTATTGCATCCTTTTCCGATTATTTTTTCCACACCACGTACAAGATCCTGTACGGCACCAAGCTTTGACATATCCTGTGACTGTAATTTAGCAAATTCATCAGGTAATGCATAAGGTGAAATATCCTTATAGACCGGAATCAAAACTTTTTCACTATCATTTTTCATAAAATCAATGAAACGTTTCCATTCATTTTTCACCCAGACAGCATTACAATATTCACTATCTGTAGTAACCATTAACATCACTTTTGCACTTGTTAATGCGGCATAAATACAAGGTTCATAATCCTTACCTAATTTATCCTCTAAAGAAATTCGTGAAAAGAAAACACGAAGTCCATGTTTGGTTAGTTCGTCGTAAATTTCCTGTGCCAATACACTGTCAGGAGTTCGTTCACCATTAACATCCGTCTCCTTATAGCATATAAATACATCATACGGATCTTCTTTAGAAGCTGCGGTCAAAATCTTTTTCTGTAAACTGTCCAGCGCTTCTGCTTCATCCTCATACATCATGCGACTTTCGCTATCTGCATATTTACAAGCCAATTTGAAGTTTTCATTGGAGGTAACAGATTTAACAAGAGTTCTGTGACATGTGGGAATACGCTTTTTTGTAAGAGGGTCTTCTACATACTCCACTCCATATTCAGAAAGAACCAGTCCCCAATAAGCTTCTGATTCATCTTCTTTTTCAGAAATAATGGCCTCATATGCATTGTAGGCCTTTTCAAATTCATTATCCAATCTATATTGATTTGCTCTGTTGTACAAACGAAGTTTTTTATCGTTATCAGCAGTTGGTACCGTCTGTTTACTACCACAATATAAACATTCTGCAATGTTACTATTGGGCTGTAATTCTAACTCGCCACCACACATTTTACACTTAAATAAAGCCATATTAATATTACCTCTTTTGTGATTATAATTATGTATATAATTATACAATTATGTCGATAAAAAAACAATGATAAATATAATGTGCCACATAAACAAAAAGACACATTCTCTTACTTATGCAAAAGAATGTGTCTAATTTTATTTTATAAATTCATATATTTAATTCTTAGAACTTACCATTGTCAGCTGCTTCCTGGATAGAAACTGCAACTGCTACAGTCATACCAACCATAGGGTTGTTACCTGCGCCGATAAGACCCATCATTTCTACGTGAGCAGGAACTGAGGAAGAACCAGCAAACTGAGCATCTGAGTGCATACGTCCCATGGTATCGGTCATACCATAAGAAGCAGGACCTGCAGCCATGTTGTCCGGATGAAGTGTACGTCCGGTACCACCACCTGATGCTACTGAGAAGTACTTCTTGCCCTGTTCGTTACATTCTTTCTTGTAGGTACCTGCAACAGGATGCTGGAATCTGGTAGGGTTGGTTGAGTTACCGGTAATGGAAACATCAACGCCTTCCTTATGCATGATTGCAACACCTTCACAAACATCGTTAGAACCGTAGCAGTTAACCTTTGCACGAAGTCCTTCTGAGTATGACTTACGATATACTTCCTTTACAGTGTTGGTGTAAGGGTCATATTCAGTTTCAACGAAAGTAAATCCGTTGATACGAGCGATAATCTGAGCTGCGTCCTTACCAAGACCGTTTAAGATAACTCTTAAAGGCTTTGTACGAACCTTGTTAGCCTTCTCAGCGATACCGATAGCACCTTCAGCAGCTGCGAATGACTCATGACCAGCTAAGAAGCAGAAACACTCTGTTTCTTCTTCCAATAACATCTTACCTAAGTTACCATGGCCAAGACCTACCTTACGGGTATCAGCAACGGAACCAGGAATACAGAAAGCCTGAAGACCTTCACCGATTGCAGCTGCAGCATCTGCTGCTCTTCTACAATCCTTCTTAATAGCGATTGCAGCACCTACAATGTAAGCCCAGCAAGCGTTCTCAAAACAGATAGGCTGAATGCCTTTAATCTGGTTATATACATCAAGACCTGCGTCTTTTGTAATCTTTTCAGCTTCTTCGATAGAAGCGATGCCATAGCTATTTAATACGGAATTGATTTTGTCAATTCGTCTTTCATATGATTCAAATAATGCCATTTTTACGTCCTCCTATCTTATTCATGTCTAGGGTCGATAATCTTAACTGCATCAGCCACACGACCATACTGTCCCTTAGCCTTCTCCCATGCGGTGTTAGGATCGTCACCCTTCTTAATAAAGTCAGTCATCTTGCCAAGGCTTACGAACTGATATCCGATAATCTGATCATCAGCATCCAAAGCAATACCGGTTACATAACCTTCAGCCATTTCAAGGTAACGGGGACCCTTAGCCAAAGTACCGTACATAGTACCAACCTGGCTTCTTAATCCCTTACCAAGGTCTTCAAGACCTGCACCTACAGGAAGACCATCTTCTGAGAATGCACTCTGAGAACGTCCGTAAACGATCTGTAAGAATAATTCTCTCATTGCAGTATTAATAGCATCACAAACAAGGTCAGTATTTAAAGCTTCCAAAACGGTTCTACCCGGTAAAATTTCAGAAGCCATAGCTGCTGAGTGAGTCATACCTGAGCATCCGATAGTCTCAACCAATGCTTCCTGAATGATACCTTCCTTAACGTTTAAAGTCAGCTTACAAGCACCCTGCTGAGGAGCACACCAGCCAACACCATGTGTTAAACCGCTAATGTCTGCTACATCTTTAACTTTTACCCATTTTGCTTCTTCCGGAATGGGAGCACAACCGTGAGACACGCCCTGTGCTACGGGACACATTTCTTCAACTTCTCTTGAATAAATCATGTGAAATCTCCTTTCAAATCTGATTATATTTAGACATTTTTCGACTTAATGATAAAAAATGTCATAATCACCGCATACATTCTCTCATATTTAGAGGAAAAAATCTAGTGGTTTTTGCGTTTTTTTGCAAAGTTATGTCAAAAAATTCACAAATTAACACTTTTCAATAACTACACCGTTGTTTTTATGTATGGAGTTTGCGGGAATAACACCACGTACACTTGAAGTAGGATATACATTGGAATTACGTCCGATAACTGTTCCCGGATTTAACACACTATTACAACCAACCTCTACATTATCTCCAAGCATAGCACCAACCTTTTTAATACCGGTTTCAATATTACCATCTGTGGATTTAATTACAACTAATGTCTTATCACTCTTTACATTGGAAGTGATGGAACCGGCACCCATATGTGCCTTATATCCTAAAATACTATCACCAACATAATTATAATGAGGTACCTGTACTTTGTTAAACAATACAACATTTTTCAGCTCTGTAGAGTTGCCTACTACAGCGCCTTTTCCTACAATAGCACTACCTCTGACAAAAGCACAATGTCTGATTTCTGCATCCTCATCTACAATAAGAGGACCATTTAAGCATGCGGTTGGTGCAACTTTTGCACTTTTGGCAATCCAAATATTCTCACCGCGCTTCTCAAATTTATCTTCATCCAATGTAGCACCCAAAGCTACAATATAATCTTTGATTTTTGAAAGTACCTCCCAAGGATAGGTTGCACCTTCAAATAAATCTGTCGCAATTGTTTCATTTAAATCATATAAATCCGTAATTTTTATATTGCTCATATTAACCTCCGGTCTAAAACAAAATCATGTTTTTATGATAATATCCAAATTAAAGATTACACCAATACCCCACTGTTTACAAGTGTTTTCTAAGCATTTCGTTGACAAAGTTTTCCTTATGATTTATATTGAAGTTGTTTTTTATAACAATCTACTTTTAGTTTATGGAGGAAAAGAAATGAAAAAGAGATTACTTACTCTTCTTCTGCTTCTTACATTAGCCTTTGCGTTTACCGCTTGCTCAGACGGCAAGGACAACGATTCAAGTCGTACTGAACGCGAGGATCGCGATGAGGATGAAGAGGAAGAAGATGATGACGACAAGGATGATGACAAGGACGACCCTGAAGTAACAAAAGCTCCGGAAGCTACGGAAGAACCGATTGCTACGGAAGAACCCGTTGCTACAGAAGAGCCTGTTGCCACCGAAGAACCGATTGCTACAGAAGAGCCTACTGCTACCGAGGCACCGACTGTAACTGTGACCACCCCTTCTGAGCTTTCCGACAATTTATATGACTTCCAGATAAGTATTGACGGAACCGTATATCAGTTCCCTATGTGGTTTGATGCTTTCCAAGCATTGGGGTGGAATTATGACGAAGATGCCTATATGCTCATGCCCAATGAATACTCCACTGATAATTGGAAAAAGGACGGCTTTAAAATCACTACCAAGATTACTAATTTAACAATCAATGGTGCAAGTTCAGATAAATGTACTGTAGCCGGTATTAATATCAGTGATTACTATTTTGATGAATGCGATTGGGAAATTCTTCTTCCCGGTGGTATCCAGTATGGTGTATCCACAAAAGACGACATTATTGCTGCATATGGCGAACCTTCAGATATTTATGAAGGAAGCACTTATACCAAACTTACCTATGAATATGATTGGTATCAGGAAATCGAATTAAAAATCGATGCAGAAACCGGACTGTTAAATGAAATCGACATCGAAAACATGGTTGCATTAGAAGGTGGCGACAACAACGTATATGCAGATGTTCCCGAATTAATTACCAAGTATACTGCTCCTACAGAGCTTGGTACTGACCTATATTCTTTTAATATGGAATTAGAGGGTGCTTTGTATACACTTCCCTGCCCTGTAACCGCACTTTTAGCAAATGGATTTACATATAACGAAAAAGATTCAGATCTTTATGTAGCTGCAGATAGCCATGGTTGGATTGAATTACAATATAACAATCAGAATTACAGATGTATTGTACGTAATTATGCAGAATATGCAACTACTTTGGAAAATTGTTTTGTTACATCTATGAAAAGTAGCATTTATGACCCCGATTTCGCTTTAACAATTCCTTGCGGAATTACCCGTGGTATGGCTGAAGCTGATGTTTTGGCAGCAATTGAAGGTTTTAATTACGAAAAAGATGTAGAAGGCGACTTTACTTACTATGAAATCTATCATCCCGACGGAAGTGTATTAGATTCTTATGAAGTTGTTATTTATGAGGGTGTGGTAGCTATTATTGAGGTTGAGAATAGCGAAGCTCCCAGCTACGAATAAATTTGTGAATGTAATTAAAAAGTATCGTAAATCAAAATGGTTTACGATACTTTTTCTTTTATTGAGCACCCGCACTATTATCCACTTGACGTTCCTCAAAGTCAAATACCACACGGTCCTCTTCGTTTAATTTTAAATATGCATCAAAAGGATTTCCTGCCTTAGATATAAAACCGGTCACCTTTTCTTTCGTGCATTTCTCAGCCAAAAGCTCTGCAACCACAGTTTCCTCCAGTTCCTTACCTGCAATCGTGACAGGAAGTCGGAATTTACAATCACAAAAATAATTTCGCAGGTTTTTCTTAAGCATATGATTGCATTTAGGGCAAGCAAGCTGTAGTTCTACTGTTTCGCCTTCCCCAAAATCAAATGCAATTCTTCCATCTTCTGTAAGCTTTAGCGATGCACTAAACATCATACCGGTTTTTGCCACAAATTTATCTATAGTATCTGTTTTTCCTTCGTTTAAAAGCTGCTTTAACTGCTTTTCGTTCAAGGAAACACCTGCAATCTTACCTACAGTAAATTTACAGCTGTCCGGATTATCTCTATCATGGTTAATACAACGATAACCAAAAGGTGTAATAACCACCTCACCACCGCAAATAGGACATTTCACATCCTTAACATGCTTTTCCTCCAAATCCTCAAAGTCAAATTTAATACCTGTTACTTTGCCCTCTTCATCCTTGCTCAATGCAATCCTGGCGTCAAATTTTTTATTGTTTTTGGATTTAAATCCATAAATGGTAGAGGTTCTTCCATTGGCTAAAAGTTCTTTCACCTGGGTCTCTGTCAAATCCTTTCCGGCCAGTTTTCCTATAGAGAATTTGCAGCTTTCCGGGTCATCTCTTTTATAATTCAGACATCCATAGCCGAAGCTGTTTTTGGCAATTTCACCTCCACAAAGAGGACAGGTTACGTCTTTGACTACCTTGGCTTCTACTTCTTCAAAATCAAAAGAAATTTGCGGTAACTGTCCTTCATCTTTTTGCAAAACCAGACAGGCATCAAATTTTTTACCGGCTTTTGATTTAAAACCGCGAATGGTCTGTGTCTTACCATTCAAAAGAAGTTCCTTTACCTGTGATACGTTTAAATCTTTACCTGCAATTTTACCAATTGCAAATTTACAACCAGTTTTTTCCTCTGCATTATAATTGGCACATCCATAACCAAAGGATTTAACCAATAAGTCACCACCACAAGCAGGACACTTTACATCTTCGATAACTTCCGGCTCGCTTTGGAAGGTATCAAAAGCAACATTTAATTTCCCCTCTTCCTCCTTCTTTAGTGCAAGGGTCGCTGAAAACTTCTTCTTATTTTTTGCAACAAATCCATCAATCAGCTTTGTTTTACCTGTTGTAATCAATTCTTTGAAATCTTCCTCAGAAAGTACCACGCCGGCAATACTGCCTACATTAAACTTACAAGGATTCTCTTTGTTCCAATAATTACTACAACCGTAACCAAAGGAAGTGGTAGTTAGTTCCCCGCCACAAGAAGGACAGGGAATTCCCAAAGGTCTTCTGGTAGCAATTCCCTTAGAATCCTTGCCTGTAAAACGATTAATTTGTCTTGCAATATTATCGGTCAAATCACTGTCAATCATTGCAATGGTTTCGCTACGGATATAATCCTCTAACTTCTCACGATACTGCTCCATAATAACACTACCATTGACAATTCCCTCCAAGCCTTTCTCCCAAGACGCAGTCATCTTAGGATTTAAAAGGGAGGGTACAGACATATTTACCACTTCAAAAATCATTTCACCCAGATTTTCCGGTGTAAGAATCTGGGTCTTTTTATTTAAATTTAAATAGCCAATCTTAATCAGCTTTTTAATAATCTCCGCACGTGTAGCACTGGTACCGATACCGGTGTTTTTAATTTGTGCACGAAGCTCCTCATCTTCAATCAAGTTACCTGCATTTTCCATGGCAAGAATGATAGTACCTGAGGTATAACGTTTCGGCGGAGAAGTCTTTCCCTCTTTTATGGAATAAGAATCTACAGAAACCTCATCCCCCTGCTTTAGAGTATCTGCTAACGCTAACAAGCTCTGCTTTTGGGATTCACTTTGTTCTTCCGGATCATTATTTCCGGGAACACCGCTAATTTCCATATACCCCTTGGTCTTTAATACCTTAGCCGAAGTAAAGAACTGCTCTTCCTTTACCTCTACTACCAACTTAACCGTCATATATTCTGCCGGTGGATAAAAAATACTTAAGAAACGACGATTGATTAGATTAAATACATCTACATGTAATTGCGACAACCCGGAAAGTCCGTTTGTCTGTCCTGTGGGTATAATGGCATAGTGATCTGTAATCTTGGAATCATCCGCATAAGAAGTCTTCTCCAGACCATTATATAAATGATTGTCTAATATTTTTTGAACAAACTTTTGTGTTGGTTCGTATTCCTTTAGTTTATACAGATTCTTACGGACTTCTTTCGCCACTGCTGTAGATAACACACGGGCATCGGTTCTGGGATAAGTAGTTAATTTCCTTTCGTATAAATCCTGGGCAATCTGTAAAGTTTCGTCCGGACTGATTTTAAACAACTTGGCACATTCTGCCTGTAATTCTGCCAAGTTAAATAAAAGGGGCGCTTTTTTCTTGGATAAGCTTTTTTCCACAGAGGAAACCAGCGCTTTCTCACCGGAAAGCTCTTCTATTAACTGCTTTGCAGACTCTTCCTTCTTAAAGCCATTCTCCTTGTATAAAAGTGGTGAATTCAAATATTTTGACTTTTCTGTAGTCTTCCACTCAGCAGCAATTTTATCCTCTGTAAAGCTTCCAATCACACGATAAAAGGGAGTTTCCACAAAGTCTCTAATTTCACGTTCGCGAATAACAATCATACCCAATACACAGGTCATAACTCGTCCTACCGCAATCGCTGTATAAGACTTCGTAGCTGCCGCATCATTTAAAAGCTTACCATACTTAACGGACAATACACGGGAGAAATTAATACCCAGAGCATAGTCCTCGATGGTACGCATAATACCGGACTTACCCAGATTATCATAATCAGACATAGGTCTAGCTTCGTTGATTCCTCTACGGATTTCTTCATCGGTCTGGGAGTCAATCCAAACTCGTCTCTCCTCCATGCCTTCCCGGACACCACCGAATTTACGGATATTTTCTTCGATAGTCTGACCTTCTTTTCCGGAGTCTCCTGCCCAATAGACTACGTCAATATCCTCTCTATGTAACAGGGAATTTACGATATCATACTGCTGTTTTACGTTTTCAATAACACCATACTTATAATCCTTGGGTAAAAAAGGCAAATCCTCCACGCGCCACTTTTTATACTTTTCATCGTAGGCTTCAGGATAAAGCATTTCTACCAAATGACCAACACACCAGGAAATCACATATTCATTATTTTCTATGTAACCGTTCCGATTGCCGCTTACACCAAGTACTCTGGCAAAATCTCTGGCAACGGATGGTTTCTCTGTAATAATCAGTTTCTTAGCCAATCGTTATTACTCCTTACAATACAAATGAGAGGGTTTAGAAAAACCCTCTCACATTATATCACTTATTTCTTTGTAATGTAACCCTGTGCTTTTAATAATTCTGCACAAAGTACAGCACCACCTGCTGCACCTCTTACAGTGTTATGTGAAAGTCCAACGAACTTCCAATCATATACGCTGTCTTCACGGATACGGCCAACGCTTACGCCCATACCACGTTCATAATCTACATCTAACTGTACCTGAGGTCTGTTATCCTCCTCTAAGTACTGAATAAACTGCTTCGGTGCACTAGGAAGCTCTAATTCCTGAGGAGCACCCTTGAAGTTAACAAGCTTCTCAATCAACTGTTCCTTCGTAGGCTTCTTTCTAAACTTTACAAATACCGCTGCAGTGTGGCCGTTTAATACAGGTACACGGATACACTGACAAGTAATTACAGGGCTTGTAGCAGGAACAATCACGCCATCCTTAATTTCACCCCAGATACGAAGAGGCTCTTTCTCAGACTTCTCTTCTTCACCACCAATATAAGGGATAATATTTTCTACCATTTCCGGCCAATCCTTAAAGGTCTTACCTGCACCTGAGATTGCCTGATATGTGGTAGCTACTACCTCGTATGGCTCAAATTCCTTCCATGCAGTTAATACCGGAGCATAGCTCTGAATAGAACAGTTAGGCTTTACTGCAACGAAACCTCTGGTGGTTCCTAAACGCTTCTTCTGGAACTCAATCACATTCATATGATCCGGGTTAATCTCCGGCACTACCATAGGAACATCAGGTGTCCAACGATGCGCACTGTTGTTAGAAACTACCGGTGTCTCAGTCTTTGCATAGTCTTCTTCAATCTTCTTGATTTCGTCTTTAGACATATCTACTGCACTAAATACAAAATCAACTTCTGCTGCTACTTTTTCTACTTCATTTACGTTCATAACTATAATATTCTTAACAGCTTCCGGCATAGGAGTAGTCATTTTCCAACGATCACCAACTGCCTCTGCATAAGTCTTACCAGCAGAACGTGGGCTTGCTGCAATAGTTGTTACCTCAAACCAAGGATGATTCTCTAATAATGAAATAAATCTCTGTCCTACCATACCGGTACCGCCCAGGATACCAACTTTTAATTTCTCGCTCATATCTTAAGTCTCCTCACTCTTATTGTCCGTCTATCACGCACAACTGTCTTTGTTAGAAATATATTACTTGATATTTCATAATAAAACAATGACAATATCGTGGTTTTTTCATACAATTCCACACATTTTTTTGTCTATTTTTAACAATGTTTATCCTTAAAGAGGATTATTTCAGGCATAAAACCGGATTCTGTGCCAGGAAATTTTTGTGTAAAGCAATTACCTTCTTCATGGCTTCCATGCCAGGCGCACCAATGGTTAATCTTTTCTCCACACAGGTTTCCAAAGAAATTGCTTCATAAATATCTTCTTCAAAAACAGGACTAATGCTCTTTAACTCTTCTAAACTCAAATCGTCAATGGAACAATTCTTTTCAATACAGAATAATACAAGGCGACCGATAATACCATGGGCGTCTCTAAAAGGTACTCCTTTATTTACCAAATAATCTGCTGCATCTGTGGCATTGGTAAATCCGCCCAGCGCACTCTTTGCCATTTTATCCTTACGGAATTTCATGGTTTGAATCATACCGGTAAATAAAAGCAGACAGTTCTGCACGGTCTCCATAGCATCAAAAGCCATTTCCTTATCTTCCTGCATATCTTTATTATATGCCAAAGGAATGCCCTTCATGGTGGTAAGCAAGGACATTAACGCACCATATACACGTCCGGTCTTACCTCTAACCAACTCTGCAATATCCGGATTCTTCTTCTGGGGCATAATACTGCTTCCGGTGGAATATGCATCATCAATTTCTACAAACTGATATTCATTACTATTCCAAATAATGATTTCTTCACTGAAACGGCTCAAATGCATCATAATGGTAGATAATGCACTTAAAAACTCAATTAAATAATCTCTATCTGCCACAGAATCCATACTGTTTAATGTAGGACCGTAAAAACCTAATAATTCTGCAGTGTATTCTCTATCCAAAGGATATGTGGTTCCGGCCAAAGCACCTGCACCTAAAGGACAGTAATTCATTCTTTCATAAATATCATGCAAGCGCTGTCTGTCGCGCTTAAACATTTCAAAATATGCTCCATAATGATGTGCCAGAGTGGTAGGCTGAGCCTTTTGCAAATGAGTAAAGCCAGGCATATAGGTATCTACATTCTCTTCCATAGTTTTTAAAAGAGCTCCTAATAAGGTAACCAGCAAAGAATCTGTTGCAAAAACCTGTTCTCTGGTATACAAACGCATATCCAAAGCCACCTGGTCGTTACGACTTCTACCGGTATGAAGTCTTTTACCTGCATCGCCGATACGATCAATGAGATTGGCTTCCACAAAGCTGTGAATATCCTCATACTTAGAATCAATCTCTAATTTGCCACTTTCTACCTCTTCTAAAATACCCTGTAATCCTTCCAATATCGCAAGCTTGTCTTCTTCTGTAAGAATACCCTGCTTAGCAAGCATGGTAACATGTGCAATACTACCCTGAATATCCTGCTTATACAGTTTTTTATCAAAGTTAATGGACGCATTAAATTCATAAACCATCTGGTCTGTATCCTTTGTAAAACGTCCGCCCCATAAATCTGCCATAATCTATCTCCATTCTGATTTTTTTGACTATGGATGATGATACCATAAATGACACTTTATTGCAATAGAGTGAATATAATAAAATATGTAACACCTTCATTCTATTAGGTTTAAGAAAGGGATTTTATGGAGAATTATTTGTTAGAATTAAAAAATATCAGTTTTTCATATCATAGCTTAAGCGGAGAAACTAAGGCTCTGGACCATGTCTCCTTTGGTATTAAAGAAGGAGAATTTGTTGCTATTGTAGGTCCAAGCGGTTGCGGAAAAAGTACACTTCTATCCATTATTGCCGGACTCTTAAAGGCGGAAGAAGGAACTATATCATTTAATCGTTCCGATGGATTACTTCGCTATCCCAAGGTAGGTTATATGCTTCAGCATGACCATTTATTAGAATGGCGAAGTATCTATCAAAATGTAATTTTAGGTTTAGAAATCAATCATGATCTCAATAATGAAACTCTGGCCTATGTAAATCAATTGCTAAAAGAATATGGATTAGAACATTTCAAAGACAAACGTCCCGGTGAATTATCCGGTGGTATGAAGCAACGTGCCGCTTTAATCCGGACACTTGTCTTAAAGCCGGAACTGCTTTTGTTGGATGAACCCTTTAGTGCATTAGATTATCAGACACGTTTAATTGTTTCCGCAGATATATGTAATTTAATCCGCAAAACAGGTAAAACCGTAATCTTGATTACCCATGATCTTTCTGAAGCTGTCCGATTATCCGATCGTATTATTGTTCTAAGCAAAAGACCGGCAACTGTCAAAAAAGAGTTACCTATTCACTTAACTATTGCAGAGAATAATGATGCATTAGCTACCATGAATGCTCCGGAATTTAACGATTATTTCAATATATTATGGAAGGAGATCAATGATGAAAGCTCAACTCAATAAAACCTCTTTAACCAATCAGGAAAAATATATTCAAAACCATAAAAAGCATCATTTTCAAGTGGGTTTTTATCGAATTATTATTTTTTTATCCTTTCTTCTTTTATGGGAGATAGCAGCCAATTGCAACTGGATTGATACTTTCTTTTTTTCCAGTCCGTCAAGAATTTTAAAATGTACTGTTGAACTGGTTTTAAATAAAGATTTATTTATGCACATTGGCATTACACTTCTGGAAACCTTTTTAAGCTTTTTACTGGTATGTATATTTAGTTTGATTATTGCAACTGCCTTATGGTACTCCGGCAAATTATCCGAAGTATTAGAACCATATTTAGTTATACTAAACAGCCTTCCAAAATCTGCTTTGGCACCATTGTTTATTGTCTGGTTGGGTACTGGTATGACAACAATCATTGTTGCAGGTATATCTGTCGCAGTATTTGGTTCTATTATCAGCTTCTATACTGGATTTAAACAAACAGGGAAGGATAAAATCACACTAATATATACTTTGGGCGGAAGTAAACAACAGGCGTTCCAAAAGGTAGTACTCCCAGGCTCCATTCCTATACTCATAAGCACCTCAAAGGTAAACATCGGTTTGGCATTGGTTGGTGTGGTTATCGGTGAATTTTTAGCAGCCCGACGAGGGCTGGGATATTTAATCATATATGGTTCGCAAGTTTTTCAGTTGGATATGGTTATAACAAGTATTATTATTCTCTGTGTCATTGCCATGGGCTTTTACAAAGCCGTTCAATGTTTGGAACACAATATCAAGAAAAAACAAACATCATGAATCAAAAAGCAGCCAGGGAATCCCGGCCGCTTTACATAAATTATCTTTCTACAAATGGTTTCTTATTATGTTTTTCCACATACAATCGACTATCAGCTTCTTTAATCAATTCCTTTAAATCACAGTTCTCTGTAATTGTAAACTCATAAATTCCAATAGACATAGAAATTTCATAAGCTTTACCGGAAATAGCATTCATTTCTTCAATAATTTCCCGTATTTTTTTCTTAATGCGCTGTCCTTCCCCCATACAAGGTATTATTTTAAAAATAGCAAACTCATCTCCACCGATTCGTCCAACAGCACCATCATTACCGGCAACCTGTTCTAATACATTTGCACATTCCTGCAAAGCATAATTACCTTCTGCATGTGAATACTTGTCATTAATTAACTTCAAATAATTCAAATCCGCATATAAAATAATACCTATTTTTTTATGATTGGTAGGTTCTTTCAACAAATCCATGGTTTTTGTAATAAATCCACGGCGATTACTAATACCTGTCAATTCATCTTTGTAGGAAATATTGTTTAAAATTAAATTCTCCTGCTCTAATTTCAAAAGCATGGATTCCTGTTCTTTTAATAAGGCTTCTTTGGTTACCAGCAAATCGCTGATTTTCGTAGTAAGACTGATTAAAAAACAAATGTTTTCAATATAAGAAAAGTACTTTAGTGGTAAATCACAAACCAATATACCATACTGAATTTCTCTGGAATAAATATCAATTACTACGTAATTCTTACCTTTCTTTTGAAAAGCTTCATAAGTAAACAGCTCGTCCTTTTGAAACACTCTATCACCTTTGGTAAGCTCTACAATTTTATCTCCTTCTTTATATGCTTGTAAATGTAAAGTATTTATAACATTTACATATTCTGTCTCTCTGTATTCTATAGGTTTATCCAACATGAACAAATAGCAACATTCTACACCATCCAAATCAAATGCCGCTAAGAAACCGGAAAAGTTCTTAATACTTCCCTTTTCAAACATAAGCATATCTCTAGTAACTACATTCAACTGGTGATTGATGTATTTCATGTTCTGAATCTTTTTTATATAATTTATTTCTGAATCCTTTGTAAGCTCCGTTGAGGACATAATTTGTCCACTGACAGAGGTTCTGTTTACAAAAGTGGTATCCACCATGGATTGTTCATCATCCAGCAAAAAGCTAACGGTAGATACATTATGATTTTCCAAACATTTATGTACCATTATCCCAGCTCGATATCCCAGCTGTGACGCATCCGCTCGAACAGTTCCAAGTGGCGGCTCTAAATAAAGCGAATCCTCACAATCATCAAAGCCTAATACACACACATCTTTACCAATCTTTAAATGATGCTTTTTTAGTACATCATACACCGCATGTGCAGTTAAATCATTTACACAAACAACAGCATCCATATCCGGATTATTTGAAAGAAGCTTTTCTACGGAAGGCTGGCAAAAATTAAACATATTGGAAAATTCAATCATTTGCTCGCTGATTGTCAGACCATTTTCGCTAAGTACCTGTTTATATATCTCTAAACGTTCTTTTGCATCACTGTTGTTCGTTGTTCCGGAAAGCATACAAATATGCTTACAGCCACGTTCTTTAATTAAATATTCAATGCCGGCGCGCAGTCCTGTTTCGTTATTATAAGAAATATTCGCATATCCCTTTTCATCTGTTGCAACTAACATAACCGGTATTGCTTTAAAACCATGTAAAAAAGCCAGCATCTCTTCTCTTTCGGAACGATAAGCTACTGTACTTAAGCATAAAATAATGGCATCCAAAGAATGACTTAACGCATATGCTATTAAAAAATTATATTGATATTCAAACTTCTGATTTGGGTCCTGTCTGGCAATCTCTGTACGATTCAGATATTTCATCGGAAAAATAAACAAATTATTATTATTTTCTTGTGCTGCTTTCATGGCACCTTGTGATATCTGATATGAAAAATCATCTTCCGCTGCACCAATAACAAGTCCGATATTGTACATATACATTTCCCCTTTTGCATAACATTTTCCAACTTACATTCTATAAAAAATCGTCTTCCTTTTCAATATGAATTTTAAATACAAAATACACAAAAATTACTATTGCAAATTATGAAATAACACTATATAATAATATCATTGCTGAAATAGCTCAGTCGGTAGAGCACTTCACTCGTAATGAAGGGGTCGAGGGTTCAAGTCCCTTTTTCAGCTTAAAACGGAGTTCCTTTCAAAGGAACTCCGTTTTTTTGTAGACATATTAAAATGTTGCGAAGCGACAATTGTTCTTTCCTTCACTCTTTATTTCATACAAAAGTGCATCCGCCTTCTCGTAAGCATCTTGAAATGGTATGTGATTACCGGCCAGAACAGCCCCTGCACTGATAGAAATCTTTCTACTGCTTCCCTGATATTCCATAGTACAATCCATATTTTCTACCAGCTGCATCAATTGTTTTTTTAAATCCTCCATATCCGTCACATTCGGAAGATAAACTAAAAATTCGTCACCACCATATCGTACAGAAACACTGTTTGCACCAAATATCTGTAACATATTTACTGCTAACAGCTTTAATGCCTCGTCACCACCTGCATGACCTAATGTATCGTTCACATGCTTAAAGTCATCAAAATCAATCATGGCAAGTGCATAGGAAGCATTCTCATTCGGTTGATTATATCTTTCGAACATTGTCGCAAGACCTTCACGATTATATAGGCCGGTTAACGGGTCTCGTTCTGTTTTATCTAAAAGTTCCAATCTCTTATCTATCTCTTTTTGAATATTGGAAACTTTACCAATAATCTGCACTAGCTTATCTTTGTCAGTAATTTTTGAAACAATCATCTTATACCATATCTTAGAACCATTATTATGAAGATACAGGAATTCTTTAAAAGTATTTTCCTCATCCTGTTTTAATTCTTCAAAGACCTTTGTAAAAGCATGCAACCCCTTCTCGCTTTCCGAAATATCTTTTATGGATACACATTTCGGAAATCCGAAGGACTCTTCAAATTTTCTGTCAAAAGATAACGAATCAGATGACTGAATATATTCAAAAACATATTCATCAGCTAAATCTGCCAAAATATGATATCTTTTTGCATCCAGTTCATGCACCTTGGCATTTTTAGCTTTTACTCTGCTGACCCATATCATAACAGAAATTACCATGCCAAAAATAACACATAAAATTCCTACACATTGTAATGGGTATGCTTTAATAATTTTTTTCAGTGAAATATTATCTCTTCCCGAATCCATGGCAGATAATAACATCATCTCCATAGTTCCATCAGACAAAGCATAGATACATTTATTGCATATAGCAATCAATCTGGTATCCGTATCCTTGGCAAAACCAATATGCAATGTACTTTTCGAAGTAATGGGAATGATATCCAAATTATCATAATCCGCTTTATTAATATAATAATTGCCACTATAATAATTTGTTATAGTATAATCCGCAGCACTTCCATTCACCTGACGAATATTGTCTTCTATCGATTCGCCATAGACTACATTGGTCAATCCTTTATAATAATCTGAATCATTGCCTTCCACTACCGAAACACGCATTCCATTTATAGAATCCAATGAAACAGTATCTGGTTTAACAATCACATTGGAATAAGTAAGATATTCCTTTGAAAGCCGAATATCATTACCAAAAGATTCCATATCCTCAATACCGGCAATTACATCAATCTCACCCTTCGATAATGCATCTAAAATTTGCAAATAATTATCATAAGCAATATATTCCGTATGAATACCGGTTTGTTCGTTAATAACCTTCCATAACTCTGCGGTTACTCCTTGGAAAACATGTTCTTCATCTTCATATTGAAACGGGGCATTATAACGTAAATATCCTATCCGCAAGGAATCAATAGAAGCCAAATATTCCCACTCTGTTTCAGACATATCAAAAGCATACTGTTCCATTACTAATTGATGAGTTTCTTCTGATGTGGTATTAATTGCTTCCTCATGTGAAATGGTTTCCATTCCCGCCGGTCGTGCACTTTCCCATCGTTGATTCCAATCATTTAAAATGCCGTCAAAGCTTTCATTGCGGATACCTGCCGCCGCTTCAATAATTCTTTGTTGTTCTGTACCATCGTATAAATTAACTTTATTAACAAAAGCATTATGCAACTTGTTATTTTCCGCTGTTGCAGAAGTCCAACTAAGCATAACGATATTGCTTAATTCACCAAAGCTGTCCGGATAAGGATCTGATTTGACAATAGAAATACAATCATTATCCAATGCATATCCTGATTCATTTAACATAAAATCAACATATAATTTGGCTTCTTCTAAGTATTCACTATTACGATTCACTCCATAATTATAATCCGTGCTCACCGTAGCATACTGCTTTCCATCTACTGCATTGGGAAAAGGCATATAACCAATATTTTTACCAAATTCACCGGCATCCTTCATCTGTTTAATTGCCCAGGAGCCCATAGCCATACAACCTATTTGGCCTTCATTCAGCATTTTCTTGGACTGTTCCCAATGAATTGCATTTAAGTCCTCTTCGCACAACCCCTCTTTTACAATATCATATAACAAATGATATACTGTCCAATGAGGCGAACCGGGACTGTAAGGATTTTGAATTTTCACAAAGGTGTTATATCGATAGTCTGCATTGCCCGTCATATCTATAAACGGATAATTCTCCCAAATACCGGTTGCCCAAGCAGCATTATAATTGGTGAAGAAAGGAATGGCATCTGTATAATCCCGAATATAACGTAAATCTTCCAGAAACTCTTCCGTGCTTAATGGCAAATCTGTGATTCCCGCTTTGCTAAATACGGCTTTGTTATATATAATACCGGAAACATATGCTCCGGAAGGAATACCGTAAACCATCTGTCCGGAGGTATTGGCAAATTCTAAATAATTATATTTCTGTGATAAACTGCCCACAAGACCAAGCATGGCAAAATTTTGTGTAATATCCTGATGGGATAATCCTGACGGAATATACATTACATCCGCAAAATCACCGGAATATACTGCTTCACGTACTGTATTATCATAATCATCCATAAAAATATAGTTAACTACAATATCAGGATATCTTTTTTCAAACATTTCTTTATATGGCTGCATATCTTCAGGCGTTACCGTAACATATACATCAAGTATCTTCTTCTCCGACGATTCTGATATATTTTGTACAGAAATTTCCGTTCCCCCAAACGTATTGGATGCATAGACAGTTATCCCTTGAATCACTACAGCAAACAGCGTCAAGGTTATAACTATATATTTAATTTTTCGAAACACTGTCTGCATATTTTTCATACTCCTTGCATATATTACTTGTCCAAATGTACATCCATTTGCGGGAAAGGAATTGCTACATGAATCTCATCCAATGCATACTTAATCTTTTCATTCAGTCTGCATTTTCCTGTAAAGAAATCACTGTTATCAAACCAACAACGTACTCCTAAGTTAATTGCCGAATCTCCAAAGCTGTCTACAAACACCATTAAATCCTTATCTTTTAATGTGCCTTCATCTTCTGTGATTACCTTCAGTAATGCATCTTTTGCTGCTTTTATATCTGAATCATAAGCAATGCCTATCACTATGTCACAGCGTCTGGTTTTCGCTGTTGTTACATTGGTAATACTATTATTCGCCAAGGTACCATTAGGTAAAATAATCATTTTATTATCTACGGTACGCAACTTGGTATAGAATACATGAATAGCATCTACAGTTCCCTCATTACCAAAGCTGTCAACAATATAATCTCCCAGCTTAAAGGGTTTTAATAAGAGAATCAATACACCGCCTGCCATATTGGACAAACTGCCCTGTACCGCCAAACCAATAGCCACACCTGCAGAACCAAGCAGTGCAACAATACTTGCTGCATCCACACCGCAATAAGAAGCAATGGTAAATGCTAAAATTACATACAATGCAGCCTTTACCAAGGATACCAAAAACTGCGTGATACTTACGTCTGCACCGGACTTTTCTAAAGTTTTTGCAAATACTTTCACTGCAAACTTAATCAGTTTTGTACCTACAAACAAAACAAGCAGTGCAATTAATATTCTGACTCCCAAATCCATGGCACCGGAAGCCAGTTTTGTTAATAATGTTTCAATTACAACCGAATCCATAAAAACCTCCAAAACTACTTATAGCGAAGCACACTTAAAGAATAAGGTGCCAGCTTAATATACAACGAATACGGCTTATCATCACATCCGTCCGATATAGTCTCGATTACTTCTGCATTCACAATACCCGTTCCGCCATATTTTACATCATCTGTATTTAAAATCTCTTCTAAATTACCCTGATAGGGGAAACCGGTACGCAATTCTTTTTCTGTATCTGAAAAATTAGCCACCACCAGAAGAATATCCTTTTCTCCAGAGCCTTTTCGCAGGAAAGACAAGCATGTTTTATCTTCTGCTATAGGATTAATCCATTCAAAGCCTTTGCCCGAATCATCACAAATGTAAAGAGCCTCTTCTTCCCGATACATATAGTTCAAATCAGCACATAAATCCAAGACACCTTTATGCATGGGATACTCGGTAAGATTCCATTTGACATAATGGTTCTCATTCCATTCATCCAATTCTGCAATATCCTGTCCCATAAACAACAACTTCTTGCCGGGATGCATCATTTTGTATGCATAAGAAAGTCTGAGATTCGCAAAACGTTCTTCTATAATACCAGGCATTTTAAAAGCCATACTTCCTTTTCCGTGAACCACATCATCATGAGAAAATGCCAATATAAATTTCTCGCTATATGCATAAATCATGCTGAAAATCAGTTCATTATGGCAGTTCTGTCTACTTTCTACCGGGGTCTTAATATAAGAGATAAAATCATTGGAATAACCATTGTTCCACTTTAAGTCAAAGCCCAATCCTCCCTGTGAAATCTCTTCTGTCACCAAAGGATATGCTGTGGTTTCTTCTGCAATCATCAGAACACCCGGATTACGCTTTTTCATAATGGTATTCAAATGTTTTATAAATTCAATGGCTTCCAGGTTTTCATTGCCACCGTACATATTGGCAATCCATTCACCATTATTTCTGCCGTAATCCAAGTATAACATACTGGCTACCGCGCCTACATGAATACCGTCCACATGATACTTCTCTACCCAGAACAGAGCATTCGCAATCAAATAATTGGCTACCTGAGGACGTCCGTAATTAAATATCTTCGTTCCCCAAAACGCATGCTCCCCCTGACGTGGATCCAAATGCTCATAAAGACAAGTTCCGTCAAAATCAGACAAACCATGTCCATCCTTAGGAAAATGTGCAGGAACCCAATCCAAAATCACGCCAATTCCGGCCTTGTGTAATTCATCTACAAAATACATAAAATCTTCCGGATTACCATATCTGGAAGTAGGGGCATAATAACCAATGGTCTGATATCCCCAAGAACCATCAAAAGGATGCTCCATAATAGGCATAAGCTGCACATGAGTATATCCAAGCTTCTTGACATATTCGATTACCTTAGGGGCAATCACACGATAATTGGCGAATTTCTTTTCTCCTTCCGGTTCTACAAAAGACCCCATATTCATTTCATATATACTAACAGGTACATTACCAATCTGGAAACTTTCCCTGCCGTTAACAAAAGTCTCATCATGCCATGGAAAATCTTCAATATCTTCTATCACAGAAGCGGAATTAGGACGTAACTCCGCACCATTACCGTAAGGATCCGCTTTCAGATAAGTCAGACCACCTTGGGCTTTGATTTCAAATTTGTAATTCATACCACTCATAGCTTGAGGTACAAACAACTCAAAAATACCGGAGCCCCACAAACGACGCATCT
The DNA here is from genome assembly GCA_045634745.1 of Acetatifactor sp. GTDB lineage: Bacteria > Bacillota > Clostridia > Lachnospirales > Lachnospiraceae > Acetatifactor. The sequence continues at coordinate 174,470 of JAZRAX010000038.1, read as the reverse complement.
GGTGCATACGACCATCCCAACGGTTAAAATCACCAACCACACTCACGCGGATTGCATTCGGTGCCCACACTGCGAAATAAGTTCCTTCATCACCATCCAACACACAAGGATGTGCACCAAGCTTTTCATAAATCGTATAATGAATACCATTTTTAAACTTATCGGTATCTTCTTTGGTAATAAGAGGGGCATGTCGATAAGCATCCAGCATTAACACATCTCTATTAATACCATCATTCACCACATAACGGTATTCTCCCATTTCTTTCGCCGGAAGTAACACTGCAAAATATCCTTCTTCACTAATCATTTCCATAGAATAGTCCTTGCGCTTATCCATTAACCGTAATTTTGCAGACATTGCTCCCGGATAAAAGCACTGAAACAATATTTGATTTCCTACCGGATGCGGTCCCAGTATTTCATGCGGATTATCACATTCCGAATAAACAATCTCTTCTATTTTGGGCCAATTCATTAACTTGTAAAGCTTATTGTTCATACGGTCAGTCCCCCTAACTTTAATTTACGATACCTATTCGTCCTATTTATATAAAACCTTTGCAGCTATGTTCATTTTATAATTCATGAACAAATAAACCACTACGTAATTTCGGCTCAAACCATGTGGATTTGGGAGGCATAAGCAATCCTGCATCTGCAACTCCAAATAATTCATAAATAGAAGTAGGGTACATAGAAAATGCCACCTTCATATCCTTGTGTACTCTTCTTTCCAACTCTTCCAATCCGCGGATACCACCTACAAAATCAATACGCTTGTCGGTTTTCGGATCGCCGATTCCCAGAATGGGAGCCAATAAATAATCCTGTAAAATAGATACATCCAATCCTTTTACAGCATCCTCACTGCAAATATCTTCATGAGCAGTCAAACAATACCACTCATCCTCTAAAAACATACCAAATTCGCCTTTTTTAGCAGGTTTATAGCAACCGCCGGTTTTCTTTTCTACATAAAAATGCTCCGAAACCTTAGCTATAAATGCCTCTTTATCTAAGCCATTCAAATCCTTTACCACACGGTTATAATCCATAATACTTAATTCATCTGCCGGGAATAAAACGGATAAGAAACGATTAAACTCTTCGCTACCGTCAAATCCAGGATTCTCTTCACGTCTCTTCAAACCAACCTTTACCGCAGAAGCACATCTGTGATGACCATCTGCTATGTAGATTTCATTAATCTGCGCAAAAGAATTCTGAATCTGCTCTACATCTGCATCACCATCAATCACCCATACTCTGTGGGTAATACCGTCTTCGGATACAAAATCATAAACAGGAGTCTTCTTTACATATTCCATAACAATATTCTGAATCACACTATCTGTACGATATGCCAGGAAAATAGGACCGGTCTGTGCATTACAAATATCCACATGATTAATACGATCCTGCTCCTTATCTGCACGGGTATTCTCGTGCTTCTTAATCACATTGTTCATATAATCATCAATAGATGCACATGCTACGATACCTTTCTGGCTTCTGCCATCCATTACCTGTTCGTATAAATAATAGCAGGGCTTTTCTTCTTTAACGAAACGTCCCTGACGAATCCAGCTCCATAATAATTCTTTCGCTTTCGCATAAACCTTTGCATCATATGTATCTACATCAGCAGAAAAAGAGGTCTCTGCTCTATCGATAGCCAGAAAAGAGCCCGGATTCGCTTTTACTACTTCACAAGCTTCCTCTCTGTTATATACATCATAAGGTAATGCTGCAATTTCTGTTTCAAGTCCGGGTGCCGGACGATATGCACAAAACGGTTTAATAACTGCCATTGTTTTTCTCCTTTGCAAGTTTTACTAAATTTATTATGATTATTTTATCAAAATTTACTATACATCTCAAGTACAAGATGCTAAAATAAATATATTATTTTAGAGGAAACTCTATACAAGGAAATAAATTAATTCATTAAAGTGAGGTAAGCTATGACAGAAGAAAATCGTAAAATATTAGAGCGTATTAATTCATATTCAGAAAGTGTTTTGGGGGATATTGATCCACAGAAGGTACCGGTAGGCACACAGTTGGAGAAATTAAAACCGATTATGCAGGAAATCGCTGATGAAAAAGGAATGAAGCTTGAAGATGTATTTATTTTATACATGGACTTACAAACGGAAGCCAGTGTAAAATCCCAGAATAAACTGAAGGATTCTTTGCAGGATGTTAATTTTGGTGAAGGAATGCCTTTGTTGTTCAGATAGTATTTTTTACTAATCAAAAACGGACCGTCCAAATGGACGGTCCGTTTTTAATAGTTTATTTCACCACACGTACGCGGAATACGCCATCAATAGCATTCAGCTTCTCAATGATTTCATCGGTTGCAGGAGCTTCCAAATCCATCATGGTATAAGCCACTTCACCACGAGACTTGTTTACCATATCGGTAATATTGATGCCTGCCTCACCAAATCCTGCAGTAAACTTAGTAATCATGTTTGCAATGTTCTTGTGGAAAATTGCCACACGGCCTGCCTTGTTACAGATACCCATATCACATGCAGGATAGTTAACACTGTTTACAATATTACCGTTCTCTAAGTAGTTCATCATCTGGTCAACAGCCATTACTGCACAGTTGTCTTCTGCTTCCTCAGTACTTGCTCCTAAGTGAGGAATTACAATACAGCCCTCCTGACCTGCTGTGGTAGGATTCGGAAAATCAGTAACATATTTACGAATCTTCTTTGCAGCGATGCCCTTTAATACTTCTGCTTCATCTACAAGAAGGTCTCTTGCAAAGTTCAGGAGTACTACGCCATCCTTCATCTTGTTGATGGCTTCTTTATTTACATAATGCTTGGTAGAATCCATCAAAGGCACATGAACTGTGATAAAATCGCAGTTTTCATAGATTTCATCCAAGTTAAATACATGCTTAACATCACGGCTAAGTGACCAAGCTGCATTTACAGAAACGTAAGGGTCATAACCATATACTTCCATACCGAAGTGTCTTGCCACGTTAGCCACCTTAACACCGATAGCACCAAGACCGATAATACCCAGCTTCTTGCCCATAAGCTCAGTGCCTGCAAAGTTTTTCTTTTCCTTCTCTGCAGTTTTTGCAATATTTGCATCAGCGGTGTTAGCCTTTACCCATTCAATACCGCCAACTACATCACGGGATGCTAAAAGCATACCTGCAATAACCAATTCCTTAACAGCATTTGCATTCGCGCCGGGAGTATTGAATACTACAATACCCTTTTCTGCACATTTATCCAAAGGAATGTTGTTGGTACCTGCACCTGCTCTTGCTACTGCCAGCAAGCTGTCAGGCAAATCCATATCATGCATGGAAGCACTTCTCACCAAAATAGCGTCAGCTTCATTTACATTATCATTGATTCTGTAATCTGTAGTAAGATTATCCAGACCTATTTTAGAAATAGGATTTAAGCAATTAATCTGAAACATAATTATGCGTTCTCCTCTTCAAACTTCTTCATAAACTCAACTAATTTCTCAACACCTTCGATAGGCATAGCGTTGTAGATACTTGCTCTCATACCGCCTACGCTTCTGTGTCCCTTTAAGTTGGTAAAGCCTGCTGCAGTAGCTTCCTTTACAAACTTAGCATCCATATCTGCATCGCCGGTTACGAAAGGAACATTCATAAGAGATCTGTCTTCCTTACGAACAGTACCCTTGAAGAGCTTGCTCTGATCAAGGAAATCATAAAGGATAGCAGCCTTCTTCTCGTTGTATTCTTTCATAGCAGCCAAACCGCCCTGCTTCTTTAACCACTTAAATACCTTGCCGCAGATATAAATACCATATGCAGGAGGAGTATTGTACATAGACTCCGCATCTGCATGTGTCTTGTACTGTAACATGGTAGGAGTTCCTTCCAGAACATCCTCTGTAATTAAATCTTCACGAATAATCGCAATTACAACACCTGCAGGTCCGATGTTCTTCTGAGCACCACCGTAAATGATACCGTATTTGCTTACATCCATAGGCTCTGATAAGAAGCAGCTGGATACGTCAGATACTAAAATCTTACCCTTGGTATTCGGTAATGTTTTAAACTTTGTACCGTAAATAGTATTGTTTTCACAAATATATACATAGTCAGCATCTTCAGAAATAGGAAGATCTGAACAATCCGGAATGTATGAGAAGTTATCATCTTCGGAAGTTGCAATCTTGTTTGCAGTACCGAACTTCTGCGCTTCCTTATGCGCTTTCTTTGCCCACATACCGGTTACAATGTAATCTGCTACTTTATTCTTCATAAGGTTCATAGGAATCATAGCAAACTGTAAATGAGCACCACCCTGTAAAAACAGTACCTTATAATTATCGGGAATCTCTAACAAATCCCTTAAATCAGCTTCTGCTTCCTTAATAATTGTCTCATAAGCTTTCGAACGATGGCTCATTTCCATAACCGACATACCGGTTCCTCTATAATCCAACATCTCTTCTGCAGCTTCTTTTAACACTTCTTCAGGTAAAACTGCGGGACCTGCTGAAAAATTGTACACTCTAGACACAATTCTTTCCTCCTCGTAATATTCATTCTTAATATGTTAAAAAAATAACTTAACGTTCATTTTACACCCGTCTTTTGCTTTAGTCAACTGCATTGTTGAATTTATTTTTGCAAATAGTTAATAAAACATAATTACAGGTGTGCCTATTTCAAACTCTTCGTATACAGTGGGCATAATATCCACCGGTACATTAATACATCCATGAGATCCATTTTTTAAATAAATCTCACCGCCAAATTCTTTACGCCAATCCGCATCATGAATACCGATAGCACCCTTAACCGGCATCCAATAATCTACCGGCGATGCATATCCCTGACCTCGAAGGATTCTGTTTTTTTGTTTGTTATAAACAAAGTTTACTCCTACGGGAGTATCCCACTTACGACGCATATTACCGGTTACAATATCTGTTTCCACAACAATTTCACCGGCTTTATAACCGTAAAGCTTTTGATTCGTCATATCCACTTCAATATAGGTATCCCCAATATCATTTACCCCCCGGACATACCCTTCTTGAATATAAGTTGGTATATGCACTTCTTCTATTCTGTTTATCAACGCATTGGTTAAATATTCCTTCTCTGCCTCCGCATCAATTTCCGTTCCGTAGGTCACATAAGGGACCTCTACTACGGCACCACTGGTAGCCTGAAAACTCAAATCCGTATCGCAAGTATTATACCTGCTTACAAGCTCATCTACAAAGGCTTCTATCTCTTCTGTGTCCCAAAGAAAGCTTCCTGTACTATCCAGCAAAAATTCACCGGAATCGTCTAATAACAGCAAATCTGAAGTAAGTGACTTATCAAAAACAATCTGCTCGGCCCCCATATCATATGTTAAATCAATGGTTAAAAATTCCTCCAGCTTCTGCCACAAAGCTCTTGTTGCAGCTTGCTCTTCGGAATCCTCCTGCACATAATAACAATCACCGGAAGAAATATCCGTAACAAAAACACCCTTTTCGGCATTCCTTACCACTAGCTCTGCAAATTTATTTGCATCAAATACTTGTTGCATACCATCGTAAAATTCATAACCGTCTTCACCATAGAGAATCTTTACATCAATGGTATCATCATCACGAATCTCAGACTGCACCAAGTCAAGCTGTAATACTAAATTTTTCAGCTTTTCATTATCCCAGATTTTTAAAGGCGGAATCGTAACATTACTTTCCTTTAACAAATACTGGGGCCAAAGTAGCGTATTTTGATTGTTAATATACGATTGCAGGTTACTAAGATATTCTTCGTGATAATTGGCGTCAACTAAGGATATCTCGGCCCGCTCACCGGACTTACCTATAATCGTTATAACAGGAGCTTCTGTTCCAAACAGAAGCTCTGTATTTACTTCCTCTACCGACTTACCGGTACAATATACACCATTTACCCAAGTATTCACAGCAAAATTGCTCTTGTAATACTTCATTATGGATATATATGTAATTGCTGCTACAAGGACAACTGCCCCAAAAGCAATGCCTGTATATTTTAACACTTTACTGCGCATGATACTTTTCCTATTTGTTCTTCAGGTCATCTCCATCGAACACTTCACTAATGGGTGCACCTGCCGGTACCATAGGGAATACCTTATCATCTTCGTGAATCATGCACTCAATTAATACAGGACCGTTTAAAGAAATTGCCTTTTCAATAGCCGGACCAACTTCTTCTTTTGTAGTAACTCGGATAGCCGCACAACCTAAGCCTTCTGCCACCTTGCAGAAATCTACCTTATCGTTCAAAATCGTCTGCGAATATCTCTTGCCATAGAATAAGGTCTGCCACTGACGTACCATACCTAATACATGGTTATTAATAACCACCTGAATAATCGGGATGTTATAACGGCTGGCTGTAGCAAGCTCATTCATATTCATACGGAAGCATCCGTCACCGGCGATGTTAATACAAATCTTATCCGGCTGACCAACCTGTGCACCGATACAAGCACCCAAACCATAACCCATGGTTCCCAAACCACCGGAAGAAAGGAAAGTACGAGGCTCTGTATACTTGTAATACTGTGCTGCCCACATCTGATGCTGACCGACATCTGTGGTAATAATTGCCTTACCTTCGGTAACTCTGTCAATCTCCTCGATAACATAAGGACAGGAAAGACCGTTATCTTCATACTTCATGGGGAACTTTGTCTTTAATTCCTGAATCTTCGCCATCCATTCACTATTGTCCTGTTTCTCAAGCTTTGCATTTAAATCTGTCAATACAGCCTTTAAATCACCAATCAAAGAAGCATCTACTCGGATGTTTTTATTGATTTCCGCTGCATCAATATCAATATGTACAATCTTGGCACCTTCTGCAAATTTCTTCGGATTACCAATTACACGGTCTGAAAAACGTGCACCAAGAGCAATCAACAAATCACAATCGCTTACACCTAAGTTTGATGCTTTGGTACCATGCATACCGATCATACCGGTATATCTGTCGCTCTTACCGCTAAATGCTCCTTTACCCATTAAGGTATCACACACAGGTGCATCTACCAATTCTGCAAATTCAGCCACTTCCGCTGACGCACCGGAAAGAACCGCACCACCGCCTAAATATATAAAGGGCTTCTTGGATGCCGTAATTAATTCCGCCACTGCCTCTACGTCTGCTTCTGTATACTTGGATTCTCTAACCAACGCCTTAGGTTCTGCAGGCGTATATTCATAAACCGCTGCAGTTACGTCCTTGGTAATATCTACAAGTACAGGACCCGGTCTGCCACTTCTGGCAATATGGAATGCCTTACGAATAGTTGTTGCCAAATCTGCTACATTTTTTACAATATAACCATGCTTGGTAATCGGCATGGTTACGCCGGCAATATCCACCTCCTGGAAGGAATCCTTTCCAAGGGAAGGAAGATTTACATTCGCGGTAATTGCCACCATGGGAACAGAATCCATATATGCGGTTGCAATACCGGTTACAAGATTCGTCGCACCCGGTCCGCTGGTTGCCATACAAACACCTACCTTACCGGTAGCTCTTGCATAACCGTCTGCCGCATGAGCAGCACCCTGCTCATGGGAAGTCAAAATATGATTAATTTCATTACTATGATTATAAAGAGCATCATAAATGTTTAAGATAGTACCACCCGGATAACCAAATACGGTATCTACACCCTGCTCTTTTAAACATTCTACTACAATTTCAGCACCTGTTAATTGCATGTTTCCCTCATTTCTGCCGCCAAGCGACTTTTTATCCATATTATTTAATCTCTAAAACAGCACCCCTGTTACCGCTGGTAACCAATTCACGGTAACGTGCCAAATATCCGGTTACTTCTTTCAGATTCGGCTTCCAATTTGCTTTTCTGGCTGCCAGTTCTTCATCAGAAACCAATACATCCAGTTTGTTTTCCGGAATGTTGATGCGGATAATATCGCCTTCCTGTACCAATGCAATAGGACCGCCTACTGCCGCTTCCGGAGAAACATGACCGATAGAGGCACCACGGGAAGCACCGGAGAAACGACCATCTGTAATTAATGCTACACTGGAACCAAGTCCCATACCTGCAATAGCAGAGGTAGGATTCAACATTTCTCTCATACCGGGACCACCCTTTGGTCCTTCGTTACGAATCACAACAACATCACCGGCTACAATCTTGCCACCCTTAATGGCTGCAATAGCATCTTCTTCACATTCAAATACTCTGGCAGGACCTTCATGAACCATCATTTCAGGAACTACTGCAGAACGCTTTACCACACCACCGTCCGGTGCCAGATTACCCTTCAGTACAGCAATACCACCGGTTTCAGAATAAGGATTCTCCACAGGTCTGATAACCTCAGGGTTTCTATTTACACAATTCTTAATATTTTCACCAATAGTAGTACCATTTACAGTCATACAATCTAAGTTCAACAAGTTCTTCTTGGTTAATTCGTTCATAACTGCATACACGCCGCCGGCCTCATTCAAATCCTCCATATAAGTAGGGCCTGCCGGTGCTAAATGACAAAGGTTCGGTGTCTTAGCAGACAAATCGTTGGCAATGTCTAAGTTCAAATCCACGCCGGCTTCCTTTGCAATAGCAGGAAGGTGAAGCATTGAGTTGGTAGAACATCCAAGAGCCATATCTACTACCAAAGCATTCATAAACGCTTTTTCTGTCATAATGTCGCGTGGCTTAATGTCCTTTTCCACCAGCTCCATAATCTTCATACCGGCATGCTTTGCCAGACGAATTCTTTCAGAGTATACTGCCGGAACGGTACCGTTACCCTTTAATCCCATACCGATAGCTTCGGTTAAGCAGTTCATGGAGTTAGCAGTATACATACCGGAGCAGGAACCGCAGGAAGGACAAGCCTTTTCTTCGAATTCACAAAGCTTCTCCATGGTCATGGTACCTGCAGCCACACTTCCTACTGCCTCAAACATACTGGAAAGACTGGTCTTGTGACCATCAATACGACCTGCCAGCATCGGACCACCGGATACAAAAATCGTAGGAATATTTAATCTGGCAGCAGCCATAAGTAAGCCCGGTACATTCTTATCACAGTTAGGTACACAAACCAAACCGTCAAAGCCATGAGCCATAGTCATACACTCGGTAGAATCTGCGATCAAATCTCTGGTAACCAAAGAATACTTCATACCGGTATGTCCCATAGCAATACCATCACAAACTGCAATTGCCGGGAATACCACCGGCATACCGCCTGCCATGGCAACACCCATCTTTACTGCATCTACAATTTTATCCAGATTCATATGACCCGGTACAATCTCATTATAAGAACTTACAATACCAATCATGGGGCGTCTTCTTTCCTCTTCCGTATAGCCCAATGCATTAAACAAACTTCTGTGAGGAGCCTGTGCGGTTCCTATCTTTACTGCATCACTTCTCATAATTTTAACCTCTTTTCTTCCATCACTTTATTGTACAATCTTATGTATTACAACATTTGACAATATGTTACCACATCTTTTACATATTTGCACCAATTTCTTTATGTTCTATTTGCAAATAACAAAGCTATAATTAAATATTAAATGCGCTCTGCAATCAAATCGCCCATCTTAGAACATCCAACCTTTTCGCAACACTCAGAATAAATATCACCGGTTCTGTAACCATCCTCTAATACTTTCTTAACAGCCGCTTCAATGGCATCAGCTTCCTTATCCAGATCAAAGCTGTAACGAAGCATCATGGCTGCACTGAGAATGGTTGCAATGGGATTTGCAATATCCTTGCCCGCAATATCCGGTGCCGAACCATGACTGGGCTCATAAAGACCGAACTTGGTATCATTTAAGCTGGCACTGGACAACATACCAATGGAGCCGGTTACCATGCTGGCTTCGTCAGATAAAATATCACCAAACATGTTTTCCGTTAAAATCACATCAAACTGTGCAGGATCCTTAACCAACTGCATTGCACAGTTGTCAACCAACATATGCTCCAAAGTAACCTCCGGATAATCCTTTGCCACTTCGTTTACCACTGCTCTCCAAAGTCTGGAAGAATCCAACACATTTGCTTTATCCACACTGGTCACCTTTTTATTACGTTTCATGGCAATATCAAAACCACGGATGGCAATTCGACGGATTTCATTCTCATCATAAGTAAGGGTATCAATGGCCTTTCTTACACCATTTTCTTCCACGGTCTTACGCTCACCAAAATACAAACCACCTGTCAGTTCACGCATAATCATCATATCAAAGCCTGCAGCACTGATTTCCTCTTTTAACGGACAAGCCGCAGCAAGCTCCGGATAAAGATATGCCGGACGTAAATTTGCAAACAAATTCAACGCTTTACGAATCTTTAAAAGGCCGGCTTCCGGTCTTAAATTGGGCGGAAGTTTATACCAGGGGGAGGTATTGGTATCACCACCAATAGAACCCATAAGTACTGCATCTGCCGTCTTAGCAGTTTCAATTGCCTCATCTGTAAGGGGCACACCATGCACATCAATGGATGCACCACCCATTAAAATATCTGTATAATTCATAACGTGACCATACTTCTCAGCCACCTTATCAAGCACTTTTTTCGCTTCTGCTACGATTTCAGGGCCAATACCGTCGCCCGGAATACAAGTAATTTTTAATTCCATACTCTTTACCTCACCTTTTCCTGCAGATATACTACATATCTATTTTAGTGTAGTGTATCATATTCATAGGTATTCTTCAAATACATATTATTTATAGTTGTTATAACCTGTTATTATATCAATATCACGAGCACATGAATTATTTAATAAAAATAAAAAGAACCACTCTTATCAGTGATTCTTTTTCCCTACATTAAATTATGCAATCAATTCAAATTACATCTCCGGTTTTTCTACTTCAACAATCGCTGACTTCTTCATAGGAATACGACAGTTCTTATTGTTACCGAACTCTACGATTACTGTATCGTCTGCAATATCAATTACCACTCCGTAAAAACCGGAAGTAGTAAGTACGCAGTCGCCGTTTGCCAAATCAGCAAGCATAGATGCCACTCTCTTCTGCTCCTTCTTCTGCGGTCTCATGAAAAGAAAATATAATACTGCAAAAAAAGCACCATAGACCAAAAGCATCATAATCAAGCTTCCACCTCCATCTGTCGGTGTTGCACCACTATTTAATAAAACGCCCATGTTTGTTCCTCCTAATAATATCTTTAAAACACTGTAACCTATCATACACAAAAAATAGATTTAAGACAAGTCATTTCCTTCGAAAATTCATAAAATATTTGTAAAATATGGATTATTCCAAAGGTGTTGCCATATTTTCCAGTTTCTGCTTCTTGTAGGAAGTAAAGCAGCCATTATCCAAAGCTTCTCTAATTTCCTCCATCATAGTGTTATAGAAATACAGATTATGAAGCACGCAAAGACGCATGCCAAGCATTTCCTTCGCCTTTAATAAGTGGCGGATATATGCTCTGGAATATCTCTGACAAGCCGGACATCCACACCCCTCTTCAATGGGTCTGTCATCCAATTCGTACTTGGCATTAAATAAATTAATCTTACCATGATTGGTATATAAGTGACCGTGACGTCCGTTTCTGGTAGGATATACACAGTCAAAGAAATCTACACCTCGCTCTACCCCTTCCAAAATATTGGCCGGTGTTCCCACGCCCATCAAATATGTCGGTTTTTCTTTCGGCAAATAAGGTACTACTTCGTCTAAAATATGATACATTTCTTCATGACTTTCACCAACTGCCAAACCGCCTACTGCATAGCCATCCAAATCCATTTCACGGATAATCTTAGCATGTTCAATACGGATATCCGGGAAAATAGCACCCTGATTAATACCGAATAACATCTGCTTTTTGTTAATAGTATCTTCCAGACTGTTCAAACGATTCATTTCCACTTTACAACGCTCTAACCAACGTGTAGTACGTTCTACAGAAGCCTGTACATACTTTCTTTCCGCCTTGCTGGGTGGACACTCGTCAAAAGCCATGGCAATGGTTGATGCCAGATTGGACTGGATCTGCATACTTTCTTCCGGCCCCATAAAAATCTTACGTCCATCAATATGAGAATTAAAATACACACCTTCTTCTTTGATTTTGCGCAGTCCTGCCAGGGAAAACACCTGAAATCCGCCGGAATCAGTTAAAATCGGTTTGTCCCAGGACATAAACTTATGCAATCCGCCTAATTGCTTAATTACCTTATCTCCCGGACGTACATGTAAATGATAAGTGTTGGAAAGCTCTACCTGGGTCTTGATGCCTTCCAAATCTGCCGTAGAAACAGCTCCTTTAATAGCTGCTACGGTACCTACATTCATAAATACCGGGGTCTGTATGGTACCATGCACGGTTTCAAATTCTGCACGCTTTGCACGACCTTCTTGTTTTAAAATTTTATACATAAAATTGCTCCTTATAAAATCATAAAGAAACCTTCCATACCTTATAGTATAGAAGGTTCTTATAATATTATATCAAAATCCTTTAAAATCTCAAGAAATATTTACACACTTACTAAATAAAACACTTATTTCATTCCTCCATATTATGAACTACTCAAATACAGCCAACACCTCATTGCCTTCCTTAACAAAAGCAATATACTGGTTCAGCTCTGCATGCACATTTACCCATTGACCACCTGTAAAAATTTGTTTGTCAATTACCGATACCCATTTGCCTGCCGGTAAATATACATCACGTTCTACCTGTCCGCCTTCCATAATAGGTGCAAACAAAATATCCTCACCCAACATATACTGGTCTTCCAAGGTATAACATACTTCATCTTCATAAAAATCATAAAACATAGGGCGCATAATAGGCGAACCGTTTTCGCTGGCAACGTCCATATATTTCATTATGTAAGGTCGCAAGCGTTCTCTGGTTTCAATCAATGCCTTAATCGTAATATAATTTTCCTCACCAAAGCACCAGATTTCATTGGGCCCGCCACTCTTTACCAACACATCGGGATTAGGTATCGGTTGATCTTTTAAACGTTTTCTGTCACCATGCAAACGCATAATGGGCGAAAACAATCCGAACTGGAACCAACGAACTAATAACTCGCGGAACTCTTCGCTTTCTGTATCTGCACTTAAGAAACCGCCAATATCACTGTTCCACCAGGGAATACCACACATGCCCATGGACAAACCGCTGGTCACACTATGACGCAGTGCATTCCAATCTGAACAAATATCACCATTCCAAACAGCTGCACCATACTTCTGACTGCCCGGATAAGCTGCACGTGTTAAAGAAATCACTTCTTCTTCCCCAACTGACTTTAATCCGTCATAAATCATTTTCACATAATAGTAAGGATATAACAAAGCAGTCTGGGCACCATTCCCCTTATAAAAGTGTAAATGACCGAACTGCTGGGGATGTACCTCCGGCTCTGCTTCATCCAACCAGAAATTCTTAATACCATGAGCATAATAATTATCTTTAATCTTTTCCCAAACAAACTCTCTTGTTTCCGGATTCATGGTATCGATAAACGTCTGCTGTCCAAAGAAAGCAAATGTACCGTACTGACCATTTTCCGTACGTACCAGCATATTTTTTTCGTTCATTTCTTCCCAATTTTCACTGTTTGGATTAATTGTCGGCCAGATAGATACAATAGGTTTAATTCCTAATTCCTCCAACTCCTTACACATAGCCGCCGGATCCGGCCAATATTTTGGGTCAAACTTCCACTCTCCCTGCTCCGTCCAATGAAAGAAATCTATAACAATGGCATCAATGGGAATACCACGTTTCTTGTATTCACGAGCCACACTTAAAAGCTCCTCCTGACTTTCATAGCGAAGCTTACATTGCCAATAACCGGCCGCCCAGGAAGGCATCTTGGGGGAATAACCGGTCAAATCTGCATATATTTTCATGACCTCTGCCGGTGTATCGCCTACAAACACCAGAAAATCAGCCTGATAGGTACTATCACTGCACCACATGGTATGATTTCTGGTGGTTTCACAACGTCCCGGTGACGGATTGTTCCAAAAGAAACCATAGCCTAAGGATGAATATAAAAACGGCAAAGTTGACTTTGTATTATAATGTATTAAATTACATGAACTTCCTTTGCGGTCAAAGGCTTCTTCGCACTCTTGTCCCAATCCGTAGAAATGTTCGCCTTTATTGGCTTCAAAAATCACTTTGGTACAATAATTGTTACCCTCTGTATGAATATAGTTATTTACATAATCCCCTTCGTATTTTCTGCGAAGAATCTGCTTATCTTTACGATAAAAGCTGATAATACCTCCATACCATGGAAAGCCGGCCTCAATAGTAGCACTCACATCACCGTTAGTAATCGTAGCAACCGATGAATCTCCCTCCACTTTACAGGCATCTTCGGTCACCGGCTCCAAAAGCGTCCATTTTTCATCAGATACCACATTATTTCTGGTTGCACGGCATCTCAAACAATTTTTTCCATAAGGTTCAATTACAATCAACTCATCTCTTCGCTGAAACACCAAACGTTTTTTATCTAACACAATTTTACCCATAATCTTGCACCTCTCCCATAGTTTAAAATACATTTCAGATAACAGGAAAAAATTCCTTATGCTTTATTATAATATTTTCTGTGGAACATTACTTGCTCATTCTTGTCGTAAAATAACACAATATTGATTAATTGATTACAATACGCTATAATTTATGAAACAATTTTGATTATTGACAGGATGTTATATAAAGGAAACCCATATGAAAAATAATTCGAACCCAAAACTATACGAAACCATTTTACACAAAACAGATACTGCTCCATATTCTATTCACTATACCGAAGCTGAAAAGGATTATGAACCTGTATTGTATTTACACTGGCATGATGAAATGGAGTTTTTATTATTGACTCAGGGACATATCTATTTTCACATAGAAGACCGGGTGTACGAGCTTCATGCCGGAGAAGCTATTTTTATTCCTCCCGGCTTGCTTCACTATGCCAATAATGCAGGTCACGAACAACCAATATTTTATGCCTTTGTCTTATCCGGGGAATTTATATTTCCCTCTATGGATACATATAGCTATAATACCTATGTACTTCCCGTTATGCATAATAATCTAAGCTTAGCCTCTATAATATCTGACGATATTTTCTGGCAAAAAGATATACTTCAACATTTAACACAGATTTTTTTTAATCATGAACCAAATACGCTTTTCGTACGCGGACACGCCATGCTTCTTTGGGACAATCTATACAATTACCATATACACAATATAAAGTCCCTGGAAAGCACTTCAATGCAAAGCGAATCACTTATAAATGCACTGTCATATATTCAAAAAAATTATGAATATTCAATTACACTAAAGCAATTAGCCCAAACAGCCCATTTAAGCGAGGGACAATTCTGCCGTTCTTTCAAAGAATTTACCGGTTTGTCACCTTTTCATTATTTGATACGCTATCGTATATTACAAAGCTGCACCCTGCTTTTAGAAACAAACCACAGAATCACACAGATTGCCCTTTCCTGCGGTTTTAATAATGTCAGTTATTATAATAGAGCGTTTCAAAAACTAATGAACATGACACCAAAGGAGTATAGAAAATCTACAGCACAGTAAAACCTCTTAAGTAGAATTAGGTATACCCAATATCTACTTAAGAGGTTCGAATTTAAATGTATCTATATTTATGCGTTTTTATATATTTTCCTCATACTTAATAGACATAACATTGCCAATACAACAAAACACAATGGATACGCACTATTATCCCCAGTCTTTGGAGACGTTGTTGTTGCTATTGGATTAGTGGTATTATTTCCGCTGGTCGAATTGCTATTGTCGACATTTTCATTATTGGAATCATTATTGTTTGTATTACTATTATCAGTATTGCTATTATCGGAATTACCACTATCGGTATTACCGTTATCAGTATTGCTGCCATCGGTATTACCACTATCAGTATTACCACTATCAGAATTTTCATCATCATCGTCTTCATATAGCGTAGTACTGTCAGCAAATTCAAACATACTGAAAGAACCTACCATAAAGGAAACTGTTCCGTCACCATTGTTTATATACTCTACTTGCTCTGTTCCATTCTTTGTATAGTGTAAAAGAATCAAATTCTCTGCCAAAATACCATTTGGGATATCCATTGTGATTTTCACAGGAATCTTCAAATCATGTAGCTCTGCTTCACCATCCAAAAGCTTAATATCCAAAACTACCTTTTTATCGTATTTTGAAGCCGGCAATTCTTTTTCTTCTGCAATAGAAACATCCAATGTAATTTCACTACCAGATGCATTTAATCCAGCACCCACAATTTCTACATTTGATTCACTAATATATTCTTTAGCATCTTCTGATACATTTGTTGCCACTGTAATTCCTTTATCAGCAACATACTGATTCTCTAAACTCTCCATTAAATCCACAACACCGTCATCTGTCTGCATTGCAGCAAGCAAACCGTTTGTAGTATAAGTATCATCAATTACACTCAGAGCTTCTTCAGCAGTATTTGTGGCAATAATCTCCGACAACTCCTCTGCAACTTCTGTGGTGTAAGTTTTGGTATCAAGAATATCTGAGAAAGCCTCTGTACTGTTCGCAATCGTAAACACATCTGAGCTGATTGTGTAGATTCCCACCTTATATCTACCTTCCGCTTGAATAAATCTTGTATAATCAAAACTTATTGTTTCATTTCCATCATCAAATAAAATTTCAGACCAACCACTTGAAAATTCATTATCCTCATTTTCACTATATATTTGAAGATAATATGCAGAGGCACCTTCGACTGTATCAAAAGTAACCTGATATCCATCTGAAGTATCCCATTTTGCCGTTACCTGTGACATTTCTTCTGCCGGACGGATGTAATTTATTTCTTCAGTCCAACCATTTTTATCATAAAAAACTCCAGTGTAACCTGTTTCCGGGTCATTCGCCAATACAGCATATTGTACTACCGCTTTATAAATACCACTTTCACGAAAGGCAGCCGACACATCATAAACACGCCACACACCATTCTGATTATAGTACTCTTCAAAACTCCTTGTTATTTGTTTTCCATCTTGATATACACAAACAAAACTAATATAGAAATCACCCATTTCATTCGTAGTTCCAGGTTCAACATTTACTTCCACATCATGCTCTCCAGCCCAACGTGCTTCTACTGTGGCATCTATATAAGCTTCTGTTGTATCATTCACAGTTCTTAACATAAGTATATCCGAGAAACATTCCTGGCTATGTGCAGTTGAAAAAACATCATCACTTAAATTAACAACACCAACCTTATATCTGCCATCTGCAGTCATATTATTTGTAAAATCAACATAAAATGAATCGGCATCTTTTTGTAATCCATATCCGTAAGCTGTGGCTAAATAATAAGGGACATTACGTAACATCTCATATTCGCCGGCATCATTCTCTTTGTATAAAACAACTGCAAGCTTTTCAGAAAAGTCATTGGTAGGTATATGGAAAACATATCCTTCAGAAGTATCCCAAGTACCTTCTACCTGCGCCATTTGAGTGCTGGGACTTGTATATGTAAAATTATATTCTGCTGAATTGCACTTAGTTGGATCTTCTGCTGTTAAACTATAACTTAATTGTGCATATACTGAATACGAACCACCATCTGTTTTTATAGCTTCTGCAATCGTATAAAAATCAGTAATAGTGGTCCATTCATTCGGCTCTGCATAATACACCGGAACGCTATATATGCCTTCTCCGTTTTCTTCAATATAAACAACTATATAATGATCATATAGAGTAGGATTACCTGTAAACTCAGATTTTACTTTTGCTGTTAATTCTTCCATATTAACATCCAAATATACCGATGCATTAATCTCTTCTCTCACATCCCCATCAGACACAGAGTTTTCACCACTTGACAGTATTGCGTCACCGCCGGAGACGGTATTAGTTGCATATGCACTAAGCGGAACACTTGTACTAAATAATGCAATTGCACTTAGTAATACACACAGTTTTTGAAAACTTCTTTTGATTCTAAAATTCATTATCTTCTGTTCCTCCAAGCAAATTAATAATATTTGTCACTCTGACCATTCCAATATATTATAACGCAAAAAAAAAAAAATCAATAGATTTTTGTTATTTCAAAATAATATTTATTTGCCAATTCCACTATCATCCTTTATAATTATTTAATGTTACATGATATATTAACTATCGCATTTAACGGATGCATTTCGATTATACATAATAAAACAATCCTGGAGGCACATTATGGCTGGTTCAACATTAGGTACCATTTTTAAAATAACTACTTGGGGAGAATCCCACGGCAAAGCTTTGGGCGTGGTCATTGACGGTTGCCCTGCCGGATTAGAGCTGTGCGAAGCAGATATTCAGACCTATTTAAATCGTCGTAAGCCCGGTCAAAGCAATATCACTACCCCGCGTAAAGAAGCAGATGAAGTGGAAATATTATCCGGCGTATTCGAAGGAAAAACCACCGGAACACCTATTTCCCTTATGGTTTGCAATACTTCCCAGATTTCTAAGGATTACAGCGACATTGCATCCTACTATCGTCCGGGACATGCGGATTATACTTTTGATGCTAAGTATGGTTTTCGTGATTATCGCGGCGGCGGACGTTCTTCCGGTCGCGAAACCATTGGACGCGTGGCAGCAGGCGCCATTGCCGCTAAGATTTTAAAACAACTGGGTGTAGAAGTAATGGCTTATACCCGCTCTATTGGTCCTATTGAAATAGATTATGATAAATTTGATACTTCTGCTATTTTAGAAACAAAAACAGCCATGCCGGATCGTGATGCAGATGTGCAGGCTGTGGCACATTTAGAGGAAGCCATAAAAAAATTAGACTCCGTAGGTGGTGTCATGGAATGTGTTGTTACCGGTATGCCTGCCGGAATCGGTGATACGGTTTTCGATAAGTTGGATGCTAACCTAGCAAAAGCCATGATGTCCATTGGTGCTGTCAAAGCGGTTGAAACCGGTGATGGTATTCAAGTTGCAAAAGCAAACGGAAGCTCTAACAACGATGCATTCTGCATGAACAACGACCTTGTTTCCAAGAAAACTAACCACGCCGGTGGTATTTTAGGAGGCATGAGCGATGGTTCCGAAATTATTATCCGCGCCCATGTAAAACCTACACCTTCTATCTTCTCCACTCAACAAACGATTAATAAATCCGGAGAAGAAATCGACATTAACATCAAAGGCCGTCATGACCCCATTATCGTTCCGCGTGCCGTAGTGGTTATGGAATGTATGACCGCAATCACTATCCTGGATGCCATGATGATAAATATGTCCGCCAAACTGGATTCGCTGGAAAAATTCTATAAATAAATCGTTAAGTTCTAATTAATAAAAAGTACCTCTCGCCCTTTCAAAATGCGAGAGATACTTTTTTTATAATCTGCACCAAACTGAGAATATCTTAATCTCTTAAGCAGCACAAAAAATTATCCTTATCTACAACTGTAATTCGAGATGCTTCATTATGGGCATAAATGTATTATTCTGCACTGTAATACCCACAAAAACACAAATATTGGGGTACAAAATCGTAATTTCCTTTATAAATGCCCAAATGCTCTTCTAAATACTTGAAAATTTAATTATTCACCTGCTTTTTGGGTACTAAACAGGCAAATTCGCTCGTAGTACCCAAATCGTTGCTTTTCGAAAAATCCATTCTTTTTCATTTCTCTTGAGTACGATAACTTCAAGATTTTACTTTCTTAATGTATTATATATTTGTCAGGTGTTTGCCTCAATTAAGTTCTATTATCTTTCCGTTTATCAACTGGTTTTAAATAAAGAAAAAAGAGCAGATTTTTGAAATCCACTCCTTAACTTAATAATTATTCTTTAAATAAATAATATTAGTACCCGTCGGGGTATTTTTATATATTCTACGGCAACTTATAAAAACGAATACAGTTTGGCTCCGGAATCTTCATGGGCTTAGCATTCATGGTCATAATACCCTTGTCCAAATCCACCTTAAAGAAGGTCATGGTGTTAGATTCATGATTTAAGGAAACCAAAAACTTATTGTTAGGGAATAATTCTGCATCCTTCGGGTATGCACCACTAACCGGCAAACAGAAATTGGTAGTCAGCATACCGCTTTTCTTATCCACATTGTAAATAATTACTGAATTATCACCTGCATTGGAACTAAGTAAATACTTATAATCCTTAGAAAATGCCAATGCGCTGGAAGCAGAACCCTGTTTTGATGCATTCTTACGTAATGTGGAAATGGTCTGAATCTTTTCAAAATAAGGAGAACCATCCTTATCCTCATAAGTGTAAACATCAATATAACACTTCCACTCATGCACAATGTAAATAAATCTGCCATCCTCAGAAAGCTTAATATGTCTAGGCGCTGATTCCAAATCACTTCGAATTACATCTGCTAATTTCACTTTACCTTTTTCCAAATTCAATGAATATACATTTACATGATCCATACCTTGATCAGCCACCAACAAATATTTATTATCATGAGTCATTCTGGCACAATTAATGTGTGGTCTGAAGTTACGTTCAGCTACACTACCAAGTCCTTTGTGATATACTTCATCCGTAATCGGTCCAACTCCACCATTTTCTAAAATCTTAAGTACCGTTAATTTACCATCATGATAACCGGCTACGAATAAATACTTGTCTGTATAATCCGCAGACACATAGCAACCTCTCATACCATTAATCGGTGCAAAGTTAATTAGTTCTAACGCACCGTCCGGCAAGATTTTATATGCTTCCAAACCAAAATCAGTAATAGAATACAAATACTTTCCGTTATGTGATACCGTTATATAAGAGGAATTGGTAATCTCCACCTTGTCCTTTTCGTTAAATCTACCATTCTCCATGTCCACATCATAAACACGGATTCCATGACTGTCACCGGATGTATAAGTGGATACGTATGCTACATACTTTTCTTTTTTCATCTATTTAGGCCTCCTGAAAAGTCTTTCCATAAATATATCATAATCGTCAAATTAATGAAATACCTTTTTACACAATTAAAAGTCTTTTTCTTAATACAAAAAGTGCCAACAGCTCTTACTGTCGGCACCTTCCTGATTTTAATGTTCTTTATGGTTATGTTCACATCCGCAAGCATTGTCACGCTCTGAAGAATTGCCCATATACGGCGTCCACACTGTTTCTCTTTCCTTTAGTGAACAGGAAGCTCTTTCATGCTCATCACATCTGCACCTATCCTCTACAACCGATTCACATTTGCTATTGGAACATCCGCATCCATTATTTTTTCCACAACAACATAAAAGTAAAATCCATAACAGTCCATTCATATTCGAATTCCTCTGTTTTCTTTTACTTTATTGTATTCCTAATACATTAAAATGTGATTACCTTTTCAGGCAAAATAATGACACACTACGTGGTTCTAACACAATCTGATGGTCATTCTCCAGTTCTTTTTGAACTCCTTCTGTGGAAAATACTAGTTCCCACGCACTATTTTTATTAATATGCGGCATTGCCAGGCATTGATTTTCCCAATGCATATTTATGGCAATATAGCAATTACTGTCATTACTATTTAATAAAACTCCTAAATGAAGGGAGGACTCATCTAATAAAAGCTTCCACGCTTCTGCTCCATGATATGACATTCTTGGCAATCCATTGGAACACATATTATGCATTTCGTTTGAAACATGAAACACATCATGCTCTTTACGGAACCTAATCAATTGTTTTACAAATGCTTGTAATCCTTCATGCCTCTTTAAATCAGACCAATCCAACCAAGTAATTTCATTATCCTGACAATAGGGATTATTGTTTCCTCCTTGTGAATTACAGAACTCATCTCCCATGAAGATAAGTGGTGTACCTTGGGATAATAATAATAGCGCCAATGCATTACGCAGCTGACGTTCTCTCAACACTTGTACTTCTATCTTGTGACAGACACCTTCTGCGCCACAGTTCCAGGTACCATGATAATCCGTTCCGTCACGATTTTCCTCTCCATTGGCTTCATTATGTTTCTCCTGATAAGACACCATATCCCACAGGGTAAAACCTGCATAATTGGACAAATACTTTATCTCTGCGTCATTCTCAAAAATTACTTTTACAGCCGGAAGCAACGCTCCCCAATCACTCTTTAAGAAGCTACGCACAGAATATTTGTATTTCTCATTATATAGAGCCATTTGACGCTGTCGTTTTTCAGAAATTCCGGTAAGCTTTTCTGCATCAAATTCCTCATACCAAATCTTTGCTTTGTATAAATAGCTATCCGCAGCTAAGGAAGTGGCAGGCAAATGATTGCCTTTCAGATGAAAGCCATCCACATGGTATTCACTGTGCCAATACCGCAAAATAGGTGCTATTTCTGTAACGGGAAAGCTATCCGGAAAATAAAACTGCATCATCAGTTCCATTCCGTTTTGATGTAACGCTTTCACCATATCCTTAAATTCTACGATAGGATTCTCACTGTAGGTATAAGCTCTCTTCGGTGTATAATAAAAGCCCTCCGTATACCCCCAATAGTTTAACTTCGCCCGTTCGGACAGACTTGTTTTTCCATCCATTGTATAAGTAATAGGGAATTCCGGGAACTCGTAGGCCGGTTGAAGCTCCAGCGTAGTAACCCCTAAGTCCTTTAAATAGGGGATTTTTTCTATGATTCCGGCAAAAGTACCTTTCGCCTTTACATTCGCTGACTCATGCACGGTAAAGCCCCGCACATGAAGGCAATAAGCAATACTTTTTCCGGGAGAAAGCTGGGGATATACATCCTGTTCCCAATCATATGACATATCCGGAACAATACTTCGATACATCTTCACATGCTTCGGTGTACCAAACTGGTCCCTTCCTGCAAAAGCAACCGCCTTCGTATCAATTACCGGCTTACCATCTTCGTAAAATAAATAGGATATTTTATTTAACGAAGATTGAGGTATTGTTAATTGATGAATATTGCCTACCACAGGCTCATCTACAAAGGCAAATCTCTCTATTTCTTCGCCGGTTAAACAGTCAAATAATATAATTCCGCAATCCTTACTATCCGAAGCAAAATTTACCTGTATTGCTCTATTTTTTCCTTTTCCGGTTTCGAAAACTCCCAAAGGTATTTCCTGCATACTTCCACCGCCTTCCTTAAATTCTATTTTACTTTATCGCCAAACCCATTGCAAGATAATTTACAATATTGTATAATTATTATAATACAATTTCACATTTTATAACACATAAACAAGGAGGTCTTTATGGCAAAACACAATGAAGTTGATGAAGAAATGACCGTTGATATTACTTTGGAAAATGACGAAGTAGTTACCTGTGCTGTTATTACTATTCTTGAGGTAGCAGGTAAGGATTATATTGTTTTATTACCACTTGACGAAGATGGTAATAATGACGATGGTGAAGTTTGGTTCTATGGTTATGAAGAGAATCCTAACGACCCTAATGAAGAACCGGAGCTCATCTATATTGAGGATGACGATGAATACGAAGCTGTTGCTGATGCCTTTGACGAGTATTTGGACAGTTGTGAATTTGATGAATTAATTGATGAATAAATCATTATATTTATGCCCTTCCCCTTCCTGGGGAGGGGTTCTTTTTTCCAACCCTGCCTCTTCCAAAAAACGACTTGGAAAACGTGGATTTTCCTTGGTTCCGGTTATGTAGTGAAGTTCTAACGTTTCTTCGGCACGGGTCATTCCTACATAAAAAAGTCTTCGTTCCTCTTCCAACCTCTCATCCGTTACCAGTTCCCCTCGACGCAATTGCGGGATGGTTCCTTCGTTAAGATTCATAATATATACTTTTTGAAATTCCAGTCCTTTGGAAGCGTGTAATGTTAATAGATGAATCCCCCTTTTTTCTTGGTTAGTAAATAATTTATTTTCCGTAATTTTCTCCATATCATTTTGATAATCTGCTATATGAGCTTCCCAACTTTGAAAATCAAAATATCCTTCTGTCTCCTCCATAAGCCAATCTATCAATTGTTTCCATTCCTCCGGCATTTCTTTTCCCTTTCCGGCCTTACGTAATAAATAGGACTCATACTCCATAGCATGTAAAATATATTTCATGCCCAGTGTCGGTCGCATTTTAGATAATCTGTTCAAATGACGTTCTAAAGCTATCACTTCCTCATATGCTTGTCTGTTTTCATAAAATCCACTTTCATATACTTTTTTCACCTGACTTAAATCTACCGTCTCACTTCGCAAGGCTTCTCTTCCCAAAGGCATACGAAGCTTCTGAAAAATCCTTAAAAACAGGCTTCTGTCACACTCGCCCAAAGCAGCCCTGAAATAATCTGCCATGTCCTTTACGATAAAATGCTCATAAATACTTCCTGCTTTTTCACGGATTACAAAAGGAACATTATGTACGGACAAGCGTGTTGCAAAGGTCTGCATAGCAAAATTGGTTCGAAACAGCACTGCCCATTTATTCAGTTCCTCTATGCTCACTTTTTTCAGTTCTTCTATCACCTTTTCATAACTTTCTCTTGTGCTTATGGCTCCAAAAGCCTGTATTTTCCCTTCAGAATCATTTTTCTTTACAGATACGAACTCCTTTACCACCCTATGTTTGTTATTCTCTATTAGCCGTTTCGATGTTTTTACAATACACGCCGTACAACGATAGTTTTCGTTCAGACAAATCTGTACTGCTTCAGGATAGTCTTTTACAAACTCTTGAAAAATACCGCTCTTGGAACCACGGAATCCATAAATTGCCTGGTCATCATCCCCTACCAGCAAAAGATTATATGGTGGCGTGGTCATTAATTTAAGTAATTCATATTGCATCGAATTCATATCCTGCGCCTCATCCACCAATATATAAGAAAAACGTTTCTGCCAATACTCTAACAATTCCTTCGAATGTTCAAATTCCTTCTTACACAAATATAGCATATCATCAAAATCCATTCTCTTATACATATGCTTTAAAGCTTCGTATGCCGAGAAATGCTCCTGAAACAAAAGCTGTTGACTCTTGTCCTCTTGCTCTATTCCTGGAATAGAAGTCTTTAACTCTTCTCCAGTATTCTTCCAATAGCTTACTTGTGTTAAAAAGCGTTGTATGTCTGCTTCTCTTACTTCCTCTGAGTTGTTCCTTTGCAACACCTCTTTGGCAATCTTCCTTTTTTCCTGTTGGGTAATCAATTGATATTCTGAATATTTTGAAATACTTCTAATTATTTGATAAAAAAATGAATGAAAGGTTCCAAAGCTAACGAAACCTTGCGAATTAAAATTATAATTGTTTTTCCACCGGGAGAACTCGGACTGGAACCGCTCCTGCATTGTCTTTGCAGCTTCTTTGGTAAAAGTAATAACCAGTATTTCCTGTGGAGGTATGTGACGTTCCAGTATTAAATACAGGAGTCTGTAGGTAATGCATCTGGTCTTACCGGAGCCGGGACCTGCCGCTACTAAAGCAGGTCCCTCTCCATGTAACACAGCCTGAAGCTGTGCCTCATTCAAGCCTTGTAAAAGTGTGCAATTATGCATTCTTTAACAGTTCAATTCCCTTGCGGATACGAGCAAGAGATTCATCCTTTCCAAGAATTTCCATAATCTCGGTAGCACCTGCAGGAGTCATCTGCTTACCGGACACTGCAGTACGGATGGGCCACATAACATAACCGTTCTTACAGCCCTTCTTCTCTACATACTGTGAAAGCGCAGCATATAAAGCATCATTACTGTAGTCCTCCTGTGCCTCCAAAATCGGCAATACCTCCTCTAATACCTCCAAAGAAGATTCGGTATTGGTTTTCATCTTTTTGTGTGTATACATTTCCACATCATATTCCGGTAAGGTTTCAAAGAAATCTACCTGCGCCGCAATATCGTGGAAGGTTTCGATACGGGTCTTCACCATACCTGCGATTTTCTTTAAGTCCAAATCCTTGGTAAGCGCAGCCTTCAAGTAAGGCTCTGCCATCTCAAAGAATTTGTCTGCATCCATAGCTTTCAAATATTCACCATTCATCCAGCGAAGCTTCACAATATCAAATACCGCCGGTGATTTGCTGATTCTCTTGTAATCAAACTTTTCAATTAACTCCTGTAAGGAGAAAATTTCGTTATTGTCTTCCGGACTCCATCCAAGAAGTGCAATATAATTTACAATTGCCTCGGTTAAAAATCCCTGTTCAATCAAATCTTCAAAAGAAGAATGACCACTTCTCTTAGAAAGCTTCTTGTGGTTTTCATCGGTAATCAAAGGTAAATGTACATATACCGGTACTTCCCAGCCGAATGCATCATAAAGTCTTACATACTTAGGTGAAGAAGAAAGATACTCGTTACCTCTTACCACATGAGTAATATTCATGGTATGGTCATCCACAACGTTTGCAAAGTTGTAGGTAGGATATCCATCCGACTTAATCAAAATCATATCATCCAGTTCAGAGTTATTTACAGTAATATCTCCGTAAAGTTCATCATGGAAGGTTGTAGTTCCCTCGGTAGGATTGTTTTGACGAATAACGAAAGGCTTCCCTGCATCTAAATTCGCCTGAATTTCTTCCTTAGAAAGTCCTAAGCAATGCTTATCGTAAATGGTAATCTCCTTACCTTCTACTACTTCACTCTTTAAGGTAGCCAATCTCTCCTTATCGCAAAAGCAATAATAAGCCTCACCCTTGTCAATCAGTTCCTTGGCATACTTCATATAAATACCAGTAGCCATACGCTCACTCTGTACATAAGGTCCATAACCACCATCCTTGTCCGGACCTTCGTCATGAATTAATCCGGTCTTCGCCATGGTACGATAAATAATCTCTGTAGCACCCTCTACAAAACGTTCCTGGTCCGTATCCTCAATACGGAGCATAAAGCTTCCACCGTCATGCTTCGCAATTAAAAACTCATAAAGTGCAGAACGCAAATTACCTACGTGCATTTTACCGGTAGGACTTGGTGCGTATCTTGTTCTAATCTTTGTCATTCTTTACTCCTCCTCTATCTCAGGTAGCGCCTTTGACGCTGCCGCTTTAAATTTATTTACTTCTTTTGCTGCCTGTGGTATTGCAATATTGGTTCCGGCACCGGCAATACAACCGCCGGGACATGCCATACCTTCAATCAGACAACCATTCATTCTTCCAGCCTTAGCCAAAAGTAAGATTTTCTTACATTCTGCCAGACTTTCTGCATGTTCAATTTTCACTTCCGTACCCGGGTAATATGTCTTAATGCATTCCTCAATGGCACTTGCCACACCGCCGGCTACACCATAACCACGTCCTGCGCCGGTAGCATCCTGCATTTCGTCCATGGCTTTGATTTCTTCCAAAAGAATGCCCTTTGCCTCAAACATACCGGTTAATTCTTCAAAGGTGATTACAAAGTCTACATCCGAACGAATAGTTCTTCTGGACGCTTCCAGCTTCTTGGAAGCACACGGTCCGATAAATACCACTTGTGCATCAGGATGCTCTTTTTTTATAATTCGGGCCGTAGCCACCATAGGTGTTAATTCATTACTGATTTTATCAATGGTTTCCGGAAACAGATTCTTGGCCATAACAGACCAGGAAGGACAACAGGAAGTAAGTGCAAAGGCCTGATTACCGGTTGCTACTTCCTTTACATAGTGCTCTGCTTCTGCCATACATCCAAGGTCTGCACCAATAGCCGTTTCATAAACTTCTGCAAATCCAAGCTCCTTTAAAGCTGTCTTAAATATGTCAGGTGTTACTTTAGGACCAAACTGACCTACAAAAGCCGGTGCTACCTGCGCGATAATTTTCTTACCATGCTTCAAAGCCTTAATCAACTGGAAAATTTGTGACTTATCTGCAATGGCACCAAATGGACAACTTACCATACATTGACCGCAGGAAACGCACATATCGTTATCAATCACTGCTCTTCCATGCTCGTCCGACTTGATAGCACCAATGCCGCAAGCGGCCTTACAAGGTCTTTCTTTATGGGTAATAGCATCATAGGGACAAATTGCCTTACATTTACCACACTTAATACACTTTTCCTGGTCAATTACGGATTTGCCGTTTACAAAAGTAATGGCATCCTTGGGACAAACCTCCTGACATGGATGTGCTAGACATCCCATACAGGCGTTGGTTACAAAATATTCATTCTCCGGACAGGCGTTACATGCGGAAGGAATGACCTGCATAAGAGGTGGCTCATAATACTTTTCATCAATATTACTTTCCTCCACGCCTTCCGTCAAATGTCCGGGACGATGACGATTTTCAGGTCGAAGACTCATACCCATAGCCAAACGGATACGTTCTCGGATAATTGCTCTATCACGATATACGCTATCCCAATAAATAGACTCTTCATAATCTACTAATTTAT
This sequence comes from Acetatifactor sp., assembly GCA_045634745.1. Lineage (GTDB taxonomy): Bacteria > Bacillota > Clostridia > Lachnospirales > Lachnospiraceae > Acetatifactor. The sequence goes on along the minus strand of JAZRAX010000038.1, from coordinate 145,984 downwards.
AAGGCAAAGCTTCCATGTCATCCTTTAAATTCGTGGAATTCCATGCTAAGTTTGCCACTTCTCTAAACACCATACGCCTACGCTGACGCACCGGTGTATCAATGCCTCTCATACTCATTTGTGTATATACCTCTCTAATCAAACTATCCGTAATAGTATAACACCTTTAAATCACGTTTGCAAACTTTTATCATACTATATTATTAAAGATGAACCAATTTTATGAAAGGAAAACCTATGCAGAAATATGTTTATGACAAATCTTGCAATGAGAAAGTAATTGCAATGGCTTATGTTCCCTGGCAGCATTTCTTCAAACTCTACGACAATCCCGAAGAAGGCTACCACGAAGGAACCATTTTCCCTGAGCTTAACAAACCTTTTATGGGAAGGAGATGTTGTAATGGTAAGTAAAGAACAGCAACGTATGCTAAATGATATTGGTATCGTAGATTTTACCTTAGTGGAGCTGATGCTCTTCTTAGATACACATCCTGAAAACCAAGAAGCAATGGAACATTTTAACCATTATGCCAAAATCAAAAATAAAATGATGAAAGACTTTTCTATGATGTACTATCCTCTGGTAAAAGAACATGCAGAATCTAATAATGTATGGAGATGGAGCGACGCTCCTCTTCCTTGGGAAGGAGGCTGTTAATTTATGTGGAATTATGAAAAACGACTTCAGTTTCCGGTAAATATCAAAGAACCTAATGCAAAATTAGCACAGGCTATCATCTCACAATACGGTGGTCCAGATGGTGAAATGGGCGCGAGTATGCGTTATTTGTCTCAGCGTTATGCTACACCCTACAGGGAAGTAGCAGGTTTATTAACTGATATCGGTACCGAAGAACTAGCACATTTGGAAATGGTGGCAGCGATTGTTCATCAGTTAACACGCAACCTATCCATGGAAGAAATCGAAGCACAGGGTTTTACCCCTTATTATATCGACCACACTGTAGGTATTTGGCCACAGGCAGCAGGCGGTGTTCCCTTTAATGCCAACCAATTCCAGTCCAAAGGTGATATTATTACGGATTTATTTGAAGATATGGCTGCAGAGCAAAAGGCCCGCACCACCTATGATAATATTTTAAGATTGGTAAAAGATTGTCCTGACGTATATGAACCCATTAAGTTCTTAAGAGCACGTGAAGTCGTACATTTCCAGCGCTTCGGAGAGGCTCTTCGCATTACCCAGGATAAATTGAATGATAAGAACTTCTATATGTTCAATCCGGGATTTGATACTAACTGCTAGATAACTGTAAAAAGCTCCCCATTGGGGAGCTTTACTTACGACGGACTATGGTTTACACACTCTGATCGCCTGATGAAGCTCTGCAAATAAATCATTGTACTTCATCTGCTTTCCTTCAAACTTGGTTGCAACTGCATAGAGACTTAAAGGAATCTGCTGTTCTTCGTATGCAAACGCCTCACCATTCTTTGCAGTAATCTTTTCTACGATAGCCTCCGCATATGCCTTGTCTTCGCTGTTTGTCAGCATACAGAATTCATCACCGCCGATCCGGAACACAATATCCTCTTCTCCTGCTACGTCTTCCATACGCTTCATACTTTCCAAAATGGCTAAATCGCCTGCTTTAAAAGATATTTCATTAATGGGTACCAAACTTTTAATATCACAACATACAAAATAACAATTTCTTCTTTCGCAAAACAAATCATACAATTGGCTGATATCTACATTTCTTCTCTGCATAATATACTTATCTCCTTCCTGAATAGGCTCCCTATAACGGGGAAATAACTCCGAATACTTTCTGTTTCGAAATTCAGAGGGGTTACAATTCCAGATTTCCTTAAAGGCACGTGTAAATGCTTCATGGGAGCTATATCCGCAGTCTACCGCCACTGTCAAGATTGACATTTCCGGCTGTTCCGACAACATTTTTGCTGCAAGCATCATCCTACGACGGATAATATAGCCATGCACGGACAAATGATACACATACTGAAACATTTTCTCTAAGGAAGACTTGGAAAGACCGCATGCTTTGGCAATATCGGGCGTTTTAATATTGTCTTTCAGATGACATTCAATATATTCCAGACAATTTACTAATACGTCAATATTCTTCATGCGTCTCTCCTTCTATTACGATATCGTAATTGTATTATAGCAACCCTATCACAGGTCGTTTTGATTTTTTGAGTAAAAATGAAGGTTTTTCCGATTGCCTCGAAAAAACCTAATGAGATATATGTATTACTTATGCTCTTGTTGTACTGCCAAATCCACCGTTACGAATTCCCTGGGCATCATCATCCACCGTAACACCGTACTCTAAGAAAATCCCCTGCATAAAGCCCATACCTGCGGAAATATCCACGGTTTTGCCTTCGTTGGAATCATTGGTAATCTTGGCCATAATATGCCCTTCATTGTCTGAATAGTAATAATCACTGTCAATAATTCCTACCGTATTATTCAGCTGTAAACGATACTTAAAGCCAAGACCGCTTCTGGGGTAAAGCTTTAACACCCAGTCTTCCTCCATCTGCACACGAATACCGGTAGGTATTTTAATCGTACTTCCTGCCGGAAGGGAGAATGCAAAAGGTGCATGAAAATCATATCCTGCACTACCTCTGGTAGCACGTGCAGGCAACTCTATGGATTCATACATGTCCTTAATATCTTCCTCGGTATATTCCGGAAAATCATCCTTCACAACATTCATAAATTGCTCCAGACTTACCTTTTCAAATTTAGCAATACGTTTCATAATCCTTCCTCCTACGCGTAGTCACCACAATGCAGCACCGGCACAGACGGGTCTGTATTCTCCGGTGATAATGTTTTTCTCACATCAATGACTCTTTGATTTTTACTACCTTTCCACAGAAGCTTCACATCCCGTTCCTCTATATGGAACTCTCCATCCACCACTACATCAATATATTGCATCATAGGATAATACATAATATTTTCCCAAACATCTCCGGTATACATCCAAATGGTTTTGTTGGGATATTTTTCTTTAATTTCTGCCATAAGTGCGCGAACTGCCAATCGATTGGAGGGATGTAACGGGTCACCGCCCGAAAAGGTAATTCCGGAAATATAATCCTTCTCCAATTGTTCAAAAATCTCTGCTTTTGCAGCTTCGTCAAAAAGTAAACCGCCGTCCGGATCCCAAGTAATCGGATTCTGACATTCCTTACAACAATGGGTACAACCTGCCACCCACAAAACCACACGCAGTCCGTCACCATTTAACATATCATCTTTGGTTATATTATGATAACGCATTACATACTTTTCCTTTCCGCTATTTCTGCCATCTTTGCGTCATTTAATCTGGTATCTCCATGTACTCTGGAATAAGACAAATAGCCATTCATGCGGTCAATCTTGGTCAAATTACGGCTGCCGCATTTAGGACAGACATCCATTTCCAATTCCTGATGTCCGCAATCATCACAGTATGCCAATGACAGATTCACACCTTCATAAAAGCCCATATCCATGGCGCGATGAATTAAGGTTTTCACCGCCTCCATATTATAATCTATGGGGTATTTTACATACTGAATCTTTCCGCCGTTACTTAAGTTCCAGAAACGGTCCTCCAGATTCTGCTTCTCAATAGGTGTAATATCCTCTGAAACATGACAATGGAAACTGTTACTTACATATTCTCTGTCAGATACACCTTCCACAATACCGTACTTCTTGCGGAACTGCTTTACCTGTAAACCACAAAGATTCTCCGCAGGTGTTCCGTAAATAGCATAAAGATTGCCATCCTCTTCTTTAAATTCATTTACTTTGGCATTAATATGCTCCAGTACTTCAATAGCAAACTGTCCATCCTCTACTAAAGACTTACCGTTATACAGCTCCTGTAACTCGTTTAACGCAGTAATACCGAAGCTGGCTGTTGCAGACTTAAGTAATGGTTTAATCTTATCGGTAAGCTTTAAATTACCTCCCAAAAAGCCGCCTTCACAATAAGCCAAAGGATTGGTTGATGCACGCATTTCCCCAAGATAAGCATAGGTTCTGATATGAAGCTGACGGATTAAATTTAAATAATAATCCAAAACCTCATAAAAATCCTTACTTTCTTTTCTTGCCTTCGCCAAAATCATGGGCAAATGCAGGGAAACTGCACCTATATTAAAACGACCAACAAATACAGGAGTATCCTTCTCATCTGCCGGATGCATACCGCCTCTGCGGTACCATGGAGACAAAAAGGCACGACAACCCATAGGAGAAATGATTTCCCCATACTGCTTATATATACTAGCCACATATCCCTTGCCGGTTAAACTTAACCAATCTGGGTACATGGTTTTTGCCGAACACTGTACACCGGCTTCAAAAACGTCTTCCAATGGTTTGCCCGGTCCATGTAAGTTCTCATCATACAAAAATACAATCTTCGGGAATAATACAGGCTTCTTGCAGTCTTTCTTGCCCTGTCCTTTTCTACGTACGTTTAACATGGAAATGGTAGCCTGCTTTGCAAAACGACCGGTTCCGGTACCTGCTGTTACAGTAATAAATGGATAATCACCACGGCTGCTGGCTACCGTATTAAACTTGTACTCCCAGCCTTGGAATCCCTGTTCAAATTCTTTTACCACATCTGCAAAAGCTTCTGCTTCCGCTGTATCTTTATCAATACCTAAACGGGTATATTTTTCAATATTTCTCTTGTAAGACTTTTCTGCATAGGGCTCTAAAATTAAATCTACACTAGGGACCGTAAAACCACCATACTGCTGACTGGCAGCACTTAAAACAATATCACCGATAACGTCAAAAGCAACATCCAATGTTTTGGGTTCGTTATACCAGATGTTACCCATTTCAAAACCACCGGATAATACATTCTTCACATCAAAAAGGCAGCAGTTCATGGTATCTCTTCTGGCAGACATATCATGCACATAAATATAGCCATCTCGGCAAGCTTGAATCTCTTCTGTAGTCAAAAAGAACTTCTGATATAACTCTTTATTAAATTGGTTAAAAATCAAGCTTCTCTTGGTAGACACAAGTGCAGAATCTGTATTGGCATTTTCCTTGTCACCAATGTACATAATGGACTGGCTCTTCATATATACGTCGTCCAACATGCGCACAAAGTCCTGCTTATAATTACGATAATCACGATAACTCTTTGCCACCACAGGTTTTACCTGCTCCAATGCACTTTCTACAATATTGTGCATAATCGGAATAGGCACTTCCTGCTTATTTAACTCATTTACTTTATCTACCACATATTGGCAAATCTGTTGCTTTTCCTCTTCTGTAAACTCCGTCAATGCACGGTATGCACTTTTTCCTACTGCACTGATTACCTTTTGTACATTAAATGCTTCTTTACTACCGTCTTTTTTTATAACAAATACCTGCTTTTCCGGCAAAAACAATGTACCATAATCTGTATCCTGTGCATTTGGGTTAACACTCATATCTTTATACTCTCCTTCTTTATATCTGCACTATATATTGTGCCCAATCATTTGTTTATCATCAACATTTTGTACGTTTTTTAGTATAAAAAAACACATAACAAAAGTCAAGAAAAGATACATGGCAATAAAAAAAAGAGCATTTGTAACAAAAATGCTCTTCTCTTTTTGTAGACTATTCTAATATTTTGCTTTCTGCAATTTTTTGGATAGCATCCTCAATATCTGCTACCGGCATGGTCAATGCAAATCGAACATGTCCGACTCCCATTTTACCAAAACTACTTCCAGGGGTACATAATACTCCGGTCTTTTCTAATAATGTCATAACAAATTCCACATCATCCGTAAACTTCTCCGGAATCTTTGCCCATGCAAACATGGTACCCTGGCTTCTTTCAAACTTCCAGCCAATATTGGTTAAACCGTCACACAAGGCATTTCTGCGACGTTCGTATTCCTTACACTGCTCTAATACACAGGTGTCCGGTCCGGTCAGTGCCGCAATAGCCCCATACTGTATCGGCAAAAAGATACCATAATCAATCTGCGAACGAAGCTTTTTAAAATTCTGCACAATATCCTTATTTCCAACTACAAAGCTAACTCTGGCGCCGGTATAATTAAAAGATTTGGACAAGGAATAAAACTCTACCGCTACTTCCTTGGCTCCTTCAAAAGCAAAAATGGAACGTCCCTCATGTCCGTCATAAATAATATCCGAATATGCATTGTCATGAACAATCATAATATTATTTTTCTTTGCCCAGGGAATTAATCTCTCGTAAAAGGATGCCGGGGCTACCTTACAAATAGGATTTAAAGGATAAGAAACAATCATTAACTTCGCCTGTTCTCCACATTGCTTCTCGATTTCTTCCAAATCCGGCAAATAATCGTTTTCTTCACGAAGCTCATAGGTGACTAACTTCGCACCTGCAAGGGCCGGACCTACATCAAAAATAGGATATCCGGGATCAGGAATCAATACCACATCCCCTTCGTTAATCAAAGACAAACCAATATGTGCAATGCCTTCCTGGGAACCATAAACACACATAATTTCATCGGGTTGCAGTCCATATACACCATATCTGGATTCGTATTTTTTAATGACTGCCTCGGTCAACTCCGGTAAATCCGCTAAGGCATATTTATAATTCTCCGGCTTTTCACAAGCTTTTGCCACAGCCTCCATAATATGCTTTGCCGGCGGAAAATCAGGGGTTCCTACGCTAAAATTGTATACCTTTCTTCCACTTGCTTCTACTTCTCTTTTCTTTTCATTCAATACCTGGAAAATACCTTCTCCAAAATGATTCATACGTGTTGCAGGTATAATCTGCATGTTACATTCCTTCTTTCTAAGCTTATTCTTCTAAAAGGCTTCTCAGCCAATCCTTATATTTATTACTTACGCTTTCGGGGGATGCAATCCGAATTTCTTTTCCCACTGCCGCTAACCAACCAAAAAACTGCGGACTGACTACTACTTTGATTCTGGCACGCAGTTCATCCCCTACTTTTCGCATGGATATCTCTTTACCAAATCGGTCAATAACAACACCGGCAAGCTTTTCCGGGAAAAGCAATACCACATCTTCTGTTTCTCCTCCATACATACCAAAAGTTTTATTGGCGTATTCCGCCAAATCCAAGGCTTCAAATTCCTTTGCGCCGGCTCTTACTCTTTCTAAAATTTGGACATCTGCAATTTTATCTACACGATAATGCTTTATTATTCCGGCATCCTCATCATAAGCTGCCAAATAATAATTTTCATCCTTCCAAATAAGAGTCCACGGACTTACTTCATAGCGCTGACCGTCCTTTCTGGGTACCAGCTCCTTCTTACCATTCCATTCCATATACAAAAAAGAAATCTGTTTATTTTCCTGAATAGCTTTATGAAGTGCATCAATGGAATAATATATTTTATCATTTTCTGTTTTCACACGTCCTGCCACATACACTTGTCGCTGAAGCTTCTTTGCATCATATTTGCCGGCCAATTTCTCTAATTTCTTAATCAGTTCCCGAGATTGCTTTTGTGTAATAAAACGGGAGGATTGCACCGCATCCACCAAAAACTTCAACTCCGCCAGTTCAAACTCTCTGGCTCCCATATAATAACCGCCACCGTTTCGATTATCCACCTGAATAATGTCATAATCGAATTCCTGTAACTTAGCAATATCATCATATATACTTTTTCTTTCTGCGGTAATTCCATAAAAAGAAAGCTTTTCAATCAAACCTTTGGTACTGATTGGATGAACTTCATCGGTCTCTTCCATAAGTATTTTCGCTATGTATAATAGTTTAAGTTTTTGTCCTGAATTTTTCGCCATATATTACTCCGCTATCTGTTGAATATATTCAAAACCTCATAAATTTGATGCAAATCTATGATTTCATAATCAATGGAATATCCATCCACTCTATTCTCTTCCTTAGGATTGTACCAACAAGCTTTAATCCCTACATTATTGGCACCTTTTATATCACTTGTCAGGGAATCACCCACTAATAAAATCCTATTTCTATCCTGTTCCTCCACATGTGCAAGACAATATTCAAAAAATTCTTTATCCGGCTTTGGAGAACCTACTTCTTCAGAAATAAACACGCCATCCATTACATCAACAAAACCAGACAGGCTTAATTTACTTCTTTGGGTAGCAGAAACACCATTGGTTACAACATATTGTTTATATTTCGTCTGTAAAGATTTGCATATTGTTAAAGAGTCATCCTTAAAAGAGTATATATTTCCCAAATTACTTTGAAATTCTTTCCGAAAACTTTCTACATCTATATCATTCCATCCGTATTCTTCGAAAAAATCCACAAAACGTCCCGTTAACAACTGTTCCTTTGTAACTTCCCCTCGTTCCAAACGTTTCCAATATGAATCATTAATCTGCATATATCGGCCAATCATTTCATCGGTAATTTTTTTTCCTCTGGCACGAAAACACTGTCGCAACGAACCACGGCATGAATAATCAAAATCTAACAACGTATTATCTACATCCCACAAAATTGTCGTAATCGTACTTTTCATCGTTCCCCCACATGTGAATAAGGGCTGATGTATTTACATACAACAGCCGCTTTAATTTACTCCATATTCTCACTAACTTCAAGATTCTTCTGATTCTTTTTCTTACGTAAGAATAAACCGATGGAAAAACCAATTCCACCAACAATCAGAATGATAACCATTAACAATAAATAAGATAAAAATGTATTAATAAAACTAACCATCTCGCAAATCCTTTCTATACTTTAAAAGATTAACACAAGTATAATTATATCAATATATTAGCAATTACGTCAAGGGCGTTTCCAGATTCCTTTCTGAAGAAAAACTTCAGCCTGTTTCTGCGCCTTTTCAATAATTTCAGCCTCATAACCCATAATCTGCAAAAGACTGATTGCATTTCTTGTGGTAGCTCTTCCTGCACAAAGCTTGTAATTAAATAGAATATCTCCGTCTTTAATTTCTTCCTCAAAATGATAATTGTTATACTCACTTTCCAGTAAATGTGTCAACTCAATATCATGTGTTGCTGCAAAGCATTGAATCCCTTCCCCATTCATACTACTCAAAATCTGTGTAGATGCTGCGATACGTTCCACCGTATTGGTGCCTCGAAGCACTTCGTCCACAAAACAAAATATGGGTTGGTTTCCTTCCTTAAAACTGTCTATAATACGCTTAATGGACTTAATTTCCACAATATAATAGCTTTCATTGCTTTCCAAATTATCACGCAGGGACATCGAGGAATATAAATAACAACACGGAGCCTGATACTTTTGGGCAGTTACCGTATATATTGTCTGCGCTGTTAAAATATTTAATGCAAGCATTTTTAAGAATGTGGATTTTCCCGAAGCATTAGAACCGGTAATCAAAACACTTTCCTGAGTAGAAATACTATTCTTTACAGGCTTATGAATTAACGGATGATATCCTTCCATAATGGACAATCCTTTATCCATAAATTCCGGTTTACAATATCCTTCCTCCAAAGAAGCTCTATATAGTCCCACACTGATAGCAGCTTCCAAATATCCTAAACTGCTAACCAACTGATCAATGTCCTTCTGATGACTGATTAATTCTCCCAACATATGATTAAAAGAAATCAAATCCACATGAAAAATCATACGTACATAATCAAAAATCACATCTAAAGGATTACCGGTAGTCTTGCTACTACCGCTGTTAAATATCCAGAAGGAACCTTTACGAGCCTTTTTTAATTGATTTACACCGTTAGAAATATCTTCTATTTCTTTATCACATTGCTGTGGCAAACGCTTTTGCACTTTCTCAGCTACAGAAATCAGTCTCATAATATATGCCAGACTGGTTATATATGGTTCTATTTCTTTTTTTATCCTAAAATACGAAAAAATCTGGTACAACATCCAAGCCACTATTGCTAATATTCCTATGGTTAAATCCATAAACAAGAAAATAACCAAACATACCAGCACTAAAAGGCTGACAATGTCCTTTTTATTAGAACGCTTTCCTAACTTAGTCAAATACTCAAGATAATCGTATAATGAATACTTTCCAGTGGTTCCTAAACACTTCATTTGTATTTGAAAAGCAACTCTTTCTTCCTCATGAGCCGCATAATATTCTACAATATTATCAAATCTGCTAAGTTCGGATTGCTCAAAACGGGGAGTTCGAAGCATATAATACAGATATTCTTCTCCTGTAGAAGAAATACTGTAATTCATTCTCCGAAACACATCATCCATACTTAGGTCATTCCATGTAATATCATCTATCTGATAATCTTCCGGATGTTTTTCATAATATCCCGGAATCCGGATAAAGCGTTCTATTTTGTATTCCTTATCCGGCGCTTTTCCACGCATTTCTCTAAGCTTGGTCGTAAAATATTTTTGATTTTTCCTGTCTGTAAAATATCCCTGTACAAAAACAAAGAGTACAAACACTCCAAAAGCTAAAAAAAACACTAAAAAATCCATAATATACTACCCTTTTATAACAAAGCGGACAGCTTGAAATAAACTGTCCGCCATGTTTTCAATATTATTTCAATTACATTTTATAAGAATACATACTTTAAGATAAAAAGAACCGTAAGTACATACATCAGAACACTTACCTTACCCTTTGCTTTGCCGGTGCATAAATGAAGGATAGTCCATGAAATAACACCAATGGCAATACCTTCTGAAATACTATACATAAGAGGCATAGCGATTACACAAAGGAATGCAGGAATTGCTTCCAAAGCATTGTCCCAATCCACCTTCAAAACAGAAGCCATCATGTAGAAGCCTACAATAATCAATGCCGGCGCTGTTGCGAAAGAAGGAATAGTCAGGAACAATGGTGAGAAGATAACTGAGAGTAAGAACAATAAACCTGTTACAATTGCTGTTAAACCTGTTCTACCACCAGCAGTTACACCAGATGCACTTTCTACGAAGGTTGTTGTTGTTGAAGTACCTAAAACAGCACCTGCTGTAGTAGCAACTGCATCCGCCATTAAAGCACCTTTAATTCTGGGAAGCTTACCATTTTCGTCTAACATATTCGCCTTAGTAGAAACACCAATTAAAGTTCCTAAAGTATCAAAAATATCTACAAACAAGAACGCAAAAACAACTACAATAAATTCAAACACTTTAATAGTACTGAAATCTGCCGTAAATACCTGACCAAAGGTCTTGCCCAAAGCAGTAAAATCAAAGGATACAATTGCGGAAGGGATTACAGAATACATTCCCAAATCAGGATTCGGAACATAGAGCCCGATTAATTCACAAAGAATTCCAAGCACCCATGTTGCTAAAATACCAAAAAGAATAGAACCTTTTACATTTTTTACCATAAAAATACCGGTAATAATAACACCGATTAATGCTAAAAGAGCTCCCATACCTACAGAATTAAAATCTGTTTTAAAATTCTGATAAGAAACCAATGTTGAATCATTGTTTACTACCAGCTTAGCATTCTGAAGACCGATAAATGCAATAAATAAACCGATACCAGCGCTTACTGCTGATTTTAAGGTCATAGGAATTGCATTAAAAATCGCTTCACGTACATTGGTTGCAGAAAGAATAATAAAAATGATACCTTCCACAAATACTGCCAACAACGCCACCTGCCATGAATATCCATAGGTAATAACTACAGTAAATGCAAAATATGCATTTAATCCCATACCCGGTGCCAAAGCAAATGGATAGTTAGCCATTAATGCCATACAAACTGTTCCGATGAAAGATGCCAGGGCAGTTGCTAATAATACTGCATTTGCATCCATTCCGGAAGCAGAAAGGATATTAGGATTTACAGCAAGAATGTAAGCCATTGTCATAAAAGTTGTAATACCTGCCATGACTTCTGTCTTAACATCTGTGTTGTTCTCCTTGAGTTTAAAAAATTTCTCTAACATGTTTTCCCTCCTATGTGAAAATATATTCTTTAAAAGGATTCGCTCCTTGAAAAGTAATTATTCATGAAGAAGACGATTTACAATCTCCTTACAATTATTGTAAATTGTATCACATTCTTCATCAAAATAAAATACTCCATTTTCATAAAGAATTTTACCATTAATCATAGTCATTTTAATATTTATCTTGCTTCCGCTATATACAAGGTTATTCTCTATGTTGTGGATAGGTTGCATATTAGGCTGCTTTAAATCAATCAAAATAATATCTGCAAGCTTTCCCGGTGCCAATATATCTGCCTGCTCTAATCCCATAGCCTTAGCACCATTTACCGTAGCCATTTTTAATACATCCAAAGCTTTTATGCTGGCAGCATCTCTTTCTCTTAGGTTACTGAAGGCTACTACCAAAAACATTTCCCGGAACATATCCAGACAATTATTGCTGGAAGCACCATCCGTACCCAAAGCAATCGTTATTTTCTCCTCTAAAAGCGTCTTAATTGGAGCCATACCACTTGCTAGTTTAGCATTGGAGGCCGGATTTGTAATAACCGAAACATCCTTATGCTGCAAAATTGCAATGTCATCTTTTGTCAAATGCACCCCATGATAAATTCCGCCACCATAATCAAACATACCTAAGGAATTCATTAATTCTGGCGGTGTCATACCATATCGATCTACACATTCCCGTACTTCCTTTTCGGTTTCCGACATATGCATATATACAGGAGCTTTGTATTTCTTAGCCAAAGCAGCTAATTGTACCAACAGTTCCTTACTACAAGTATATTCCGCGTGACATCCTAATCGATAGGAAATCAGTGAATCCCGGTCTCTGTTCCACTTCAAAAACTCTTCTTCCGTTTGTGTAGCAGACGAAGTGAAATTATTCAAACCACTTACTAATACACAACGCATTCCCATGTCCAAACAAGCTTTTGCCACAGCATCCGGCATAATATACATATCGAACACAGCTGTAATTCCACTGGTTACATATTCCAAAACTGCCAACCGGGCAAACTGATAAATATCCTCCGCCGTAAGCTTAGCTTCCAGTGGAAAAATCTTTGTTTCTAACCATTCCTGCAAAGGCATTTCATCAGCCAAAGAACGCATTAAAGTCATGGAAGAATGTGTATGCGCATCCTTAAAACCAGGCATCAACAAATTTCCTTCGCAATCAATTTCCCTATCCCAGACTACTTGACCATCATCATTTTCCAAACAACTCACTACAGAAGAAGGTATGGGGGATTCACCTACATATATTATTTTATAATCTTGAATAACGATTTCCCCATGAAAAATGCTTCGATTCTCTTCCATAGTTAAAATACGGGCATTGTACAAACGAACAAACATATTTACTATCCTTTTGTTAATTTATTTTATAACTGTCCCCCAAAACCATGTGGTAACAGTTCTGCTAACGTAAATACTTCATAATCCTCTTCTGATTTTGCAACTATAATTACAAAATCCGGACTACAAAACTCTTGCATTACCTGTCTGCAAACACCACATGGGAAGGCATATTCCGAAAATGTGGTACCTTCCTGTGTCTCTGCCGGTCCACCCAAAATCGCTATGGCAGAAAAATCTCTCTCTCCTGCACTTACTGCTTTAAAAAAAGCTGTTCTTTCCGCGCAATTTGTGGCTCCGAAAGAAGCATTTTCAATATTACAGCCATCATATATCCTATGGTCTTCTGTGCAAAGAGCTGCACCCACATAATATTTGGAATAAGGTGCATAAGCCTTCTCTCTGGCCTTTAGTGCATGTTTAATCAATGAGTGTATCATATCTTTTTTCATAGCATCACCTTCTTAACTTGTTCCTGTCAATAGCATCTCCCAGCCATACTTATGCAAAGCACTTAATAACTTCCATAACCAGTTTTTGGAAATTAGCAGCCGCTTTATCTGCTGTTTCCTGTACTTCTTCATGATTTAAATGTTGCTTCAAAATACCTGCCGCCATATTGGTTATGCAGGAAATACCACAAATCTTCATCCCCATGTGATTCGCTGCAATTGCCTCCGGCACCGTGCTCATACCCACAGCATCCGTACCAAACGTACGAAGCATACGAATATCTGCCGGAGACTCATAGGAGGGTCCTGTTAAATAGGTATATACACCTTCTTGAATAGGAATATCACATACCTTTGCCTTTTCACGAATGACCTCTTGCAAATCATCATCATACACATTACTCATATCCGGGAATCTCTTGCCCAATTCATCTACATTTGGTCCAAGCAACGGATTCGGTGCAAAGCAAGCGATATGGTCTGTAAGCATCATTAAATCTCCCGGATGAAAGTCTGTATTCACTCCTCCGGCCGCATTAGTTAAAAATAAAATCTCGGCCCCCAAAAGCTTCATCAAACGTATGGGCAATACCACATCCGAAATAGGGTAGCCTTCATAGTAATGTACTCTTCCTTTCATACAAACTACCGGCACATCTCCTACATATCCAAAAATAAATTTACCTGCATGTCCCGGCACCGTGGACACCGGGAATTCATCAATTCTATCATAAGATAGCTCGGAAACCACCTTAATTTTATTGGCAAAGTCCCCTAAACCGGATCCTAAAACAATAGCTACTTTAGGAACAAAATCAACCTTTTCACGCACACATTTATAACAATTCATTAATTTTTCATATACAGTGTTCATATTATCCTCCATCCAGCAAGCAATTGAGTAATTACTTTTTATAATAACCAACTTTTTTCAGACAAAACCACAAATTAATTATACAAAACCCCCATTAAAAATGCAACGAAAACTAATATAAAACATTGTCCCAAATACCACATTAAACAACAAATCGCCTTAGAGAAAAACTCCAAGGCGATACAATTTAAATAATAATACAAACCATGCCACCATTACTATCATTTACTACCTTCTGCATAGTATCCTGCAATTTTACCTGACACTCTTCTCCAATGGAAGCTGTCTTCACTGCAATACCATCATTCACTAACTGCTCTACGGTTTTTCCAAAAATATTGGTATCCCAAATACCTTTTTCAGTAGCTGCATTTTCACCAATATATCGAATCAGATCCTGTGCCTGTTGCTCCGTACCTACAATTGGCGCTATTTCGGTTTCAATATTTGCCTTAATCATATGGATAGATGGACTAATGGCTTTAATCTTTACACCATACTTATTACCATGGCGAATTACCTCCGGTTGATTTAGAGATATTTCTGAACGATTGGGTTTTACCACACCATAGCCTCTGTTTCTTACATCAATCATGGCATCAGATACTTTGGCATATTCATTCTTCATCATAGAATATTCCTTCAGTTTATTTAACAACTGGTATTCATCACTGATTTCCTCACCTATCATCTGTGAAAGCATTTCATAGTAATATGCATCATCCACACTTAGCCAAATACGGACAGTACCGTCTGATAATCTTATTTCGTCCATTTTCAGACTTTCTACATATTCGCTATCCAAAGTCATTGCATTTTCTTTCACATCACGCAAGGTATTATAGGAGCTCATAGAGTCTTTTATTCTATGCATAATATCTTGCTTCATTGGATTTGCATCCTCCAGCATTTCCATCCATTTCGGCATGTAAAACTCTATAGCAGAAAGAGGAAACTCATATAAAATATTTTCCAGAATACGATAAATATCCTCTTGCTTTAACTGTGCACAATTCACCGGCAATACCATAGTTTCGTACTTTTCTTTCAATTCCTCTGCCAGCCGAAGGGTTTCTTCTGAATAAGGCTTTTGACTATTTAATAAAATTAAGAATGGTTTATGTATCTTCTTTAATGCGGAAATTGTTTTTTCCTCTGCAGGAATATAATTATTTCTTGGAATCTCTCCAAAACTACCATCGGTAAGCACTACCAGTCCAATGGTAGAGTGATCATTCATCACCTTATCTGTACCGATTTCCGCCGCTTGGGTAAAGGGGATCTCCTGTTCAAACCAAGGAGTTTTTACCATACGTTCTACATCCTCCTCCATATGTCCTGCGGCTCCTTCTACCATATAACCAACACAGTCAATTAAACGTACTTTTACATTCATATCATCCTTAAGAGAAATTTGCGCCGCCTGCTGTGGAATAAACTTAGGTTCTGTAGTGGTTATGGTTTTGCCTCCTGCACTTTGGGGAAGTTCGTCCATAGCCCTCTGCCTGGCATGTTCGTCTTCCATATAAGGCAACACACAAACATCCATAAAACGCTTAATAAATGTGGACTTTCCGGTTCGGACCGGTCCTAATACCCCTATGTAAATTTCTCCCCCGCATCTTTCTTGTATATCACGATAAAGTTCATAGGTATCATCACTCATTCTTTCCATAAAAATACCTCCTGCATTACTGTTAAAAGTATATGCAGGAGGATTTTAAATCATTCCTATGCAAGGACTACCTTTTTAAAGCTCTTTTTACCACGCTTTACCACCTTGCCTTCACCGGCAAAGTCACCCTTGGTATAAACGGTCTTTACATCTGTAACCTTTTCACCATCCACAGTTACACCACCCTGTTCTACAGCACGTCTTGCTTCAGAACGTGATGCACACAAACCTGCAGATGCTACTACACCAATAATATCAATGGTACCATCACGGAAATCTTCCTCTTTTAATTCGTAGGTAGGCATGTTTTCCGCATTACCGGCACTGAAAAGTGCTTTGGAAGCTTCTTTTGCCTTGGTAGCTTCTTCTTCCCCATGAACTAATTTGGTAAGTTCAAATGCAAGAATTTCCTTTGCTTCATTTAACTGACTGCCTTCCCAAGCATCCATCTTCTCAATTTCTTCTAATGGAAGGAAAGTGAGCATACGGATACATTTCAGAACATCTGCATCTGCTACATTTCTCCAGTACTGGAAGAATTCAAACGGAGAAGTCTTGTTCGGGTCAAGCCACACAGCACCCTTCTGAGTCTTACCCATCTTCTTACCCTCAGAATTCAGAAGTAAAGTAATAGTCATAGCGTAAGCATCCTTACCTAACTTACGACGAATCAGCTCTGTACCGCCTAACATATTGGACCACTGATCATCTCCGCCAAACTGCATATTACAACCGTAATCCTGGAACAATTTGTAGAAGTCGTAAGATTGCATAATCATGTAGTTAAACTCAAGGAAGCTTAATCCCTTCTCCATACGTTGCTTGTAGCACTCTGCCGTAAGCATACGGTTTACAGAGAAATGTGCACCTACCTCACGTAAAACATCTACGTAATTTAAATCTAACAACCAATCTGCATTGTTTACTAAAAGTGCTTTTCCTTCTGAGAAATCAATAAACTTACTCATCTGTTCTTTGAAACATGCTACATTATGTGCAATAGTTTCCTTCGTCATCATGGAACGCATATCGGTTCTGCCGGAAGGATCACCAATCATTGCGGTACCACCACCAATCAGAGCGATAGGCTTATTACCTGCCATCTGCAATCTCTTCATAAGGCAAAGTGCCATAAAATGTCCTACATGTAAACTGTCTGCAGTAGGGTCAAAACCAATATAAAAGGTTGCTTTACCATTGTTAATTAATTCTTTGATTTCTTCTTCGTCTGTTAACTGTGCAAGAAGTCCTCTTGCTTTTAGTTCATCATAAATTGTCATTTGTTTCACTCCTTTTCTTGAAATACTCGTAGCACAACTGCTCGTCTGTGCGACATTCGCAAAAAAAGTCGCCCTTCTGAAATCTCAAAAGGACGACGTCTCATCGTGTTACCACCTAATGTTCCCATGAAACTCACGCTCCATGGCTTAGCAAGTATCTAACAATACTCCGGCAAATATCGGTGCCTACCGGTAATCTCTACTAAGTGTATCACACTGTTCCAAATTACTGCTCTGAGATGTACTTCCCATAGTTTATTTCTGCGCCTCTCACCATCCGGCAACTCTCTGTTGAAACATAAGCAATGGTACTCTTCTCTTCAACGCGTTATTATATTTTGTTGCAACTTGTTTGTATTATACAAATTGAAATATGGTTTGTCAATAGGTTATTTCAGGGATTGTTATTACTTTTATCTTAAACAACTTTAACCTATTTATTCACCATTAGTTTCACCATAGCCTGATTCAATCCATCCACTGTCAACTTATACATGGGGAAGATTTCCTTCACAGCAGTTTCCGCTTCTCTCCACGGTGCATGACCGGGTGCCATTTTCGGATTCAGCCAAACCACTTTTTTGTACTTTCGCTTTAATAACTGTAACCAGTCATATCCGGACAAGCCGCCATTGGGGCCTCGATAATTTCCTGTGGTAGAATAAAGCTCCTCGGGTGCCATAGCTGCATCACCTACAATGATTACCTTATAATCACTGCCAATATTACGGAATACCCATTCTGTATCCACCCAATCACCGTTTTCGCATTCCGGTGTTTTGTATAGCTTACTGTAGATACAGTTGTGGAAGTAATAGGTCTTTACATCCTTATAATGATTAGATTTGTGCACTGCCTGGAACAAATCATTGAGCATCTCGCTAAAAGGAATCATGGTTCCGCCGGAGTCCATGAGAAGTAACAGCTTTACAGCATTTTTTCTGGGCTTTTTCATAACAATCTGTAAGCAGCCACCGTTGTTGCAGGTCTTGTCCACCGTTCCGTCAATATCCAGCTCCGTCTCGGGAATATCCAATCTGGAAGAAAACTGGCGCAGCTTACGAAAAGCCATCTGAAACTGTCTGTTATCCAACACTCTGTCGTCACGGAAATCCCGATATTTTCTAGCTCCAACCACTGCAAAGGCAGACTGGTAGCCGGTCTTGCCACCTACACGGACACCACCTACATTGCCACCGGTATTACCAAAAGAGGTTTTACCCATGGTACCAATCCAATAGCTACCACCATTGTGTTCGCTGTCCTGGTCCTTCAGACGCTGGCGGAATTTCTCCTCCACGTCCTCTTTATCAATCATAACCTCTTCCACCTGATTCAAGTGGGAACGCGCCTCCTCGTGGGCCATTTCCACCATCTCGGACTTATCCAGCCAGCGTAACATCTGGGCTCCGACCTCAGTCTCCCGCTGCACTGCCTTGAAGGTATCCTCAAAAGCCATATCAAATTTATCAAAATCTGTTTCACTCTTAACTAAAATCATACGTGCCACATAATAAAACTGTGTCAGGGAGCTACCGCACAAGTCTTTATCCAAAGCCTCCTGCAACGTCAGCCACTCTCCCAAGGTTACACGTAAGCCTTTATCCCTGAGTGCATGAAAGAATTTTGTAAACATTTTGTTTCACCTATATGAAATATATTTCTTGCAAACACATTACGTCTGCCTCTACATCTAAACCAATACTAGAGAAGACCGGTAGATTTTCTTACAACCTCTAAATCCTCGTCCTTCTTTACCACTACACCAATGAAAGGCAATGCGGACTTTATGGTATTCGTAGGGATACCGCCGATCTGCAATGCATTAATCCAATCAATCAATTCCGAAGTACTAGGTTTCTTACGAATATCACGAATAGTACGGATATTATAGAATACCTCCATGGCGTTCTTTAATAAATTTTCCTCTACATTAGGGAAATGTACCTTAACAATCTCCTCCATTAACTCCTTGTCCGGGAAATCAATATAGTGGAAAATACAACGACGAAGGAACGCATCCGGTAATTCCTTCTCCGCATTTGAAGTAATAATTACAATAGGTCTGTGCTTCGCCTTGATAGTTTCCTTGGTCTCATTAATATAAAACTCCATCTGATCAAGCTCCCACAAAAGGTCATTCGGGAATTCCAAATCCGCCTTATCAATTTCGTCAATCAAAAGAACTACTTGTTCATCACTTGCAAAAGCCTCACCTAACTTACCCAACTTAATGTATCGTGAAACGTCATCCACACCTTCCTCACCAAACTGTCCATCATATAAACGCTGAATGGTATCATACACATACAAACCTTCCTGTGCTTTGGTAGTGGATTTGATGTTCCAAATAATCAATCTTTTTCCCAAAGACTTAGCTACCGCTTCCGCAAGCATGGTCTTACCGGTACCCGGCTCGCCCTTAATTAAAAGGGGCTTTTTTAATGCAATGGCAATATTTACACTTGCCATCAGCTGTTCACTTGCTACGTATTCCTTTGTTCCCTGAAAATTACTCATAATGTCCTCACAATCATAATTTTTTCTTGAATCTCAACTACTAACATGTTACGATATTCCGTAATGAAAAGCAAGTATTGAAATGTTTTTTCATAGCAGCTACATATACATATTTTCACATTACTTTGCATATAGGAGGTTATTATGATTCAATCACTTTTTAAGAAGAATCCTACCCTCTCCTTCGAGGTTTTCCCTCCCAAAAAAGAGGATGAATTCGAACAGGTATTTTCCATTTTGGATGAACTTAGCAAGCTTTCCCCTGACTTTATCAGCGTTACCTACGGTGCCGGTGGAAGCAAGTCTAAAAAGACTGTAGAAATTGCTTCCTACATTCAAAACACTTTACATATTCAGGCATTGGCACATTTGACTTGTGTAGGAAATACTGCCACACAAATAGAAACTGTAATTAATGAATTGAAGACTCACAATGTAGACCATGTATTGGCACTGCGTGGTGACCGTCCCAAGGATATGACCGACGAGCAGTTTAACGCCCGTGAGTTTGCCCATGCCAGTGATTTAATGCATTATTTAAAAGAACAGGCTCATTTACATATTGCCGGCGCCTGCTATCCGGAAAAACATTACGAGTCCTTCAGTATGGAATCCGATTTAAATCATTTAAAGGAAAAACAGGATGCTGGCGCGGAATTTTTAATAACACAACTCTTCTTTGATAATGATTATTTCTACAGCTTCCGTGAAAAAGCTGCAAAGAAAGGTATTATTATTCCAATATGTGCGGGTATCATGCCTATCACCACTGCCAAGCAGATTGGAACAACCGTATCTCTGTCCGGCTCTAGTGTACCGAAATCAATGTCTGATATGATTGCGAAGTACGCCGATTCACCGGAAGACTTACGCAAAGCCGGTATTGATTATGCCATCCGCCAGATTTTGGATTTAAAAGAAAACAACGTGGACGGTATTCATATTTACACTATGAACAAACCTAAGATGGCGGCTGAAATTGTAGCAGCGATACGGTAGAACATAGAAATGCCCGGCATGAGGCTTTATATATATCCTATAAAGGACCTTCGGAGTGTCGTCTTCACTTGGCGAGGTCCTTTCGAGCCTAGTGAGGCTACGACCTCCGTCAGAGAGAGAGCGCGTCCGTATAGGAATATAACTGCCCGCCGGTATGTTATAGAGATTTACAATAAATTTAAATATTCCTGTTGACAAACTAAAAAAAAGGAGTATTTTATATAATGGTTTAATGCTTTAAAGCGTAACGGTTTAAAGCAGAAAAAGAATTGACGTATTACTGTGCAAAGTGTAGAATATTCATATGATAGTCAGTAACGTCAGAAAGCAGAGGTATATGTTATGGCAGAGAGACATGGTTCTTTAATTTCAGTTCGTCCGGACGTACGTGTAATGGATTGTACTATGCGTGACGGTGGTTTGGTAAATAATTTTCAGTTCAGCGATGAGTTTGTAAGAGATTTATATCTGGCGAATATTAAGGCCGGAGTTGATTATATGGAATTTGGTTACAAGGCTTCTAAGGAAATTTTTGATGTGAATAAGTTTGGTAAGTGGAAGTTTTGTGACGAGAAGGATATCCGTGCTATTGTAGGTGATAATAAGACGGACATTAAGATTGCAGTTATGGCAGATGTGGGACGTACGGATTTTAAGAAAGATATTTTGCCGAAAAAGGACAGTGTCATTGATATGATTCGTGTGGCTACTTACATTAATACCATTCCGGCAGCCATTGAAATGATTGAAGATGCGCACAAGAAGGGATACGAAACCACCGTAAATATCATGGCGATTTCCAAGGTGCATGATGCAGATTTGGATGCAGGTTTGGAGCTTTTGGCACAGAGTAGCGTAGATGTGATTTATCTGGTAGATAGCTTTGGTGCATTTTATCCGGAACAGATTGAGCGTTTGACCAAGAAATATATGGATGTGGCCAAGAAGTACAACAAAATTATCGGTATTCACGCCCATAACAACCAACAGTTGGCATTTGCCAATACGATTGAATCACTTTCCAGAGGTGCCAGCTTCTTGGATGCTACGGTAAGTGGTATGGGTAGAGGTGCCGGAAACTGCTATATGGAGCTTTTGTTGAGCTTCCTGCGTAATCCGAAATACAATAAGATGGCTATCATGAATTTTGTAGAGAAGCAGATGGTGAAATTAAAAGAAGAAGGTGCTGTATGGGGATATGATATTCCTTACCTTCTGACCGGTATTTTAAATGCGCATCCATCTTCTGCAATTCAGTTTATCAAAGAAGGACGTAAGGATTATGCTATGTTCTACCAAGACTTGCTGGATGATGCGCTATAAATTAAAGTTTTATTAAGATTTCTAAAATCCGTAGGTAAGGAATTGCCTACGGATTTTTTCTGTGGTAAAGTGTAAATAGATGAAAGAAAGAGGATACAAAATTAAGATGAAAAAATATAGATTACTTGTAGTAGGTTTGTTGTTATGCGGTGTTTGGCTTTTAAATGGTTGCGGAGCACAGGAAGGGGCTCTTTTAACAGGAAGTGAAGCTACCTTTGTACCGGTAGAGACTGCATTGCCTACAGCTACGCCGGTTCCTACACCGGAGCCTACAGCTACACCAATTCCTACACCTACACCATTTCCGGAGTATGATATTAATTTAATGATGGTAGGGGACAACCTAATGCATATGGGGATTGTAAGTACCGGTGCACAGGCAGATGGAACCTATAATTATGATTTTTTGTTTGAAGGCATTACAGAGTACTTAGAGCTGGCTGAAATAAAGATGATTAATCAGGAAACCATTTTGGGTGGCAACCAGGAAGGGTTTTCCGGGTATCCGAATTTTAACTCCCCCACAGAAGTAGGAGATGCCATTGCAAAGGCGGGATTTAATGTAGTATTACATTCCTCAAATCACACCGCAGATATGGGTGTGGATGGAATGAAAAATTGTATTGCTTTTTGGGAGCAGTACCCTGAGGTCCTAACAGTAGGCCTTCATGAGAAGGAGAAAAGTACAACGGATGCAGAGACAAATGCCGACCATACAACTATTCCTATTTTGGAGGTTGGAGATGTTACCTTTGCAATTTTGAATTATACTTATGGTCCGAATTTAGGCTCCTTACCTAAAGCATATGAAGGTTATATGGACATGCTTTGTGACTATGATGAGAAGTCCAGATTAATTGATTTTACTACTTTGAATGAGGATGTACTTACAGATATTCAAGAAGCGGAAAGATTGGCAGATGTGGTAATTGTTTGTCCGCATTGGGGGACAGAGTATACCACGAAAGCGTCCAGCTACCAGAAGAAATTTGCTATGCAGATGACAGAAGCAGGAGCAGATATTATTATTGGTACCCATCCCCATGTGATACAGCCCATAGAGTGGATAGAAGCGGAAAACGGTAATAGAGCATTATGCTATTATTCTTTGGGAAATTATGTATCTACCCAGAAGCAGGCCCTATGTATGCTGGAGGGGATGGCATGGATTACCTTTCGGATGACAGAGGACGGATTAATACTTGTAGAGGAAGAAACGGGAGTGCTTCCTTTGGTTTGTCATTATAATGCTATGCCGGTCCGTTTTGAAAGTGTTTATTTGTTAGAGGATTATACACAGGAACAGGCAGCGGCACATGGTATTGAAGAATATGGTGGAGTTACTTTGGTGTTAAGTGATTTGCAGGAATGGAGTCAGGAAGTGTTTGGTAACTGGGTGTTATCAGTGGAACAGATAAAGGAGTAGTAATGGAGAAGCGTTTAAAAGGGTATTTAACATGGATGGAACAGTTAAGTAAGGAAGAAATGTCTGACCAGAAAAAGAAGGAAATACAGCAGGAGATGCTGGTACAGATTCAATTTTTTCAGCATGAGAGACTGATTCATTTGATTGTAACGGTAACCTTTGCAATACTTACCATGCTTTCTGTGTTAGCCAGCCTGCTAATGGCACAAATCGGTTTGCTGATATTAACCGTGTTATTGGTGGTGCTTTTGGTGCCATACATCAGACATTATTATATTTTGGAGAACGGTGTGCAAAAGCTGTATGAATATTATGACGGTTTTGGTAAATAGTGCAACAAAGAAGCAAGATGGTTGAAAAATATCGTTCAACATAGTATAATTAAGTCAAGTGTGAGGAAAGGAGCAGGTCTATGAGAATCGGCGATAGTTTAGGTAATCTATATAACCAGCCTATGCAGGGCGTGAACCCGGTAAACAGCATATCTTTGACAGGTGAAGAACAAGCCGCCGGTAAGGTACAAGGTATCGGGAAACCTGAATGTCAGACCTGCAAGGAGCGAAAGTATCAGGACGGTTCCGATGAAATGGTAAGCTTTAAATCAGCAGCGCACATGTCACCACAGGAAGCGGGAACCAGAGTACGTGCCCATGAACAGGAGCATGTTTCAAATGCATATAAAAAGGCAGCCAGAGATGAAGGGAAGGTTTTGATGGCAAGTGTCAGAATTCAGACCTCCATTTGTCCGGAATGTGGCAGAAGCTATGTTTCGGGCGGTACAACGGCTACCAAAATACAGTATAAACAAGACAATCCTTATGATAAAAACACGAAAGCAAATCAAGCAGAGGCGTTTAAAGGAAATCATGTAGATTTTGAAGGTTAGAGCTCTTGTAAAAGGGCTCTTTTTGTAAAGGAGGAGAAATTATGAAAAACAAACTGTACATCTTTTTGTTCTTTATGTATGTAGGCATGGTAGTGTTGATTCTTTATATCAACGGTGTGTTTACAAACGAGATGACATCGGCAAGTAACTTGATTATTAACGTAGGCTTTTTGGCGGTAATCGGCATTCTTTTTATGATTTCTACCATAAGCTTTATCCGGTTGAACCGCCTTTCAGATTCGTTGCTTCTTATGACGGATAAGATTTACAAGGCATATGATGGAGGAAATCATAAGCTTTGGGAGGAATATGCCAAGAAGAAGAAACCTTTTGGAGATGATGTATTGGATGAGGCATTTACCCGTTATCAAAAGCGTATGTATAGTTATACTACGAAAAGAGGTTTAACTAATAAGTGTGATTTAGAAGACTACATAAATGAAGATGTTATTAATCGTGTGGGAATGAATTATTTTAATTCTGCTATGCCGGGTACATTGACAGGACTTGGTATTTTAGGTACCTTTATCGGTTTGTCTATTGGTTTGGGTTCTTTTAACGGTGATGATATTTATACGATTTCAGACAATGTAGGACCGTTGCTTGGTGGTATGAAGGTGGCATTCCATACTTCTGTATACGGTATTTTCTTTTCTCTGATATTTACCTATGTGCATCGTTGTATTATGTCAGATGCTTATGATAAGTTGCAGGAGTTTTTGGATTGCTTTAAGGAATGTGTGGAGCCGGTGGTTTCCAGTACGGATGACAATGTAAAAGCAATGTTGGTATATCAGGCAAATATGGCGACTTCTTTGAAGAATATTACAGAGCTGTTGAAAGGAAATGCTTTGGAACAGACCAGAGGAGTAGAGCAGATGGTACAGAGCTTTACGGCACAGATTGAGAATGCAATGGCGACAGATTTTGCCAGACTTGGCAGGTCTTTGGAATCTGCTTGTGAAGCACAGACTGTTTATGCCGGAAATTACAAGAGTATGGAGGAGACTTCTAAGGCTTTGTTAAATGCCAGCTTGTCTTTACAGGAGACGTTAGAGATTACCATGGCTAAGCAGGAGGCATTAGCCAAAGAATTAAAGGAGCAGGCACAGAGAATTGAAGAAACCTGTGATACTCTGGATAACGAAATCAGCAGTCAGTTGTATACCTATGGACAAATCAAAGGCATGTAATATGTCAGAAACGGAGGTATGCGAATGAGTAGAAACAGAAGAAAAGGTGCCGCCTATGAGGAACACAGTTATTGGCAGTCTTATTCCGATATGATGGCAGCACTGTTGTTAATGTTCATATTGATTATCGCCATTACATTGGCGATTTATAAGCAAAAAACAGTAGCTTTGGAGCTTACACAAGCAGAGTTGGATACAGCGTCGGCAGAATTGGAAAGTGCCAGAGTGGATTTGGAAAATTATCGTATTGAGATTGATGCATCCAAGGCAGAGTTGGAGAATTCCTTATTAAAATTGCAGGATGCTTATACTGCAGCGGCTATGACACAGGAAGAGCTGAATGCAGCGTATTTGGAAATTGAAAATGCCAAGAAGGATTTGGACCAGGCCTATCAGGAAATTGATGAAGCCCAATCAGAGCTTGCATTTACCAAAACAGAACTGCAAAATATTGTGGGAATCCGAACGGATATTATTGGCGAGTTGCAGAAGAAATTTGATGATTCCAGTATGACAGTGGATGCGCAGACCGGTTCTATTACATTTTCATCGGATGTATTATTTGATTATGGAAAAGCGACATTAACAAATAACAGTAAGGCGAGTTTGCAGGAAGTCATTCCGGTATATTTGGAAGTATTGTTGCAGGATACCTATAAGGATTACATTGCAGAAATTATTATTGAAGGTCATACGGATACCTCGGGAAGCTATGAAACCAATATGGAACTTTCTACAAATAGAGCTATGTCTGTGGCAGAGTTCTGTTTGGATGAAAGAAATGGCTTGGACGAAGAGCAAATTGAAAAGCTTCAGACACTGCTTACCGTCAACGGTCGTTCCTTCAGTGCTCCGGTATATAAGGCGAATTCTACGGAAATAGATATGGATGCTTCCAGACGAGTAGAGATTAAGTTTCGTTTGAAGGAAGATGAAATGATTGAGAAGATTGCAGAAATTTTAGGACAATAAATGAGGTGGAGGACACAAAACATGGATGCAAATCGCAAAAAAAGAAATCAATTACTTGCAGAGAAAATTATCAAGGGTTTGGAATCCCGTAATATGGAAGGATATTATGTGGAAACTAAGAAAGAAGCATTGAAGAAGGCTGCTGCACTGATTCCTAAGGGAAGTAGTGTGGGTTGGGGCGGTTCAGCTTCCATTGATGAAATAGGGTTAAAGGTGGTTTTAAAAACCGGCGAATTCGTAGTATATGACAGAGACAATTGTAGTAATGCCATTGAGAAGAAGGAAATGGAAAGAAAGATTTTTGGTTGTGATTATTTCCTGTGTAGCTCTAATGCAATTACTGAGGATGGTATTTTGGTAAATATCGATGGTAATTCCAATCGTGTAGCAGCCATTGCTTACGGTCCGGAGCATGTTATTATGGTGGTTGGCATGAATAAGGTGGCAAAGGATGTAGAGGCTGCAGTGTCACGTGCCAGAAATGAGGCGGCACCTATTAATGCCATGAGATTTGATTTAGATACTCCATGTAAGAAAACAGGTAGTTGCTTTAATTGTATGTCTAAGGATACGATTTGCTGTGAATTCTTGATTACAAGATTTTCAAGACATCCGGGTAGAATTAAAGTTATTTTGGTAGGAGAAGAGTTGGGCTTCTAAGAATATGCTTCGTCCAAGGACGGCAGTCAGGGGCAATTTGAGTTATGAGTAAGGAGTCAAAAAAATTGGTGGTGGGAATCCTGGCACATGTAGATGCCGGGAAGACCACCCTGGCAGAAAGTATAATGTATTTATCAGGAGGCATCCGTAAGTTGGGACGAGTGGACCACGGGGATGCCTTTTTGGACACCCATGAATTAGAGCGTGCCAGGGGTATTACTATCTTTTCCAAGCAGGCAGAGGTAGTGTTGTCGGATGGGGAAGAAGAAAGAGCGATTACTCTTTTGGATACTCCGGGACATGTGGATTTTTCTGCGGAAACCGAACGGACCTTGCAGGTATTGGATGCAGCCATATTGGTCATCAGTGGGGCGGATGGTGTACAAGGACATGTACAGACTTTGTGGAAATTATTAAAGCGTTATCAGGTGCCGGTGTTTTTGTTTGTGAATAAAATGGACCAGCCGGGAACAGATAAAGAAGCACTTTTAACACAATTGCGGACAAAGCTGGATGATAATTGTGTGGATTTTACCTATGCTGATTTCTATGATACAGAGGAAGATTTGGCGGACGCGAAGGCGTATACTGATGGTCATGAGGAGTTTTTAGATGCAGTATCCATGTGTACGGAGGAATTGCTGGAGCAGTATTTGGAGCAGGGTAAAGTGGAGTCTGCGTTATTACAGAGGGCAATTAAGGAACGGAAGTTATTTCCCTGTTTCTTTGGGTCTGCTTTAAAATTACTGGGAGTGGAAGCGTTTTTACGGGGATTGGTAAAATATAGTACGGTACCTGTTTATCCCCAGGAATTTGCAGCCAGAGTTTATAAGATTTCCAGAGACAACAATGGAAATCGTCTGACACATCTTAAAGTGATTGGCGGTTCGCTGAAAGTAAAGAGTTTAATTGGAGAACAGAAGGCGGATCAGTTAAGAATATATTCCGGTACTCAGTTTAAGCTAATGGAGGAAGTAGAGGCAGGTTATATTTGTGCGGTAACAGGGTTAGAAGATACTTTTTGTGGTCAAGGCTTAGGTGCATGCCCGGAAGGCGAATTGCCGGTATTGATACCGGTGCTGAATTATAGGATTGTGTTACCGGAAGGTTGCGATGTGCACAAAATGCTTCGCAATTTGTATCAATTGGAGGAAGAGATACCGGAGCTTCACATTGTATGGAAGGAGACCAGTGGAGAAATCCATGCACAGGTAATGGGTGAGGTTCAGGTAGAAATTTTAAAGAACCTTATTGAGAAACGTTTCGGTGTGGAAGTAGATTTCGGCAACGGTAGTATTGTGTATAAAGAAACGATTTTGGAACCGGTAGAAGGAATCGGTCATTTTGAACCTTTGCGCCATTATGCGGAGGTGCATTTACTGCTTCAACCCGGGGAGCCGGGAAGCGGTTTGGCGTTTGATACAGACTGCAGTGAAGATGAGTTGGATAAAAATTGGCAACGATTGATTCTGACGCATTTGGAAGAAAAGAAGCATATAGGTGTATTAACCGGTTCTGAGATTACGGATATGCGGATTACGCTGATTGCAGGCAGGGCACATATAAAGCATACGGAGGGCGGAGATTTCCGCCAGGCCACTTATCGTGCAGTGCGTCATGGCTTAAAGCGTGCCAAGAGCAGGCTGTTAGAGCCTGTATATGATTTTCGATTGGAGCTTCCTACAGAATGTTTGGGACGGGCCATGAACGATATACAGAGGATGAAGGGGAATTTTACAGATCCGGAGACGAGCGGCGAGACAACCGTCTTAAAAGGAAGTGCTCCGGTTGTAAATATGAACGGATACCAGTCAGAGGTTATCGCTTATACCAGAGGACGGGGACGTTTGAGCTGTACTTTCAAATGTTATGCCCCATGTCATAATGAAGAAGAAATTATAGAAGCATGTGCCTATGATTCGGAAAGGGATTTGGAGAATCCTACCGGTTCCGTATTTTGCGCTCATGGTGCAGGTTTCGTGGTGAATTGGGAGGATGTAGAAAGCTATGCGCATGTGGAAAGTGGTTGGCAGGGAAATAGAGCCACAGAACTCCGGGAGGAGGTTGTAACTGCCAATATATCTGCGCAGGAGGCTTATCGGGAGAGATACATCAGTCAAGAGGAAATCGAAGAAATTTTTGAACGAACTTACGGGAATCGTGCCAAGGATAAAAATCCATGGAACCGGCCGATTTACCAAAAGAGTTCGACTCCTGCAAAAGAGGTGGTTTACCATCCGAAGAAGCAGGAACAATTAAAAGAATATTTGTTGGTGGACGGATATAATATTATTTTTGCCTGGGAGGATTTAAAGGAGCTGGCAGCAACGAATGTAGAGGCGGCCAGGGGGAAGCTTATGGATATGCTCAGCAATTATCAGGGATATGTGAAGAATACCCTGATTGTTGTGTTTGATGCGTATAAGGTGAAAGGAAATCCCGGCAGTGTTGCAAAATATCATAATATCTATGTGGTATATACCAAAGAAGCAGAAACTGCTGACCAATATATTGAAAAGACTGTTCATGAAATCGGTCGGAAGTATCATGTGACGGTTGCCACATCCGACGCTTTGGAGCAGATGATTATTTGGGGGCAGGGAGCCACCAGACTATCCGCACTGGGCCTTCGTCAGGAGATAGATGCTTGTAACAAAGAGAAGCAGGAAGCGTGGAAGCAGGAGAATCCGGGAGAAAGATATTTTCCGTTTGAAAAGCTATTAAAAGAGTAGGAAGGGAGGTTACCCTTCCTATTTCCTTTTCCAGACTTTACTAGGTTGCTCGCGGAAGGTAGGATAACGGAAGAGTAAAGTTTTCAGGGCACGCCAATTGAATGGAAAGAGCGGCCATAAATAACTTACTCCACCGAAGGTAGGTGTCGTAAATAAAGAATACAGTACCAAAACGGTACCAATACCAAAACCCCAAATACCAAAGAATGCTGTGACAATCAACAAAAACAACCGGTAAATGCGTAGACTGTTTCCTAATTCCAAACTTGCCAGAGAAAGGGTAGTGAGGAGGGTTACCGCAGCATAAAATAATATTTCAGTGGTGGCCCATTGTAATTGCACTGCCACATCCCCAATAATTAATCCGCCGATAATGGACAGGGAACCCGAAAAGCGGGACGCACTATGCGCGCAGGAGTACTTAAATAAATCTAGCAGAAATTCAGCGGCAAATACAAAAATGGTTAGTTCCAGCCAGGATTGGTCAGGCGTGGAGAGTAAGCGCATTTGAAGGGCAAAGTCAGGATAATAGGCAGCAATCAGGTAAAATAAGGGCATTAAAAATAAACTAATGGGAATGCACAAAAATCTTACAAAGCGGAAATAACAACCGGTGAGAGGATTGTTATAATAATCTGCCGGACTTTGTGTAAACTGGAAAAGGGAGCAAGGGAGAATAAGTACCGAAGGAGTATTATCCACAATAATTAAAATATGCCCCTCTAATAAATAGCTGCAGGCTACATCGGGACGCTCCGTATTATGAATACTGGGCATAGGGTGAAACCAGTGTTTTCGTACTAACAATTCTTCCAGGCTTTTAGAACCTAGGGTAAGTGAAGAAATTTTTAGTGAGGAAAGTTCTTTGCGTATATGCTCTAACAATTCCGAATCGGCAAGGCCATTTACGTAAGCTACGGAGATGTCGGTTTGACTATCATCCCCTACAGAGAGAAGTTCAAAAGTAAGTTTCGGGGAGCGGATGCGGCGGCGAATTAAGTTGGTATTAAACAGCATGGTTTCCACAAAACCGTCCCGGGCACCTTTGGTCACGTGTTCTGTATCCGGCTCCTCCACGCCACGTGTCTGGTAGCTACGCACATCCATAATAATGGCCTGGGCAAAACCGTCAATCAGCAAAACGGAGGGACCACTTAAAAGTTGGCGGATAATTTTGTTTATGTCGTTACTGAGCTCCACTTGTGCATAACCAATTTTAGCGCTTACATAAGTATGGATGTCCTCTATGGTATGGTCTTTCATGTAGATTGGATTCTGTAAATCGGAGAAAATCTGTTGAAGTACCTCGGTGCGGCACATGCCGTTAATGGTCATAAAAAAGGCTTGGGTATCACCTAAATTTAATTCGCGGGTAACCAAATCAAAGCTCTTTCCTATGGGGAGAAGCTTTTTAAATAGAGTAATATTTTCGGACAGGGTGGTGGATAATTGCATGTGGATACCTCACTTTGTTTTGGGAATAATAAGCTTAGTATGTGTGAATATATAGGTTTCTATTCGACAAGATATATATAAATTAATACATTGCTTTTTAAGGTGGATATAGTATTATTAAAGTGATGAGATTCAAATATTAGAATAAATGAGAAACTGTAAGAAAGTAGTATGGTATGACAGTAAGGAGAGAGGTATGAAAAGTTTTACAGAGCAGATAGATGTGTTGTTTGCAGAAAATAAAGGGGCAGAGGCAGAGCAGTTAATGTTGCAGACTTTGGAGGAATTGGAGAAACGGCTGGAACATGATGCGGCCGGTTTGTCCGTTGATACCATAGAGAATCTACAAATTATGGCAGATATGCTTCCGGTTTTAAATGAATTGATAGGATATTGTAGAGAAACCGGGCAGGCAGAGCGTTCCTATGAATATGGAAAACAGGCGTTAGAGGTGTTGCAAAGATTATCCTTGCAGGGAAGTATTCCTTATGCGACCACTCTTTTAAATATTGCCAATGCCTATCGTGCCGGAGGACGGTTGGAAGATTCTTTGGGAACCTATGAGCAGGTGGCGTTAATTTACAAAGAGCAGTTGGAACCGGAGGATATGCTTTGGGCCAATTTTTATAATAATTTAAGTCTGCTTTATCAGGAAATGGGTCGGTTTGATTTGGCTAAGGAGAGTTTGTTAAAAGCCCTTTCTATTGTTGTATGTAAGCCGGATACCATATTTGAACAGGCGGTGACTTATACTAATTTGGCAAATACCTGCTTGGAGCTTGGTCGGGGAGAAGAAGCGCAGAAATACTTTACAGGTGCTATTTTACTTTTTGAGAAATACAATATAAAAGATAGTCATTATTGTGCGGCGTTGGCGGCCATGGGCACTTATTACTATCAGGAAAAGCAGTATGAAAAGGCCGGAGAGTATTTTGCGAAAGCCATGGCAGGAATTGAAGCGTCCTTGGGTAGGAATGAATATTATTACAGAATGCAGGAGAATGTGAGACTTTGTCAGGAGGCAAAAAGGGGCGTGCGACCGCAGGCAGAAGTACCGGACCACGTAGTTTTGCCGAAGAAGGGGTTGGACTTGTGTCGTGAATATTATGAAACCTATGGCAAGCCTATGTTGGAAAAGGAATTTCCACAGTATGTGAAGAGAATTGCTGTAGGACTGGTAGGAGAAGGTTCTGACTGTTTTGGCTATGATGATGGTTTTTCCATGGATCATGATTGGGGTCCTCGGTTTATGATGTGGGTAAGCCGGGAAACTTATGAAGAGATAGGGGAACAGTTAGAGGCAGCTTATCAAAGATTACCCAAGGAATTTCAGGGATATGAGTACAAGGAGTCACGTCAGGGTGCGAACAGGCGGGGCGTTTTTGTGATACAGGAATTCTATAAAGGACTTTTGGGAGAAGACTGTTTGAAAGAGTGTGTTACGGAGGAAGAAATTCTTTGGGCGGGCGTACCATCGGAGCGTCTGGCAGCAGCCACAAACGGAGAAATATTCGCAGACCCGGAAGGTACCTTTACACAAATCAGACAGCAATTAAAGACTCGGTATCCTCAGTGGTTACGATATACAAAGCTGGCAGAGGCGATGGCAAAATTTGCCCAAACGGGCCAATATAATTACGGAAGAATGTTGAAGCGTGGGGACTGTGTGGCGGCACAGCTTATGTGTGCAGAGGCGGTAAAGGAGGCACTGAAGCTTCTTTACTATGTAGCAGAGGAATATCCCCCTCATGATAAATGGCTATACAAGGGCTTGACGGAAAAAGAAGAATATGCACCGGTGTTAGAGCTGGTAGAGCGGGTAATAAGTGCAGAGAATGGATGTAAGGAGTTCTATATGGAGGAAATGGGCAAGGCGTTGGCTCTGCTTCTATATCAGGCAGATATCATCAGCGATGTGGAACCTTATTTGGATGCCCATGTAGGAGAGCTGTTGTTTAAGGCAAATGCCTCTAAACTTTCCAAGGAAGCGTTGGCAGAACAAATTGCGAAGCTGGAGTTTACCGCCTTTGACAAGGTGAAAAATTATGGTGGCAGGGCAGATTGTCAGGATGATTGGTTTACCTTCTCCATTATGCGCAAAAGCCAGTATTATACTTGGGATAAGACCATGCTGCTACAGTATTATTATGATTTTACCAGAGAGTTTGAAAGAGGACATAATCTGATTGAGGAAAAGTACGGAAGAATGATGGAAAGTACTGCACCGTCAGAATATGCTAAGATATGTGCAAGTTTTCCTGCAATTAGTGACAAAAAGCGACAGATTATAGAGAGCATTGTGGGAATGCAAGTGGCCTGGATGGAGGCTTTTGCGGCAGAATATCCTCATTTGGCGGGCAATGCCAGAAGTATTCATACCTATGAAGACCATTTGTACAATACTTCCTACGAAACTTATTTGCGGGGTGAAATCAGTACTTATTCTGACAAAATGCTGGAGCTTTATGGACGATATATTGTAGATTATGCGAAAAATGGCAGAAATCCTGCAAAAGATATTATGGAGCATTCTGTATTAATGTATGGATATGAAGGTTTGGATGATGCAGAGAGGCTGGTGCATTAGCACCAGCCTCCGTCTATGGTAATTATTTGTCCGGTTAAATAGGGGGGAGCTTCGGTAAGCTGGGCTACCAAAGCTGCTACTTCTTCCACAGTACCCAAGCGATCTGCCGGAATTTCGGCTTTGACTGATTCCAGGTCTTCGTCACTGAAGCATTTGTTCATATCCGTATCTATGATGCCGCAGGCAATAGCATTTACCTGAATATTGCTGGGGGCTAATTCTTTTGCCAATGCTTTGGTGAAGCTGTTTACACCACCTTTGGAAGCAGAATATGCCACCTCTGTGGAAGCACCCACATTACCCCATACGGAGCTGATGTTGATGATTTTACCGCAATGTCTTTTTAACATAAGTGGAATGGCCAGCTTAGAGGTGTAGAAGCAGGCATCTAAATTGGTATGTATCACCCGGTGCCAATCCTCCGGAGTCATATCACTTAAAAGTCCCACATAAGAGATACCGGCGTTATTTACTAAGACATCCAGATGGTCAATGGATGCAAAAATAGAGGATACTTCTTCATAAGAACCTACATCTGCCCGGAAGGTTTGGCAGGAGATGGGATAGCGTCCGGTCAGTTCGTCGGCCAGCTGTTGTAAAGTGTCTATATTTTTAATACAGGTTAAAATCAAATCATATCCCTGTTTCGCTAATTCGCAGGCAATGGCTCTGCCGATTCCCCGGGAAGCACCGGTAATCAATGCTGTTTTGTTCATGGGAAAACTCCTTTTCTTTAGATTACTCCTATTAAAATAAATACTGGTTTTAAATATTGTTAATATAATTATACGATATCTTTTGATAAATGCCAGCCTATTTTAGAAGATTTTGTACCATATTGCACTATTTTGCACCATACTGCACGGTCTGGGTTTATTTCCGGGTATGACTTGCCTGACCATAAGAAAACTGTTAAAATGTGTATAATAATTTGTAGTAAATAGGGGTATTTTAACGTACAAAGATGCATTACAAAGAGGTATTACAAGGATACGAGAAAGGATATAGTATGATTTACGATTTAATTATTGTAGGTTCCGGACCGGCAGGTTTGTCTGCAGCGGTTTATGGAAAGAGGGCCGGGTTGAATTTGTTGGTAATTGAAAAGAATTATATGAGTGGCGGACAGATTTTAAATACGTATGAAGTAGATAATTATTTGGGAATGCCGGGAATCAATGGCTTTGATATGGGAATGCAGTTTCGGGAGCATGCGGATAAGCTTGGTGTAGAACATGCGGAAGGCGAAGTGACCGGAATTGAGGATGGTAAGGTGAAAAAGGTCATTACTACACAAGGAGAATATGAGGCATATGCAGTGATTCTTGCCATGGGTGCCGGACATGCCCATTTGAATGTGCCAGGAGAAGAAAGACTTACCGGAAGAGGAGTGTCTTATTGTGCTACTTGTGACGGTGCTTTTTATCGTGGGAAAACAGTAGCTGTAGTTGGCGGTGGGGACGTGGCATTGGAAGATGCTGTGTATTTGGCACGTTTCTGCGAAAAGGTATATTTAATACATCGTAGAGATGAGCTCCGAGGTGCCATGATCTTGCAAAAGCAGGTAGAAGCATTGGAAAACATTGAGGTGCTTTATTCCCATACGGTACAGGAAATCTGTGGTGAAGACAATGTGACACATTTGATGATTGAGGATGTAAAGGGAAAAGAACAGCGTGAGTTGCCGGTGGACGGTATCTTTATTGCAGTAGGTATAGTGCCGGGAACCGCCTGGGTACCCCAGTGGATTGAAAAGGATGAAAAGGGATATATTGTGGCAGCTGAGGAAGGCGAAACCTCTGCAACCGGTATTTATGCAGCAGGGGATATTCGTACCAAAGCACTTCGTCAAATCATTACAGCAGTGTCCGATGGGGCAAATGCAGCAGTACGTGCAGGAGCATATATTAATCAGGTAAAAATTGTTAAATAATTTTAAAAACCATAGAAAATTGTGGAAAAGCCGAAAAACAGGAGTTTTTCGGCTTTTTTGTGTCATTATAAGGTTGACAGAATAAAACAAAAATGTTATATTTATTAAACGTTGTAACAAAATTGTAACAATTTAGGAGGGAAACATGTTAAAAAGCTTGATGAGACATATAGCCATATGCTTATCCGTAGTACTGCTTTTTTCAAGTATGGACTTGAATGTGCAGGCTTCCGGCGTGTCCTCCGTACTCCCCAGTGCAGGTATTAATGCAGCATTGTCCAAGGGAACCACTTTGGAAAATCTGCAGATTGATACGAACAACAGTGATATTAAATTAGAAACTATGATAGAGCTTTCCCAGGAGGAAACATCGCAGGCGCAGGTGCAGAAGGAAGTTGTCATTCCGGACGAGAGACTGGAAAACGTAGTAGTGATTCAGGTAAAGGATTATGCGAATGTCAGAAGCACCCCCAGCGAGAGAGGAACTGTCATAGGTAAGATTTATGATAAGGCAGTAGGTACTATTAAGTCTCAGGAAAAGGGCTGGTATGAAATTCAGTCCGGAAATGTAATCGGTTATGTGAAGGATGATTTTTGTGTGACCGGTAGAGAGGCGAAGGAACTGGCTGCTGAGTACGGAACCAGAATGGCAAAGGTTTTATGTGATGGTTTATTAGTGCGTAGTGAAGCCAAGGCAGATGGTGCAGTTTTGGGTATGGTTGCTATGGGTGATGAGCTTTTGGTAACAGAAGAAACCGAAGGCTGGGTACGCGTGGATGTCGAAGAAGGTTATGGCTGGATTGCAGATGAGTTTGTAAATGTATATACAGATTATGTTCGTGCAGAGTCTAAGGAAGAAGAACAGAAGCGTTTGGAAAAAGAGCAGGCAGAAAGAGATAAGGCAAGAATTGCAGCGGCGAAGCTGGTGATTTCCACTGTAGAGGAAACTGATGAAAACGCAATGGGTATTGCAGTGGCAGAATATGCCGTACAGTTTATTGGTAATCCTTATGTTTGGGGTGGTGAAAGCTTAACGGAAGGTGCAGATTGTTCCGGCTTTGTTATGAAGGTGTATGAGCACTTTGGAGTAGAATTGCCTCATTCTTCAGCATCCGACAGACAACAGGGTTATGCAGTGAAAGGATTGGAAAATGCACAGCCCGGTGATTTGATTTGCTATTCCGGTCATGTGGCTCTTTATATTGGTGATGGACAGATTGTTCATGCGGCAAGTGAAAAGAGCGGTATTAAGGTATCTAAGGCAGATTATCGACAGATTTTGGCAATTAGAAGAATTTTCTAAAAAAGAATAGGTTTTAAGGGACGCAGGACGAGGAAAAGTCAGGCGTCCTTTTAATATTGTCTAACTAATTAAAATTTGCAAAAAGGTGCTTGACAAAAAGAAACTTGTGCATTTTTAACAAAAGAATCTTAATTGTCGCAAAAACGTAATTTTATGTGATGTTTATAAGTGAAAAGTTATCCACATCAAAAATGCCCAAAAATCAACAAAAACTTATTTATACACCGACTTATACACATTATCCACAGCTTTTTTATGTAAATTAAGGGGAATTATTATGGTAACTTAACAAACATTTGTTTTGTTCAGTTCTTATAAAATTTGGTTTTTTCGACAAAATTTGGGAAAAAACTGTTGACATTTTCAAAGTCAAAAATATGTAAAAAAATGGTTAAATTGTTGCAAAATACTTGTATCAA
The DNA here is from genome assembly GCA_045634745.1 of Acetatifactor sp. Lineage (GTDB taxonomy): Bacteria > Bacillota > Clostridia > Lachnospirales > Lachnospiraceae > Acetatifactor. The sequence continues at coordinate 107,988 of JAZRAX010000038.1, read as the reverse complement.
TGTTATAATAATCATACAATAAAACAGCGGAAGGGATGATTGCATGAAATTTATTATTGTAGGAAGAAATATTGACGTAACACCGGGTCTTAGAACCGCAGTTGAGGACAAGCTGAGTAAGCTTGAAAAGTATTTTAATCCGGATACGGAAGTACATGTAACATTAAGTGTGGAAAAGGAGAGACAAAAAATAGAGGTAACCATACCGGTAAAGGGAAGTATTATCCGCTCTGAGCAGGTGAGCAGTGATATGTATGTTTCTATTGATTTGGTAGAAGAGGTTATTGAGAGACAGCTGAAGAAATATAAAAAGAAAATCATAGATAAGCACCAGAATGTAAGTGCCTTCAGTCAGGCATTTGTGGAAATTGAAGACGACCATGATGATGAGGTGAAGATTGTTAGAACCAAGAAGTTTGATATTAAGCCCATGTATCCTGAAGATGCATGTGTGCAGATGGAACTGTTGGGACATAGCTTCTATGTATTCTGCAATGCAGAAACAGACCAGGTAAATGTAGTTTACAAGAGAAAGGGTGACACCTACGGACTGATTGAGCCGGAGGATTAAGTGAATAATTGATAGTGAAGGTGGCAACCGTTCCTTTGATAAGGAGCGGTTGTTTTTTGATGTTTTTGAATGTTGTTGTTTTGTGCTGCATATACATAATTAGTTCATTGGTGTATGGGGTGTGTAAGGTGACAAAAAAGAAGGAGTTACGAATATTACAGGGGTTGATTCTGGCGGAGAGTGTTTGTTTGATGGTTTTGTTGCTTGTTTGGGGCGTGGCCCATAACCGGGAACAGGATGATTATTTGCTGACAAGCGGTGCTGTGGACGCCCAATCTACGATTAAATGGGTGGATTTTAACGTGACTTATGAAGCTCTTTGTCTGGCTTATGAATGGGATGTAAATACTTATGAAGAGGAAGTATATCTAAATTGGATAGAGTTGCTTGCATACTTGGGGACTAAGTATGGTGGAGATTTCGAAAGCTATAGCAAAAGTTTGAATAAGGATATGGATGCTTTGGTGAAAAAGCTACGTGAAGATAGATGTACTATGGAAGAACTGACGGAGGGAATGAAGTATTATGATTATTATCTGGAGGCTTATAGTGCGGTTCTGGGCGGTATGGTAGGAGAGTATGAAGTGGAATACGTGGGGGAAAATGGTGAGGTAGATTGGGAGAAAAGGTATGGGTTGAAGGCTTATTTTCCCATAGCAAAAGGCTTTGAATATACCCATTATGATGATTTTGGGGCCGGCAGGAGCTACGGATATGACAGGAAGCATCTGGGGCACGACATGATGGGACAGACCGGTACACCTATCATTGCGGTGGAATCCGGCACGGTAGAGGCTCTTGGCTGGAATCAGTATGGTGGCTGGCGCATCGGTATCAGAAGTTTTGATGGGAAACGATATTATTACTATGCACATTTGCGGAAAAATTACCCTTATGCAGAGTGGTTGGAGGAGGGGAGTGTAGTGACCGCGGGAGATGTCATTGGTTATATGGGCAGAACCGGTTACAGTGCTACAGAGAACACCAATAATATTGATGTAACACATTTGCATTGGGGATTGGAGCTTATTTTTGATGAGGAGCGCAGGGAGCAGGGATATGAGGTCTGGATAGATGTGTATGCCTTAACGCAATTTCTGTATAAGAACCGATGCGAAACAGTAAAGGTAGAGGGGACCAAGGAGTGGAAGAGAGTGCTGGAAATGCAGGAGGAAAATACAGAGTAGTATATTGATTTTTAAGGAAGGACATGATATTTTGAGTACAGTGTTTATATAGAATAATCTAAAGAGGTGGCATATGTTATTTTCAGTAATCATTCCGATCTATAATGTGGAAAAGTATTTGAATAGATGCGTTGACAGTGTATTGGCACAAACATTTTCTGACTTCGAGGTGATTTTAGTTGACGATGGTTCGCTGGATGGTTCGCCACAGATTTGTGACAGATACGCTGAGGCGGATAACAGAGTGGTAGTGATACATAAAAAGAATGGTGGTGTGGTCAGCGCCAGAAAAGCAGGAACTGCTGTAGCAAGAGGTGAATATATCTTGCATGCAGATGGCGATGATTGGCTTGCAGAGAATTTAATGGAAGAATTGGCAAAAGTTATTAAGGAACATGATGCACCGGATACCATTCTTTTTGATGCACATAGGGTTTATGCGGATAGAGAAGAGTTAATGGTACAGTCATTGGCACCCGGATTCTATGATAAAAAGAAGATACAGACACATATTATTCCGTTTATGATGTACGACCGACAGAGAAAATTCTTGACAGCAATGATTATTGGGCAATTGTGGAATAAGGCAATTAAAAGACAGATTTTGCTAGAACATCAATGTGTAGATGAGCAGATATATAAGTTAGAAGATTTTGCCTGTGTGTATGAGTGTATCTTTTTTTCAAAATCATTTTATTATCTGGATAAGTCCCTCTATTTTTATAATAAAATGAATGCTGATTCGGCAGTGTCTAAATATGATTCAACGTATTTTAGAAATCATAGTAATGTAATAAGATATACAATGGAACATTTAGGAGTACATTCGCCTATAGTGAAAAAACAAATTGAAGCATTTAATGTCTGTGGCATTTGTATAGCAGTTTTCCATGAAATGCGACATGAAAAGGGAATTGTTGAGGCGAGTCGGCATATAAAAAAGGAATTGACGGAAACGGATTGTTTGAAAAGTGCAAATTGCGCTGGATTACCGATGCATGCGAAGGTATTTATACTCCTTTTGAAGTGCAGATTATACATGCTTACATTGCTTATGGCAAAGATTTTATTGAAGCTTACATAAGGCTAATTTTATAGTCTGTTATTTTTTTGTCAAATTTATTCAAAAGCCATTGCAATATGTTTGAGGCTATGTTAAAATAGGACTAGTGGGCAATGATAAAAAAATAACAATCATTGCAAAGCATGATTTTAGCACTGTTTTCAGTGTGAAGATACATGTCGATTTCAATTAAAACAGTTGGAGGAAAAAGAAATGGCAAAGAAAGTAGTTTTAGCAGGTGCTTGCCGTACCGCAATCGGAACCATGGGTGGTTCTCTTAGCAACACACCGGCTGCAGAGCTTGGTGCAATCGTAATTAAGGAAGCTTTAAACAGAGCAGGCGTTGCTCCTGAGCAGGTTGATCAGGTTTACATGGGTTGTGTAATCCAGGCAGGTCAGGGACAGAACGTAGCACGTCAGGCATCTATCAAGGCAGGTCTTCCTATTGAAGTACCAGCAGTTACCATGAACGTTGTATGTGGTTCAGGTCTTAACTGTGTTAACCAGGCTGCACAGATGATTATGGCAGGTGATGCTGATATCGTAGTAGCAGGTGGTATGGAAAACATGTCTATGGCTCCTTACGCTATGCCTCAGGCTCGTTTCGGTTATAGAATGAACAATGGTACTTTAGTAGATACCATGGTAAATGATGCACTTTGGGATGCATTCAACAATTATCATATGATTATGACAGCAGACAATATCTGCCGTGAGTGGGGTCTTACCCGTGAAGAACTTGATGAGTTTGCATTAAAGAGCCAGCAGAAGGCAGAAGCTGCTCAGGCTTCAGGTGCTTTCGATGCAGAAATCGTACCTGTTATGGTTAAGAAGAAAAAAGAAATGGTTGAGTTCAAGGTTGACGAAGGTCCTCGTGCAGGTACTACTATGGAAGCACTTGCTAAACTTCGCGCAATCAACAAGGATGGTTTTGTTACCGCTGGTAACGCTTCCGGTATCAACGATGGTGCAGCAGCAATCGTTGTTATGAGCGAAGAAAAGGCTAAGGAACTCGGCGTTAAGCCTATGGCTACTTTCGTAGCTGGTGGTCTTGCGGGTTGCCGTCCTGAAGTAATGGGTATCGGTCCTGTTTACTCTACCAAGAAGGTTATGGAGAAAGCCGGCATGAAGATTGAAGACTTCGATATCATCGAAGCAAACGAAGCTTTTGCAGCTCAGTCAATTGCAGTAGGTCGCGACCTTGGTATTGATGTTGACAAGCAGCTTAACCCTAACGGTGGTGCTATTGCACTTGGACATCCGGTAGGTGCTTCAGGTTGTCGTATCCTTGTCACACTGCTTCATGAGATGCAGGCAAAGGGTGCTAAAACCGGTCTTGCAACACTTTGTATCGGTGGTGGTATGGGTTGCTCTACCATCGTTAAAATTGAAGAGTAATGATGACATTTTGGTTCGTAAGAACCGAGGGCGGATTGTAGTTTGGAAGTAATAAAAGATTGCCATTGTGCAGGTAACATGGACGATATATGTTTCTAAGGTGACCGTTGAAAAACGTCAGCACTTAGCGAGGTATTTTCGAGCTTAGTACTGTTACGTTTTTCATCGAGCGAGAGCGTGTCACTGTGGAATATATATCGTTCATGTTACCGGACGTGGTGCATATTTAAGGAGAATAAAAATGGAATACATAGTATACGAACAAAAAGGTCAGTACGCTATCATCACCATCAGCCGTGAGAAAGCACTGAACGCATTGAATTCTCAGGTTCTTGAAGAACTTGATGCTTGCTTGGATGCTGTAAACTTGGACGAAGTAAGATGCCTTATCTTAACAGGTGCAGGTGCGAAGTCTTTCGTTGCAGGTGCAGATATCGGAGAAATGAGTACCCTTACAAAGGCAGAAGGCGAAGCTTTCGGTAAGAAGGGTAACGATGTTTTCCGTAAGTTAGAAGTTTTCCCTATCCCTGTTATCGCAGCAATCAACGGATTTGCTTTGGGTGGCGGATGTGAAATCGCTATGAGCTGTGACATCAGAATTTGTTCTGATAATGCAGTATTTGGTCAGCCGGAAGTAGGCTTGGGAATTACACCTGGCTTCGGTGGAACCCAGAGACTTGCTCGTCTGGTTGGCGCAGGTATGGCGAAGCAGATGATTTACACTGCTAGAAATATTAAGTCAGCAGAAGCTTACAGAATCGGTCTCGTAAACGAAGTTTATTCTGCAGAAGTAGATGCAGAGGGTAATGTAGTGAAGACTGCACAGGAAGTATTAATGGCAGCAGCAGAGAAGATGGCAGCAGGTATTGCAAAGAATGCTCCTATTGCTGTTCGTAACTGCAAGAAGGCAATCAACGATGGTCTTGATGTAGATATGGATCAGGCAATCGTTATCGAAGAGAAGCTTTTCGGTGACTGTTTCGAAACCGAAGACCAGAAGTATGGTATGGCTTTCTTCTTGGATAAGAACAAAGAAAAGGTAAAAGCACCTTTCGTAAACAAATAATTATAAATAAGGAGATGTGAACAATGAAAGTAGGTATTATTGGTGCCGGCGCTATGGGACAGGGCATTGCAAAAGCATTTGCTCAGACAGAAGGTTATGAAGTTGCTCTCTGCGATGTTAAGCAGGAATGGGCAGATGGCGGAAAAGCTAAGATTGTAAAAGGATATGCAAAGCTTGTTGAAAAAGGAAAAATGACTCAGGAAACAGCTGATGCTATCGTTGCAAGAATTACCCCTGGTCTTAAAGAAGACCTTTGTGCAGATTGCGATTTAATCGTAGAAGCTGTATTTGAAAATATGGAAGTTAAGAAGAACACCTTTGCTGAATTGGACAAGATCTGCAAGCCTGAGTGTGTATTTGCTTCTAACACTTCTTCTCTTTCTATTACAGAAATCGGTAACGGTTTAACCCGTCCTATGATTGGTATGCACTTCTTCAATCCTGCAGACCGTATGAAGCTTGTTGAAGTTATCGCAGGCGTAAATACTCCTCAGGAAACTGTAGATACCATCGTTAAGATTTCTGAAGAAATTGGCAAGACTCCGGTACAGGTAAATGAAGCTGCTGGTTTCGTAGTAAACCGTATCTTAATCCCTATGATTAACGAAGCTGCTTTCATTAAGATGGAAGGTGTTTCTGATATCGCAGGTATCGACGCAGCTATGAAGCTTGGTGCAAATCATCCTATGGGACCTTTGGAATTAGGTGACTTCGTAGGTTTGGATATCTGCCTTGCTATTATGGATGTTCTTTACAATGAAACCGGCGACAGCAAGTATCGTGCATGTCCTCTTATCCGTAAGATGGTTCGTGGCGGTAACCTTGGTGTTAAGTCTGGTAAGGGCTTCTATGTATACAATGCAGACAGAACCAAGACCCCTGTAGATGCTCAGTAAGAATAGTAAATTATAATTTGGAGGAAATAAAATCATGGATTTCACTTTAAGTAAAAAGCATGAAATGGCGCGTGCTCTTTTCAGAGAGTTCGCTGAAAAAGAAGTAAAGCCTTTAGCACAGGAAGTTGATGAAACAGAAGAATTCCCTCGTGCAACAGTTGAGAAAATGGCTAAAGCAGGTTTCATGGGCATTCCTGTACCGAAGGAGTACGGCGGACAGGGCTGTGACATTTTAACCTATGCTATGTGTGTAGAAGAACTTTCAAAGGTTTGTGGTACCACAGGCGTTATCGTATCTGCTCATACCTCTCTTTGCTGTGACCCTATTTTAACTTATGGTACAGAAGAGCAGAAGCAGAAGTATTTACCTGACCTTGCATCCGGTAAGAAGATTGGTGCTTTCGGTTTGACCGAGCCCGGCGCTGGTACTGATGCTCAGGGTCAGCAGACCAAGGCTGTATTAGACGGAGATGAGTGGGTTATCAACGGTTCTAAGATTTTCATCACAAACGGTAAGGAAGCTGACGTTTATGTTATCTTCGCTGTAACCGGTATTGTTGAGAAGAGAGGCCGTAAGGTAAAAGAAATCTCTGCATTTATCGTAGAAAAAGGAACTCCTGGTTTCAGCTTCGGAACTAAGGAAAAGAAGATGGGTATCCGTGGTTCATCTACTTATGAATTAATCTTTACTGATTGCCGTATTCCTAAGGAAAACTTACTCGGTGCTTTAGGTAAGGGCTTTGCTATTGCAATGCATACTCTTGATGGCGGACGTATTGGTATCGCTGCTCAGGCACTTGGTATTGGCGAAGGTGCTCTTGAGAGAACTATCGAGTACACCAAGGAAAGAAAGCAGTTCGGTAAGGCTATTGCCGGCTTCCAGAATACACAGTTCCAGCTTGCTGATATGGCTACCAAGGCTCAGGCAGCTCAGTTGCTTGTTTACAAGGCAGCTTGCAAGAAGGATCAGTATCAGAAGGATCACAAGACTGCTTACGGCGTAGAAGCTGCTATGGCTAAATTATACACTGCAGAAATGGCTATGGAAGTTACAACCAAGGCTGTTCAGCTCCACGGTGGTTATGGTTACACCAGAGAATATGACGTAGAGCGTATGATGCGTGATGCTAAGATTACCGAGATTTACGAAGGTACAAGCGAAGTTCAGAGAATGGTTATCTCTGCAGATTTGCTTAAGTAAGACGGATTAAACATAAAAAATATTAATATAAGGAGATAAACACAATGAAAATCGTTGTTTGTATTAAGCAGGTACCTGATACAAAGGGTGGCGTTAAGTTCAATCCCGATGGTACTTTGGATAGAGCTGCTATGATGACCATTATGAATCCTGATGACAAAGCAGGTTTGGAAGCAGCACTTAGAATTAAAGATGAGTACGGTGCAGAAGTTACTGTTATTACCATGGGTCTTCCTAAGGCAGAAGATGTATTACGTGAAGCTATGGCTATGGGTGCTGATAAGGCAATCCTTGTTACAGACAGAGTACTTGGTGGTGCTGATACTTGGGCAACAAGCCAGACACTTGCAGGTGCTATCCGCAACTTAGAGTATGATTTAATTATTACCGGCCGTCAGGCTATCGATGGTGATACCGCACAGGTTGGTCCTCAGATTTCTGAGCACTTAAATATTCCTGTAATTTCTTATGCACAGGATATTAAGGTTGAAGGTAACAGCGTTATCGTTCAGCGTCAGTATGATGACAGATATCATGTAGTTAAGGCTCAGATGCCTTGTTTGATTACTGCTCTTGGTGAATTGAACGTACCTCGTTATATGACTCCTGGTGGAATCTTTGATGCATGTGATGCTGAAATCACTGTATGGGGCAGAGCTAACTTAGTAGATGTTGAAGATTCTAACTTAGGTTTGAAGGGTTCACCTACTCAGATTGCAAAGGCTTCTGATAAGGTAAGAAAGGGTGCAGGCGAAGTTGTTACCTTGGATCCTACTGAAGCAGTTGATTATATCGTGGGTAAATTAAAAGATAAGCACGTTATCTAAGATGGAGGAAAATGACAATGAGTTTAGCAGAATATAAGGGTGTATATGTCTTTGCTCAGCAGGTAGACAATACCATTGATAATATTGCATTTGAATTAATTGGCAAAGGTAAAGACCTTGCAAAAGATTTGAATACAGAAGTAACTGCTGTATTAGTAGGTAGCGACGTTAAGGGTTTGGCTGATGAATTAGCTGCTTACGGCGCTGATAAGGTTATCGTTGTAGACGATCCTGAATGTAAAGAGTACAGAACTGAGCCTTATGCTCATGCTTTAGCATCTGTAATTAACGAGTTCAAGCCTGAAATCTTCTTGGTAGGTGCAACTGCTATCGGTCGTGACTTAGGTCCTAGAGTTTCAGCTAGAGTACACACAGGTTTAACTGCTGACTGTACCGTACTTGAGATTGGTAATTTCCCTATCAATCCTATTCCCGGCAGAGAGCAGAAGCCTAACCAGTTATTAATGACCCGTCCTGCATTTGGTGGTAACACTATCGCTACTATCGCATGTCCTGACTACCGTCCTCAGATGGCTACTGTACGTCCCGGCGTTATGCAGAAGCTTCCTAAGGTAGAAGGTGCAAAGGCAGAGGTTATCGAGTACAATCCTGGATTTACTCCTGACAATAAGTATGTTGAAATTCTTGAAGTGGTTAAGGCTGTTAAGGATACCGCTGATATCATGGATGCTAAGATTTTAGTTTCCGGTGGTCGTGGTGTTGGCTCTGCTGAAAACTTCAAGATGTTAGAAGATTTAGCTGCAGTTCTCGGTGGTACTGTAAGCTGCTCTCGTGCAGTAGTAGACGCTGGCTGGAAATCAAAGGATCTTCAGGTAGGTCAGACCGGTAAGACCGTTCGTCCTAACGTATACTTTGCAATCGGTATCTCTGGTGCTATCCAGCACTTAGCAGGTATGGAAGAATCTGATTTGATCATCGCAATCAACAAAGACGAAACAGCTCCTATCTTTGATGTAGCTGATTACGGTATTGTTGGTGACTTGAACAAGATTGTTCCTGCTTTAACCGAGAAGTTAAAAGCTGAAATTGTAAAATAATTGAGTTAATATGAATGACAAGGCCCCGCAGAGAAATCTGCGGGGCTTTTTGCTGGGGAAATATCTACCCAAGAAAGTGTTAAAATGTGATTATGGGTAGAAAGTTGATTGGGATAATTTGTATTTTGAAGTATGATATGGTAAATTGGTTGTATACGTTTGAAATGGAGAACGCAATATGAACCGAATAGAACAAGTACGAGAAATAGTAGATGCTATCTTGTTACATATGACAGATACGGTGGAACGCAGATGCGCATATCTACATTTGTATGGTGTGGCACAGGCATGTGCATTGATTGCAACCAAACGGGATGAAAATGTGGAGTTGGCGGTTATTTCAGGAATGTTGCATGATATTTCTTCTTATGCAACCAGTGATGCTACAGATCATGCCCATAAAGGTTCCAAGCAGGCAGAAAAAATATTACAGCAATTGAATATTTTCACGGAAGAGGAAATAAAAACAGTTTGTGATGCTATTTATAATCATAGTGACAAAGAACTGGTACATACTTCTTTTGACGAAGTCTTAAAGGATGCGGATGTGATGCAGCATTGCCTATACAATCCACTGTTGCCGGTGAAGGAGCAAGAGAAGGTGCGATTTGAGAAGCTGAAGGAAGAATTTGGGGTATAGGTAAACGAGTTGCATGCGAATGTCAAGACCAACTGTCATATTTACCAAGGACTATTAATATTTAAAATAAAAGAGGGACTATTATGGCAAAGCAAAAAGAAACTAAAACCAACGCTATGCGTATATTGGAATCCCAGAAGATTCCTTTTGAGGCGCATACCTATGAATGTGATGAGTTTATAGATGGTATTCATATAGCAGACATGTTACATCAACCATACGAGAAGATGTACAAGACTTTGGTGACACAGGGGACAAGTAAAAATTACTTTGTGTTTGTTATACCCATTGATCAGGAATTAGATCTAAAGAAGGCGGCCAAATCTGTAGGAGAGAAAAGTGTCTCTATGCTGCATGTGAAGGATATCAATCAGGTGACAGGTTATATTAGAGGAGGCTGTACACCAATTGGTATGAAGAAGCAATATGTAACCAGGATTGCAGAGGAGGCTATGTTGCAGGAGAAGGTTATTATCAGTGGTGGTAAGCTGGGCATGCAGATTGAGTTGACACCGGAGGATTTGTTAAAGGCATCCGCTGGAGAGTATGCAGACTTACTTGTGTGAAGTTGCCGGATGTGATACAATGAATATAGTGGCATAGTGCTATAGTACTATGAGGAAATGAACTATCCAGGTAATGTTAGTTTGTATAGGAGCAAGGAAATAGAGTTTTGCTAAGGAGATAATATTATGGCACTTCCTGATTTTAAGAAAACAGAGCAAAATAAAAAGGCTATTCCGGAGTGGGCAAAGTACTTAGAAGCAGAAGAATTTATTAGTTATTCTGTTACTTATAAGTGCAGAGCCTATTTAGAGTTGTTTGATAAGTATACATATCCTTGTGAAGAATCGGGAGATTTAACTTATTATGTATATGATCCGATAAAGCATGGGGCGGATTCCACAAAGAAGTATCCGGTACTTATGTGGTTACATGGTGCCAGCAATTCCCTTATGGAAGATGGTTGTATTATGTGCTGTGGTGCAGAGCAGTATGCTTCCCCGGAATATCAGCAGAGCATGGGTGGTGCATATATAATTGTTCCTCTTGCCAACGAAGAACGTATGGAAGATGGTAGGATTCTAGGCACATGGTCACCGATTTATTCCAAACCGGTGAAGGCAATCTATGATAAAGTGTGCAAGGAGCATGCCTCCAATGTTGATAAAAAATTTGTTATGGGTGCATCTTCCGGTGGATATTTTACATGGCAGTTACTGGAGGATTATCCCGGATATTTCCAAGGAGCTATACCGATTTCTTCCGGCTATGTTCCTTCAGATGAGAAATTAGATGAGATTTCGTCATCCGGAGTACAGTTATTGATAGCCCATGGTAAATATGACGAAATGGCATTGTTTGATGAGTGTATAGAACCTAGAATGGACAAGCTGATGCAACTTCCCAATTGCATCTGTTTCTTCCCTAAGTGGGTTTATAACGGAGACGGTGGAGTGTCTTCTGTATTCTATGGTTTTGAAATGGGACAGCATTGTATGATTAATTGGGTGCAGCATAACTTAATGTTTGACGATGGCAGGCCGGCGGATGAAAGATTGCCGGAAGGCGTGACCGGCTGGATAAAATCAGTTGTTTCTAAATAGTGAATGTGATAGTATAGTTATATAGGTCTTTTTCTTAAGGAGGCAGAGAATGGGTAGAAAGTTAATCGGAGTGATTACGGCAGTACCAGAATCTAAGCATGCACAGCGAGTTATGGAAGGTGTATGTTGTCAGTGTGAGAAATATGATTATAATGTGGCTGTATTTGCGCCTATGACGCATTTGAGTGGTGGTTATACCGGATACATTAATGGTGAGTTAAATATCTTTGAACTCATTAATTTTGACCTGCTCGACGGTGTGATTGTTGACGCTGTTTCTTTGAGTGAAAATAATGATGATAAATATAAAAATGAGATTTGTATGAAGTTGCAGCAACAGTGTAATAAGCCTGTAGTTTCATTGAATATACCATTGGGGAATTATCCCATGGTAAGTAGTTGTGATAGAATTGTTTTTAGGGAAATTATGGAGCACATGCTTGAAGAACATGGCGTGAAAGAGATTTGTTTCCTAACCGGACATAAGGAAAATATTATATCCCAGGAGCGTCTGGATTATTGTTTTGAGGTAATGAAAGAATATAACTTGCCAATTAGACCGGAATGGGTAGTATATGGTGATTTTTGGTATTCCAGCGGAACAGCTTTGGCGGAGCGTATTGTATCCGGTGAATTGCCAAGACCGCAGGCAGTGGTTTGTACCAGTGACCATATGGCAATTGGTTTGGTTAGATATTTGACGGAGCATGGTATTCGTGTGCCGGAGGATATAATTGTTACCGGATTTGAAGCGACACAAGAAGCTGCATTAAATAGTGTATCAGTTACTTCTTTTGAATCGAATGAAGCAAAAACTGCGGCGGATGCCGTAGATATCTTGTGTAAGATAATCGATGTAAAAAAAGAAATACAGCCTTTTGATGATACGAACAAGACGCATATGCATGCAGGGGTAAGTTGTGGGTGTGCGCTGGATTTTATGCATTCTGCAAGGGCATTTAAAGATTCTTTTTACTTCATGTCACGTGATTATAGTATACAGGATGAGAGTGTGGACATTGGACTGCTGTTAGAAGGATATATGTCTGAACTTTTAACGGAGACGGAGGACGCACAGGATTGTTTGGAACAGATTTATTTAAATACGTATTATTTGAGACCATATTATAAGTACTATTTATGTTTAAAGGAAGATTGGCTGGATCCGGGCAAGACGATAATAAAAGGATATCCGGGGCGTATGAAGATTGCGGTACATAACACCATGATGCCGGAAACCGGTTTTTACCGCGAAGAGGATAGTATATCTTTTATGACAAAGATTATGCTTCCGCAAATGTTTGAAGAGGAAGAAATGCCATGCGTCTTCTATTTTTCACCAGTGCATTTTAGAGATAAAGTATTGGGATATTCTGTAATCCAGAGAGAATTATCTTCAAAAAAGTACTTGAACGTAGTATATAGAAACTGGTTGCGTAATATTAATACGTCATTGGAAATGATCCAGACGAAAAGTAAGTTAATGCAGCTTTCTATTTCGGATGAAATGACAGGAGCCTATAATCGTCGAGGAATGGATGTACACTTGAAACATATGTTGGCGAATGCGAAAGAAGGCGATTCACTGCTGGTAGCTGTTGTAGATATGGATGGGTTAAAGTATGTAAACGATACTTTTGGCCACGTAGAAGGCGATTATGGTATTAAGCAGGTTCACAAAGCCTTGCAATTTTGTGCAGGACCGGATGAGATATGTGTTCGCGCCGGTGGTGATGAGTTTTACTTATTTGGAGTAGGACAATATACAGATGCAGATATAGCAAGCCATATTAAGGAGTTTCAGGAATATTTGGCTAAGGTAAATGCATCTTCCAAGAAACCTTATTTGGTAGGCGCTAGTATTGGTATGGAATTGGCACCTATAAACGCACAGTTGAAGGTAGACAGTATTATCAATGCGGCAGATGTAAAGATGTATGCCAGCAAGGTGGAAAGAAAACAACAAAGAAAATAGTTTTGATTACTGCTGTGTGAAGATTCACACAGCAGTTTTTCTAGGAAGGTTATCACAGAGAATTCATTAGGAATGTATCGGAAAAGTGAAGAGATAATGCAAAAGTAAAGAAGATGGGGAGAAAGCAAATGAAAAGAAATATAGATTTGGCAGAGATATCGGATGGAAAATTGTATAGTGTAAATGATATGGCAAAGCTGGGATGTCAGGAGTGTGCCGGCTGTTCTTCTTGTTGTCAGGGGATGGGAAATTCTATTGTTTTAGACCCTTATGATGTATATAGATTGAGCCAAAAACTGCAAAAAGGCTTTGAAGAGCTGTTAACGGCTCATTTAGAGCTTAATGTTGTGGATGGTATTATTTTACCAAATTTGAAGTTAACAGGGCTAAATGAGGCTTGTACGTTCTTAAATTCTCAAGGACGCTGCAGTATTCATGATAGCAGACCGGGAATATGCAGGCTTTTTCCTTTAGGAAGATACTATGAGAATGGTGATTACAAGTATTTTCTGCAAGTGAATGAATGCCAGAAGCAAAATCGTACGAAGGTAAAAATCGAGAAGTGGATTGATACACCACAGTATAACAGGTATAAAAAGTTTGTACTAACCTGGCATTATTTTTTGAATGATGTGGAGGAGTTAATAAAATCTTCTGCAGAGGAAGATTTTTCCAAGCAGTGTTGCATGTTAATATTGCAGGCATTTTATGTAAAACCATATGATTTGACCAAGGATTTTTATGAACAATTTGAAGAAAGATTGCAGGTGGTAAGGGGAGCCGGCTTATAGCTCCGGTGGAAGAAAAAACGAAAAAATCCGCAGATATTTGTCATGAGAAATATCTGACAATATCGTCATAAAATCAAAAGAAAAATGTGTCGTTCAAATGAAATTCCCGAAAATAAGGGATTTTGTCAATATATGACACAAACAAATGACAACAATGTCAAAAGAGAATGACTAATTGAGTCGATGAAAAATGGAACGTTAAGCATATTTAACGTGCAAAATTGTATATTGTACATAGGCATGGAATAGAGTATGATAAATATAAATGAAGCAAAAAGACAATTTGTTTATTTTAAATGAGGAGGAAATAGAAATGTTAGTAGCAAAAGATTTTCGAGATAAGGCTCGAAGTGTTTTAAGCGGTAGATGGGGCCTGGCTTTAGGAACCGGTTTGGTGGCGAATTTGCTTGGTGCCGGAACTTACATGTTAAACAGCAGTTCCGGTGGTGGCTCCAGTAGTTCTTTGGATGGGGAAACTTTTTCTTCATTTCAGTCGATGTCAGAAGAAGAAATCATGATTATTGTGGGTATTGTGGCAGTAGTTCTTTTAATAAGCCTGGTAATTTCAATAGCTTTCTTCTTATTGGGAGGTCCTATTACATTAGGTTATGTAAAGTTTAATCTAGACTTAGTGGATGGTAAGGAACCGCGTATAGATGATTTGTTTTCACAGTTTAAACGATTTGGAGACGGATTTCTGGTACAGCTGTTACGTCGTATTTACATAAGTTTGTGGGTCATGCTGTTTATGCTGCCGGGTATTGTTTTAGGTATTGTCATTGGTGTGTTGGCGGCTATGTCCGGTGCTAGTGACGAGATGGTGGGTATAGCTGTGGTAGTTGGTATATTGGTAGGATTAATTCCTGCATCTATTCTGGGTACCATAAAGGAATACAGTTATGCGATGGCGCCATACCTTTTATATGAAAATCCTGATATGAAGGCAAACGATGCAATTACAGCATCCAAAGAACTTATGAAGGGTAATAAATGGAGATTGTTCTGCTTGCTTTTCAGCTTTACCGGTTGGGCGCTTCTGAGTATATTCTTTAGCTGTGGAATTGGTCACTTATGGTTAAATCCATACATGGAAACTGCTGTAGCATTTTTCTATCGTGAAATTTACGCAGAAAAGTATGGAAGACCGTATGATTATCAGCAGTATGAGCAAAATATGAATACATATAACTCATACAATCCTTATGAAGAAGGAAGTCAGTTTTAATGAGTAATGCAAATCCGTTGGGAACAGCACCCGTATCAAAGCTGATGTTTAAATTTGCCATCCCCAGCATCGTAGCGATGCTGGTGGGTGCGCTTTACAATATTGTGGATCAGTTGTTCATAGGACAAACGGTCGGTACTTTGGGAAATGCAGCAACAAATATTGCATTTCCCTTGTCTACGTCCTGTTTGGCATTGGCATTATTGTTTGGTATTGGCGGGGCATCCTGCTTTAACCTTGCTTTGGGACGTGGGGAAAAAGAGAAGGCGATTCACTTTGTAGGGAATGCCTTGGTAATGTTATTTACCTGTGGATTAATATTATGTGTTGTGGCACAGGTGTTTCTAACCCCATTGTTGCTTGCTTTTGGGGCACCTGCAGATGTATTACCTTATGCAGAAAGTTATGTTAGAATTACTTCTTTAGGTTTCCCCTTTTTATTATTGACTACCGGCGGCGGACATTTGATGCGTGCGGATGGTAGTCCTAAAATGACCATGATTAGCAATTTGTCCGGTGCTATAATAAATACCGTACTGGATGCTATTTTTGTGCTTGGCCTTGATTGGGGCATGGAGGGTGCAGCGTATGCCACGATTATTGGACAGATTTTTTCTGCATGTTTGGTCATTAATTATATGCGCAAGTTTAAGACGGCACCTTTGCAGAAAAAGCATTTTAAGGTGGAGTGGAAGTATATCAGCCAGATTATGTCTCTGGGTATGGCATCTTTTTTCAATCAGTTGGCTATGATGCTGGTGCAGATTGTACTAAACAATTCATTGAAGTATTACGGTGCAATGTCTGTGTATGGAGAAGCAATTCCTATAGCCTGTGCAGGTATAGTAATGAAGGTCAGTCAAGTATGTTTTTCTATTGTGATTGGTATTGGTCAGGGGACGCAGCCTATTGAGAGCTTTAATTATGGGGCAAAGAATTACAGGCGCGTACGTGAAGCATATAAAATGGCTTGTATTGCGGGTGGTAGTATTTCGCTGGTATCGTTTTTGCTTTTTCAGCTGTTTCCAAGGCAGATTTTGGCAGCATTCGGAGATGGTACCGCCAGTTATTTTGAATTTGGCGAGAAGTATTTCCGGGTATTTTTGTTTTTTACCTGTTTGAACTTTTTACAGCCCATTACGTCTACTTTTTTTACCTCTATCGGTAAGGCGATTAAAGGGGTGTTCTTGTCGCTAACCAGACAGATTTTGTTTTTATTGCCGTTACTTTTGATTTTACCGACAATAATGGGGATCGATGGAATTCTGTATGCGGGTCCGATTTCGGACGCGGTGGCGGCAATGGTAGCCGTAACTATGGTGTTGTTTGAGTTTCGGGCGATGAAGAAGATGGAAGCAGAAGCGATGCGTTTATAGTGTATGACAGCTGCGATGGGAAGTTTAAATGGTAGCGAAGATTGAAATGGAGGAAAATATGTTTATACCGGAGGATACTACCTATAATGATATATGTGAAAAATCCTTGAATCAGTGGCTTGCGGAGATGGAGCAGCATGAGGATGTGGCGGTTCGCTGTGGGGTAAGACTTTGCAGAGATTATATGTTGCATCTTCAGCAGGAGAATGAAAAGCTGAAGCAGGAGAATGCATTGAAGAATAGCTATTTAAAGAAGTTGAAGGCTGAGATGAATGGTAATAAGTAGCTTGCACAGGTAGCAAGAGAAGGTAAAGGGGTATAGTCTGTTTACAAAAAGAAGGAGGATGCTATGAAACGAAAAGTAGTAGTCTTAGGCGGAGGAACCGGTTCATCTACCCTACTTCGCGGATTAAAGGAGTTTCCTTTGGATTTAACAGCAATTGTATCTGTGTGCGACGATGGAAGAAGTACCGGTGTGTTGCGTGAAGAGTTTAATATTCCGGCGGTGGGAGATATCCGAAGGGTTTTGGTGGCTTTGTCAGAGACGGAGCCTTTGGTAATGGAGCTTTTCAATTATCGCTTTCATACAACCAGTGATTTGGACGGTCATACGGTAGGAAATTTGTTGCTGACAGCATCTTCCGGGATAACAGGAAATTTGTCGGATGGTATTGAAGCGCTCAGCAAGGTTTTTAACTTAAAGGGGAAAGTGGTTCCCTTGACGGAAGATAATGTAGTGCTGATGGGTGAGATGGCAGACGGCAGTGTGGTGGAAGGTGAGCATAATATTACTGAGAACCACAATGCAGTGAAGAAGGTTTTTTACAAGGAGAAACCGGTACCTACCAAGGAGGCTATAAAGGCTTTGGAGGAGGCTGACTTGATTGTACTCAGCATGGGTAGTTTATTTACCAGCATTATTCCAAACTTAATTTGTGAGGAAATTGTGGATGCTATTGATAGAAGTCGCGGTAAGATTATGTATGTCTGTAACATGGTAACTCAGCCCGGTGAAACAGAAGAGTTCAAGGTGTCCGATCACATACGTTTGATTAATCAATATTTGGGCAAACATAAGCTGGACGTGGTGGTAGCCAATGATGGTAAAATTGATGAGGATATGGCAAGACGCTATGAATCTTTGGAACAGAAGGATCCGGTGGAACTGGATAGGGAAGCGACGGAAAGTCTGGTGGCACGGGTGATTAGTGATGATTATGTTACTGTGAAGAATAATCTGCTCCGACATGATGTGCTGAAATTGGGATTGCATATTTTTGGGTATTTGTTAGAGGGCAAGACACGTGAATGATGAAAAATCAGCCTGTAAGATATCGTAAATTACAAATGACGGTATTTTACAGGTTATTTTTTTAGACATCAAGTGATTAAAAAACTATTAAGAATAAAGGTGGTTGCTTGACATTTATATACCTACTGCATACAATAGAGTAAGATTGTTCGGAGGCGAACAGTTCGTGGTGCGAACTGTTGGATTAGTAAACAAATAATATATGCAATTTGAAGGAGAAGGTTGGAAAGTATGGCGGAAACAGATAACAGAGTTGGTTTTATGATACATAAGCTGGATATGGGAGTGAAGCGGATTTTGGATGCCAGAATGAAGGCGGCAGGGTACGATGAAGTAACGTTAATGCATGGCTGGATATTGAAATATTTGTATGATAACCGTGACAGGGAGGTTTTTCAGAGAGATATTGAAAAACAGTTTTCTATTGGTAGGTCTACAGTAACTACGATTATACAGCTTATGGAAAAGAGAGATTTAATCCGAAGAGAATCAGTGGAACAGGATGCGCGTTTGAAAAAGGTTTTATTAACGGAGAAGGGATATAAACATCATGATTTGGTAGAAGAAAATATCTGTGGAATCCATAAGCAGATTATGACGGACATATCTGAGGAAGAAAAAAGGTTGTTTTTGGATATTGTGCAAAAAATGGAGCAGAATCTAAAAGAGGTAAAAGCGGATTTTGCGGTGAAGGAGGATTAAAATGTTAAAGACCTTGTTAAAGCAGGTGAAAGAGTATAAATGGGCTGCGATTGCAACTCCGCTTTTTATGCTTTTGGAAGTACTGATGGAAACCTTAATTCCTTTCCTCATGGCATCTATTATAGATGATGGTGTGGAAGCGGGGAATATGGCGCACATATACAAAGTGGGTATACTTATGATTGTCACGGCCATAATTGGTTTGCTGGGAGGTTTGTTTGGCGGACGTTTCGGTGCCAAGGCAGCTACCGGTTTTGCGAAGAACTTGAGAGAGGCGATGTTTAATAATATTCAGACCTTCTCTTTTTCGAACATTGACAAATTTAGTACAGCAGGTCTGGTAACCAGACTGACTACGGATGTAAGTAATTTGCAGATGGCTTTTCAAATGATTTTGCGTATGGCCATGCGTGCTCCGGCAAGTATGGTTTGTGCGCTTCTTATGGCTTTTAGTATTAATGCGAAGTTGGCAAGTATTTATTTGGTGGCGCTGGTGTTTTTGGGTATTTGTTTATTCTTTATTATTCGCAGAGGTACCAGATATTTCCGGCAGGCATTTCCTAAGTATGATGCACTTAATGCGTCTGTACAGGAAAATGTATCTGCTATCCGTGTAGTAAAGGCTTATGTGCGTGAAGAAGAGGAGACCAAGAAGTTTCATAATGCCAGCAATAATATTTACAATATATTTGTAAAGGCAGAAAAAAACTTGGTATTTAACGGTCCGTTAATGCAGTTGACTACATATACCTGTATTATTTTAATCAGCTGGTTTGGTGCTAAGATGATTGTGGGGTCAGAACTGAGTACCGGTAACTTAATGAGTTTGCTGGCGTACTGTATGAATATATTGATGAATCTAATGATGCTGTCTATGATTTTTGTCATGATTTCCATGAGTACAGCAAGTATGGAGCGTATCAGTGAAGTGTTAAATGAAACCAGTGATTTACAGAATCCGGAAAATCCTGTAACAGAGGTAGTTGACGGAAGTATTGTATTTAAGGATGTGAACTTTAGATATAATACTACAAGCGAGCGGCCTGTACTTAAAGATATTAATTTAGAAATCAAATCCGGTGAAACCATTGGTATTATGGGCGGTACCGGTAGTGCCAAAACTAGTTTGGTGAACTTAATCAGCCGTTTGTATGATGTAACAGAGGGGGAAGTATTGGTAGGTGGCCGTAATGTCAAGGAGTACGATATGGAGGCACTGCGTAACCAAGTGTCTGTAGTGCTTCAGAAGAATGTTTTATTCTCCGGAACCATTTATGAAAATCTGCGCTGGGGTAATATGGAAGCTACAGATGAGCAGTGTATACATGCCTGCAAACTTGCTTGTGCGGATGAATTTATTGAAAGATTTCCTGATAAATATGATACCCATATTGAACAGGGCGGTACCAATGTATCCGGAGGGCAGAAGCAGAGACTCTGTATTGCCAGAGCATTGCTTAAGAATCCCAAGATATTGATTTTAGATGACAGTACCAGCGCGGTGGATACGGCGACGGATGCGAAGATTAGAAAGGCTTTTCGTGAGGAATTGCCGGGTGTTACTAAGTTGATTATTGCACAGCGTATTTCCAGTATTCAGGATGCAGACCGTATTTTTGTTATGGAAGATGGTGAAATTAATGGTTTTGGTACCCATGAAGAGTTGTTAGAAACCAATGAAATTTACCGTGAGGTATTTGAATCCCAGACCGGCGGCAGCGGTGACTTTGACGAGAAGGAGGCAGATTAATTATGGCTGAAACAAAGAAGAATAATACAATGCCTCCAAAAGGCGGTCCGGCGGCAAATTCGCAGAGAGGTCCGAAGGGACCGGAAGGAAGAGGTCCTATGGGACCTAAACCCAAAATCAAAAATCCGGGCAAGCTTTTCCTGCGTTTAATGAAGTATGTGTTTAAGGACTATGGTGTACATTATATATTAGTAATTCTGTTTATTTTTATTAGTGTTTTTGCCAATATACAGGGAACCTTATTTATGCAGACACTGATAGATGATTATATAACACCGTTTTTGCTGACGGATACTCCGGACTTTACACCTTTGGCGCAGGCCATCGGCAGAGTGGCAGTTTTTTACGGCATAGGTATTGTGGCAACCTTTGCACAGAATCGTATTATGATTAATGTAACGCAGGGGGTGCTTCGCAACTTGCGTAATGAACTGTTTGAACATATGCAGAAACTGCCCATTAAATACTTCGATACCCATGCCCACGGGGATATTATGTCAGTGTATACCAATGACATTGATACCATGCGTCAGATGGTAAGCCAAAGTATTCCACAGATAGTCAACAGTGTTGTCACTGTGGTAAGTGTATTTGTAAGTATGGTAGTATTAAGCGTGCCGCTTACAGTCTTAACTATTTTTATGGTAATTGTTATGATGTTTTGCACGGCCAAGGCTGCCGGTAACAGTGGTAAATATTTCCTGGAACAGCAGACGAATTTAGGTGCGGTAAACGGTTTCATTGAAGAAATGATGGATGGACAGAAGGTAGTAAAGGTATTCTGTCATGAGGAAGAAAACAAGAAGACCTTTCAGGAAATGAACAATCGTCTCTTTATCAGTGCAGATAAAGCAAATACCTATGCCAATATTTTAGGTCCCATTAATGCGCAGTTGGGGAATGTCAGTTATGTGCTTTGTGCAATCGTAGGCGGTATGCTGGCACTTTCCGGTGCTACAGGACTGACATTGGGTAAGCTGGCCAGCTTTTTGACTTTTAACAAGAGCTTTAATATGCCTGTAAATCAGGTAACACAGCAGCTTAACTCTATTGTCATGGCGTTAGCTGGTACGGAGCGAGTGTTTGCGCTTATGGATGAGCCGGTGGAAGTGGACGAAGGCTATGTGACGTTAGTAAATGTGACGGAGGAAAACGGTGCGCTAAAGGAATGCAAGGAAGTAACCGGCCGTTGGGCATGGAAGCATACCCATCAGGCGGATGGTTCCGTAGATTATGTGGAATTAAAAGGCGATGTGGTGTTTGACGGCGTGGATTTTGGGTATACTGATGAAAAGATGGTTCTTCATGATATTCATTTGTATGCACAGCCGGGGCAGAAGATTGCTTTTGTAGGATCCACAGGTGCAGGTAAAACAACAATTACCAATTTGATTAATCGTTTTTATGATATTCAGGATGGTAAGATCCGATATGACGGTATCAATATTAACAAGATTAAAAAGGCTGATTTGCGTCGCTCCTTGGGGATTGTATTGCAGGATACCCATTTGTTTACCGGTACGGTGAAAGAAAATATTCGCTTTGGTAAATTGGATGCTACGGATGAAGAGGTAATTGCAGCAGCCAAGCTTGCCAATGCAGATGCATTTATTGCCAGATTGCCACAGGGATATGACACTATGCTGGTAGGTGACGGTGCGAATTTAAGTCAGGGACAGCGCCAGCTTCTTGCCATTGCTAGAGCGGCCATTGCCAATCCGCCTGTACTGATTTTGGATGAGGCAACCAGCTCTATTGATACCAGAACGGAGCGTATTGTACAGGAGGGTATGGATCGACTCATGCATGGCAGAACAACCTTTGTGATTGCACACAGACTGTCTACGGTACGTAATTCAGACTGCATCATGGTTCTGGAGCAGGGGCGTATTATTGAACGAGGTACTCATGACCAATTGATTGAAGAACAGGGCAAATATTACCAGCTGTATACCGGAAACGGTATCGGAGCGTAGTTTGGTAAGATAAGAAAAGCAGGATGCCGGAATGTGCAGACGTATGTATGTAGGCGGCAGCAGGAGTGAAAAGATGATTTGGTTGTGGATTTTGGTCGGTGTGATAATATTGTTTTTTGTGATTCTTTACGGAGTGTTCTTTTTTGCATTCCGTAAGAATCGTGAGTCCATGATTGAGGAACGTTCGGCACCGCCGGGGAAAGCGTATGAGCCTCATGCAGAAAAGATTTTGCGAGGGATTGATGTGGTGCTCTCCCATGAGCATGAGGATGTGTATATTACATCAGCGGATGGTCTGAGGCTGCATGCAAAATATTATCATCAGGCAGATGGTGCGCCGCTGACCATATTTATGCATGGTTACAGAGGTGGGGCACTCCGTGATGGCAACGGTGCCTTTATTATGAGCTGGCGTCGCGGATATAATGTGTTGATGGTAGACCAACGTGCCCACGGACAGAGCGAGGGCAAGGTGATGACCTTTGGTATTAAGGAACGGTTTGACTGCCTTAGCTGGATTCAATATGCCAATGAACGTTTTGGTCAGGAGACTCCCATTGTGCTTATGGGGATTTCCATGGGCGCTTCCACGGTCATGCTGGCTTCGGCTCTTGATTTGCCGAAAAATGTAAAGTGTGTGTTAGCAGACTGCGGTTTTTCCTCTCCGAAGGAGATTATTCAAAGCGTGATTCATTCCATGGGACTGCCCGTAGCGCTTGCCTATCCGGTGGTACGGCTGAGTGGACGCGTATTTGCAGGGATTGATATCGACGACAAGGACGCATCCTGTGTGGAGGCTGTGCGAAATAGTAAGGTCCCCATCTTGTTTATTCATGGTGACGGGGATGATTTCGTACCTTGTCACATGAGTCAGACCTGCTATGAGGCATGCGGTAAGCAGAAGAGGATTTTGTTGGTGAAAGGTGCCGGCCACGGATTGAGCCACTGTGTGGATAAGGTTAGTTACGAGGGTGCAGTGGAGGAGTTTCTGGATAGTGCCATGGAAAATGAAAAGCAGCTAATAGGAAACTTGCGGACAATCTAGTAGTTTTTCTGTGAACGAAATGAATTCCGGTGTCGGTGTTTCTATTTGCGGCACCGTATATATACATTGCGCGAGTGGTTGCGGTCTATAGAAAATTTTTGCTGCTGTGGAATCCTTTTTTGCTGTTTTTGGCCTGAAAAATACTGAAAAATCATGTGCCGGCGGTCTATGTAAAAAAAGTTTGCTCCCAGATACCATTTTTTAGAAAAAGTGGTATCTCACGGACCAGTTTTTTTATATAGACCGCCGGAGCTCGGATTTCACATCAAAATTTCCGGACAATGAGACAAAAGGGATTCTGGAGAGAATATTTTTTTACATGGACCGCAGGTAAGGTTAGATAGAGGGGGAATGAAGTGGATAAACCAACTATGAATAAAAGATAAAAAGATATTGACAACTTCCCTTGGTTAGTTTAAACTAACTACATGTAATAAAGATGTGCTGCTGTGAAATGATGCATGGTTACTATTTATTGCAAGTGTCTGTAGATTAGTTTACATAGAAGGGAAGGTATATTATGAGAAATGATGAAAGAGATGTTATTTTAAGAAAGTTACGTGACAGAGGTTGTAGAATAACCAAACAGCGTCGCATTTTAGTGGATATTATTTTGAACAAGGAGTGTGCTTCCTGCAAGGAGATTTATTATTTGGCAGCAAAGGAGGATTCCAGCATCGGTTTGGCGACTATTTATCGTATGCTGAATACCTTGGAAGAAATCGGTGCTATCAGCAGGAAGAGTATTGTGCTGAATCAGAATATTGCGTAGTAGATTGCAGAGATTGACATAATAAAACGTAAAGGATGTTATGGCAGATGAAAAAGAAGGGAGCCCGTAGGTCATGGAAATGACTTGCGGGCTTTTCATATAGACCATCTAGTGCAGGAAAGGGAGTGGGATTCATATAGACCGCCTGGTGGTAGTAAACCCAATTTCCATAGTTGACCGCCTTCTCAATAAATGCTATAATACAATTTAGTGGTTAAAAGCGTTAAAGTAATAAATTAGTTGAGAATTTATGCTAAGAAAGGAAATATCATGCCTATTACAGAGTTTTTAGAGAAAAATGCCAGACAGTATCCAAATGATGTATGTTTGGTAGAGATTAACCCTGAGATTCAGGAGGATCGCAGAGTAACTTGGAAGGAATATGAGTTGATTGAACCCAGTCCCAAGACCAGCTATCGTCGAGAAATTACTTGGAGCGTATTTAATGAAAAAGCAAACCGCTTTGCCAACCTGCTTCTTCAGAGAGGTATCAAGAAGGGGGACAAGGTTGCCATTTTGATGATGAATGGTTTGGAGTGGCTACCGATTTATTTCGGTATTTTGAAGACCGGCGCTTTGGCAGTGCCTTTGAATTTCAGATATTCTTCTGATGAAATTGAGTATTGTGTTAATTTGGCAGAAGCAGATGTGTTGGTGTTCGGTAATTCATTTATCGGACGTGTGGAGGAAATTGCTGACCGTATCAGCAAGGGGAGACTTCTTATTTATGTAGGTGAGGGTTGCCCCAGCTTTGCAGATGATTATAATTCATTAGCGGCCAATTGTTCCAGTCAGTCACCTGCTATTCCGATTTTTGAGGATGATGATGCAGCCATTTATTTCTCTTCCGGAACCACAGGCTTCCCGAAGGCTATTTTACATAAACATAGGAGTTTGACTCATTCTTGTCTAGTGGAGCAAAACCATCATGGACAGCAGAAGGATGATGTATTTCTTTGTATTCCGCCGCTCTATCATACCGGAGCCAAGATGCATTGGTTCGGAAGTCTCCTGTCCGGTAGTAAGGCGATTTTACTTAAGGGTACCAAGCCGGAGTTTATTTTGGAAGCTGTTTCCAAGGAAAAATGTACCATCGTGTGGTTGTTGGTTCCCTGGGCGCAGGATATTTTGGAAGCTATTGAAAGTGGCAAGGTGAATTTGGCAGATTATGAATTAGACCAGTGGAGATTGATGCACATTGGTGCGCAGCCGGTTCCTCAGAGTCTGATTAAGAAGTGGAAGAGCATTTTCCCGAACCATGATTATGATACCAACTACGGCTTGTCCGAGTCCATCGGACCGGGTTGTGTTCATTTGGGTGTGGAGAACATTCATAAGGTTGGTGCTATTGGTAAGGCTGGTTATGGTTGGGAAGTAAAGATTGTGGATGAAAAGAGACAGACCGTAGCTAAGGGCGAAGTAGGTGAGTTGGCAGTAAAGGGCCCTGGTGTTATGACCTGTTATTACCATGATGAGAAGGCTACTAATGAGGTGCTTGGCGACGGTTGGTTATTTACCGGAGATATGGCGCAGGAGGATGAGGATGGATTTATCTTCCTGGTAGACCGTAAGAAGGACGTTATTATCAGTGGTGGTGAGAATCTGTACCCGGTACAGATTGAAGACTTTATCCGTACCAATGATAAGGTACACGACGTGGCGGTTATCGGTTTAGCACATGCCCGTTTGGGTGAAATTCCGGCAGCGATTATTGAGCTGAAGGAAGGTATGACCATGACTAAGGAAGAAATGGATGAGTATTGTCTGAAGCTTCCACGTTACAAGAGACCCCGTGAGATTATTTTTGCAGATATTCCACGTAACCCTACCGGTAAGATTGAGAAGCCGAAGCTTCGAGAAATGTATGGCGCGAACAAACTGATTGCAGACCAGAACTTGGGTTAACAATTCAGTAGGATTCCAAAGGAAGGAGCCGTTTTATGGGAAGTAGCTTAAAGAAGCGTTGTACACAGAAGATAATGGCAGAGTGTACCGGAAAATATCGTGATAGTGAGAGCCGTCACATGAAATATCCGGTTTATGAATTTGACTATGAAGGAAAGCATTACAAAGTAAGCAAGCAGCAAAGTGCTCCCGGCTTTACTGCTGAGATTGGGGCAAGTTACGAAATCTATATTAACCCGGATAATCCGGAAGAGTATTATCATCCTCAGGCAGATGTTGCTGAGAATGGGTTTGCTATGATTTTTGCAATTGCCTTTGGTGGAGCATTTTTATTTTTTGCATATGCGTTTTTGCAAGACCTATTTTTTTAAAAAGTAACAAAAAATTTTGAAAGGAAAACAAACATGAGCGAAACAAAGATTATGTTAGGTAATGAGGCAATTGCCCGTGGTGCGTATGAAGCAGGTGTAAAGGTATCTGCAGCATATCCCGGCACCCCCAGTACCGAAATCAGTGAAAACATTGTAAATTATCCGGAGATTTATGCAGAATGGTCTCCCAATGAAAAGGTAGCTATGGAAGTGGCTATCGGTGCATCCATCAGTGGTGTGCGTGCTATGGCAAGTATGAAGCACGTTGGTGTAAACGTAGCTTCTGACCCTCTTTATACCATCTCTTATGCAGGTGTAAATGGTGGTTTGGTATTAGTGGCGGCAGATGATCCGGGCTTATATTCTTCCCAGAATGAACAGGATACCAGATGTGTGGCAAGAGCTGCTATGGTACCGGTTTTGGAACCCTCCGATTCTCAGGAAGCAAAGGACTTCATGAAGTATGCTTTTGACCTTTCCGAGAAATATGATACACCGATTATTTTACGTACTACCACACGTTTGGCACATTCTCAGGGTACAGTTACCTTGGAGGAAAGATGTGAGCCGGTAGATATTACTTATGAGAGAAATGTAGCTAAGTTTGTTATGATGCCCGGTAATGCTAAGGGTCGTCATGTGTATGTAGAGAAGCGTTTGAAGGATATGGCTGCGGATGCTTGCACCATGCCTATTAATAAGGTGGAGATGAACGATACCAAGGTTGGTTTTATTACCAGCGGTATTGCTTATCAGTATGTGAAGGAGGCTTGTCCGAACGCATCCGTATTGAAGCTGGGTCTGGTACATCCCCTTCCTAAGAAGTTAATTGAAGAGTTTGCTGCAAAGGTAGAAACTCTTTACATATTTGAAGAATTAGAGCCTGTTTTTGAAGAACAGATTAAGTCTTGGGGTATTAAATGCATTGGTAAGGAAATCTTTACTGTACAGGGCGAGTATAGTGCAAACATGCTTCGTAAGGCAGTTTTAAAAGAGGATGTGGATATTAATGCAGCGGCACAGGTACCGGCAAGACCGCCTATTCTTTGCCCGGGCTGTCCTCACAGAAGCGTATACTCTGTACTGAATAAATTAAAAATTCATGCAGCAGGCGATATCGGATGTTATACCCTGGGCGCTGTGGCACCTTTAAGCGTAGTAGATACTACTGTTTGTATGGGTGCAAGTATTTCTACGCTCCATGGTATGGAAAAGGCAAAAGGCAAGGATTACATCAAGAATTGGGTAGCTGTTATCGGTGATTCTACCTTTATGCATACGGGTGTAAACTCACTGATGAACATGGTTTATAATCAGGGTACTGGAACAGTTATGATTCTGGATAACTCTACTACAGGTATGACCGGACATCAGGATCACGCAGCAACCGGTAAGACCTTAATGGGTGAGGTGGTTCCGGCAATTAATATTTATCATTTGTGTAAGGCAATGGGTATCAAGAATGTGGTAGAAGTAAATGCTTTTGATACTGTAGAATTGGAAAAGGTTATCAAGGAAGAAGTAGCAAAGGATGAAGTGTCCGTAATTATCACCAAGTCTCCTTGTGTACTTTTAAAGGGCAACAAGTTCACTACCAAGTGCGTTCCGGTTCCTGAAAAGTGTAAGAAGTGCGGCATGTGCTTAAAGCCCGGTTGTCCTGCACTGACCAAGAATGCAGACGGTACCATTTCCATTGACCAGACCATGTGTAACGGATGCGGACTCTGCAAGGGAATCTGTAAATTTGATGCAATAGAGACAGTGGAGGCTTAAATATGAAGACGAAGAATATTATGATTGTAGGTGTTGGTGGACAGGGAACCCTTCTCACCAGCCGTATCCTGGGCGGTATTACCGTAGACGCAGGATATGATGTAAAGCTTTCTGAGGTGCATGGTATGGCACAGCGTGGCGGTAGCGTGGTTACCTTTGTTCGTTATGGTGAAAAGGTAGCAGAGCCCATCGTAGAAGAAGGCCAGGCAGATGTACTTATCGCGTTTGAAAAGCTGGAAGCACTGCGTTATGCACATTTCTTAAAGAAGGATGGTGCCATTGTGGTAAATGATCATCGTATCGACCCCATGCCTGTTGTAACCGGTGCGGCACAATATCCGGAAAATATTATTGAGAATTTGGCAAAGGAACACAGTGTATATAGTGTAAATGCTATGGATGAAGCATTGAAGCTGGGTAATTCCAAGGTATTTAATATTATTGTACTTGGTGTTGCGGCAAAGCATATGGATTTCTCTAAGGAAGCATGGCTTCAGGTAATTGAGAAAACTGTTCCGCCCAAGACCGTGGAAATTAACAAAAAAGCGTTCTTGCTTGGATTTGAAAGCTAAGAAAATACAAACAGCCCCGTTACCGGTTTTGGTAGTGGGGCTGAAACTAATACATGACACAAACAACGAAAATGCGCGTGTTTTAGCTATGTCAAACACTTTTTACATGTGAAAATAAGACTATGTAAAAGCCCTTTGATTGATAAAAAGTCCTTGTTTGTATATGGTGGGGAGGAAAGGAGATGCAGAAAATGAATCTTGGTACACAAATCAAAAAATATCGAAATGAATTGTCTATGTCCCAGGATGAATTGGCAGAAAAAATATTTGTATCACGCCAGTCCATATCCAATTGGGAAAATGATAAGACCTATCCTGATATTAAAAGTTTGTTGCTCTTAAGTGAAGTTTTTCAGGTGTCCCTTGATCAATTAATCAAAGGAGATTTAGAAATCATGAAAAAAGAAATTAGTACCCAGGAACTTGCAAACTTTCAAAAGGACACTGCCATTATGACTGTGTTCTATGCGTTTATGTTGATTACCCCCATACCCTTGGCACACTTCTTAGACTGGTGGGGCATGGCGGTATATCTGGTAATCTGTGCGGCGGGCTTGTACTTTGCTTTCCGTGTAGAAAAGCATAAAAAGAAATATGATATTCAGACCTACAAGGAGATCAGTGCTTTTATGGAAGGAGAGAGCCTGGATGAGATTGAAAAGGCAAGAGAATCCGGCAAACGTCCGTATCAGAAGCTATTACTGGCAATTGGTTCGGCGGTGCTGGCACTTGTGGTTTGCGGTATTATGATACTGCTTTTCCGTGCGTTATAATGGGATAAGGAGAGAATACAGATGGATGCAAAAGCACAAATAGACGAGCAGTCCATAGCGAAATATAATGAATATCTAAAGCCTATGAAAGCGATTCGCAAAAAGCAGGAACGTGGAATGACTGTTTTCTTTATTGTATGCGCTATAATCGGAGGAATTATAGGTGTCGGTTTGGGGATTATGGGAGATAGTGAGGTGCTTAATATAAAGGACTTCCGACCCTTTTATCTAAAAGAAGGCCTTGAGTTTATCTATTTTATTTTGTTGGCAGTTTATTATGTTGTGACCATGATTTTGCACACTGTAATTCATGAAGCCGGACATTTAGTGTTTGGATTATTGTCAGGGTATCGGTTTCTGTCGTATAGAGTTTTTTCTTTTACGATTGTGAAGAAAGAGGGAAAGCTGTCTGTAAAGAAGCTGAAGGTGCCGGGAACCATGGGGCAGTGTCTTATGTATCCTCCGGGGTGGAAGGAAGAGGAACCATATCCTTATGTGTTATATAATCTGGGAGGCGGGCTTTTCAATATTATCAGCTGTATGCTCATATTGCTTTTGGCGTTTATAGGTTCTCCACTTGCAGCATGGATTGCCGGTGTGTTTATTTTTACCGGTGTGATTATGGCCGTAACCAATCTGATACCTATGACCATTGGCATCCCAAATGATGGCAAAAACTGTCTGGATTGTAAAAAGTCTAAGGAAGCGCAGAAAGCTTTGTATTTACAGCTAAAGATAAATGCGGATATGAGTGACGGTGCGCAGTTGACAGATTTCCCATCCGAGCTTTTTAAAGTGCAGGAACCACAGGGGAAGAAAATAAGTGCCCTGATAGGATATTTGTATTTACAGAAGTACTACAGAACATTATTGCAGGGAAGTGAGGAAGAGAAGGCGGCGAGGTTAGTATTTTTGGAGGAGAACAAGGAGAAGCTACCGATAGCCTATATTAATACCATAGACTTGGAAAGGCTGTGTGTTATGGTACAGGAGAAAGCGCCTATAGAGAAGATTGCTGCTTACTACACGGTGCTACGGGCAGCGCTTATGCAGGTAACAGACCTTTCGGTGTTACGAGTGAAATACGCTTATTATTTATACTTAAGTGACGTGGAAAGAGAAATGGTGGAATGGCTGGCACTTTCGAAAAAAGGGAAGCTTCCTAAAAAGCTGCCGAAGCAAAAGAAGCCTATAACAGCAGAGAAGATATATGAAGAGATGTTGAAGGTAGAAAAGAAGCATCCTGTGGTGGGAGAGGCAGAGCTACATATGAAATTGCTGGAAGACTTGCGCAAATATAAGGCGGCATTGGAAATGTCGGAAGAAACACTATAAAAGCTACAGACAGGGAGGCGCAACATGATTATTGATTTTCATACTCACATATTTCCGGACAAAATTGCAGCACGCTCTATTGAAGCATTGTCACAGGTGTCCGGTGTAAAGGCGGCTACAGATGGCACATTAAATGGACTGCTTGCATCTATGGATAGGTCCGGTGTGGACTTGTCTGTGATTATGCCGGTAGTAACCAAGCCATCACAGTTTGAGTCCGTGAATACCTTTGCAGCGAAGGTAAATGAGCAGTATGCGGGCAGACTTTTGTCTTTCGGCGGAATTCATCCGGACAGTGAGGATTATAAGGCAGAGCTAAATCGTATTAAGGCACTGGGCTTGCCGGGGATTAAGTTGCATCCGGACTATCAGGGCGTGATGATTGATGATGTGCGTTATATGAATATTATGGAGTATGCGGATGCACTGGGACTGATTATATTGGTGCATGCAGGTATTGATATAGGTTTGCCGGAGCCGGTACATTGTCCGCCGGACAAGGCGCGTAAGATATTGGATACCATTAAACCACAGAAGTTGGTGCTGGCGCACATGGGTGGCTGGAAGCAATGGGACGAGGTGTATGAATGTCTGGCGGGTGAGCAGGTGTATTTGGATACTGCGTTCAGCTTTGACTATATGTCACAGGAGATGTTTATGAAGCTCTGGGAGAAGCATGACAAAAATAAAATTTTATTTGCTACGGATTCACCGTGGAGCGATGCACGCAGAGATATGGCGGCTGTGAATGCATTGTCTTTGAGTGTACAGGAGAAGGAAGCAATTTTCTCGGGGAATGCTAAGAGATTGCTGGGTATGTAGTTTTTTATTGTGTTTGAAGACCTGTTGTTTACCCACGAGAGTGTAAAGAGGCTTCATGGGTAGATAATTAGTAAGTTGAGAATGGTAAATGGACAAAACAGAACATCAAAATGAAATAATTCATGAAAAACCCTTGCATTTTGAGCAAGGGTTTTGTATAATACAATTGCTTTCTTGCTTTAAAGCGATGTACTTCAAAAGTTTAAAGCACAACGCTTTAAATCTATAAAGTGATATTCTTGAAATCCCAATCTATAGATGGGGAAATGAATAGATAGGGAAA
Organism: Acetatifactor sp.; assembly: GCA_045634745.1. Taxonomy (GTDB): domain Bacteria; phylum Bacillota; class Clostridia; order Lachnospirales; family Lachnospiraceae; genus Acetatifactor. Next base: position 75,716 of record JAZRAX010000038.1, on the reverse strand, counting down.
AGAGAAGGGACGGAGGAACTGATATGTTAGTAAAGATTTTATTTTTGGTACTTTTCTTTGCAAGTATGGTAGGAGTAGGTATTTATTCCAGAAAGCATGCAACCAACGTAAATGATTTCGTGCTGGGTGGTAGAAGTGTAGGTCCGTGGTTAACTGCTTTCGCCTATGGTACATCTTATTTTTCGGCAGTAGTGTTTGTTGGATATGCAGGACAGTTTGGCTATAAGTATGGACTTTCTGCTACCTGGATAGGTATCGGTAATGCCGTTATTGGTTCGTTAATTGCATGGATTGTATTAGGCAGAAGAACACGAGTGATGACCAAGCATTTATCAGCTGCAACCATGCCGGATTATTTTGGAAAGCGTTATGATTCTAATGCTTTAAAAATTGCAGCGTCAGCGATTGCATTTATATTCTTGATTCCGTATACTGCGTCTGTATACAATGGTTTGTCCAGATTGTTTGGTATGGCTTTTGATATTCCTTATGCAGCATGTGTCATTATTATGGCAGCGCTTACCGGTGTGTACGTTATTTTGGGTGGCTATATGGCGACTGCAATTAATGACTTTATTCAGGGTATTATTATGATTTTCGGTATTATTGCAGTTATTGCTGCAGTATTGAACGGACAGGGCGGTTTTTATGAGGCAGTGTTTAAACTCTCAGAAATTGAAAGTGATGTGTCGCTTACTTTGGGACAAAAGGGGGTATTTGCTTCCTTCTTTGGACCGGATTTGCCCAACTTAATTGGTGTTGTAGTTTTAACTTCATTGGGTACCTGGGGACTTCCGCAGATGGTACATAAGTTCTACGCAATTAAAGATGAAAAGGCTATTAAAACAGGTACCATTATTTCTACCTTTTTTGCAATTGTGGTAGCAGGTGGTTGCTATTTTCTGGGTGGTTTCGGACGTTTATTTGACACCCCTGCTATCTATGATGCAAATGGAAAGATTGTATATGATGCTATTGTGCCCAGTATGTTGTCCACATTACCGGATATCTTAATCGGTATTGTAATTGTATTGGTATTGTCTGCGTCTATGTCAACACTGTCTTCTCTGGTATTAACCTCCAGCTCTACACTGACACTGGATTTAATCAAGGGCAATATTGTCAAAGATATGGACGAGAAAAAGCAGCTTCTTTGTATGAGAATCATGCTGGTGGTATTTATCGTAATCAGTGTGGTGATTGCATTGGATCCGCCTACCTTTATTGCGCAGCTTATGGGTATTTCATGGGGGGCATTGGCAGGTGCATTTTTAGCTCCTTTCATGTATGGTTTATATTGGAAGGGCGTCACCAGAGCTTCTGTATGGGCAAGTTTTGCAGCAGGTGTTGGTATTACGGTAGCAAATATGTTCTTTAAGTTCATTGCGTCACCGATTAATGCAGGTGCCATTGCTATGGTAGCAGGTTTAATCGTAGTACCGGTAGTCAGCTTGATTACACCGAAAATGGACAAGAAGAAAGTGGATGAAATCTTTGAATGCTTAGATGAGAAGGTTGTTGTTAGCAAGAGAAAGTCAATTGAAGAATAGTTGAAAATATTTCTTGACAACTTATCAACGCGTTAATATAATAAAGTTAATTACATATTTGTATGTAAAGACGATGATGGAGCCAGTATTTATTTTTGGAAAGTCACAGAGAGCCGCGGAAGCTGAGATGCGGTACGAGTAAGAAAGTAAAGAATATCCCTCCTGAGTTGCAACGCCAAAGGGCACTAGAGTATGCCTCAGTAGACGTTGACGGATTCCTCCCGTAACAGAGGACGCATATGTTGGTATGTCGTGGATGAATTAGTGAGAAATTGGAGGCTCCTGTCGTTTACGACAGGAGCTTAAGTTTTTTAGAAAGGAATTAGACAGATGAGCAAATCAGTGGAAATCAGATGGCATGGCCGTGGTGGTCAGGGAGCCAAGACGGCAGCATTGTTGCTTGCGGATGTAGCATTTAAAACAGGTAAGTACGTACAGGGATTTCCGGAGTATGGTCCGGAGCGTATGGGAGCACCCATTACAGCTTATAATCGTGTCAGTGATAAGCCGTTAACCGTACATTCGAATATTTACGAACCGGATTATGTAGTAGTGGTGGATGAAAGTTTATTGGAAAGCATTGACGTTACCAAGGGACTGAAAAAAGAAGGTGCTATTGTGGTAAATACGCCTCGTAGTAGCGAAGAGATTAAGTCTTTGCTTCGTGGTTATGAAGGTGAGGTTTATACCTTGGATGCCAGAGAGATTTCCATTAAGGCATTGGGTAAAAATTACCCAAATTCGCCCATGTTGGCAGCCATTGTGGCAGTTTCCAAGGTAATGGAGAAGGACGATTTCTTAAACGAAATGCGCGCGTCCTTCCAGCATAAGTTTGCCAAAAAGCCGGAGGTTATTGATGGTAATATGATGGCTTTGGAATTAGCTTTTGAGGAGGTAGGTTAAATGATTGGCGATAGAATTAACGAAAGAAGTCCATGGCAGGATATAACAGAAGGAAATAAAATATTTGAAGCCGCTACTTCCAGAGAATTCTGTACAGGTGAATGGAGAACCTCCACACCGGTATTTATTGAGGAAAAATGCAAGCAGTGTCTGCTTTGTGTGCCGGTTTGTCCGGATTCTTCCATTCCGGTGAAGAATTGTAAGCGTGGAGAGTTTGATTACGATCATTGTAAGGGCTGCGGCATTTGTGCCAAGGTTTGTCCCTTCGGTGCAATTGAAATGAAGGAGGGAAAATAAATGGCAATTAGAGAAAGATTATCAGGTAATGAAGCGGTTGCTTATGCAATTAAGCAGATTAATCCGGATGTAATGCCGGCATTTCCTATTACGCCTTCTACAGAGATTCCGCAGTATGTTGCAACTTATATTGCAAATGGAGAAATTGATACAGAGTTTATTCATGTGGAAAGTGAGCATAGTGCTATGAGTGCTACCATTGGTGCTTCTGCGGCAGGAGCAAGAGCCTTAACGGCGACTTCCTCTTGTGGTATGGCACTTATGTGGGAGGAGCTGTATGTAGCAGCTTCCGACAGATTGCCTATTGTACTTGCGCTAGTAAACAGAGCTTTGACCGGTCCTATTAATATTAACGCTGACCATTCTGATAGTATGGGTGCAAGAGATACCGGTTGGATTCAGATTTATGCAGAATCTAATCAGGAAGTATATGACAACTTCTTACAGGCTTTTCCTATTGCAGAGCATAAAGATGTACATTTGCCTGTAATGATTTGTCAGGATGGTTTTATTACCAGCCATGGTGTAGAAAATATTCTTTTGGTGGAAGATGATTTGGCCAAGGAATTCGTAGGTGAATACGAACCGGAGCACTATTTATTGAATGCTAAGGAGAAGATGGCGGTAGGTCCTTATGCGGTATCCAATTATTATATGGAGACTAAGAAGGCACAGCGCCAAGCAATGATAAATGCTAAGCAGGTTATTTTAGAAATGGCTGAGAAATTCGAGAAGATGACCGGCAGAAAGTATGGTTTCTTCGAAGAGTACTGTATGGAGGATGCAGAATACGCTATCGTAATTATTGGTTCTGCGGCAGGTACTTGTAAAGCGGCAATCGATCAGATTCGCGAGACTACCGGTAAGAAGGTAGGTCTTATCAAGGTTCGTGTATTCCGTCCTTTCCCAGAGGAGGAAATTGCACAGGCACTGTCTAAAGTGAAAGCAGTGGCAATTATGGATCGTAGTGAAATGTTCTCCGCAACCAGCGGACCTTTGGGCGCTGAGGTGCGTGCAGCATTGTATCAGGCAAAGGCAGAGACGGAAGCAGTAAATTACTTCTATGGTCTGGGCGGTCGTGATATTACCGTGAAGGATTTTGAGGATATTTATAATAGATTGGAAAAGATTGCAGAAACTCACGAAATTACCGATATGTATGATTACATCGGTTTGAGATCAAAGTAAAACGGAAAGGGCATGTTATATGGAAGCTACATATAATTTTAAAGAGGTCATGAATAAACCGGAGCGTTTAGCACCGGGGCATAGAATGTGTGCAGGTTGTGGCGGTACAGTGGCAGTTCGTACCGTTTTACGTGCCTTGCACGAAGGCGATAAGGCAGTAATAGGTAATGCAACAGGATGTCTGGAAGTATCTACCTTCATGTATCCCTATACTGCATACGAAGACAGTTACATTCACAATGCATTTGAAAACGCAGGAGCAACACTTTCCGGTGTAGAGACTGCGTATAGAGTTTTGAAGAAAAAGGGAAAAATTGACGATACCTACAAGTTTATTACCTTTGGTGGTGATGGTGGTACCTATGATATTGGTTTCCAGTCTTTGTCCGGTGCTATGGAGCGTGGACATGATATGGTTTATGTGTGCTATGATAATGGTGCATATATGAATACCGGTACCCAGCGTTCTTCTGCAACTCCCCAGTATGCAGATACGACAACCACACCGGCAGGTAAAGTATCCAATGGTAAGGTACAGATTCGTAAGGATTTGGCAGCAATTATGGCAGAGCATCATATTCCTTATGTAGGACAGAGTACCTACATCGGCAATTTCAAGGATTTGTATACCAAGGCGGAAAAGGCTATTTATACACCGGGTGCGGCATTCTTAAATGTAATGTCTCCTTGTCCCCGTGGTTGGGGCTATGAGCCTTCTGAGATGATGAACATCTGTAAGCTGGCAGTAGAAACCTGTTATTGGCCGCTGTATGAAGTGGTAGATGGTAAGTGGATGCTCAGCTACGCACCGAAAAAGAAGCTGCCGTTAGAGGATTTCTTACGTCCTCAGAGACGTTTTAAACATTTGTTTAAGCCGGGTAATGAAGAGTTGTTGGTAGCCTTCCAGGCAGAAGTGGACAAACGTTGGGAAGAACTTCGTAACAAATGTGAATAAAATTTCGTAAATGAAAAGAGGCCCACGCCGGGCAATATAATTTCCTAATAAGGACCTTCGGAGGACGTCTTCGCTTAGCGAGTAGGCGGGTTTCTCTCGACTACGAGGTTAGTGAGTCTACGTCATCCGTCAGAGCGAGAGCGTGTCCGATTAGGATATTATATTGCCCGGCGTGGGCGCTTTTTATGTTGTTCAATTATTTAGAATTGTTATTACAATAGTTTTATTTGGATACTCCATCTAATACTTTCTTATAGGGGGCCAGCATGCCTTCGTTCATCTTGTTGCCCATTTTGGACTTGATTTTGGGGGAGGAGAGCATAGCACCCACCAGGTACATCATAAGGATGGTACCTTTCTTCTTCTGGGGGAAGTCATACTGTCCGTGGGATTTGAAGAAGCGGTGGTCTGCCTTCATCATACCTTGCATCTGGTAGATTAAATCACGGAATATTTTCATACCACCTACCCCGTAAAAGTTCTGTGGTTGTGTATATTTATGCTCTATAGCGTAGGAAAGAGAGTTTGCCAAAGTATCTATTTCTTTGTCCGGATTCCTTTCGTTTGTAGCGATACTGGTTAAAATATTGCCACCCACTTGTGCACGGGCTTCCAAGATAGTTTGCAAATTAGTTTCAGTAGAATAGCTACCGCAAATTAAGTAGCCCATAGGAGTTCCCATGGTAACGGTGCGATGCCCGTTGCAGAATTGGCGGTCGTCGTACATTTTAAAGCGTGCACCCATAGAGTGGTCGCGAATGGTAAAGGCATAGATTATGGCCTGTGCGGACTGAATGGTATCGCGTAAGTAAGTATCAAAGCCGTCTGTATAAATACATTTGCCATCCGTAGCACAGTGAAAGCAGCCCAGGCAACCGCCGCGAAGAGGATACTCAGCAATATTGGCGATACGGGTTTTATAAGGTAAAACAGCTTGAAAACGTGCAATCATACTACGGAGTTCGGTATCTGCTTCTGTGCAGTCGGTTACGATTACCACATCGCCGGTGGTAGGAGTTGTGGACTGCGCGGGAAGGGTGGCCGTGAGCCTGCCGCCTTTTGATATCCCGGATGTCGTGGTATTGTTGTCCAAAGTGCAAATACGGTCTGCAACATGACAAGCCGGTGTATAACAAGGCTCTATATAATCCTGTTCCACGCAGAAGTAGAAGTGTTCCCAAAATGCTTTTGCCTCTTTTTGACCCTGTTCCTTTAACAAATCGTCCATGTCTGCGGACAAACCGCGAATATATTTCAAGCCTAAATCATGGCAATTTTCCTGAATATAACGATGTGCGGTGACATCGTAAAAATGCTTGGAGGTAGTTAATTGTGTAGCATATTTACCGGCTACGGGAACCTGGTATTCCTTCATGAGTTCAATAAATCTATGTAATTGGCAGGGCGCTATAAAGGTGTATACAGGGTAAGAAAACAGTAGTACATCCGCTTTTGTCAGTGCTTCTATTGCAGGAGCAAAATCCTTCTCCAACGCTTTAATACGCTGACCAACATGTAGAATGTCAAAGGTATCCTGCGGATATAGTTTCTGCAGATAATATACGGTTTGTAAGGTAATACTGTTATCTCCTTTAGGACTTCCGTTTAATACAAGTATGTTCATTGGTACCTCTTTCCCCCGCTGAAAATGCGGATATTCTATAAAAACAGCATAGTGTTTTGAGGGGAAAAAGTCAAGATATGGGCAAAAATGGTAGAGAAGGATATTAAAAGATATTAAGACGGTTAGAATGAGAAACTAGTACTTTATTCCTATGTGTCCCAAAAACAATTACCTTGCACTTTTCGTAGTTTAGGAATATACTTAACTATAGGGGTGTGTAAGCACTTTACGGGTAGTAATTTCATAATTACGGGGGTATTTGATATGAAAGACAAAAAGATGAAAGCTCCGATGAGCAATAAGTCAATTTATCGTTTAATGCTGGTTTTGGTTTATATTATAGCACCGATATATTTGATTAAGAACATTGCAGCAGGGGTTGCAAGCGGAGCGGTTACAATTGGTATTTGTTTGGCAGTGTTTGCAATTGCGGCAGCTGCAATGCACTTTTTAAAAACACCGGATAATGTGAAGCAGACAGTTGTTTGTATGAGCTTGGTGGTGTTAGTATTTTTAATTTCCCTGAACAGTGGGGCATATTACAGTGATGATTACTGCTTATATATTGCAGTATTAGCTCTTTCCGGACTTTATTTTAACCCCAAAATCACCAAATTCCAGTCGGCGGTAATACCGCTTCTTTTGGTAGTACAGTACATAGTGCATCCGGAAAAGGCAGAGAGTTTATCCCAGTTTATTATGTGTGTGGTTATCTTTATGTTGGCATCATTTTTAATTTGCTTATTGGTAACCAGAGGACAGGCATATATTTATATTAGTGAGACCAAGGCAGAGGATGCGGAGACATTACTGGCTTCTATGAAAGAAGTTGGTGAGGAACTGCAAAAGAGCATGGCTCACTCGGCTACCAAGTATGAGGAATTACAGGTAACAAACAACCAGTTAATTCAGGATGCGGAAGGCTTGCGTTCCGGTTCGGAAGGTATTGTACAGGGTACGCAGGAAGTAGTGGAAGTTTGTGATGAAGCTCACATCGTAGTACAAGCTACGGAACAGCAGATTGAAGCGTTGAATACAGAAGTTAACAGCTGTGAAAATGCTATTATGGAAAGCAGCAAGAGCTTGAACGATATGAGTAAGCAGATGGCTACCGTTCGTGAAGCTATGAACAGTACCAACAAGGTATTCTCTATCTTGGAAGGACAGATGGGTGAAATTTCCAGTGTTATTCTGGAGTTAAATAAAATTGCTTCCAGCACCACCATGCTTGCTTTGAATGCTTCTATTGAGGCAGCAAGAGCCGGTAAGATGGGTGCAGGTTTTGCGGTAGTTGCGACCAAGGTACAGCAGTTGGCGGTAGATAGTAACGGTTGTTCTCAAAGAGTGGCAGAGGTATTAAGTGCCATGCAGGAACAGGTTATGGAAACCACAGAAAAGCTTCAGGGCAGCACAGAAGCAATCGGCGCTTCCCTTACTTCATTGGATGAATTACAGAGTGATTTCGATAGCTTGACTGCTCGTTTTGAACATCTTTATAAGAACATTGAAGCACAGAATGAAACTATTCATAAAGTAGACAGAGTCTTTGATGACTTAAAGGAAAAGGTTGCTACTATGAATGGATATACAGAAGAGAATCAGGCAGTAGTAGAGTCAATCTTTACTTCTATGGATAAGTGTACCGAGAACCTTGATGAAGTTATTAGGGACAGTAAGCACTTAGCAGAGGTATCTGAGAATATGCTGCAAAATGGTGAAACAAAAGAAGAAGTTTAAGTTTTTTGATAGCAGCCCTTGCATTTGCAAGGGTTGTTTTTGTATAATAAATGAAAGCGGTTACATGGAGGTGCTTATGAGCGAAAAAACAAATGAAACAGTAGGGTTGGTTATTAATGAAGTGAAAAAAGCGGTGACTGGTAAGGATGACTGCATATATAAGGTGTTTGCGGCCATATTAGGTGGCGGACACATATTAATAGAAGACGTGCCGGGTGTAGGAAAAACCACTTTGGCTATGACCTTTTCACAGGTTCTTGGTCTGGAAAATCACAGAATGCAGTTTACACCGGATGTTATGCCGGCAGATATTCTGGGCTTTAATATGTTTCAAAAGGAAACCGGAAAGTTTGTATATTATCCGGGCACTATTATGTGTAACTTATTTTTTGCAGATGAAATTAACAGAACCTCACCAAAGACTCAGTCTGCGCTTTTGGAGGTAATGGAAGAGGGCAAAATAACCATTGATGGGGAGAGCAAGGATGTTCCCAATCCTTTTATTGTTATGGCTACCCAGAATCCTAAGGGAAGCTCCGGAACACAGCTTTTGCCGGAATCTCAGTTAGACCGTTTTATGATTTGTATCAGTATGGGTTACCCGGAGTTAATGGATGAGGTGGCTATTTTAAAGGGAAAGAGCGGCATGAAGGCTCAGGAGCTTAGTGCAGTTATGGACAAAGAAATGTTACTGCAGATGAAGCAGGAGGTAGACGATATCTTTGTCAGTGACAAGCTGTTTTCCTATGTAGCAGCCTTGGCAAAGGCTACCAGAGAGCATACTTACATAGAGCTGGGCTTAAGTCCCAGAGGTTCCATTGCCTGTGTGCGTATGGCCAAGGCATGGGCGTATCTAAAGGGAAGAGACTATGTGCTTCCGGAGGACGTAGTGGATATTTTTATGGATGTAGCAAAGCATCGTATTGTACTCAGTACCAAGGCGAGAGTGGCACATGTGGCAGTGTCAGCTGTGTTGGAGGAAATTTTGGTAAAGGTAAAGCAACCGGCATCTTATATGAGGAAAGAAGAGTATCGTGTTTAATTTAGGGATTTTTTTGCTGATTTTAATTGCAATTATATATACGGCTTTTTTGTTGAAAAGCACAACCCTTATGTTGTTTGCATTTGCCCTGAGCATTTTATTTGTGGTCAGTGTATGCAGCGTGATTTTGCGTTGTCTAAAGGTGCGAGGGAACTTGCAGGTACCTATTGAGATTTCGGAAAAGGGCAGAGAAAATCTGATTAAGGTAATCTTGGATAATCAGACAGGGAGAACATTACCCAGAGTGGCAGTATTATTTGTGGTAAAGGATACCATACGAGGAACCAGGAAACGCTTCCAGCGTAAAATATCCTCCGTGCCTGTCGGGGAAAGCGAGTATGTGGAAAGTATCGTGTTTCCGGAAATGGGCAAGTATAAGCTCTCCTTAAAAAAAATCCGGGTGTATGATGTGACCGGATTGGCCCATGGAAATGTATGGACCGGGAGTAGTGCTACGATTCAGGTAATGCCGGGATTTTTCCAGATACCGGTGCTTCGTACAGAAGCCACGAAGAATTTTTATGGAGAAGCGGATAGCTTTGATGAACGTGTTCCCGGGTATGATAGCAGTGAAATATTTCAGGTTAGGGAATACCAAAGAGGGGATCGTCTGCAACATGTCCATTGGAAACTGACAGCCAAGCATGACGACTTAGTAGTAAAAGAGCATTCTTTGCCCAAGTCCTGTCCGGTAGTATTATTGTTGGATTATAACCCCGGGCTAATGGGAAGACAGCGTAAAAGAATCCTCCCTTTCATGGAGACAGCAGCATCCTTATCTTTCTCTATGATGGAGGTGGGATGTCCTCATTATATAGCCTGGTACGACAGGGGACAGAAGGATATTTTACGTATCAGAGTGGATGATGAAGAAAGCTTGTTTATCTTTGTAGGTATTCTGGCAGATATCCGTTTCGGTAAGTGTGGCGGTGAGCTGGCAGAGCTTTATAGGGACAAATACCGTATGGAGACCTATGTAAGAGAGTTTGTTTTGGATGAAAAGCTGGTGTTAAAAAACAGTAGTGAGATAATGAATAAGATTTCAGCGCATAATGTAGAAAAAACATTAACGGAGATGGAATTGGTATTGTAAAGGAACAGATTGGAATGAATTGGAACCGGGGAATACAATGGCGCAAGGCCATTGGGGAAGAACCGAATAGAGTGGAAACTTTAGCGCAAAGAGTACAGAATGTAATTCCGGGTGTGGCTCTTAGCGTGTTTTTTGCGTTCCTTTTTTGGTTAAGCTCCATTTGGGCATTGGCAGACGGTTACGGAGTAGAACGGCCCAGTGTGAGCCAAATGGTGCTTTTTGCATTAGTATCATTCTGTGTTTGCATGGTACAGGAAATACTGGGGTATTTTAGAAAACACAGGGGTGTAGTAGTGGTAGGTATGTTAGCCGGCATTACTGTGGTTGGAGCCGGTTATGCGTTGCTTCGCAGGAAGGAGCTGTGGGATGCGGTAAGTGAAGCTTATACCCCGGAATGTATATACTTGGTGTTGCAGATAGTGTTTTGTATGGTGCTGGTATTTGCACGCAGTATACCGAAAAATGAATTGCTAATGTTGCCGCCTGTAGTAATAGAACTCCTTTTGTTAAAGGATGGAACCGTAGCATCCAAGGGGGCGTTTTTTATACTTCTGGCAGGAATTATTTTGTGCAGAAGTTTGGGGTGGGAAGCTGCAGATATGCAGCCTACCATGCGCAGAGGTGTGATAGATAATAAAGGAAAATCCATTGGGTGGTTTCTAAAGGGGGCATGTATCAGTGTGGCGTGCGGTGTGGTTCTGTTAGCAGGCGCAGGGAGTGCACAAAAGACCATAGAGAAGCACGGGGACAAAGCATCTGAGGTAGCAACAGAGATTACCCGGAAATTGAATGATATGAAGTTGGGAAACAGTATTTCCCTATTTCAGGTATTGTCCGGTTCCGCGTGGCGATTGTTTCGCGACGAGGCGTTGGATGTGGAAGTATTGGATAATCATGCTCTAGAATATCAGTATGTGGAAGTGCTTCGTGTGGAAAGTAGCGAGAAACCTATAGAGAATATATACCTACGGGGATTCTGTGGGGATATATATGTAAATGGCAGCTGGCAGAGAGATTTGGATACTTTGGAGCAGGTATGTCTGGAGGAAGATAGGGATTATGATGCTGTAAGGGCTCAAATTGCCTTTTTTACCCCTCGAAAGCTACAAGAGCAGTATGGACAAGGGGAAAAGGATGAAAGTGCAAATTTGAGGCAAATACGCGTGAATTACACCGGTATGGTTTCCGAGGTGGTGTATTACCCTTATTATGCGGAGGTGAAGTCCAAAGGAATCGGTTTGGCCGGAGACAGTGGATTTACCAAAGGGGAAAAGACGGACAGTGTAGATTTTTTACAATGGAAGGTATTAGAACAGGAGCTTCAGGAAATAGAGGTTCCCAAAAGTCAGTGGGACCTTTGGTATGAAGATTATGTGGCATCACACTATTTGACAGTGCCGGAAGAATTAAAAAGTGTAAAGACGATTGCAGCACAACTGGAATCGTCTTTAGAGAAGGATGAGGACCATTTAGCAAAGGCACAGGCAGTGGCTGAGTGGCTGGCAGCCAATACTACATACAGCTTAAGTCCACCTGTCCTTACCGAAGGAGCAGATCCCATTGAGTATTTTTTAAGTACCTCAAAGACCGGTTATTGTATGCATTATGCCGGGGCGGCAGTAATGCTTTTGCGTGAAATGGATGTACCGGCACGATATGCTTCCGGTTATTTGGTGGAGGCGGAAGGGTTTGAAGTTGAGAGCGCAGGGTACGTGGCTACTGTTTTGGATGATAAAGCCCATGCATGGGTAGAGATTTATTTAGATACCATTGGATGGGTACCGGTGGAGGTGACGCCCGGATATCCTGCGATTGAAGTGACCAATGAGCTGGCAGACAAGCTGCAACCGCAAGAGTTCAAACAAGGTGGGGCAACGCTAGCAGGCGGTAGTAACGGAACCGGTGGTGACGGTACCGGAGTCGGAGGTAATGGCACAGGCGGAAGCTATGACAGTGGTCAGGGGAATCGTGATGGGAATGGCACGGATGTAGATGGGAATGGCCAGATTGTAGGCGAGATTGTACAAACCGGAGACACAAAGGAAAATACGGAAGATATAAAGGATAGTGAGCAGTCCCAGGATTCGTCGCAGGGAGAAGTAGAAGAGAAGCCTGATGGTGATACAGAGGATTCCAATCGAGAGGATGGAGACGAAGAGGATTCTGACGGAGAAAATACAGAGGATGGCGAGACTTCTGTCGAAGAGGACACCGATAAGCAGGAGACTTCTGAGGAAGAAAAGAAAATCGTCATGGTGACACCAACGCCTAGCGATGAAGAATTTGTTGCAGATACTAAGACCACCACACGAAAAATAATTATTGTGATATTAGGAGCGCTGGTAGCCGTTGGTATTTTGGTGGCATTGGTGGCTGATACCCACAAATTTTTCAGAAAGGAAAGTGTATTTTATAAGCAATTGCGCAAAGAAATGAAGCGTGGCAACCATAAAAATGTTATAATGATGATAAATGGCGGCATTTACAGAAAGTTGTATTTTAAAAAGCTGTTAGAAGACGGCAGAGGCGACGAGGCCTATGCTCAGGCTTTAAAGGATAATTACAAGCAGCTTTCCGAGGAAGAATGGGACCGTTATATGACGATTGTAAAGCAGGTGGCCTTTTCTGAGGCAGAGTTTGATGAAGAGGATGTAAGGTTCTGCTTTGATGTGTATCGTGATGTGATTTATAAGGATGAAGTGTGGTAAAGAGGCAATAAGACAAAGATATTTACCAGTGGAGGAGGTGCTATCATGCCACTGAAAATCGTGCGAAACGACATAACAAGGATGCAGGTGGATGCTATTGTAAACACCGCCAATGCAGAGCCTGTTTATTCCAGTGGAGTGGACATGGCTGTTTATAAAGCGGCCGGAGAAAAGGCACTTTTGGCAGAGCGTGAAAAGATAGGTTGTTTGGAGGAAGGAGAAGTGGCCATCACTTCAGGTTATAACCTTCCTGCCAAGTACATAATCCATGCAGTAAGTCCCTGTTATGAGGATGGAGAGCAGGGCGAGGAAGAACTTTTACGTTCCTGCTATAAAAAGAGCTTGGAAATGGCCGAGGCGTATGGTTGTAAAAGCATAGCGTTTCCTTTGATTTCTACGGGTAATTTCGGGTATCCCAGAGAAGAGGGAATGCGTATTGCCATAGATGAAATCAATGGATTTTTACTACATCATTATATGCGGGTGTATTTGGTCGTGTTTGATGAAGCCTCTACGAAGCTGGGAAAACAGCTGTATCCGGCATTGGAGGAATACATTGACCGGAATTACGTGGATATCCAGACACAGGTACCTATATTCGCAAACAGAGCTCCTCGGCAGGCGAATATTGCAACGAAGTTCCTGCAATCTATGCATGTAGAAAAGCAGGAAAGTAGTAATGACTTAAGGGAAGAGTTTTCTTGTGATTCTCTGGAGGAAGCTGACTACTGCGACTTTCTGGAGGAAAACGAATCAGCCCTGCAGGAACGTATGAAGCACATGTCCGATACGTTCCAGGAATATTTGATGTACCTGATAGAAGAGAGAGGATTAGGTAACGCAGAGGTATATAAACGGGCCATTATTACCAAGCAGCTTTTCTCCAAGATTAAACTAAATCCCCAGTATCATCCGGATAAAGGCACTGCCATGCGGTTGTGTGTAGGGGCAAAGCTTAGTTTGGATGAAACCAAAGATTTGCTGGCCAGAGCCGGTTATGCATTGTCGCCCTGTGATAAGAGAGACATTATCTTTTCTTTTTTCATTGAGCATAAAGTGTTTGATATGATTGAAATTGATATTGCGCTGGAGGAGCATGGACTGCCATGTTTCATTGAGTAAGTAAAGGTCGCCTTCAGGGCGACCTTCTTTTTGAAACTTCATGATATAGTAACCTCAGAAACAAGGAAACGGGTAGGATACCCAACAATAGATCATAGTCTTTTTGTAAAAAGCAAAAGGACAGAGAGGAGCAATCATGAAGAAAAATTTAACGGAAATTGTATTTATTTTGGACAGAAGCGGATCTATGGGAGGTCTGGAAGCGGACACCATCGGCGGTTTTAATTCGTTGATGGAAAAGCAAAAGAGGGAGGAAGGAGAGGCATACGTTTCCACCATACTTTTCGATGACCGGTCAGAGGTATTACATGACCGGGTGCCAATAGAAAAGGTACCCATTATGACTCAAGATGATTATTATGTGCGAGGTTGTACAGCGTTGTTGGATGCTTTGGGCGGTGCTATTCATCACATTGGAAACGTACATAAATACGCCCGTGAGGAAGATAGACCGGCGAAAACCTTATTTATTATTACTACGGACGGTCAGGAGAATTCCAGCCACGTATATTCTTACGATAAGGTAAAGAAGATGGTGGAACGTCAGCAAAAGGAGTATGGCTGGGAATTTCTCTTCCTGGGAGCCAATATGGATGCTGTAAAGGAGGCCGGCCGCTTTGGTATCCGTGCAGACAGGGCAGCCAGATATGAATGTGACAGCAGAGGTACGGCAGTAAATTTCAAAGCATTGTGCAAGGCAGTAAGTAGTGTCAGATGCAGCAATTCCTCTGCGGAGCTGGCGGAGGAGTTGGAAGATTGGTCCGCAGAGGTGGATGAATATTACGAAAGCAAACGCTAATATATTATAAAAAGCAGGGCGCTTCCGTCGGAAGTGTCCTGCTTCTGTGCTTAATATGATTATATAATCAGGGAAAATAATTGTATAATTGTCTGGAAACTGCTTAGGACCCCAAATGCACGATAGGCGTAATTACTTTCGATTTTGGTAGTGAGTGCTTCCAGTTTCTGGAATGCAGACTTCCAATTTAAAAGTGTAATTTCCTTTACCTCCTGAGCGCTTATGGATTTTTTCATTTCCGCTATCAATTGGGAGACAGATTCTTGCAGTTGAGCATCCGGAGAATCGAATTCATTTATGTGCTCCAGGATTTCCAAGGCATATTTTTCAGCATCTTCCTTACAATTTGCTACATCAATATTATGAATAATATCTACAATCATGTTGTTAATGGTAAGAATTCTTTCTTGGATAGCTTTATATTGAGTATATCGGGCATCAAAGTCCGGGTATTTTTCCTGACAAGATTTCATACGGGACAGAATGCTGACTTTTTTGGAGTCTCCGTATAACCATATTTTCCGATAATGTAATTCCTGCAAAATCTGTTCTAAATGCCGATAATTATAGGAGTTTCTTGTATCTGTCAACAAGGTATCGATACTGTCGTCACAAAGGTTATTCTCCAAGACTGCATTACGAAACTTTGTGGTTAAGTCATCATACATTTGTTCATTCTGAAAGGATTCCAGATTGTTAATATAGGTCGTGAGATTCTTGGATAAATCTTTTATACGGTACATGATATATTTCATAACATCGTACATTCTGGTATCAGAGCGTAAAGGTACAATGATTCTTTGGGCATTGCGGTCCTTTAGGTTAACAAAAACAAGGCATGGCCATTGCATAATAGAAAGACCGAAATGTCTGGTAGCAAGTTCAGATAAGGTAGTATTTGCATTAGCAATATTTCTACTCTGCTGAGAGTCATTAAAGGAGGATACTCTTTTTAGCCTTCTGTCGAAAAGGGCAGGGGTATCGTTGGCAATAACCATAACGATATCCGTACCTGTAATGGCATCAATGGAAGTCCAATCATCAATAAGGCGACGATAAATATCAGCGGAATCTGCTTCATTTGCAAGTAAATAAACAGCCCAAATAAAACCTTCTTTGCGTAAAGAAAGATATTGTTTGTCAAATTCCCCAACATCCTTTATGGTCGTAATATTGCTGGTGTACATTTCTAGTTCCTCCTAAGTACTAAGAATATATTTTATTATAAACGATAGTATGGAGAAATAATAGATGTTTTCTAAAATTTAGTTTGTTGATATAATAGAAGAAGCCATTAATCGGAGGTGAATCTATGCTATCCAAGGATGAAGTAATATCTAAACTGAAAAGAAGCAATAGTTATGTGAAAACACATAGAATCATAGACGAACGGGAGCAGTCTGTTCAGTGGACTCAGGAAGAAGTTGCTCAATTAATCCGGATTGCAGCAGACAATGAACAGGTTATGGGGACTTTGGATTATAAGGGAGATTGTGCAGTCAGGGATTTCTATCTGGAGTTGTTGGGGCAATATACCGGAGATGTGAATGCAGAAGTGAATAAAGTAATGGATAAGGTGTTGATTCCTAATACAGATATTGCCAACTTTCTCCGGGAGGAAAGAGATAAGATTGCAGAATCGCATCAGTACGATGAGAAGATATGGCGGGACAGAGTATCCGGCATGAGATTTTCGATTTGCGATGGTTTGTATCATGCCAATAGTGTGGCGACAGTGCTCTCTTACATCAAAAATCAGAAAATGTACTCCAGACAGTACGGTGATACCTTTCATAGAGAGGAACAGACCGGACAATGGTCGGATGAAATAGACAAGCGGTATGGAATATATAACGATATCTTCTTTGACAATTGTGACTGTCGACTGGTAGCAAATGCACAAAGTGTGTACGGTCCCATTACTTTGGTATTGGATGAGAAGATTTTAAAGGACGAAAAGAATCATATCAGGATTACCAAAAGCAATCCGGGAATGGATGAGAGGGATTGGGCTACTATACCCTATGCGGAAAAGTTCTTCACATCTCTGGAGGAACTAAAGGATTGTGCAGAAGAATCCGGATTTCCCTTCCGGACCAGATTTGCACATCATACGACTTTGTGGAATAAAGATTATATAGAACTGACGCCCGATGTTTTGAAATATATATTTGTGGAGAGAAATCCAAATGTGGAAATATCCTTGGAAATAAAGCGTTTGCTGGAAAGTGAGCTACGAAGTGGTGAATTAAGAAATACTCCGGTAATCATACGAAGCAATGTGGCGGAAGCACATCATCGTGCCTCGAATACGGAGGAAGAATTGTGGAGGATTCCGGAATAAAGACGTGAATTATTATACCGTGTGTAGAATGAAAAAGTGAGCATATGGGTGTAAAATAAATATGGATAGGGGGTGGATGAGATGATATTTGTGACAGGGGATTGTCATGCAGATTTTAAACGTTTTAGCAAAGAAATTTTCCCGGAGCAGGAGGAAATGACCAAGGAGGACTACGTGATTATTTGCGGAGATTTTGGTGGTGTGTGGAATCAGTATGAGGAAAGCAAGCAGGAAAAGTGGTGGATGGACTGGCTGGAGCAAAAACCCTTTACTACGCTATTCGTGGACGGCAATCATGAGAATTTCGACCGTTTGTACAGTTATCCAGTAGAGGAGTGGCATGGTGGAAAGGTGCACAAAATCCGTCCATCTGTAATTCATCTCATGCGTGGACAGGTATTTGCCATAGATGGTAAGAAAATATTTACCTTCGGTGGTGCCAGTAGCCACGATATCTCCGGCGGTATTTTGGAACCGGAAGACCCGGATTTCAAGCAGAAGAAAAAAGAACTGGACCGTGACTGGAAACCATACCGTATCAATCGTGTAAGTTGGTGGGTGCAAGAGCTTCCTACCATAGATGAAATGGAGGAAGGCCGAAAGAATTTGTCGACGAACAATAATGAAGTGGATTTTATCGTATCTCACTGCTGTGCCAGCAGTACTCAGGTACTTTTGGGCGGTAGCTTGTTTCAACCTGATCGATTGACGAATTACTTTGAGGAGATACGGCAGCAGGTGAAGTTTAAGAAGTGGTTCTTCGGACATTACCATGATAACCGAAATGTGAATGTAGAAGAGTTGTTGGTGTATGAGCAGATTGTGAGAGTGTGGTAAATGTGGTATAATGTATATGCATAAGACATTAGGAGGAAATCGACATGTTAGTACTTGTTTATAGGAAATGTAGCACTTGTTTGAAGGCATTAAAGTGGCTGGATGAGCATGGTGTAAAATACGTGGAACGCCCCATTATAGAAGAAAATCCAACCTATGAGGAACTTAAAGCATGGCATGCCAGAAGTGACCTGGAGTTGAAGCGATTCTTTAATACCAGCGGCTTGGTGTATAAGGAAATGGGTCTGAAGGATAAGCTGCCGGGAATGACGGAGGAAGAGCAGTTTAGGTTACTTGCGACCAATGGGAAGCTGGTGAAGAGACCGTTGGTAGTAGGGGAAGATTTTGTGTTGGTTGGATTTAAGGAGAAGGAGTGGGAAGAGATTCTTTGATGTTATACCGCTTAAAAAGCATTTCGACAGTAGTCTTATTGTTGGCATGCTTTTTTTATAAAAAAGAAGAAAGCATTATTGAAAGGAAATTTGAACTTTCGAATGTATTATTCCGAATAAAAGGTTGATATTATTCCGAACAAAGGATTGATATTGTTCCGAACAATTGTTATAATATTGCTAGAAGATTATTCGGAGGAAACAAGGAGGTGTTCTATGGCAAAGTATATGACTACAAAAGATGCATCTAAAAGGTGGGATATTACAGAGCGTAGAATTAATGTACTTTGTAAAGAGGGCAGAATTCCCGGTTCTTATAAGGAGAATAATAGATGGGTTATTCCGGCTGATGCGGTAAAGCCTATGGATATGCGTTTGAAGAGAGATAATCGAATTTCACACATTTGGGAAAAAAATGTAGCTAAGAGTGATAAAAAGCTTCCCTTGCCAATAGGGATATCTGATTATCGAAAGGCTTCTAACGAATATTACTATGTGGATAAAACTTTGTTAATTCGAGATTTTATTGATGAGCGCCCACAAGTTTCTTTATTTACTCGTCCGCGTCGTTTTGGTAAGACATTAAATATGGATATGCTGCGCGTGTTCTTTGAGAGGACAGAGGAAGACACGTCTGTTTATTTCAGGAATAAGAATATATGGGCATGCGGAAAAGAATATCAAGAGTATCAGGGAAAATATCCGGTTATTTATGTGACATTCAAGGACGTAAAATGTGAAGATTGGGAAACGGCATATGATCTCATCTATAAGATATTGAGAAATGAGTTTGAACGACATAGCGTGTTACTTGCCAGTGATAAAATAAGTTTTTATGAAAAGAAATATCTTACAAGAGTGTTGGACGGTAATGCGAATGAAAACGATGTGGCATGTGCTTTCTTGAATCTCTCCAGAATGCTTCATATACATTATGGTGTGGCTCCGATTATTATTATTGATGAATACGATACGCCGATTCAGCAGGGGTATGTTCGTGGATATTATGATAGAGTAATTGATTTTATGAGAGCATTGTTTTCAGGTGGATTAAAAGATAACTCGCATTTGTCGTATGGATTTTTGACCGGAATCTTGCGTATTGCAAAGGAAAGTATTTTCAGTGGGCTTAATAATATAAAGGTTAACTCAATTTTGGATAATCGATACAGTGAGTATTTTGGATTTACTTCGAAAGAAGTGCAGGAGATGGCAGAGTATTACGGAGCAACAGAGAAATACAAAGAAATTTGCGAATGGTACGATGGATATCGTTTTGGAAAGACGGAGATATTTAATCCATGGTCTGTTATTGGGTACTTTAATAATGAGTGCATTCCGCGCGCTTTTTGGCAGTCAACCGGAAGTAATGATATCATTAGCGAAATCCTAAGTAATGCAAAGACGGAAACATATGAGAAGCTTGAATCATTAATGCAGGGGAAGTCCTTTGTAACTCATATAGATACAGGAGTGATTTATCCGCAGATTCAAAACAATCCATCGTCTATTTATAGTTTTTTGCTGGTGACAGGATATTTGAAGGCGGTAACCAATGACCAGCCTTTTGGTGGAGATTATATGTGTGAAGTAGCACTTCCAAATAAAGAGATTTCTTATGTGTATAGCAAAGAGATTCTTTCTAAGTTTGAAAATGTGATTCCACCTGCTGTAGCGATTGCTATTCAGGAAGCTATTTATACGATGGATATTCCGAAATTACAAAATAAACTTGAGACATTTTTACTCCAAACGATTAGTTTTCATGATGCGGCAAATGAAACATTTTATCATGGCTTGATTTTGGGGCTCTGTGCAATGTTGGATAATCAGTATCATATCACATCCAACCGTGAAGCTGGAAAGAGGCGTTTTGACATTCAACTGTTACCGATGAATAAGAAACTGCCTGGTATCTTGATTGAATTGAAGGCTGGTAAAGATTGCGCGGAGGAGCAGTTGAATGAACTTGCTGAGACTGCTTTGACACAGATAAAGGATAGATTGTATAATGTAGAAATGAGTGCGCGAGGCGTGAACGAAATCTTAAAATATGGAATTGCCTTTTCTGGAAAGAGCGTCTGCATTAAGGCAGAAATGGAAGAAATGACAAAAGATGAATAATAAACGAAACGATTTAAACCCATAAGGGAGGTTCAATTATGTATTTTGTACCGGATGGAACGAAGTTATGTGGATATTACGAGTGTGAGGACTGTGGCATGCGCTTTTTGTCGGTAGTGGTGGCACCTTGTATAATATGTCCTTATTGTGGTGAAGAAGTGGATATGGAGCTGGGACCGGATGAAGAAATGCCGCAGGCACCTGAGGCGGCCAAGCTTTTGCAAGTGGTAAAGGATGATGATGTAGAGATGATGGATACCTTGCTTAGTCTGGCGATTACCGGAGGAGACTATAATTGGTTGTAAAGGATTAGGTGGATTATGTTTGCTGCATTGGTTATTTTACAAATTTTTGCCATATTGATTCTTGCCGTTGCATTAGTATCGATTTTCCGTGGTAGTTCCACGTATACGCGTACGTTGATGTTTTCTTTTACTATTGCGGAGATTGTACATAATGCCGGTTATTTGTTGGAGCTGTTTGCGCAAAGTGCGGCAGAAGCCATGGTAGCAGTAAAGATGGAATATTTGGGCAGTAGTTTAGTGGCCATTCTTTTTATGATGTTTATTATTAATTACTGTGGAGACAAGGAACATGTATTGTTTGAGCGTATTTTGCTACTGTGCGGCTGTGCCGTGATTTGCATGGTATGGACCAGTCCTATGCATGGACTGTATTATACGGCGGTGGATTTTGTTCATACAGGTGCTTATCCGCATGTGGTGCTGACTTATGGACCGGGTTTCTATTTTTACCTATTGATGTGTATAGTAATACCATGGGTTGTGTCTATCGGTTTTTTGACCAGGGCGGTTTTGCGGGAAAAGAGTATTAAGCGTAATCGTAAGCTGAAATTTATTATGGCCGGAGCTACACTGGAAGTAGTGGTGTTGATTTTGTATATTCTGAAGCTGTTTCCGGAAGGGTATGATCCCACGCCGGTATCTATGGCAGTTATGTTTGCAGTGTTGGTTGTGTTTGTATGGAACCGTAATGACTTTGACTTGTCCAAGACGGCTACAGATACAGTGTTGAACTCTTTGGGAGATTGTATGATCACCTTGGACGAGAATCGCAAGGTGCTGATGTATAATTCTGTGGCAAAGAGTCTGTTTCCAAGACTGGAGGTATTTGTGCAAATCGAGTCTTTGGAGCGCTTTCCATTACATATTTTGGAAAAGAACGGGGAAGAACAGTTTGAACTGGATGGTAAGCATTATGAGGGGCATATGCGTACGTTGGTGGATACGGAGCAGATGGTGCGCGGTTACACGGTGCTGATAGTGGATGTGACGGAAACATACGAGCGTATGAGAGAACTGAACGAAATGCGTGAGAAGGCGGAAGAGGCTAATCGCGCCAAGTCCAATTTCCTGGCCAATATGTCTCACGAAATCCGTACGCCTATGAATGCAGTAATAGGTATGAGTGAGCTGATTATTGAGGAAAGCAAGGGCCGTAAGGTATATGATTATGCTTGTGATATTAAGACGGCGGCGCTGAATTTGTTGTCCATTATTAACGATATTTTGGACTTGTCCAAGGTAGAAGCAGGCAAGATGGAACTGGTGGAAGCCGAATATTCCTTGCGGGATTTGGTGCAGGATACCATGAATTTGGTACGATTACCGGCGCAGAAAAAGGGCCTGGAGGTACGCATGGAAGTGTTAGAAACGCTTCCGGATAAGTTACATGGTGATGTAGGCAGAATACGTCAGGTACTTATTAACTTACTGAACAATGCTATTAAATTTACCACAGAAGGTTACGTGGGATTAAGTGTATCCGGTACGAAGGCGGATGATGAACATGTGGAATTGCAGTTTGTGGTGCAGGATACAGGTATCGGTATTAAGAAAGAGGATATGGCGGTAATCTTTGAATCCTTCCGTCAGTTAGATATGAACCGTAACCGTAAGAACGAGGGTACCGGCTTAGGTTTGGCCATTACCCAGAAGCTGGTGTCCCTTATGCAAGGTGATATTCAGCTAGAAAGTGAGTATGGGCAGGGAACCCGCTTTATCGTACATATCAAGCAACGCGTCGTAAAAAGTCAGGCGCTTGCCGATAAGCAGCCGGCAGCAGGCGGGCAGAAGAAGGTGGCTGTCCAAGAGGCGGAAGCTTCTGTAGAATCCAAGAAGAAGCTTAATCTGGTACGTAAGGGCTACCGGGTATTGGTGGTAGATGATAATGCTATGAACCGGAAGCTGGCCATGGGTATGCTAAAGGCATACGGGTATCAGCTAATGGAAGCAGATGGTGGTCAGGCAGCCATTGATATAGTGAATAGTCAAGATGTGGATATGATCTTTATGGACCATATGATGCCGGAGATGGACGGTATGGAAGCTACCGGAATCATTCGTTCCCAGTGTGGTGACAAGGGTAAGAAAGTTATTATTGTAGCTTTAACTGCCAATGCGATTCAAGGTGCTAAGGAGAACTATCTGGCCAATGGTTTTGATGATTTCCTGTCCAAACCATTTGAGCGAAGGGATTTGAATGAATTGCTGGCACGCTGGATACCTCAAGAAGAAAACTAGAATGATTAAACTACAAAAGCGGTGGAACCGGAAGGCTCTACCGCTTTTCTATGTGTACATGTTTTATGCACCTTTATACTTTTCTTCAAATTCTTGAATGGGCATGGGTTTTGCAAAGAAGTAACCCTGAATCAAATCACATTCCTGCTCGGTTAAGAAGTCCACCTGTTCTCTGCTTTCAATTCCTTCTGCCACGATTTTCATGTTAAGCTTCTTGGCCAAATCGATTACTTCGGAAACAATGAGTAAGCCTCGTTCCTGCTCATCCACACCGCGGAAGAAATCTGCATCCAGCTTCAACACATCCAGCTTCAATTCCTTTAAAGAGTTCAGTGAAGAATATCCGGCACCGAAATCATCCATGGATACAATGAATTGAGCCTCCTGAAGCTTCTGTACGGTTTGAAGCAGAACCTTCTTGTCATCAAAGAAAGCACTCTCTGTCAGCTCCAGCTCGATGACATTGTGGGGAACTTGATATTTATCTACAATACTGCATATATGCTCGGCCAAATCCTCCCTGGAAAAATGCGCCCGGGAGATATTTACGGAGATAGGAACCACCTTGCGTCCCTGGGCAAGCCATTGTGCCTGTTGTCTGGCCACTTCCTCCAACATATAGTCATCCAGCTTCAAAATGAATCCGTTGCGCTCGAAAATAGGAATGAATTTGTTAGGGGGTATGAAGCCATCCTGAGGATGAATCCAGCGCACCAGAGCCTCTGCACCTGCCAAATCTTCCTGTACTGTACTGATTTTCGGCTGTAGGTATACTTGGAACTCGTGATTCGTCAATGCGGCATCCATATCGTCCTCTACCTTACGTTCCCAGAGCTGTTGCTTGTTCATCTCGATGTTGAAGAAGGCAATCTGATTCTCGGCCTCTTCCCCCAACATCTCACAAGCTAATAAGGCGTTGTTGTATAATTGCTCGATATCTCTTTCTTTTGGTTGTACCTGATAAACACCAACAGCGAAATACAATTTCATCTTGGGTAATACGGTACTTAATGTTTTTTCTAAGGAAGCGATACGGTTGCGCAACTGTTGCTCATCTGTATAGGTCAACAACAAACCAAACTCCGCATTTTCCTGATGTGCCATGGCTTCGTTACGCTTTATATCTTTCTTCAATACATGATACAGCTTTTCTATTAAAAGCTCGCCTTCTTTCACACCGAAGCAGGTGAAAAAGCTACGATACTTGCGCATTTTCAAGTGAATCACCGCATAGTTCTGGGAGGCGGATTTGCGTTTTAACAGGCCGGTTCCCTTCTTCACGAAATGCAACCAGTTCCCACCGCCGGTAATCATATCGGTATAGATAATCTTGGTGGTTTTGTGCATGCTCACAATAACACTGATGAAGGAGCAAAGGTAATATATTATAAAAATAGCAAGAAAGATACCAAATAAGACAATGCTGATAAACAGCATTAAAAAGTCATAGGTATATATGTAAATATCCTGCAGCACATAAACCTCTAAATCATTAACGACCTGCATGAACCACACTTGGCATTGCATAAGTGCCATTTCTTCCTCAAAGCTAAGGAAGGCACCGTCAGATATCAAATCCGCAAAATTGATGTTATTGAGAGCATTGCCATTCACTTCAATATTATCCCCATCAGAGGTTAAAATATTGTTCGGATCGTTTGCTACAATCAGATTCATAGAATCCTTATCAGAGATAAATAGTTCCACAGCATTTTCCCTATCAGGAGCCATATCATTATTGGACCAAAGCTTATTTCCTTCTGTATCTGCCACCCAAACAGCTTCCAACTGCGGCATCAATTCCAAGTGAGTCAAAATAGCATCCTCTATCCCAGTCTGCTGTTCGGCTTCATAATTCTCAAACATGACGGCAATGGCTGCGGATTGCCTACTGCCCTGCACCAGCTTCCTTTGAACGATATCAGCACATGCAAATGCCAATAAAAAAACGATCATAATAGAGAAAATCAATGTGATAACAAATAGCCCTAATATAGAAGGCCATATACGTTTCTTTTTCAGTTTTTTAATACGTTTGTCCTTAGATTCGCCCATACTGCACCACCTAATAAAAATTATATTGGTTCTATTATAGCAGAGTATGGGAGAATGGGCAAATGTGAGTTTGGGAATTGGTGGGGGAGGAGGGAGTGGGGGAATGGGACGGGGAAGTGGAATGATGGGGGGAAATTAGATGATAGAGGGAAGCCGGTGGAATGGGGAGTATGGTAGGAAATGTGTGAGAAATGTAGTGAAATTTTACGAATACTAAAATAGTAAATGACTAGTTAAATAGACAAATATAGGGAAATGTGGTATAATTTGTAGAGAAATGTAGAGGAGAGGGAGAGAATGTGGAAGATAGTTGGTGTCACGGCAAGAAGACTCTTTTACAAAAAAGTGCGTAAAATCAGGGGTTCCGAGGTTTGGGGAGGGGATTTTTATCCCAAATTTGTACCAAAAATTAATGGATTTGGGACTATGATATGGTCTAAGAATTGAAATCTATCGAGCAAGTATAAAATTGTGTAAATTCAAAAAAAAGTTGGAAAATCCAACATTTTGTGTTGAAAAATCTTTCTTTGCGTACTATAATATATGCGCAGGCATGCATAGAAGGAGGAATATGTCATGAGAGCATTATACGAGAGGATTAAAGAAGCCAGAACAGAACTTCACTTATCACAAGATTATGTGGCTAAGTTTTTAGGGGTTAATCGCACTGCAATTGTAGAGATTGAATCCGGAAAGAGAAAGGTATCTGCAGATGAGCTGGGTAAGTTTAGTGAATTGTTTCAAATCCCTGCAGATGAATTATTAAACGGAAGAAGCACAGAGATGCCTGTACAGATGTTTGCTCGGAGATTTGGAGCATTAGATGAAGCTGATCAACAGGAGATTTTAAATTTGATTGAATTTAAAAGAATGATGAAAGAGAGGATGTAAGTTTTATATAGTATATGAGTGCCGGTTAGAAATTATACTAACTGGCATTTTTGAATTAAGTATTCACTATGGGGTGGAACAATGAGATCATGTTTACATTACGGTTAATGACATGTTAATTAATATCATTAATGCATACAGAACATTCTTTTTCCGGGTAAAATAAAACTTTATACATGTAAAGTTTCTGTGGAAAAAGTGTATTAATATGATATAATATAGATACTTGTAGAATTATTTTTTCGGTGTGATGAGGTGTAGAATGAAAGTATCGTATAATGGATTATGGAAAATGTTAATAGATAGAGGCCTTCAGAAGAAGGATTTGATAGAAAAATTAAATATTAGTTCTACAACAATTGCAAAAATGGGTAAAGGTGAAAAAGTTTCGCTAGACGTCCTCGAAAAAATTTGCAAATTTTTCGAGTGTAATATAGGTGATATTATAAGTTTTGAAGATGGGTTAGAACTGTAAGGCGTAGGAGAGGTGAAATTATGAATGAGATAGATACTAATGACAAAAAAAGAATAGCATTAATAGTTTCATATTATTTATCAAGGTGTGATTTAGAGGCTGTACATTTGCTAGGATATTCTGGCTTTACAGAGGCATTTAAGGATTTGGGAGATATATTAAATGAGAATCCTAATAATATTAAGAATATGCGAGATGAATTTGATCCGCATTTTCCTAATGATAGGAAAGGATGGTATCAACGACCTTTAAGCCCATCTAGGCAAGAAGTTTTTGAACAGTTTTCCCAATATAGTGATATAGAACTTGATTTGTATGTTAAAAAAATTTTATCGCGTATGAAGGGGAAAGAGCAGATGAATAATGAAATTGTTCTAAGAGATTTATCTGCATTAATTAGGCAGTCAACAGTACATTATAACCAAGGTTTTGTATGGCAGGACGTTGAGCTTACGAATGAATTCAAGTCTGCGTATGAAGAATATCTAGACAAACACGAGTATACGATAGAGTTTTTTGACGCAACATCAGTAATAACAACATCTACAAAAAGAAATATTTTTGTACCAAATCAGTGGTTTGTAATGGCATCATATGCGGTAGGTGTATATACAGAATTGGCAACTTATAAAGCATATTTTGAAAAGATGGCAGATTTATGTGGACAAAAAAGGGATGCGTATGCAAAAGCGTTACGTGATGACACGTCAACGGTTGATAAAACACTTTTTATTAACACAGGTACTAATATGTTTCAGTTAGAGGTAGTGTCTGAGGAAAATGCAAGAAAGGCCGCTAATCGGTTGTGGAGATTCGCAACAGATTATTCGTGGTGGTCAGGATCAAAAACGATTGATAGAGGAGATTTTTATTTATCTGTTGTGCTAAATATGCTTAATCTAGTTAATGTAAGTCAAGGGTATGTTGGAGATATAGTTAATGCATATGGCTCAGATACAAGATTATTAGAGCTGACGAGAAGTTTAGAGTCTTTTACAAAAAATATGGAAGGTGTAACATACGATTTCGTTATTAGGGAAGAGCCGGACAAAGGAGACGTTTTGCTTCCTTTAGAAATTGTTAAAACGCCAGTAAAACATAAAATTTCTATTTCATCGGAAAGTATTTCGAAGCTAGGAGGTAAGTAAAATGCAATGCGCATGGAGAAAAGTGAATAATCATATAGGTCTCCAATGCGGACAGGATATATTGCATCCAAGTGCGGTGGAACTATATGAGGTGCTGCACAAGAAAGAGACAGCATTTTCTCGTGAATATAATGTAGAGCCTTTAGAAGAACATTTTTCAGGAATTTCTTTCTCTCAAATTGGCTCAGATATTTTTTGTGAGTTAATATCTGATGATAGAAGTGAAATAGAGTTAAAGCTGTGGTGTATGAGAAAAGATAAGCAGGTCGAAGTAGACTTTATTGAGGGGACGATTATTGATCAATGCTTATTTGAAGATGAATGGTTCTATATAACCGGAAATACAGAGGAGTTAGAAGAGATTTTTGGTGAATGCGGAGTTAAACAAAGTGGGAAGATCACTTTGGCACAATATATTCGCATTGTAAAAAAAGAGAATTTACTAGTTAATGGAACACTAATAAATAGAGTATCCATTAACACCTTGGATAAAGCAATAGATAAAAGCAAGGAATTACCTTGTGGACTTGAAGCAAATTTATATGAATATCAGAAAATCGGATATTTATGGATGAGTTATATGCTAAGGGAAAATCAGGGATGCATTCTAGGCGATGAGATGGGGCTCGGAAAAACTCTTCAGATTATAACTGTGATGTTAGAGATGAAAAGTAATCAAAAAGGACCAATGCTTGTAATTGCACCAGTTTCATTATTACAAAATTGGAAGCGAGAGTGTGAGAAGTTTGCGCCAAGTTTGAATGTGTTAATACATCATGGGAAATGTCGAACAGGAAGATACTCTGAATTAAAACAATATGATGTCGTAGTAGCTTCATATAACTCAGCAGTTTCAGATAATTCATTGTTTAAAATGATAGAATGGGAACTGCTAGTGCTAGATGAGGCACAGAATATAAAGAATCCATACAGTGATAGAACAAAATATGTAAAGAAAATACCTAAAAAAAATAGCATAGCGGTTACAGGAACACCATTTGAAAATCATGTAATGGATGTTTGGTCATTGGCGGATTTTGTAATGCCTGGATTATTTGGAACACAGACGGAATTTTCTGAACAAATATCAGATGATATCTATGGTGCAGATAAGATAGAACCTTTGCTTTCACCAATAATGATTAGAAGAAGAGTTTTAGATGTTGCGAAGGACTTGCCGGATAAGGTTGTAATTCCGCAAATGCTAAAAATGTCAGAGATAGAGGCACTTAGATATGAGGAATTACGTGAAGAGATAGAAAGCTCTTCGAATGGCGGAAATATTTCTCTAGGAATGCTGCAAAAATTAAGAATGTTTTGTACACATCCAGCGTTATGCGATGAATCATTGGGAGAGAGGCCTAAAGAGACGTCAATTAAATATCAAAGAACATGTGAAATAATTGAGGAAGTGATAGCTAGAGAAGAGAAGATCATTTTGTTCACATCTTATCAGAAGATGTTCGATGTGCTAGAAACGGATATTCAGAAGAGATTTAGTATTCCAGTAATGAAAATAAACGGAAGTACAGTAGTGGAAGAGAGACAGAATATAGTAGATGAGTTTTCGGCATATGCTGGAAGCGCACTGTTGATTTTAAATCCAAGAGCTGCAGGCGTGGGTTTGAATATAACAGCGGCAAATCATGTAATTCACTACAACTTAGAGTGGAATCCCGCTTTGGAAGATCAATCCTCAGCAAGAGCGTATCGAAGAGGACAGAGTAAGACGGTGTTTATATACAGATTGTTTTACGAAGGAACTGTTGAAGAGATAGTTAATCAAAGAATAGATAAGAAACGACTAATGGCAGAGGCGGCAATTGTTGGAACTGATGGAAGCAACGAGAATAAAGAAGATTTACTTGCTGCAATTGCAATTTCACCAATAAAGGAGAGATGATATGGTTAAAACAACGATTAATACAGAGGAATTATTAAATGATGGGTTAGTGTGTCCACCGGATCCGGAAAGAATTGTAGAAGGCTTGCGGGATACGGGATATAATTTTAATACTGCAATGGCAGATATTATAGACAATTCAATTGCGGCACATGCGACAAAAGTAGATATTCGTATAAATGCCAATCCGCTAGGAGAGATTTGTGTATATGTGGCTGATAATGGTGATGGGATGGATGCAAAGGGGCTAGTAAATGCTATGACATATGGCTCAGAGGTTAGGGCTGATTTGGCAAGTTTGGGGAAGTTTGGATTAGGATTAAAAACAGCATCAACAGCATTTTGTCGTTGTTTATCGGTTATTTCAAGAGGAGAAGATTCTATTCTACGAAAAGCGCAATGGGATTTAGATTATGTTGCAAGAGAACATGAATGGAAGCTTCGAGTTCCTGATATTACTAAAGATGAAGAGACTTTTTTTGAGCTAACTGCAGATGGTGGAACTGGCACGTTGGTTGTGTGGGATAAAGTCGATCGTTTGTTAAAGAGCTATAAAAATGCAAGTGGCGCAAAGAATGCACTGAAAAGAAAAATCGATGATTTGCAGTTCCATATTGCCATGGTATATCAAAGATTTCTTGATGAGAAGGATAGTAGAGCTGCAAACGTTAAAATCACAGTGAATGGTGTTAATATTGAAGCATGGGATCCATTTGTAAGAAGTGAGTCAGCCACAGAATTGGTTGGCGAGGATGAAGTAGAAGTTGAGATGCCTGATGGTAGTACTCCTAGTTTTACAATGCGGGCATATATACTTCCGAACACTAATAGTTTTTCTACGTCTAAAGCAAAGGAAGTAGCAAAAATTAGTAATGATATGCAAGGATTTTATGTTTATCGAGAAAATAGACTGATTCATTATGGTGATTGGCTGGGATTATTTATTAACGAACCACATGGTTCGTTGCTTAGAGTGGAATTTTCATTTGACCATCTTCTAGATGCTGCATTCAATGTGGATATTAAGAAATCGCGTATATTACCAGCAGAGGAAATTATGGAACATATACGTTCTAGTTTTATTCCTGCACCAAGAAGAGCTGCGGATGAAAGGTATCGTTTGGGTAAAACTCAAAGCGTATCAAAACAGGCACAGCAAAGAGATGCACACGCAGAATCGAATAGAAATATTGAAGAAAAAGCTAAGTCTGTTGAAGGTGCGAGAATTACGGTGACAAGTTCGGATGAAATCAAGATAGAAAATCAGAATGGAGTTTTTTCGCATAAGATAGCTGTTGTTGAAGCTTCAAAACCAGGACAGGCGAGAGTCATTCCAAAAGAAGGATTAGAACATAATCAATTATGGGAGCCATGTATTGCTGAGGGCAAACATGCAGTGTTTATTAATCAGAATCACCCATATTATCAAAAGGTATATTATCCTGTTTTGTCTCAGAATGTTATGGTTACTGGAATGGATGCATTGTTGTGGGCATTAGCGGAAGCAGAGCATAAAACATGGAATGAAGAAGTGAAAGAACAATATGAAGAAATGCGAATTGCTGTTTCGCGTATATTGCAAAAACTTGTGGCTGATCTACCTGCCCCAGAACCAGATGAAGAGGAATAATCGTTATGCACAATAATAGTGTAAAAATAAGAAGTCAATTGGAGCAACTCTATGATATTCCGTTTTCGGTAGAGATGAATCAGGAATATGGAGAATCATCATATGTAATAGCACCTCGAAGCGATTTAAAGGAATTGTTTGAAGTGATAATTTCTTTTCGACAAAGAGTAAGAATGGTAATAGAAATAAAGCCTCAACGTTATTCGGCAAATATGTTGCATGAAATGTGTAATGCATCAAAAGAAAAACAGGAGGTATTTAATGGCTATGTTCGTATAATGGAAGAAAAGGGCGCAAAGGTAAATATTAGCGTTAATGACATTACGCGAACAGTAGAGAATCTTATCTGGGGAGAGAAATGGAACTGCTTTAATCTTCGAATTACTAGAATATTAGGTGAACACGAATTAGTAGATGAGATGTTAGTTCCAGAAGCGATAGTTGATTGGGCGTGTTTAGCTTCAGGACTAATGCTATCCCTGTTGGAGATTATTGAGGACCGCGGCGAAAATGTAATACATATGGAAGGTAAAAAGAGCCAGGTATTAACAAATCGCTATGAGAGAAATCCTGCAAACAGAGAATTATGTTTGCAGACGCATGGATATAAATGTCGTATTTGTGGATTTGATTTTGAAAATATGTATGGAACAATCGGACAGAAATTTATTCATGTGCATCATATTGAAAAAGTCTCTTCGCATGGTGGAGAATACATATTGGACCCAATTAATGACTTGATTCCGGTATGTCCCAATTGTCATGCGATGCTCCATAGAGAGGATCCACCATTAAGTCCAGACGATTTGCGAGAGGTAATAATTAAACAAAGAGGGATGATACAGAATGGATAAGCATAAAGAAATAAAGCAACGTCGAGAAGAATTAGGCATGACAATAAAGGAAATGTCAGACGCTATTGGATTAGATAAAAAGGGTGATACCTATCTTCGTAGATGTGAATCTGGGAAGGAAGTTATTGATGAAGAATTATATACAAAAATAATGAATTTTGCAAAAGCAAGACCTTACCAAAAAAGGAAAAGGAAATATAAATTTACTTATATTGATTTATTTGCTGGAATTGGAGGAATACGAATTCCGTTTCAAGAATTGGGAGGGAAATGTGTATTTACTTCTGAATGGGATTCTTTTGCTCAAAAAACATATAGAATTAATTTTGGCGATGAAATACAGGGAGATATTACACAGATTGATGAAAAAACGATTCCGGATTTCGACATTTTACTAGGAGGATTTCCATGTCAGCCTTTTTCGCAGGCGGGATTACATAAAGGTTTTTTGGACACAAGAGGAACATTGTTTTTTGATATAGAGAGAATAATTAAAGAGAAAAGACCCAAAGCTTTTTTGCTTGAAAATGTTAAGCAGTTGAAAGGACATGATCGTGGAAGAACTTTCGATACGATTGAGAAGCATTTGAAAGCATTAAACTATTCTGTAGACGCTGAAATATTAAGAGCTGGGGATTTTGGAGTTCCACAAAATAGGGAAAGAATTTATATTGTAGGATTTGATAAAGAGTATTTTGGCTTGGACGACACATTTCATTTTGTATTTCCAACCCCACCTAAGCATCCCACTCGATTAGGGGACATATTAGAAGAAAATGTTAATGAGAAGTATACGATAAGCCAGAAGTTATATGACGGACATCTTAGAAGAAAGGAAGAACATAAGCAGAAAGGAAATGGTTTTGGATTTTCACTATTTAGTGCAGAGTCTGAATATACTAATACTTTAAGTGCAAGATATTATAAGGATGGAAGTGAAATATTAATTGATCAAGGAGAAAATAGTCCGCCAAGAAAACTTACACCCAGAGAATGTGCGCGGTTGCAAGGGTTTCCTGAGGATTTTATTATTCCGGTTTCGGACACTAGGGCTTATAAACAATTTGGTAATTCAGTTGCTGTGCCCGTAATTAGAGCATTAGCAAGAGAAATGTTAAATGTAATTGATACGTTAGAAATAAGTTTATCGATAGAATAAGTTTGAAAGGAGAACTGTAAAGTGGAAAACACAGGTTTATTTACCAGAGAAATGAATATTTTTTTTGAAGCTGATGCAGGTGCATATACGACATTTACAGAGATGGAAGTTGCAAAAGGTACTTACAATGTAAAACGAATAATTAGGGATTTGATGATTCAGAGAATGGGAAGAGAAAGTATACCAGTAGTTAATATCTCAGAGAAACAAACTATAAATTTTAGATTATGTTCAAAAGTAATTGGTATTAATAAAAAAACTGAAAGTATTCCGTGTAAATTTTCAAAAAGAGAAAAAGAGGAAATGACTATCTACTTTAATGATGATTTTATTAACTTGTTTAATGTATCTGCAGGAGATATTTGGTATATTTATTTTCAAAAAGAATCTAATTTCCCAATAATAGGGGCTATGCCAATTGGAAAATGGAATAATTTATTTGATAAACATCTAGAAGAGTTAAGTTTTGAACAAATAATGGAAGAAAGCTTGGGGTTTGAAAATACTAAGGAGGATAGTGAAGAAGAGCTGTCAGATGAACAACCATTTGATGCTGATAAGATTAGAATTGAGCAACAAATGCTATCTGTAAAGTATATATATGAACTTGAAGAGTCTGGTTTATTAGAAACTAATCCAAATTTTCAGAGAAAACCAGTATGGAAAGAAAATAAAAGAAAGTCTTTGTTAATTGAATCATTAATGTTAAGAATTCCTATTCCAGCGTTTTATTTTTACGAAAACAAAGATAGTCGGTTTCAAGTGATTGATGGTCAACAGAGATTGTTGACAATTTTTGAGTTTCTGCGTGGAGAATTTAAACTTACTGGATTGGAATATTTGAGAGATACATGCGATAAGAAGAAATTTGATCAGCTAGATATAAAGTATCAGCAGAGAATTTTCCGAACACAGTTGGCTGTCAATGTTTTAGATGCTCGTTCACCACATAAAGTTATTTACGATATTTTTAGGAGAATTAATACAGGAGGTATTAATTTGACATTGCAGGAAATGAGAAACGCTATTTGTGAGCAGTCAATAAGAGATTATCTCAAGATGGGTGTGGAAGCAAAAGAATATCAAGAAGCAACACGTTATAAGATTAATGATATGAGAATGGATTCCCAAGAGATGTTTTTGCGTTTTGTTGCTTTATATAGATTATATGATTTTGAAAAGGAGAAACTTAAACCATATTATGTTTCAAAACTTTCTACATTATTAGATGATACAATAATTGAGATGTCATCTTTTGAAAAAAAAGAGCTCGAGAAAATATATATTGCATTTAAGCGTTCTATGTTAAAGTGTAAAGAATTGTTTGGAAAGTATGCGTTTGTTAAGATAAGCATAAATGATGATAAGGAAATAGTTGTCAAAAAGGATTTGATTAATAAGTCGCTATTTATGGCTTTTTCTGTTATTCTTTCAAATGAGAAGTATGAAGGTATAGATTTGCGAGAATATAGCAGAATAACATTATATGAGCTGGCAAATAAACTTCTAGAGAAAAACTATGAAATGGCTATTTCTGGTGCTACCGGAGATAGACGTAACGTAATGGTAAATTTTGAATGTTCACAGGAGGTGATTAATAAATGCATAAACCTATAATTGAAAAAGTTCAACTAAATTATTTTAAATGTCATGATGTTTTAGATGAAGAGTTGAAAAATATGACCATATTAGCGGGGGAGAACGGTGCGGGGAAATCTACTATAATTCAAAGTATATTGTTTCATTCTGAAGCATCAAAAAAGGAATCAGAATATATTAGTACCTTTCAAATGTTTGGGATTGACTTGGGAAGTTCGCTAGATATTGCTTCGGCAAAAAGTCCTGATGGTAGTTTTGATATTAATCTAACAATATGTGGTAATGATGAAAAAATAAATTATAGCATAGTCGAAAATAATGAGACTTTATTAAAGGTCAAGAAAAACAGTGCAACTATTAGTAATTATAATCTATTCTATTTAAATGCCGAAAGAGTGGGACCACGTTTGATTAATGAAATAACAAATGATGATGATTATGTGGGAGCACATGGAGAAAATGCAATTTATATAATGAATCAAATGGATTTGTTAGAAAGAACAAGCAAAGATTTAGAATTACCAGAAGGTATGGTAATAGAGGCTATTAAAAGGTTTTCCGCAAACTGTGAGGCTTGGTTGGATTATATTATTCCTGGGGTTAGATTTAGACCCTATATAAGCGCGGCACAAGGAATAGCGACAATTCAATATAATACAGGTGGTGATAATTATTATGCTTCAACAGCTACTGGTTTTGGTATTACTTATGCATTTCCAATTGTGGTACAAGCTCTTATAGCAACTATGAAAAAAGATTCTGTTTTGATTATTGAGAATCCAGAAGCTCATTTACATCCGTTTAGTCAGTCTAGAATGGGAAGGTTTCTTGCACATGTTTCAGAAATGGGAGTACAGGTAATTATAGAAACACACAGTGATCATATTATAAATGGTTGTAGATTGCAATTGGCTTCGGATATGGAAAGTGATAGTGCAAAAATAATCTTTTTCTTTAGAGAAGAAAAAGATTATATACATGAAGATATTTTCCTAGATAAAAATGGAGAGTTAAGTGATTGGCCTAGAAAGTTTTTTGACCAAAATCAACATGATTTAAAGGAGTTGCTACAATTAAAGATATGCAAAAGATAAATTTTAATCTTTTACCGTTTGCTAACTATGGAGATCTAACAGATGAAGCGGTATGTGAAATAAATGAATTGTTTGATAAAATAAAAGATAATGAGGATGATATATTAGTACCTAATGAGTTTTATACTTGTGCAGATGAAACAGGAAAGACGTTTTATGAATATATTGGTGAAGTGAAAGATAGTGTATCACAATTACTGATGTATACTATTTGCCAAAATAAATCTATAGATAGTAAGTATGAAGATTTGTTTATAGAAACAATGAATGCGTTTGAAGGGTATATCGCACACGAAAGAAAAGTTGCACCAGATAGTGTACAGGAGTACCTTGTTTGTGAGAGTTGTGATTTGCCAAATGTATATCGTAATTTTTCAAAACGATTAAATACGTATTCAGAGTATTATTTATGGAGAAGCAGATGTTTTCCAGAGTTGCTTTTTACAAAAGATGCGTTCGATGATGCAGAACAAATAGGAACATTTAGAGCAAAAGTGGATGAAGTGACAGCTTGTTTAGGATGTTTGAATGATAAAGGGAAAGAGGCATATAGCAAATATGAAGAGCAAGAAGCATTAGCAGCACTTCAAGCTATTTGTGGAATTGTCTGTACTGGCAAGGGATCAAATGAAAAAACCACGTTTAAGAAAGAGGTAGAAATTATTAGCCCAGATAGAAAAAAATATGTATACAATATATCTTGTATTCCACATTTCAAATTGGAGTCAAGATATAGCGATAAGAGAGTTCATTTTTGCTGGGGGCAGGAACAAATAAATAACCACTCAATTATAGTTGTACATATCGGGCGGCATTGGTCGTCTTTCAATGAGAGATTATCTGTGATTGAAGGGGCAAAATATACGCCATCTCAGACGTGAATCAGAAAATAGTTTGATTGTTTCTATGTTTTATTGATTTAAAATGATACACATACCGGTGATGTTGCAAACAGAAACGTCACCGGTATTATTATATTAAGATTTCTAAAGTAAGCGCTCAATAACAGAGTGCTTACTTTCTAAATTGCTTAAAATACGTTTTCTCCAAGATTCACCCCAAAGCCTCCGTTTCATATTCTTTAAAATGATGGTATAGTTATAATGTACAAAAGATAACTGGATACATTTACTAATACGTAAGAATGGTTCTTGCTAGCATGAATATGTGCCACAGACTTGCTGGATTGCACATACAAAATCAATGTTGGGATTGGATACTCGTATTGCACCAAATAGGATATCAGCAGATAAACGAGTAAAACCTTGTCCTGATAATAAGGTTGACGATATCAAGGATGCTTTAAAGCATTTTGGTATGATATGATTTTTAGTGTCGATGATACAAAAACATTGAACAAGCTTAGAATTGCTTTGTAGGGATTTTGTAGGGTTTCTGTAGGGATATTGTAGGGGTTTTGACACTACGCAAGGATTTTGACCTATGCTATAGTGTACATGTGAAGATTAGTTTTATGAAACCGACAAGGAAAAGACAAGAGGAATTTGTCCATGTTCTGTCGATGTTTTGTCCATGTTTTGTCCATATTTTGTCTATGTTTTGTCACTATTCATACGCTTTTATCTATGTTATAGTGTATATGTGGCGAAGTGGTATGAAGCCGGTGGAAAGAGATTTGAGCGATACGGATAATTTGTCCGCCAAATGTCCACCCAATGTCCACCATTTGTCCATTTGCAAATACCTTTATCTATGATAAAGTGTATTATAGAAAAATTGAATAAGAAGCGCGCGATGCTTTTGGCAGTTCCCTTTGGGGAGCTGCTTTTTTAATGCTTAAATTGAAGCATTAAAAAACAATTTGCTGAGAATTTCGGAAAGGAATTTGAAGCAACCGGAGGAGATGAAATGAGTCATATACCGGTAAATGACGAATGACAGCTTCTACGGGCAGAGTACAGAGGTGCAACCTTTGTCGGAGTTGAGAGGCAGGGCCTTCATCAGGTCAAGGGCGGAAGCCTTGCCCAGTTAATTGTCGTTTCGACGATTAGTACTGGGTATTGCTTGTCGATAAAAACGCAAGATATCAGGCTTAGCCGAAAAAACAGTTGAAAGGAGAAAAGAGAAAATGAGAGCTTCAAGACATAACGGAAGAAGCGGAAAACACGGAGTTTATGATGTGAAACACAATGACAGAGACTTTGATGTGACCAACAGTGAGCATATTGATGCTGAGAGAACAAAACTGAATGTTTACTGGGATTGCTATCAAGGTTACTGTCTGAATGGTGCTACATCAGAACGAAGAATGACTTTTACAGAAATTGAAAAAGCATATTATTTTGAGCATTACGGAGCTCATGTGGATGTACAAAATGAAAGAAATGAAAAGGGTGGTCACCCGGAACGGAACAGAACGACGGATGATGTTTTGAAAAATAGTAAGACTTGTCCGGAAGAGACTGTACTGCAGCTTGGAAACATTGACTGTTCCGTGACACCCGATGTATTGGCAAAGGTGGTAGCGGAGTTCTTTGAGGAATTTGAAAAAAGATATGGCAGCCATGTTCATATTCTTGACTGGGCATTACACTTAGATGAAACTACGCCGCATGTTCATGTGAGACAAGTTTATGATGCCCTGAATCAATATGGGGAGCTTTGTCCGATGCAAGAGAAGGCACTGGAAGAGTTAGGTTTTGAATTACCTGACCCGACAAAAAAGAAAGGTCGATTCAATAACAGGAAGATAAGTTTTGATGCAGAGTGCAGGAAGTTATTTTTGGATATTGGACAGAAGAATGGTGTGGAACTTGAATATGAGCCGGAATACGGTGGAGCAAGTTATCTGGAGAAGCAGGACTATATCATTGAGAAGCAGAAACAACAGATTGCAGAATTACAAGCAAATTTAGATAGCATCACAATGCAAATATCCGATATTGAGAAGTTTGCAGAAGAGGTGGCAGAGGATGCTTACGAGAAAGCATGTGAAGTCGTTTCTAAGACCGTAGCAGAGCAAACCAGAGAGGAAGATATAAAAGAGCTCAGGGCCTATAAAAAGTGGCTTATATCGGACGATAGAAAGCTTCCGAAGGATAAGAAAGACTTTGTAAGCAAATGTCTTGATAATTTGGAATCACGTATACGGAAGATGGCCCAAAAGGTTGCCGATAAGATTTTAGGAGTTCTGCAGAATCCGCAGATTAAGGAAGCAAAGAAGGAGGAGATAAAGAAAAATGCAAGAGTTTCCATTCGTGAGAAGCTGGCAGAACATCAGAAGCAAATAGAATTGGAAAAACAGAAAATAACGGAAACACCAAAAAGAAAAAAACAGAAAAGGGCAGAGCTTTGATAACACCAATATTTCGTGAAGGAATATATGGTGTTTTTTTATTGCCCGGAAAGAGGATATATGATTTTTTTTACGAAATTGGGAGAGAGGAGGTGCCGGTTAAATGAGTGGTTATATGTATCAGGATACGAAGATTCCGACATTTTTGCCCATGCCCCGATTCCTCATAAAGTTACCTATCAGTAATACAGCGAAGATGCTTTATGTATTGATGTTAGGAAAGGCGCAATTGTCACAGAAGAATGCCTGGTTAGATGGGCAGGGAAGGGTTTATTTCGTTTATACGCTTCAGCAGATGGCAGAGGATATGAATAAGAGTGTGACAACAATCAAAGATGTTATGAAAGAACTTGTGGCAGCACATTTGTTGGAGAAGGTTCCGCAGGGAAGAGGTCGTCCGAACAGGTTGTATATTTTGCTGCAGAATGAAAAAGAGGGACAGAAATCCGACGTCGATAATCTGACCGGAGTAGGTTGGAAAACTGACAGAAACCATGTCGGAAATCTGTCCCCTAATAATTATATAAGTAATAAAAGCAATAATTATTTAAGAGATTATGATTATGAAGAAGAGGAGAGTTTTTAGATATGAAGAAAGAGAATGTCTATATCGGAGAAGATGGTTTGGAGCATTGTTCGGTTTGTCGGGAAGCGATAGAAAGGGTTGTTCCTGAACATGTGCAGATAATCTTTGGAATGAAGAAGCATCCCAGACAATGTGCCTGCGTAAGAGAAAGGATGGAAAAAGAAATTCGGGAACGAAAGGTGCTGGAACATCAACGTGAGGTTGAAAAGAATACTGCAATTTGTTTCCCGGAACGTGCGATGAGGGAATGGAATTTTACCAATGATGACGGTTCTAATCCTTATATGAAATATGCAGAGCAATATGTGGAACATTGGGATGATG
The DNA here is from genome assembly GCA_045634745.1 of Acetatifactor sp. Classification (GTDB taxonomy): domain Bacteria; phylum Bacillota; class Clostridia; order Lachnospirales; family Lachnospiraceae; genus Acetatifactor. The sequence continues at coordinate 35,424 of JAZRAX010000038.1, read as the reverse complement.
TGAAAAGGAAAGGCATGGGATTGCTCTTATGGGGAGATGTAGGAACCGGAAAGAGCTATATGGCTGCATGTATTGCCAACGCATTATTGGAACAAGAGAAGAGAGTATTGATGACCAACTTTACGTCCATTAGTAATGGTGTGTTTGCCGCTACGGATAAGAATGATTACATAGAATCTATTTGTGGTTATGAATTACTCATCTTAGATGATTTGGGTTCGGAAAGAAATTCCGGATTTGTGGTAGAGAATGTTTTTTCTGTTCTGGACAGGAGAGTGTGCTCCGGCAAGCCCATGATTATTACAACGAATCTGACTGTAAAAGAAATGAGAGAAACAAAGAATCTTGACTATAAGAGAATCTATGACAGAGTACTGGGGAGTTGCCAACCGGTATGTATCAAAGGAGAGAGTCATCGAAGAGAAAAAGGGAACCAAAATAAAAAGGCATTTGAACAGATTTTTCTTGAAGAGAAATCGGAATAGGAGGAGCGGATGAATAAAACGATTAAAATAAATATTCCTGTGTGGGAAAAATATACTTTGAGCATTGAAGAGGCGGCAGTTTACTTCCGAATCGGAGAACATAAGTTGCGAAATCTCATTAACGACAATAAGAACGCAGATTATCTTCTTTGGAACGGAAATCGTGTTCAGATTAAGAGATTGAAATTTGAAAAATATATAGACAGTTTGGAAGCAATTTAATGTGACTGTTTGGTCTAAAAATTCGGACAAAATGATGGGATAAAAATTTGAAAAACGTTGATTTTAATGGAAAAAATGGAGAGGCTATGATATATTAACACTAGACTGTATCATAGTCCCTTTGGAAGGAGAAATAATATGAGTGATGCAAAGAGACGTGATAACAGAGGTAGAATACTTCATGTGGGTGAGGATCAGTTAGAAGACGGGCGATACAGGTATCGCTATAAAGACCCATACGGTAAAAGGAAGACGGTATACAGTTGGCGGCTGACCAACGGCGATTCTACGCCATCCGGTAAGCACAAGGAGGTTTCTTTAAGAGAAAAGATTCGTGAAATTGAGAATAATATCAAACGTGGAATGTATACAACGGATATGACGGTGTGTGAGTTGGTAGAAAAATATTTGACCACCAAAACCGGAGTGGCATACAGTACTCGTCAGGGTTATCAGTTTGTACAGAATCTTTTGTCGAAAGAAGCATTTGGACAAAGGAAGATAGTTGAAGTCAAGACATCAGATGCAAAGATATTTCTGATTCAATTACAAGAAAGCGGAAAAGGTTACAGCACTGTATGTACAGTGAGGGGAGTTCTCCGCCCGGCGTTTCAGATGGCCGCAGATGATGACATGATTATCAAGAATCCGTTTCAATTCGAACTTCATACGGTTGTCGTAAATGACAGTGTAAAACGTGATGCAATTACAAGAGAACAGGAGAGCAAGTTTTTACAATTCATTGCAGATGATCCGCATTACACCAGATATTATGATGCGATATTTATTCTGTTTAAAACAGGACTTCGTATCAGCGAATTCTGCGGATTGACAATTAAGGACATTGATTTCAAAAAGAATGTTTTGAGAGTGAATCACCAGCTTCAAAGAACAAGTAAGATGCAGTATATATGTGTTTCGCCAAAGACGGACTGCGGAAATCGAAATATTCCGATGAAACCGGAAGTTGCAGCTGCTTTTAAGAGGATTATCAAGAATCGTCCAAAGCCAATTATTGAGCCGATTATAGACGGATATTCAGGATTCTTATTCTTGGATAAGAACGGTATGCCGAAAGTTTCACAACATTGGCAGAAGTATTTCCAGCTTATTTTGCTGAAGTACAATAATACATACAGGGTACAATTGCCAAAGATAACGCCCCATGTATGCAGACATACTTGTTGTACGAATTATGCAAAGAGCGGCATGAATCCCAAAGTGTTGCAGTATATTATGGGGCATGCCGATGTATCGGTAACCTTAGATACTTATACGCACATCAAAGAGGATGATGCAAGGGAAGAGATGGAAAGACTGGGCTTTTTGGATGTAAGAGAAGCATAAAAGTCCGAACGAGTCGTGTTTGTGTATCGACCTGAAAATTTATATCAAGAAAAAAGGCTTGGTCTAAAAATTTTGAATTTATACCATTTTTAGACCAGGGCTCCGAGAAAACTTGAGATTTTTTGAGAAGAAATGACAAGTTTGCCCCAAATACCCAAAATCCGCAAACCCCGTAAAATCAATGGTTTGAGACGATTTGAAAGGAAAAGAAGATTTATGCAAAATAAGATAAAGGTGCTATTTATTTGCCACGGCAACATCTGCCGTAGCACCATGGCGGAATCCGTCATGACCTATTTAGTTCGTGAAGCAGGTTTGGATGCCTGCATCGAAATTAATTCTGCGGCGACCAGCCGCGAGGAAATCGGTAATCCGCCCCATTATGGGACAGTGAACAAATTAAGGGAAAAGAGAATTCCCTTGATTCCGCATCGGGCTACTCAGATGACCAGGGCGGATTATACCTATTATGATTATTTGATAGGTATGGATAGTGCCAATATTCGGAATATGACCCGCATAGCGGATGGGGACCCAGAGGGCAAGATTTACAAGCTTTTGCCTATTGCCGGTATCAGCAGGGATGTGGCGGACCCTTGGTATACGGGAGATTTTGAGGAGACGTATCAGGATGTTATAGTAGGGTGCAAGGCCTTGCTGGAGCTGATAGTGGAACGTCATTTTTCGTGAAAGGAGAACCCCATGATAGATACAATCATTTTTGATATGGACGGCACATTAATAGATACGGAAAAGTATTTCCGTGCCTGCTGGCCCAAGGCGCTTGCTGCCTTTGGGTATGAGATGAGTGATGAGCAGGCGCTTTCCATGCGTAGCTTGGGACGGCCTTTTGCACCGGCACACCTGAAGGAGATGTTTGGAGAAAGTATTGATTATACTCAGGTTCGCGAGAAGCGCAAGGAGCTGGTGGAGGCGTGTATTCAGGAGCAGGGGATCCAGCTGAAGCCGGGGGTAATAGAGTTGCTTCAGTGGCTGAAGGAGAATCATATTCGTGCGGCCATCGCTACAGCTACGGACATGGAGCGTACCAATCGTTACTTGAAGATGTTGGGGATTCATGAGTATTTTGACCAATTGATTTCGGCGACCATGGTGGCGGAAGGTAAGCCTTCGCCGGATATTTATTTGTACGCCTGTGAGCAGTTGGGACGTAAGCCCCAGGAGTGTATTGCAGTGGAGGACTCACCGAATGGAGTCTTAAGTGCGTACCGTGCCGGTTGTAAGGTGGTGATGGTGCCGGACCAGACTGCGCCGGATGAGGAGCTGCAATCGAAACTATTCGCCTGCGTAGAGACATTAACGGATATACAGGAACTGTTACAGGGCATGTAGTCTGATGGTTGTAACATTGTCTGATATCAAGGCATTACTATAAATTGTCGATAAGCCGGCAGGCTATCTCAAAATGTACCGCAAAAGATACAAAAGCAACTTGTTCAACAGGTTGCTTTTTTGGTGAGAGCATGTTATGATTTTAACGAAGATGTGAATTAAATCACAATAGTACGGAAAAAGACGAAAGAAAGGAATATTACGAACATGAAGATGGGTTTTGAAGACATCGTAGGTAAGGCTACCGGTGGTGTGATGAAGAAAGTGGCTGTAGCAGCAGCACAGGATAGTGCAGTATTGGAAGCCGTTGTAGAGGCAAAGAAGAGAGGTATTGCAGACGCAGTATTAGTAGGTGATGAGGCGAAGATTAAGGAAATCGCTGCTTCTATGGGCTTAGATATCAGCGGATTTGAAATTATTAATGAGCCGGATATGGTACAGGCTGCTTTGGTTGCAGTAAAGCTTGCTCATGATGGTAAGGTAGATATGTACATGAAGGGTTTGGTAGATACCAAGAACTTCTTGAAGAGTGTACTTGACAAGGAAGTAGGTTTACGTACCGGTGCTCCTTTGTCACATGTGGCAGTGTTTGATATTCCCGGCATTGACCAGCTTTTGTTCTTAACTGACGTTGCATTTATGACCTATCCTACTTTGGAGGACAAGGTAAATATTATTAACAATACCGTGCCGGTAGCACAGGCTTGTGGCGTAGAGTGCCCGAAGGTAGCACCTCTGGCAGCAGTAGAGGTAGTAAATCCTAAGATGCCGGCTACTGTAGAAGCAGCGGAGCTTGCCAAGATGAACGAAGAAGGCGTGATTACCGGTTGTATCGTAGATGGTCCTTTATCTTTGGACTTGGCGATTGATCCGGAAGCTGCAAAGCACAAAGGCGCTACAGACCGTAAGATTCAGGGTGATGCAGATATTCTGTTGTTCCCGGACATCCACGCAGGTAACTTAGTTTACAAGGCAATTGTACATATGACAGATATGAAGAATGGTTGTATTTTGACCGGTACCAAGGTGCCTGTAGTACTTACCAGCCGTTCTGACAGCTTTGAGACCAAGGTAAATTCTTTGGCACTGGCAGCAGTAGTAGCTGAGGAATTGCAGAAAGCAGGCAACTAATCACCCGGCGTCACGGGCAAAATAATATAAGGTGACGCAGAAAGAGGAAAATCATGTCTATTAAGAGTTTAATTATTAATCCGGGTTCTACTTCCACCAAGATTGGTGTGTTTGAAGATGAAACCTTGTTGTTTGAGGAAACATTAAGACATTCTACAGAGGAAATCAGTCAGTATGCAACCATCGCTGACCAGAAGGATTTCCGTAAGCAGATTATCACTGACTTGCTGGAGAAGAAGGAATTTGATCTGAATTCCTTGAATGTAGTAGTAGGACGTGGCGGTATGTTAAAGCCCATTCCCGGTGGTACCTATGCAGTAACGGACGAGTTGTTAAATGACTTGGTCATCGGAAAGCAGGGACAGCATGCTTCTAACTTGGGCGGTATTTTGGCTAGAGAAATCGGTGATTCCATCGGTGTTCCTTCCTTTATCGTAGACCCTGTAGTAGTAGATGAGTTGATGCCTATCGCCAGATATTCCGGTGTGCCGGAGCTTCCCCGTAAGTCTGTATTCCACGCTTTGAACCAGAAGGCAGTGGCAAAGAGATACGCAAAGGAGCAGGGCGTTCCTTATGAATCACTGAATTTAATCGTTGTACATATGGGTGGTGGTGTATCTGTAGGTGCTCACGAGAAGGGTATGATTGTTGACGTATTTAACGCACTTGACGGTGACGGTGCATTCTCTCCGGAGCGTGCAGGAGGCGTGCCCAGTGGTGCTTTGATTGATATGTGCTTCTCCGGTGAGTATACCAAGAAGGAAGTTTACAGCAAAATCGTAGGTAAGGGTGGTTTCAATGCATACCTTGGTACCAATGATATGCGTGAAGTTATGAAGCGCGTAAACGAAGGTGATGAGAAGGCAGCTGAGATGGTAGATGCCTTTACTTTCCAGGTAGCAAAGGATATGGGTTCCATGGCTTGTGTATTAAAGGGACAGGTAGACCAGATTATCGTAACCGGCGGTATTGCTTATAATGCACCTGTGATTAACGCATTGAAGGAGCGTGCAGGTTTCATTGCACCTTTCACTGTATATCCCGGTGAGGATGAGTTACTTGCTTTGACCCAGGGCGCACTTCGTGTATTAAATGGCGAAGAAGAGGCTATGAAGTACTAATTCACCGTTGCAAGGTATGAGGATGTAATATTGCAATAAATGACAAAATCATTGAATAAATAACAAAAAGCAATAAGCGGATATTATCACGGCAGAAATGCATGCAATTGAATAGTGACAATATCCGTTTTGTGCTAGACAAATGACTACAAATGTAGTAAAATAATCATGTGCACAAGGGGAATATCTATAAAGGGGATATCATATAATAGTTGCTGCAGCAACAGAATGTGAGGTTCTCATGGATAATCAAATCTTCGAAGATGAAAAAGGTCTAAGTGCCAGTGAAACAATTATAATGAAAGCCATATGGGATGAAGAGGGAGACATCTCATTGCAGGATTTAATTGAAGTACTTAAGACAAAATGGGGAAAAGAATATGCCAGAACGACAGTTGTGACCTTCTTGCTCAAGCTAACCGCGAAGGCCTATGTACAAACTTACCGGAGAGGTAAGAGCGCTTGGGTTAGAGCCATAAAGAGTGAAGAAGATTACAAGGCAAAACTGGCAGCAGAGGAACGAGATTTTTGGTTTGAAGGAAAGATAACAAAATTAATTTCAGCTCTTTGCCGCGAACAAAAGCTGACAAAAGAGGAAGCAGACGAGATAAGGCAAATATTAGATGACAACACTATGGATTAATGTTGTTACGTTAGTGTTTCTGTCATCTTTAACAGGCGCTATCATGGTAATCTTTTGGTATGCCATAGGTTTGGTGTTGGAACGGATTGGCTTTGCTAATATCGTATTCGAACTGTTGAAGATGGTAGTACTGTTCTTCGCGCTTCCGATAGCCTTTGTTACATTGAAGTGGTATGAGTTTGATATGGGGAAAGGCTATTTATTTAGCCCTACTCCGTACATAGTAAAATTTTGCAAACCGGTAGTTTGCTATTGGCTACTAGGAGCAATGATAGTTTTACTGGCTATGATTTTCGAACTGTTATGGACGAAGGTCAAATATCGTGGAGCATTCCCCTGCTCAAGGAATGTACAAGCGGTATTTGGGGAATTGAAAGATGGTTTGCTTTCGAAACGATGTGTCCTACAGATAAAGCAATCTTACAGGACCGGTACCCCTTGTTTGGTTGGCCTAATATCACCAACCATCATATTGCCCGTCGAAAATTATACTACGGAGGAACTTCATGTCATACTATATCACGAAATGGTGCATTACAAGCAGAAGGATTTGTTATTGAAGCTAGTAGCATATATTGTATTAGCCATTCATTGGTTTAATCCTTTCGCTTGGCTTCTGTTCTTCAAAATTCAGAAATGGAGTGAATTTGCATGTGACCTCAGGGCGTGTAAGTACGTAGGTGGTCCAAAACCCTACTTTAATGTAATTCTGCGTATCATGATGGAGACTCCCATAAGCAACAGCTTAGTCTCTCATTTGGCTGATCAAAAGCATGAATTGAAAGAAAGGGCGAAGAAGCTTATGAGAATAACAAATATGAAAAAACGTTCAGCATTTAGTATGATTTTGGTGCTTTGTAGCGCATTTATGTTAAGTTCAACATCCGTTTACGCCGCAACCGTGGAATGTGCGGACGAGTACATTGCTATGGAGAAAGCTACGTCAACGGAGGCTATTAACCCTTATTCAATTAAACTTAATGATGGTATAAACGTGGAATATGGTGATGCACAACGTGTGACAGTTGTAGAAGGGGAAATACAAGAACAAGAAAGAGGCGCGCATGCCTTTGCTTGGGATGTTCCGGCAGGATATAGAGTGTATACACCATGGTTTGACTGTGAAGCAGGTCAAGAGATTGCCATTATGGTAATGATTGACCCTACGAATGTGAATCTTCGTGTAGGTATTGAAGATTCTATGGGTTATCGTTATTATTCAGTGGGGACTGATACGGTGGCGACATCTTTTGATATCACTGCAACTGGTGAATACCGCGTTTATGTACAGAATAATACCAGCACAGATGTGAGTTTGTCTGGCAGCTATCTCATCCGTTAATTGGTATTTCAAATAATCGTTTCACAAACAGGAAAACGCATTACTCTCGGGGAAAGGGGAGTAATGCGTTTCTTGATTTTTATTTATTTTTAGAACTGCTGCTTTATTACTGAGAAATGGGCTGAATACGCTTTACAATATTCAGGGTAGCATCCAGTGCTTCCTCATCCAGAGTATAAAGGAATGCGTCAATCTGTGAGATTTTGTCCGGTGTGGCATCCTTGTCAAAAAACATCATCCAAAGAGGCATATCAAAGTAGTTTGCAATATCCTGCAACTTATCCAGCTTGGGAGTGAAATCTCCGCTTAAAATCTTCTGAACATAGCTCTCAGAACAATTAATATCCGCACTTAACTGACGCATGGAAATCTCTGCCTGAGACATCCACTCCAATATGTTCGTTTGTATCACTTTCTTTAGATTCTCCATTTACTTTCTTCTCCATGTATTTACATTTATTTCCACCATAAACATTATAAGGGGTATTTTTGAAAACACCGAATAGTGAGAATATCCATTTTAGATATAGTGAATATTAAATAACACAAAAGGCTATGTAAAATTAAAAAATCTTACAAAAAGAAAAAAGAAGTTGACAGGAAAGTAATGGGAATATATAATAGATATACAAAGAAGGGGAGGGATTAGATTTGTGTAAGGCATTTGAGGCTAAGATGCAGGCATAATAATAGGGCGGCGAAATGTATATTTCGTCGCCCGTGGTTTTACTTTACATCTTCTATCTTTTTCTCTAAAGGGGTTTCCAAAATCGCAGGATTATTCATAAACTTACGAAGCTGTCTGAGGGACATGGCAAAGTATAATCCGTCACAGAATCGTTCATCAGACACTAATCCATAACCCATGTGTTTTTGGGAAACAATCTCATTACCGACTACTGTCGGTACATTCTTTTCCTTGCCCATAGCAAAGAAGAGACCGGTAGTACCGAAATTATATGTATGATGGTAAATATGGTTTATACCCAAAGACTTTAAGTTGGTAATAAAGAAGCTGGTATGGAAGGGACTCAAATCCACCACGATTTTGGGCATAATATTGTGTTTGTCCATCCACATAAGAGTATCTACTACAAACTTAATCAACGGTCCGGGAATATAGTTCATAAGTACTCTCAAAAGCTTGTCCGTACCGTTTTCGCCTACTCGTTTGGTGGTTTCTTTTTCAATGGCTGCATTAACGATTTCTGCAATTTCCAGGATGGTTTCCGTGCCTTCAAAGCAGAGCTTGATGGTGGTGCCGGTGCTGCCATCCTGAAGGGTAGGATGAACTACGAAGCTTACCCAAATCTTGGGACGGGCATAAATGCGACCATTCATGCAGAAACGGTTGAGTTGGGGCCGAAGTGCGATAAGGCGCACTACGGCAGCGATAATAATGTGCATATAGCTTAGCTTGATTCCTTCTGCAGCTTTGGCTTTAATATATTGGTCCATGGGTTGACATGCAAAGGTGTCTTCATACATATTCATGGAGTCACAACGTGTCTTCATGACATAAGGCATTATTTTTTGCATGGGATCCAAATTACGAATGACGCGGCCATCCGGTCGTTTTCCAAACATAACTCCCTCATTTCCTGACAATGACAATAAATGTTGGTTATTAGATTGCATAGAGCAATTTATTGCTTCGTCATAAAAGTTTATAAAATTTTTATAATTCTCTTGTCATTATACATAAATTTGCAAAAAACGACAAGCCCTTCCTTTCAAAAGGAGAGGGCTTGCTAAGATTTTTATCATATACAAATGTATTTAACTAAGGTGCGCTATAAACTATGCTAAAGGAAAATTAAAGTAGCGTTTTGCATTGTTGTAAGAGATATCTGTAATGATTTCGCTTAAGATATCCATGTCTGCAGGGAACTCACCGTTTTCTACCCAATTACCTACTAAGTTGCAAAGGATGCGACGGAAGTATTCATGTCTGGTGTAAGATAAGAAGCTACGGGAGTCGGTTAACATTCCTACGAAGCCTGATAAATTACCTAAGTTTGCCAATGAAATCATCTGATCCTGCATACCGGTTTTGTGGTCATTGAACCACCATGCGCTACCCTGCTGAATCTTTGCAACAGCGGTAGAATCCTGGAAGCATCCGAGAATCGTGCCGATTGCCTGGTTGTCGTTAGGGTTTAAGCTGTAAATAACGGTTCTGGGCAGTTCGTCAGTAGTAATCAATGCATTTAAGAAGTCTGCCATCTGAGAAGAAGGCGCGTAGTTGTTGATACAGTCATAACCGGTATCAGGACCTAACTTCTCAAACATTAAGGTGTTATTGTCGCGCTTGCAACCATAGTGAAGCTGCATAGCCCAATCTAATTTCTTGTATTCACGTCCTACAAAGAGCATGAAAGCAGTTTTGAACTTTAATTCCTCGTCCTTGGTCAGAATCATATGATTCAGTCTCTTCAAGAAAATAGCTTCCAATTCATCTTCTGTAGCAGGATAGTACATTACATACTCTAAAGCATGGTCAGACACGTTACAACCCATAGAAGCGAAGAATTCCATACGGTTTCTCAAAGCGCTCTTCAATTCTTCAAAGCTGGCGATAGCATCCATACCTGCAGCAGCAGCTAATTTTTCCAAATAGTCTAAGTAATCCGGCTTTTCGATGTTCATAGCCTTGTCAGGTCTCCATGCAGGAAGTACCTTTACATCGAAGGTCTTGTCAGCTGCAATCTTTGCGTGCCACTCTAAGCTGTCGATAGGATCATCGGTAGTACAGATTAAGGTAACATTGCTCTGACGGATAATGTTACGAACGCTCATGGAAGGCTCCTGTAACTTGGCATTACAGATGTTCCAAACTTCGTCAGCAGTCTTTTTGTTTAATACACCGTTGTAGCCGAAATATCTCTGTAATTCCAAGTGGCTCCAGTGGAAGAGAGGGTTGCCGATGGCTTTGCCTAAGCATTCCGCCCACTTGCAGAACTTCTCATAATCAGAAGCATCGCCGGTAATATATTTTTCATCAACACCGCAAGAACGCATAAAACGCCACTTGTAGTGGCCACCACCAAGCCATACCTGTGTAATGTTGTCAAACTTTCTGTCCTCAGCAATTTCCTTGGGATTAATGTGGCAGTGATAGTCCAATACAGGAGTTACCTCTGCATAGTTGTGGAAAAGTGCTTTGGCAGTTTCGGTTTCAAGGAGAAAATCCTTGTCCATGAATGGTTTCATAATATCCTCACTTTCTGCCGCTTGGCGGCTTTAAAATCGTTGTAATGTATTAATGTGTAGTGCCACGCTTCACCAGGTTGCCGGAGAATATGGATTGTTTGTCGACTTCTTCTCCGTTTAATACGCTCATAAGAGTGGTAATTAAGTGCTGGCACTGAGTTTCTAATTTGTTATCTACTGAGGTAAGTCCCGGCTCACATGCATTGGTCAGCATAGAATTGTTGTAGCCGATGACCGCCAAATCTTCCGGAATGCGAAGACCCTGCTCACGGGCGTACTTTACAGCACCTAAAGCAAGAATGTCGTCTGCTGCAATAACGCCATGGAAGGTAATGCCTTGTGCAGCTACTTCTTTTAAATGCTCTGCCATGGCGAGAATATCTTCGTGGGAGCCTTTGAAAAATTGTAAAAGTTCCTGACGCTCGTCTAAGCCAAAATCTTTCAAGGCACTTAAGTGGCCGGATAATTTACGCTTGCTACTGTAGGAGGTAGAGTTGTGGAAAAATAAAATGTCCTCTACGCCGGAATGTAGCATATGCATGGTAGCTTCATACATAGATGCATGGTCATCAGAAAGAATGCTGTAGATGTTCGGAACATCCAACGCGGCATTCAACAGCATGACCGGTATCTGTGCTGCAGCATCCGTAATGTATTTGTTTTCTTCATCGCTTTCATAAATATAGGAGGAGCCTACTAAAATAGTAGCATCCACCTTCTGCTTTAAAAGAAGATTTAAACTTTTCTGACGGTTTTCCAGTTCATAGCCACTGCAGCAAAGAATACTGTTATAACCGTTAGCGCGTAATAATTGCTCCAGATAGTATACTGCTTTGGCAGTATATAGGTCGGAGGAGTCTGCACACAAGATGCCAATGGTTTTCATGGTGTTAAGTCCGAGACCTCTGGCAAAGGCGTTGGGGGTGTACTCGTACTGCTTGATTACATCCAATACCTTTTGCTTGGTTTTTTCGCTGACGCTACTGCTTCCGTTCAGAACTCGGGACACGGTAGCGATAGATACGCCGGCCTTTTCGGAAATATCATAAATGGTCATAATCCCCACCTCTTTATCGTTAATTAAGTAAAGGAAAATGCTTGTCACTGTAAAATGTAAGCAGTTTCATAAATTGATTATAAAGGAATAGTTCGAGGTTTTCAAGATGTATTTTAAAGAGTTTGCGAAAAAATAGGCCCCCGTCAGTGAGGAATATATGCTTATACGGACGCGCTCTCGCTTGGATGCAAAACGTAGCAGTACTAAGCTCGAAAAGACCTCGCTAAGTACTGACGTTTTCATACAGTCCTTTATAAGCATATATTCCCCGCAGACGGGGGCCTATCTATATTATAACAAACATTCGATATGCAAGTTGGGAGAGGTGGATAAATCCACGTATTCGTTAACGCATTGGACAATGGGGCGGGAGAGTTTGCTCTTATTAATAAAAATAATATCACCCTCGCGACCGTCACTTAAAAGGCAACGATTTTGGATGTAGCTGTTTACCACGTTCTCTAAGAAGGTGAGTATGTAGTTTACATCATATTTCTGGAAACCTTCCTCTTCAAAGACTTCAATTACTTTGAATGGGCACATGGCGTCACGGTATACTCTGGCAGAGGTCATGGCGTCATAAACATCGGCTATCGCTACAATCTTTGCATATTTGTTAATCTGGGATTCGTTTACACCAAAGGGGTAACCACTTCCGTCGCAACGTTCATGATGCATTAACGCAGAAGTGTAAATATTCTCATCCACATGCTGGGATACTAATAATTTGTAACCGGCAGCAGGATGCTTTTTCATTTCGGCAAATTCCGGCTCCGTAAGTTTCCCTGGCTTCTGGATAATATCTTTGGATACTAACAGTTTACCTACGTCATGCAACAGACCGCAAGCAGTAGCCAGCTCCACTTCCTGACGTGATAATTTCAGCCAGCCTGCAAAAATGTAACAGATTAAGCTTACGTTCAAGCAGTGGGAGAAAGTAGAGTCATCATAGTCACGCATATTATGTAACATATCAAGCAGACTGACCCGTCCGTTTACATCCGATGCAATTTTTAAGGAATGATTTAAAAGTGCCTCTACATCCAAGGCTGCGTTTTTGGTAATTACGTTATTTAAAGTGTCCTTTATAGACTCGACTTCAATGTTGTAGGTCTTCTGGAATTCCTGGAATTCCGCACTGTTTCGTATACGTTCGTTGTAGGATTCTTTATAATTTGGACGTGCAAAAGGAACCTCCTTGGAAGCGGATTCTTCTATGTATATAGATAAGATGCCGTACAAATCCAGCTTCACAATAAGGACGTCATTAAGAGTCGTTCCTTTGCTCATGATTAATTTGTTATTTTGGTCAAATACGTCCTTGGCAACCACCATGCCCGGAACTAATTGTAAGGATGTTACACGTTTCATAAACGAATCCTTTGCTAAAATAAGACATGTTTACAGTTATTAACATTATAGTAGATTTCGTATCATAAGTCAAACTTAACATAAAGTTTACAAAATGTTAATTGTTAGCTGATTATCAAAGGTTGAATACTTAGAAAAAATCTGTTACAATATGTGTTAGGCTTTGTAAAAAAGCGAATAAAGGATGGATTAGAAATGGGTTTGTTTGAAAAAATTTTTGGTACGTATAGTGCCAGAGAATTAAAGCGTATTACTCCGATTGTGGATAAGATTGAGTCATTGCGTCCTCAGATGATGGAGCTCAGTGATGAAGATTTACGGGCAAAAACCGAGGAATTTAAGAAGCGTTTGGCAGAAGGGGAGACTTTGGATGATTTACTTCCGGAAGCGTATGCGGTAGTGCGTGACGCAGCGAGACGTGTTTTGCATACAGAACATTATAGGGTACAGTTAATGGGTGGTATTATTATGCACCAGGGTCGTATTGCAGAAATGAAGACCGGTGAAGGTAAGACCCAGACCTGTTTGCTTCCGGCATATTTAAATGCACTGACCGGTAAGGGTGTACATGTCGTTACTGTTAATGACTATCTGGCAAAGCGTGACGCAGAGTGGATGGGACAGGTGCATGAGTTTTTAGGACTGACCGTAGGTGTGATTTTGAACAGTATGCCTTCCGAGCAGAGAAAAGCAGCTTATGCGTGTGATATTACCTATGTTACCAATAATGAACTTGGTTTCGATTATTTAAGAGATAACATGGTAATTTATAAAGAACAGTTGGTACTTCGTGGTTTGCATTATGCAATCATCGACGAAGTGGACTCTGTTTTAATTGATGAAGCGAGAACTCCTTTGATTATTTCCGGTCAGAGTGGCAAGTCTACTGCTTTGTACGAAATGTGCGATTTGCTGGCACGTCAGATGAAGCGTGGTGCAGACATGCAGGATTTGTCCAAGCTGGATATGATTATGGGTGTACAGCAGCAGGAAACCGGTGACTTTATCGTAAATGAAAAGGATAAGGTAATCAACCTAACCGCTGAAGGTGTGGCAAAGGTAGAGCGTTTCTTCCATATTGATAACTTTGCGGATCCGGAGAATTTAGAGATTCAGCATATTATTATTCTGGCGCTGCGTGCACATAACTTAATGTTCCGCGACCAGGATTATGTAGTAAAAGATAATCAGGTAGTTATTGTCGATGAATTTACCGGACGTATTATGCCGGGCCGTCGTTATTCTGACGGTTTACATCAGGCAATTGAAGCCAAGGAAAAGGTAAAGGTAAAGAGAGAAAGTAAGACCTTGGCATCCATTACTTTCCAGAACTTCTTTAACTTGTTTGAAAAGAAGGCAGGTATGACCGGTACTGCATTAACGGAGGAAAATGAATTCCGTGAGATTTACGGTATGGATGTAGTGGAAGTCCCTACCAATAAGCCCATTGCACGTATTGACCATCAGGATGCAGTTTATAAGACCAGAGAAGAAAAGTTACGTGCGATTGTAAATGCTATTGAAGAAGCACATGCTAAGGGACAGCCGGTTTTGGTTGGTACCATTACCATTGAAGCCAGTGAAGAGTTAAGCCGATTGCTTACCAAGCGTGGTATTCACCATAAGGTTTTGAATGCGAAGTTCCACGAAATGGAAGCGGAAATCGTTGCAGATGCAGGTATCCATGGTGCGGTTACCATCGCTACCAACATGGCGGGCCGTGGTACGGATATTAAGTTGGATGAGGAAGCAAAGGCTGCCGGAGGTCTGAAGATTATTGGTACCGAGCGTCATGAATCCAGACGTATTGATAATCAGTTGCGTGGTCGTTCCGGACGTCAGGGTGACCCGGGTGAGTCTAAGTTCTACATTTCATTGCAGGATGATTTGATGAGACTCTTCGGTTCTGAGCGTTTGATTAATATGTTTAATACATTGGGTATTCCGGAGAACCAGGAAATCGAGCATAAGGCACTTACCTCTGCCATTGAATCTGCCCAGAAGAAGATTGAAAACAACAACTTCGGTATTCGTAAGAATCTGTTGGAGTACGACCGTGTAATGAGCGAGCAGAGAGAGATTATTTACGAAGAAAGATGTCGTGTATTAAACGGCGAAAGTATGAGAGATGTTATCTACAAGATGGTTACGGATATTACTGAGAATTGCGTAGATATCAGTATTAATGATGACGTAGATATGGATGAGTGGGATTTCAATGAGTTGAATACTTTGTTGCTTCCTACCGTTCCTTTGGAGCCTGTTACTGCGGAACGTGTAAAGAAGGCAAAGAAGAGCAGCTTAAAACAGCAGTTGAAGGAAGAAGCAGTGAAGCTTTATGAGGCAAAGGAAACAGAGTTCCCTGAGCCGGAAACCATTCGTGAAATCGAGCGAGTTATTTTGTTGAAGGTAATTGACCGCAAGTGGATGGCTCATATTGATGATATGGACCAGTTACGTCAGGGTATCGGTTTGCAGGCTTATGGCCAGAGAAACCCTATCGTAGAATACAAGATGGCCGGTTACGATATGTTTGATGAAATGACCCAGAATATTAAGGAAGAAACCGTTCGTATGTTGTTCCATATTAAGGTTGAACAGAAGGTAGAACGTGAACAGGTAGTAAAGATTACCGGTACCAACAAGGATGATTCTGTAAAGGCTCCGGTAAAGAAGTCCGATGACAAGGTATATCCTAACGATCCGTGTCCGTGCGGCTCCGGTAAGAAATACAAACAATGTTGCGGACGTAAATAAGAGAGAATATTTAGTTTAAGTGAGTATAGGGCATTGTTACTCTACACTGAAGGTAGGGTGACAATGCCCTGTACGGAGTTAAAGTATAGAAAGAAGGTGACGTGAAGTGGTTGAATTAGATCAGATGAAATCGGAAATACTGACTTACGAAACTCCTTTGGCGGAAGTGAGGGATTCACTTTGACTTAGACAGTAAGTCGAAGCGAATCGAAGAATTGGAAAGAGATATGGAGGATCCCGGTTTTTGGGACAATCCGGACATCTCGAATAAAAAGATGAAAGAACTGAAGAACCTGAAAGATACGGTGGGAGAATATCGTAAGCTGGAAACCCAGTATGAGGATATTTTGACACTGATTCAGATGGGGTATGAAGAAAATGATGAGTCTCTGATTCCGGAAATACAAGGAGAATTAGAGGAATTTAAGAATGAGTTTGACGAATTGCGTATTGGTACCCTTTTGGCAGGAGAATATGACAAAAACAATGCCATTCTGAAGTTGAATGCAGGTGCAGGTGGTACAGAAAGCTGCGATTGGTGCAGTATGTTGTATCGTATGTATACCAGATGGGCAGAGCGTAAGGGCTTTGAAATTGATGTGTTAGACTTTTTGGATGGTGATGAAGCCGGTATTAAGTCGATTACTTTCCAGATCAATGGTGTAAATGCTTATGGTTATTTAAAGTCAGAGAAGGGCGTGCATCGTTTGGTGCGTATTTCACCGTTCAATGCCCAGGGCAAGCGCCAGACTTCCTTTGTATCCTTGGACGTTATGCCGGATATTGAAGAAGATTTGGATGTAGAAATCGATGAAAAGGATTTGCGAATCGATACTTATCGAAGCAGTGGTGCCGGTGGTCAGCATATTAATAAAACTTCTTCTGCGATTCGAATTACTCACATACCTACAGGTACAGTGGTACAGTGTCAGAATGAGCGAAGCCAGTTCCAGAACAAGGATAAGGCGATGCAGATGTTGAAGGCTAAGCTGTATTTGCTGAAGCAGGAGGCTAATGTAGAGAAACTTTCCGATATTCGAGGAGAAGTCAAGGATATCGGCTGGGGCAATCAAATTCGTTCTTATGTGTTGCAACCGTATACTATGGTAAAGGACCATAGAACCGATGTAGAAAGCGGTAATGTAGATGCTGTGTTGGATGGTTCGTTGGACACCTTTATTAATGGGTATTTGAAGTGGTTAAGTGTGGCAAATACGGAGAATAAGCAGAATTAGGCAGTGACGGTATAAGCAACTTGGCGACAAATAAATGGTAATTAGAAAGAGTGAGAAATATGGTTAGTGAAAAGATTTTGCGTAAATATGCAGAGCTTGCAGTAAAAATGGGTAGTAATGTGCAAAAGGGACAGATGCTGGTAATCAATGCAGATGTCCGTGATTATGAGTTTGTACATTTGTGTGTGGAGGAAGGTTATAAGGCAGGTGCCGGTGAAGTAAGTGTAAATTGGAGCAGTGAATGTACTACAAAGATGGCTTATGAGTACCAGACCACGGAAACCTTGTGTGATATTCCTCAGTGGACCTATGACAGACGTGCTTATGCTCAGGAAAAAGGATGCTGTTTTCTGCATGTGGTAAGCTCTACACCGGGCTTATTAAAGGATATTGATGCAGAAAAGATTCAGGCTTATCAGATGGTGGCAGGTAAGAAGTTCCAGCCATTACAGGCATATACCATGGCCAATAAGGGACAGTGGTGTATTGTGGCGGTTCCTTCTGCCGGTTGGGCAAAGAAGGTATTCCCTGACATGGAAGAGAATGCTGCTATCAAAGCTTTGTGGGAGGCCATTCTTACCAGTGTGCGTATTAGCGAGGAGAATAATCCTGTGGCAGAGTGGGAGAAGCATAATGCAGAAATCCTACGTCACAGCAAGCAGTTAAACGATTATAATTTCAAGGAGTTACATTTCAAAAATAGTTTAGGAACCGATTTGACCGTAGAATTGGTGGAGAATCATATTTGGTCAGGCGGTTGCGAGGAAGCAGCAAACGGAGCTATCTTTAATCCCAATATGCCTACCGAGGAGAACTTCTGTATGCCTCATAAATATGGTGTAAATGGTAAGGTGGTAGCAACCAAGCCTTTAAGTTATCAGGGTAAATTGATTGATGATTTCTGGATGACTTTTGAGAAGGGTAAAGTGATTGCGTACGGTGCAGAGAAAGAGTATGATGCTTTAAAAAACTTGATTGAGTATGATGAAGGCAGCTGTTATTTGGGCGAGGTGGCTTTGATTTCCTATGACTCGCCTATTAACAACACCGGTATTTTGTTCTATAACACCTTGTTTGATGAGAATGCGTCCTGCCATTTGGCATTGGGAAGAGCATATCCCATGAATGTACAAGGTGGTACGGAGATGAATGATGAGCAGTTGACAGAAGTTGGTGCTAACCAATCCATGACCCATGTGGACTTTATGTTTGGCTCCAGAGATATGCATGTGGACGGTATCTGCAAGGATGGTACTGTGGTTCCGGTATTCCGTGAAGGCAATTTTGTATTATAATTTATATAGAAGAAGGGCCTACTGTTAGCAGTAGGCTTTCTTTGAGAGAAGCGAGAGATGTAGGACAAGAGTTTGCAAGGAGAAAATAGATGAATACATATCAGCACAAGGTACAGTATTACGAAACCGACAAAATGGGTATTGTCCATCACTCTAATTATATTAGATGGATGGAGGAGGCACGCATTGACTTTTTGAGTCAAATTGGTTGGGATTATAAAAAGTTAGAGGATATGGGAGTGATATCCCCTGTGACAGCAGTGGAATGTAAATATAAAGTAAGCACCAGATTCGCAGATATGGTAGTTATTGCCGTAAGCATTGAAGAATTTAAGGGCGTGAAGCTGAAACTACAATATGAAATGAAGAAGGATGAAGAGATTGTATGTGAAGGCCGTTCGGAGCATTGCTTTTTAAATGAAGAAGGACAATTGATAAATTTGAAGAGGGAATATCCTGATTTTTATAATACATTGACAGGTATGGTGAAATGAGATACATAAAACCGGATTATCATGACAATTTCATATGTGTAGCGGACAAATGTCCGGATACCTGCTGCGCCGGCTGGCAGATTATGATTGATGAGGCGTCTTTGGAACGTTATAGTGCGGTCGAAGGAGACTTTGGCAGACGTTTGGTAAATAGTATTGATTGGCAGGAAGGGTGCTTTTATCAGACGGACAGACGGTGTGCTTTTTTGAATAAGGAGAATTTATGTGATTTGTATACGGCCCTTGGAAGTGAAGCATTGTGTCATACCTGCAAAAATTATCCCAGACATACAGAAGAGTATGAGGGATTGCGTGAATTGTCCCTTTCTTTGTCCTGTCCGATTGCGGCAAAAATAATTTTGACGCAGAAGGAGTTTCCGGAATTTGTAGAATATGAGGACGATAGGGAGGAAGAACTGGCAGAGGAGTTTGAAGACTTTGACTATATGATGTTTACCCAGTTAGAGGATGCTAGGAATTTGGTGATGAAGCACCTGCGAGAAGAGAAAATAGCTTTGGAGGAGAAGCTGAACTTATACTTGCAGTTGGCCGAGGAAATGCAGGAGTGCATCATACGTGAGGAATACTTTGAAATTGATAGCGTAATCAGACAGTGTGAAGAGCGGGGATTTCAAAGAAAAGACGTAAAGAAAGAAAAAGAGACAGGTTTTAGTCATAGAGTGGCATTGTTACAGCATATGCTTGGATTAGAAAGGTTACGCGAAGAGTGGAGTGGTCTACTGGCAGAGTTGGAGGATACTTTATATATGGAAGGTGCGGCACACTATGAGGCGTGCGTAGAAAAATTCCAAGTCTTTTTGCAGGAGGATGAGGAGACTGCCAACTGCTGGGAGAATATAGGTACGCAGTTGTTTGTATTTTTCTTGTATACCTATTTTTGCGGGGCGGTTTATGACGATTGGATTTACAGTAAAATGGCCCTTGCAGTAGAGTCGGTCAGATTCATCCGGGAACTGTATTTCATGCGCTGGGTGAATACAGGAAAACTACAGATGGAGGACTTTGTAGAGCTGGCGTACCGATATGCCAGAGAAATTGAGCATTCGGATATGAATTTGAATACTTTGGAAGAGCTGTTTATGGAGCGTTTTGACCATCAGATAATTTAATTTTGGAAAAATTTGAAAAAAATAAGAAGGAGTGCTTGACAGAAGATAAAAACAGTGTTATTTTAATTAAGGTTAGTCGAAACTAATTGCTGTTTTATATTTAGGAGGCTGGCATGAATTTATTGGATGCAGAAATTGGTAAAGAGTATATTGTGACAAAGATTGATACTGACGACGAGGAACTGGATGCTTTCCTGTTTTCGCTTGGTTGTTACGGTGGAGAACCAATTACTGTGGTTTCGAGAAAACGAAATGGATGCGTGGTTTCTATAAAGGACGGCAGATATAATATTGATAATCAATTGGCTGAGGCTATTATAATATAGTGGTGTGAGACACCACTATATATTTTCAATAATGGTTAGCGAAGGCTAACAAGTGTGAGATAGGAGGAACTCGAAATGAGAATCGCGTTAGCAGGTAATCCGAATAGTGGTAAAACTACCATGTACAATGCCCTTACCGGACGCAATGAAAAGGTAGGTAACTGGGCAGGTGTCACCGTAGACAAGAAGGAAAGTGAAATTAAGAAAAGTTATTATGATGGAGTGGAGGAAATTATTGCCGTAGATTTGCCCGGTGCATATTCTATGTCTCCTTTTACTTCAGAAGAAAGTATTACAAGCAGCTATGTAAAGAATGAAAATCCGGCAGTTATTATTAATATCGTAGATGCTACAAACTTAAGCCGTAGCTTATTCTTTACTACACAGCTCTTGGAGCTGGGAATTCCGGTTGTGGTTGCTTTGAATAAGAGCGACATCAATGAAAAGAAAGAAACGAAGATTGATGCGGAAGCATTATCCCAGAAGCTTGGTTGTCCGGTAGTAAATACCGTATCTACCGAAGCGGAAGGACTTGCAGAGCTTGTAAAGGCAGCAGTTGCACAGGTTGGCAAAGGGCAGAAAGCTCCTTACAATCAGGGTGAGATTGACCTGACCAATAAGCAGGTTGTAGTAGAGGCAGATAAGAAACGTTTTGAATTTGTAAACAAGGTAGTAGCTTCCGTAGAAACACGTAAAGTACTTACCAAGGATAAAAATATTAACGATAAAATTGATGCTGTTATTGCACATCCGATTTTGGGTATTGGTATTTTCGCAGTAGTAATGTATTTGGTATTCCAGATTTCACAGGCATGGGTGGGTCCATGGGTGGCAGATACATTGGTGGCGTGGTTAGAGAGCTTCCAGGGCTGGGTAGGCGGATTTTTTGAAGATGCAAATCCTTTGCTTTCTGCATTGTTGGTAGATGGTGTTATCGGTGGTGTGATTGCGGTTATCGGTTTCCTTCCGTTGGTTATGGTTATGTACTTCCTGATTGCACTTTTGGAAGATTGCGGTTATATGGCGCGTGTTTCTGTAGTATTGGATCCTATCTTTAAGAAGGTTGGTCTTTCCGGTAAGTCTGTGATTCCTTTTGTAATTACCATAGGTTGTGCGGTTCCCGGTGTTATGGCTACCCGTACTATCCGTAATGAAAGAGAACGTAGAGCAACGGCTATGCTTGCTCCGTTCATGCCTTGTGGTGCAAAGATTCCGGTAATTGCACTTTTTGCGGGTGCATTCTTTGAAGAAAACCAAGGCCTAATTAGTGCAATTATGTACTTCTCCGGTATTGTGCTTATTTTCCTTTGTGCGCTTCTTGTAAATAAGATTGCAGGTTATAAAGCAAGAAAGTCCTTCTTTATTATTGAAATGCCGGAATACAAGGTTCCTTCTCTTTGGAAGGCATTCCTTTCTATGTGCAGCAGAGGCTGGGCATATATTGTAAAAGCAGCTACTATTATTTTGTTATGTAATACAGCAGTTCAGATTATGCAGACCTTCGACTGGAGCTTTGGAGTAGCAGCAACCGCGGATTCTTCTATCTTAGCTTCTATTGCAAGACCGTTTGCATATGTATTAATTCCGATTGTTGGATATCATGCTTGGCAGTTAGCTGCAGCAGCAGTTACCGGTTTTATTGCAAAGGAAAACGTAGTTGGTACTTTAGCAGTATGTTATGTAGGTCTTGAGAACTTGATTAATATGGATGAGTTAGCTATCGCAGAAGGTGTTGCAGGTAGTGCAGTCAGTGCAGAAATGCAGGGATTAACCGCAGTAGCAGCATTGGCATACTTAATGTTCAACTTGTACACACCACCTTGCTTTGCAGCAATCGGTGCGATGAATGCGGAAATGAAGAGCGCTAAATGGCTTTGGGGCGGTATCGCACTTCAGCTTGGCGTAGGTTTTACCGTAGGTTTCCTGGTATATCAGATTGGTACTTTGATTACTACCGGTAGTATCGGTGCAGGATTCTTGCCCGGTCTTGTAGCCGTAGTGATTATGGCTTTAATCGTAGTTTGGAGAATTCAGGTAGCAAATAACAGCTTGAAAAAAGAGTATGAATTAAAGAAATCAGCTTAATGTGTAAGAGGTTAAAAATATGGCAAATATTATTATTGTAATCGTACTCCTGTTGATTCTGGGAGGTGCTGTAATCTACATAATAAGAGCCAAGAAAAAAGGTGTAAAGTGTATTGGCTGTCCAGCGGGTGCTACATGTTCCGGTAGTTGTAGCGGAAACTGTAGTAGCTGTGGCGGCGCATGCACCGAACCGGACGAAAACGAATAGTAAAATTATTTTCAATAACCAAGAAACACCCGATGGGATAATATATGTCCTAATAAAGACCTTCGGAGGACGTCGTCACTTGGCGAGGTTCTAACGAGCCTAGTGAGGCTACGTCGTCCGTCAGAGCGAGAGCGTGTCTGATTAGGATATATATTATCCCATCGGGTGTTTTAGATTATTGACACATTACACGTTCGTTTTCTCCGGATTCATAATATCCAGATAGAAGCAGGCGTAAGTCATTTGCATGTAAGGTAATAACCAAAGCAAGCCGATGCCACAGGTCAAAACACATAAAAGCATCAGTGGCAGGAAGCTTAATTCCAAGTAAAACAGTTTCCACATGTGGCGCTTCATGATTTTACAACTGGTTCGCAGTACTTCCTTTGCAGAATGGTTGGGGAAGTCTACAATAATAAAGTAGGTCTGGGAGATAAGTAAGCTGACCGGAAGATAAATAATAAGTCCCACAGCCAGGGTAATCAACATAATGATTAAGTAATTCATGCTTTTGGTTTGTATAAACAGCAAACTAAAAAACTGAAACGGTGTCAGACATACAAAATTTACCAAAGAATGCACTAGCGACACCTTTACAGATTTTTCGGGTTGTACCATAAAACCGTAAAACACGGTGGAACTGACACAAGGTTTTCCGCAGGCCATACTTAAAAAGAAGTATGCCAGACCGGTATTGAGTACTCCTAAGAGAATGGATACCACCGCGGATAGTAAAAAGGATAATATTAAGGAAGGAATGTCCAAACCGGGTGCCAGACCGGTAACCAATGAGGTAACAATGTGGTTGATGCATTGGACGAATATGATAGTGGAGATGGCCAAGCCGAAATGTCCTTCCAATTTAATTTTGGCCAAGTTCTTTAGCTCGGCGCAGGATTTATAACGATTCATAGTGAAACACCTTTCTATTTATATGAGGGCGTAGCCCATTATTCTTCAATGCCGAGAACTTCATCTAAATCAATTCCGTAGCCTTCCTCCATCACCTCATCAAAGGTAATACCATACATGGATTCGGACATAGTGTTTAATTGTTCTCTGTAGGCAGGGTCCCTAAGCATAGCAGGCATTAGGGTAATGGCAATAGCAATAATTACTGTAGCAAAAGCCATGCCGATGGCAGAAGCAATAACACCTACAAAGGCAGGTGTTGGCATGCTTTTTCCTCTTCGGTAGGACAATACAGCAAATAAAATACTTAAACCACCGAAGAATAGGGGTAAGATACCGGTCATTACCGTAGCAAAGGCCAATACTCCCAAAATCAGAGAGGCAGTTACAAAAGGATTTTGCTTCATAAAATACTCCTTTCATGGATTGAAAAAATCACTATCTGTAATATATCATTAATTTTACTTGAAATCAATGAAGGGTATCTATTATAATTATAAAGAATTTGTGAACAATGCCGGTGGCACATGGGACTACTTGCATTGGCTATACAGGAAAGGACTAAAAGTATGGATATTATTTTACAAATTAAAGAAGAGTTAAAAGTGGAAAAGTGGCAGGTGGAGGCTGCTGTGAAGTTAATTGATGAAGGAAATACCATTCCTTTTATCTCCAGATATCGTAAGGAAGTGACCGGTTCCTTAAACGATGAACAACTTCGTGATTTACATGAGAGATTAACCTATCTGCGTAATTTGGAAGAGAAGAAGGAGCAGGTATTAAAGAGTATTGAGGAGCAGGGACAGTTGACAGATGAGTTAAAGGAGAAGATTCTGGCGGCTCAGACGTTGGTAGTTGTAGAAGATTTGTATCGTCCTTACAGACCGAAAAGAAAGACCCGTGCCAGCGTGGCAAAGGAAAAAGGTTTGGATGGTTTGGCGCAGTTTATTTTGGCACAGGAAACAACTGTATCTGTAGAAGCCGAAGCAGCGAAATATATTTCTGAAGAAAAGGGTGTGGCAAGCGCAGAAGAAGCTTTACAGGGGGCCAAGGATATTATTGCGGAAATGGTTTCTGATGAAGCAGAGCATCGTCTGTACATTCGTAATGCTACTACAGAGGAGGGGATTATTACCAGTACTGCCAAGGATGAAAAGGCGCAGAGTGTTTATGAAATGTATTATAACTTTGAGGAACCTGTAAAGAAAATTGCCGGTCACAGAGTATTGGCTTTGAACCGTGGGGAAGCGGAGAAGGTGCTGATGGTAAAGGTAAATGCGCCGGTAGAAAGAATTATACGTTATCTGGAGACCAAGCTGATTACTGCGGAGAATGAATATACCAAGCCTATTTTGCAGGAAGTGGCATTGGATAGTTATGAGCGTTTGATTGCGCCTGCCATTGAGCGAGAAATCCGTAATGACCTGACTGAGAAGGCTGAAGATGGTGCGATTAATGTATTTGGCAAGAACTTAGAGCAGTTGTTACTTCAGCCACCTATTGCAGGCAAGGTAGTGCTTGGTTGGGACCCGGCATTCCGTACCGGCTGTAAGTTGGCAGTAGTAGATGCCACCGGTAAGGTGTTGGATACTAAGGTTATTTACCCTACCGAACCTCAGAACAAAGTAAAAGAGGCAAAGATTGAATTAAAGAAGTTAATTGATAAGTATAAAGTAGATTTGATTTCGGTAGGAAACGGTACTGCTTCCCGTGAATCAGAGCAGGTGATTGTAGAGTTCTTAAAGGAAATCGACAGACCTGTACAGTATGTGATTGTAAATGAGGCAGGCGCGTCCGTTTACTCTGCAAGTAAGCTGGCAACGGAAGAGTTCCCAAACTTTGATGTAGGTCAGAGAAGTGCGGCATCTATCGCCAGAAGACTGCAGGATCCTTTGGCAGAGCTTGTTAAGATTGACCCGAAATCCATCGGTGTAGGTCAGTACCAGCATGATATGAACCAGAAGAAGCTATCCGAGGCATTAAATGGTGTAGTAGAGGATAGCGTAAATAAGGTAGGTGTGGATTTGAATACGGCGTCTGCATCCCTGCTTGAGTATATTTCCGGTATTAACAAGACCATTGCAAAGAATATTGTAGATTATCGTGAAGCGAATGGCCGTTTCACCAATCGTAAGCAGCTTTTGAAAGTGGCGAAGTTAGGACCTAAAGCGTATGAGCAGTGTGCAGGATTTATGCGTATTACGGATGGTGACAATCCACTGGATGCTACCAGTGTGCATCCCGAGTCTTATGAAGCAGCCATGAAGCTTTTGGACAAGTTGGGACTTACCATGGAGGATGTAAAGGAAGCCCAGAAAAAAGCTGCAGCAGAAAAAGCCGCAGGCAAGAAAACACCGGCACCTAAAAAGCAAGAGCCTAAGAAGCCTGTGCAAAAACAGGTACGCGTCAGCAATACCAACACTGCCATGGGTAAGGCTTTGGCGGCTGCTATGGGTGGTGTGACCTTTGAAGAGCCTGCAAAGAAGTCTGCTAAGGATACAAAGGCAGTAGAGGCTACTCAGATCAATGAAGCAAGTATCAGTAGTCTGGAAAAGCGCATTAAGAATAAAAAGCTTTTGGCAGAGGAGTTAGGTATCGGTGAAATCACTTTAACCGATATTCTGAAGGAATTAGAGAAGCCGGCGCGTGATCCACGTGATGATATGCCCAAGCCTATTTTACGTAGCGATGTATTGGATATGAAGGACTTGAAGCCGGGTATGGTGCTGAAAGGTACCGTTCGTAACGTTATCGACTTCGGCGTATTCGTGGACATCGGCGTGCATCAGGATGGTCTGGTTCATATTAGTCAGATTACCGAGAAATTCATTAAACATCCGCTGGAGGCAGTGAGTGTAGGTGATATCGTAGATGTACAGGTACTGGATTGTGACGTGGCAAAGAAGAGAATTTCTCTGACCATGAAGATTAAGAAGTAGGACTTGAGAACCATTTTTCGACGGGAAGACTGTAGGGAAATGGTTCTTTTTGAAAGGGGAACACAATCATGGATGAAAAAAGGATAAAGTATGGTTGTCCTGCGAATTTTCTGTAGAATAGGGTAGTGTATTCTGCATAAGAAATATTTGTTAAATAGTTGACAATGTATGCATACTGTAGTAATATACCCCTTGAGGCAAAGTTCTTCGGGGTTGGGTGCGAAGGTAATCCTTCAATTCCCTACTGGCAGTGATGCACGAGCTGAGAGATTTGTGCGAGTGTGCTTTGAATGAAAGCATGCCAACAGGATTTCCGGCAAGTGACAAGTCCGCGACCTGCACCTTTGATTTAAGGTGTGGCTGAAACGGTGTGAATCCGTTACCAACAGTATAGTCTGGATGAAAGAAGAAATTGGTGTGTGTTTATGTACCCCGGAATTTCTGCGTCTGCAGAGATTTCGGGGTTTTTGTAGTTTGGGAGTATGTACAGAGTGACTAAAATGCCTGATGAAGAGATGGGAAATAAGTAGAAGCTTTTTGGGTATATGAGGTATGTCTTTTATAAAAAATACCCATTATGCTTGTACCGAGCTTTTAAATAAGTCTAATAATCAGGACGTTTGGGTAGTTTGAAGGATATATGCATGTGAATACCCAGAAAAAGATGTTTTTGTGGGTATTATTTCTAGTTTTTATTGCATAGTACCCAGATGCCCCTTATACGTCGTGCTACATAGTCCAAATTTCAAGGTATTACATATAATGAACACACAAAAAGAAGAATTTTCCTTATCATCTAATATTATTTGTCGGCGACTGCTTGAGGTGGCTAAGAAAAAGTGCTAGGAAAAGTACTAAGAAAAAACACTGAGAACAGTCCGGCGTCGCAAAAGGGCGGCAGAAAGAGAGGAAAAGAAATGAATAACAAAACAAAGAAACTAACTTCAGGAGCCATGCTCTGTGCTATTGCATATGTGGTCATGGTAATCGGACGTGTGCCGGTTATTTTATTTTTAAAGTATGATCCCAAGGATGTGATTATTACCTTGGGCGGATTGATTTGGGGACCCGGTATGTCATGTATTGTATCGGCAGTGGTATCTTTGATTGAGATGTTTACAGTAAGTGATACCGGTATTATTGGATGCATTATGAATTTTATTTCCACATGTTCCTTTGCATGTACAGCAGCGTTTATTTATAAGAAAAAGCATACTTTGGTAGGTGCAGTTGTTGGTCTGGTAACAGGTGCTGTTGCTATGACGGCAATCATGCTTCTTTGGAATTACCTGATAACACCATTTTATATGGACACTACCCGGGAAGCGGTTGCGGCAATGCTTCCTACGGTATTCCTTCCTTTTAATCTGTTAAAGGCTGGTTTGAATGCGGCATTTACCTTCCTCCTTTACAGACCGGTAGTAACAGGACTTCGTAAGGCAGGATTAGTTGAAGAGTCAACAGGTAACAAGTCCAAGAAGATGCCTTGGGGACTTATTTTTGTTGCAGTTATGATTATTATTACATGCGTGTTATTTATTCTTTCGTTAAATGGTATTATTTAAAAGTTTTCTCTAATGAAAATAAAAAACTTGCATTTTGCCCCACATGTAATATAATTAATGTAGTTAAACAAAAGCGGAGGTAATTTTGCATGAAGAAGTTTATGGCAGAATTTAAGAAGTTTGCATTAAAGGGAAACATGATTGATTTGGCAGTTGGTGTTATTATTGGTGGAGCGTTCAATGGATTGGTTACTTCACTTGTTAATGATATTATCATGCCGGTACTTAGCTTGTTTACCGGTAAGCTAGATTTCGCAAACTGGTTTGTGGCATTGGACGGCAAAACCTACACAACGATTGAAGCGGCGAAGGAAGCTGGAGCTGCAACTCTCAATTACGGTAATTTTATTTCCGGAATCATTAACTTCATTATTATGGCTTTTGTAGTGTTTATGCTGGTAAAAGCGATTAATAAGATGAAGAATGATGAGCCTGCACCTGCACCTGCTCCTACGACCAAGAAGTGTCCGTTCTGTAAAACGGATATTCCTTTGGAAGCAACCAAGTGCCCGCATTGTACATCTGCACTGGAAGAGTAAGAAGATAAGGGCTGTCAAGGCAAAGAAAATCTTTGTCGGGGCAGCTTTTTTCCATGATAGAAGATAATTATGCTGTTTTCTTTGTTGAGGGTGGAAGTACAGCAGGAGGTTTGGAAGAAAATGTTAGAACTGGATGTAAAAATTGAAGCAAATGACTTATATGATTATATGATGGCACATACTTATAACAGTCCGTCCGGTATTTTAGGAAGCTGTGTGGGTGGACTTGGTGTTGTATTTGGATTCATGACCAAACAGTGGATTTTTCTGATTTTGGGTATTGTGCTTTTGCTTTATTTGCCATGGACATTGAATTTAAAGAGCAAACAACAGGTGTTAAATAATCCGGTATTTAAAAATACCTTACATTATGTGTTGAATGAAGAGGGTATTACGGTTTCACAGGGAGAAACTGTGCAGAGTCAGGCTTGGGCAGATATGTATAAAGCTACATCTACCACGAAAAGTATTATTGTGTATACATCGCCGATAAATGCAACGATTATCCCCAGACGTGCGTTGGGAGAAAATGTGAGCCAGTGCATTGAAATTATTTCAACACATATGCCACCGAATAAGGTAAAGATTCGTTATTAAAAACAGGAAAAGAAAATCTGAGACAGCAAAATACGCTACCTAAGATTTTCTATGTTTCCTGTAGGGAGAATGCGTTAGGCATTCTCTGAGAAGGAGATAGAAAATGAGTAAGCAGACATGGGAATCCTTTAGTCCGAAGGATACCTTTGAAATAGGTAAAAGCATAGGTGAAGCGGCACGGCCAGGGCAAGTGTATACGCTAATCGGTGATTTGGGCGTGGGCAAAACAGTGTTCACACAAGGTGTGGCAGCAGGCTTAGGGATACGTGAGCCGGTAAACAGTCCTACCTTTACCATTGTACAGATTTATGAAGAAGGCCGACTTCCGTTTTATCATTTTGATGTGTATCGCATCGGTGATGTGGAAGAGATGGAAGAAATCGGATATCAGGATTGCTTTTATGGAGAGGGAATCTGTTTAATTGAATGGGCAAACTTAATCGAAGAGATTTTGCCGGAAAATTATATGCAGATTACCATCGAAAAGGACTTGGAAAAAGGCTTTGATTACCGTAAAATAGAAATGAAGGAGATGTCGTAGTAAGCGGCTGAAAGGATATTTATGAAGATATTGGCGGTAGATAGCTCTGGTTTGGTGGCCAGTGTGGCAGTAGTGGAGAACAATGAGCTTCTGGCAGAATATACAATGAATTATAAGAAGACACATTCTCAGACATTGTTACCTATGCTTGAGGAAGTAAAAAAGATGATTGATTTGGACTTGAGTAGTCTGGATTATATTGCAGTGGCTGCAGGACCGGGTTCTTTTACAGGACTTCGTATTGGTTCTGCCACAGTAAAGGGACTTGGACTGGCATTGGATAAGCCGGTAGTAGAAGTCCCCACATTGGAAGGACTAGCGTATAATCTGTGCGGCACCAACCATTTGGTATGTCCTCTTATGGATGCCAGAAGGAATCAAGTGTATACAGGCGTATACAGATTTGTGGCAGAAGGTAACGACTGGTGTATGGAAAGTGTGGTAGAACAGTACGCCACGGATATTGCAGAAATTTTAGAAGAGTGTAACCGTTTGGGAGAACCGGTTATCTTTTTGGGTGATGGTGTGCCTGTGTATGCGGCAAAGATTGCAGAGCTGTGTAAGGTGCCTTATACTTTCGCGCCTGCCAGCATGAACAGACAGCGAGGCGCCAGTATTGCTACTCTTGGCATGAAGTATGCCAAAGCAGGCAAGGTGGTTTCCGCAGCAGAACATGCTCCGGAATATTTGCGTAAGAGTCAGGCAGAGAGAGAAAGAGAAGAAGCTAATGGTGCAAATTCGTAGATTGCGTGAAGAAGATGTGGAAGCTTTAAGTATTATGGCCAAGGAATGCTTTAGTGTGCCATGGACGGCAAAAGCTTTTGCGGAACTGGTATCTGATGAGAAAAGCATATATTTGGTAGCAGTATGCGAGGAAGAAGTGATTGGATGCTGCGGTGCGGTAAATGCTTGTGGTGATGGTAATATAGATATTGTCATGGTAAAGGAAGCATATCGCGGGCAGGGAATTGCTTGTTCTATGCTACAAGAACTGTTAAAAGCAGGTGAAACCATAGGGATAGAAAACTATACTTTAGAGGTGCGGGTAAGTAATGCACCGGCTATTCATGTATATGAAAAGCTGGGGTTCGTGTCAGAGGGAATCCGTCCACGGTTTTACGAAAAGCCTGTAGAGGACGCCATGATTATGTGGAAATGGAAAGAAGCATAGTAGCGTCTCTTATGTCGACAAGAATTACCAGATGAATCCCCAATATTTTATGATACACTTTGCATAGGTGACTTTTATACACCAAAAGATAGGGAGGATAAGAATGCGCAAATATGCAAATGTACAGGAGAATGTTTTGTCTGAGGTGACTTGTAACAAGTGTGGTAAAAGCTTGAAGGTAGAGAACGGCTTTATAAAAGAAGGCAGTTTTCATGCAGAGCACAACTTCGGATATTTTAGCACGAAAGATGGAATGCGTCATGTATGGGATTTATGTGAGGCATGTTATGATAAATTGATTCAGGAATTCGTAATTCCGGTGGAGGAAACGGAGGAAAGCGAGTTTCTGTAGAGAAGTATGATAAGGTATATTTCTCGGGAAGTGAGGAAAAGGGATGTTAGATGTTTGCTTGTTGGGCACGGGCGGTATGATGCCTTTGCCTTATAGATGGCTGACAGCCTTAATGATGCGTTATAACGGTAGCAGTATCTTGATTGATTGTGGGGAAGGCACACAGGTAGCCATGAAGGAGAAGGGCTGGAGCCCTAAGCCTATTGATATTATGTGTTTTACCCACTATCATGCAGACCATATCAGTGGTTTGCCGGGGATGCTTTTGACTATGGGCAATGCGGAGAGAACGGAGCCGCTTTTGATGATTGGTCCCAAGGGCTTGCAGAGAATTGTGAATTCCTTGCGTGTAATTGCCCCGGAACTACCCTTTGAGATTCAGTTTATTGAGATTGAAGAGGCGAATCAGAAATTTCAGTTTGACGGATTTTATATTGAAGCTTTTAAGGTGAATCATAATGTGTTATGCTATGGTTATAATATGGTGGTAGAGCGAGTTGGTAAGTTTCAAGTGGAGAAGGCCAAGGCGTTAAATATTCCTTTGTGTTATTGGAATCGTCTGCAAAAGGGAGAAATCATTGACGTAGATGGTATGACTTACACACCGGATATGGTATTGGGAGAAACCAGAAAAGGTTTAAAGCTTACCTATTGTACCGATAGCAGGCCTACCGAGGGAATTGCGGAGCATGCCACAGATGCAGATTTGTTTATTTGTGAAGGCATGTATGGTGATCCTGAAAATCAGGCAAAGGCCAAAGAGAAGAAGCATATGACCATGTATGAAGCAGCACAGCTTGCGAAAAAGGCCAATGTGCATGAGATGTGGTTGACACATTACAGTCCGTCGTTATTTCGACCGGAGGAATATATCAATGATGTCAGGAAGATTTTTCCGGCATCGGTTGCGGCAAAGGATGGCCGTAGCGTAGAACTTAAATTCATGGATTAGGGTAAAGTATATGGGAGCAGCGCAGAAGAAGAATGTGAACTCAAATAAGGGCATAATTATTTTTGCAATTTTGATAATAGCGGTAGTGGGATACTACTGCTATTTGGTGAACCGTTCAAACGAGGAGACGAAGGAACTTGAGTTGACGGCTGCGCAGGAGGTTCTGCTAAGAGATATGGAGAAAAGTTATCCTCCTACACCTAAGGAAGTGATTAAGTATTATAACGAAATCATGAAATGCTTTTATAATGAAGATTGTACCCAGGATGAAATTGAGGATTTGGGAATGAGGGCCAGGGAGCTGTATGATGAAGAACTGCTGGAGCATAATCAGTGGGGACCTTACCTTATTAATCTGACTGCAGAAATTTTAAATTACAAGGAAAATGGTAAAAAATTATCATCATGCTCAGTGGCGGCAAGTACGGATGTAGATTATTTTGAGGATGACGGATATTCCTTTGCAAGAATTTCCTGCGGCTATACGGTGTTACAGGGGAAGGAAAGTAAGGCTACCATGCAGATTTATCTGTTGCGTAAAGATGAAGACGGTCATTGGAAAATATATGGCTGGGATTTGGCTGAGAATGTAAATGTAGGACAAGCAGATTCGTAAAGAGTTAGGAAGGCTTAAGTTTGGAAGACATGAATATAGAGAATACTACAGAAGATATTTTAATATTGGCGATTGAAAGCTCCTGTGATGAAACGGCAGCTTCCGTGGTAAAAAACGGACGAGAGGTTCTGTCTAATGTAATTTCTTCACAAATTGCACTTCATACTTTATATGGAGGCGTGGTGCCGGAGATTGCCTCCAGAAAGCATATTGAAAAAATTAATCAAGTGATAGAAGAAGCTTTGAAGGAAGCAAAGGTAGAGCTTAAGGATATTACTGCTATTGCGGTAACCTATGGTCCGGGATTGGTGGGAGCGCTTTTGGTAGGTGTTTCTGCAGCCAAGGCGATTAGCTTTGCAACGGGGATTCCTCTTATTGGAGTGCATCATATCGAAGGACATATCAGTGCTAACTATATAGAGAATAAAGAATTGGAGCCGCCTTATGTATGTTTAGTAGTGTCCGGCGGACATTCGCATTTAGTGGTTGTTAAGGATTACGGGGAGTATGAGATTATCGGTCGTACCAGAGATGATGCGGCAGGAGAGGCTTTTGATAAAGTAGCAAGGGCTATCGGCTTGGGTTATCCGGGCGGTCCAAAGATTGATAAGTTATCTAAGGAAGGCAATCCGGATGCAATACGTTTCCCCAGAGCGAAAGTTGAGGACAGCGAGTATGATTTCAGCTTCAGTGGTTTGAAGTCAGCCGTTTTGAATTACTTAAATGGTTGTCAGATGAAAGGAGAACCGGTTTGCGAGGCGGATGTGGCGGCATCTTTCCAAAAGGCAGTAATTGATGTACTGGTGGAACATGCGTTACATGCGGTAAAGAAATACGGTTATAACAAATTTGCCATAGCCGGTGGTGTGGCATCCAATTCGTCTTTGCGCCAAGCGTTTGAAGAGGAATGTGCCAAGAGAAAGATTGAGTTTTATCACCCAAGTCCTATTTTCTGTACGGATAATGCGGCTATGATAGGTGTGGCTGGATATTATGAATATCTAAAGGGTGTCCGTAGCGGTATGGATTTAAATGCAGTACCTAACCTGCGATTGGGCGAGAGATAAGTCTGTGGTAGAAACGTGATTAAGGACGGAGATGGAAATGGGACAGTGTACAGCCATTGTTCTGGCAGCAGGTGCCGGAAAACGTATGCAAAGTAATGTCGCAAAACAATATATGCTGTTAAGGGAAAAACCGATTATCTGGTATGCACTTCATGCATTTGAGGAAAGTGACATTATTAATAAAGTAATATTGGTGGTTGGCGCCGGTGAGATTCCTTATGGACAAAAAGAAATTGTTGAAAAATACGGATTCTCAAAAGTGGCAGCGGTGATTGAAGGCGGAGCGGAGCGTTATCTGTCGGTTTGGGAAGGATTAAAACAGATACGTGATGAAGAATCTGCAGATGGATATGTTTTTATCCACGATGGAGCCAGACCTTTTGTAACAGAAGAGATGATTAAGGATACCTACGAAGCTGCAAAAGCATATGGTGCTTGTGTAGCCGGTATGCCGGTTAAGGATACGATTAAGATAGCCGATGAGGAAGGCTTTGCAGCACAGACGCCCAATCGTAAAACGGTATGGGCAGTACAGACACCACAAGTATTTGAAGAAGATTTGATTATATCTGCGTATGCAAGCCTGGTAGAGAATCTGGATAAATTAAAAGCACAAGGTGTGGAAATTACAGACGATGCCATGGTAGTGGAAACCATGACGCAAAGAAGGGTGAAACTTGTAAAAGCTTCTTATGAGAATATCAAGATTACCACACCGGAAGATATGAATATTGCAGAAAGTTTTATGAAGTAAAAAGAGGCTAAAAAACATGTCGTAAAGGCATATTTTTTTAAGCGTAAAAAGAGTAAAAATGACTTGAAAAAATATTTGCAAAAAATGTGAAAAAAAGTGTTGACATTGAAAATCTTTTTTGTTATTATAATCAAGTCGCTGAACGAGAGCGAGCATTCGGAGAGGTATCGAAGTGGTCATAACGAGGCGGTCTTGAAAACCGTTTGTCCGCAAGGGCGCGTGGGTTCGAATCCCACCCTCTCCGTTGGAGATATTTCTCCGGCGTTGATGAATAAAGCGTTTTAGAATCAACTTTATTGGAGAAGTACCCAAGTGGTTGAAGGGACACCCCTGGAAAGGGTGCAGGTCGTTAATAGCGGCGCGAGGGTTCAAATCCCTCCTTCTCCGTAGGTAATACTTAATTACCTTTTGAGAAATATGCGAAGCATATTTTCGGAGACTTGTTTGCAAGTCTCTTAGAACCTTGACAAATAAACAACAATGCAACCTTGAAAATTCTTAAGAGAA
The DNA here is from genome assembly GCA_045634745.1 of Acetatifactor sp. Taxonomy (GTDB): domain Bacteria; phylum Bacillota; class Clostridia; order Lachnospirales; family Lachnospiraceae; genus Acetatifactor. Next base: position 97 of record JAZRAX010000038.1, on the reverse strand, counting down.
GCAGTAATGAATACTGCGGAGCACAAAAGTGCTTCAAGAAATTCAAGAACGTAAAGATGCGAATCTTTAACCTAAAAACAGTAGCCAGATGATGAAA
>JAZRAX010000037.1:0-213711 GCA_045634745.1 Acetatifactor sp. | reverse complement strand
CATACATACCGGCTCCGGTGACGCGACTTTGTTCACTTTGGCAAAATCAAACGCGGCGCAAACGAAAGGGCAGTTTATCTATATTTCAAGACTGCTTTTTCGTTTACGCCGCTATTGATTGTAGCCTAAAGAATTTTCAAGTGCTTATAATTTTTCAATATAAGGAATCAGATAATTATTTATAAGTTCCATTCTCGGTTTTGGATTATATACCAACGAACAAGTCATACAAATAACGGTATCAATCTCTGGTATAACCGTCACTAAGGATCCGCCTACACCATTCATACAATAAGAATCATACTTTCCTGTACTATATTCTTTTCGTATTATTTTTATTGTACTATTCTTCTTATAAAGCCACCATAAATATCCGTAGCTTTCTTCTCGCTCCGTTAACATCTCACGAATATATTGCTCTGAAAGGATTCTTTTACCATTATACAAACCATTATTTAGCACTAACACACCAATCTTTGCAAAGTCATCTGTTGTAAGTGATAACCCCCATCCGGTTGTATAATATCCGCTTGGGTCTTTTACCCAGCCACGATTATCCCTCGCCTTATAAAATTCTTCTTGCGATGCTCTGTTGTAAACATTTGCATCTGGTACATCTAGAATCTCCAATGGTTCAAATAAATATTTTGTCGCAAACTCTTTCAAGCTCATATCCGTAGCTTTTGCTAAAACATTCGATAATACTTGAATTCCAAGTGTTGAGTAATGGAATTTTTCTCCAATCTGTTCCTTTCCACCAACCTGTTCTAAAACCTTGCCACCCCAATCTTCGCTAGTACACACCTTAGTCCACGGTTCACTTTTGAACTTGTACGGAACAGTCATTGTAAGGAAATTCTCAATCGTTACTTCTTTCAACTGTTCTTGATTTCTCTTTAACTTATACTCAGGAAAAAAATCAATTACTTTTTGATGTACCCCCTCTAAATACCCTTTATCAATCGCAATCCCCACAAGTATTGCCACAACACTTTTCACTATCGAAAAGGTATGTACGGATTCATTCTCATGTGCACCTTTAAAGTACTCTTCTATAACCTTTTCACCATTTTTATATGCGATAACACCAAGTGTATTCGCATATTCTTTGCCTACAACTTCTCTTATTTTTTCCATTATCTTATACCTCGTATATTCTTAAGATTTGGACGTCCATATAAAAGCCTAATTTAATTAGAAATTTATTTCAATATTTTTTATAAGTTTTTATAAAAAAGATATCTAAGTTAATAAACATCTTTTTCATAACAGTAACTTCAAATAATCGCGTGCTTTCAATCTCGCTGTGCGATTCAAAGTTATCTCTCTTTCTATAACTCTTTACTATGCTGCCAATGAATGCCTATATGTCCAATTCCTAAAATCACGCAAGAAATTAGCATCCATATTACTTTTCCGTATATTCCCAATAGAAAAAAAGCAAGTACCGGCAATGTTGCCCCTGCCAGTGGCACTCCTAAAAAGCTACTATAAAAGTCGGATAACTTCCGTTCACTTTTAAAATATCTAATCCACCAGAGTTCATACATAATCATCAGCACAAATGAAGCAACAAGCCATAAGGACCACCAAGACCACGCACGCAGATTAAAATCCGAAAACACCAATGCACAACAAGTAGCGAGAATTTCTCCTATTCGTTCAAAAACAGCAAGCACCTTATTTTCATTCTCTGCCGTATAGCCTTGTGGCTGATTTTGCGCCCATATTATATTCGGTACCATGAGCATAATCAGAAATATTAATCCTATATATGAGAAACCGAAATGTCCTAGCATTCTATTCACTCTCCTCTTTCAACATCGCGTTTGCTTCCCTGCACCATTCCAAATAGGCTTGATATGTCTTAACACCAAACTCCGCAGTAAGCAGATAATATTTGTGAGTATCATCCTCTGAAATGCCCTTTTTAAGCACCTCCGTTGCGCCTATGAGAAATGGCAGTTCTTTCGAAATCTTCTCCTCAAAAGCTTCTATATGCGCCAGTGTTTGCTCTACCCCTGCCTCATGACCAAAGAATAATTTCAGCAATGTTTCATAGCGCAATTCGTCCCTTTCCACCGGATTCGCAAGCCATTCTTTCAAATAGTTCCTACCATCTTCCGTAATGGAATAAATAATTTTATTTCGATTATTCTCTGCTCCGTCACGTTTGCTTGCCAGTCCACGCTTCACCAAGTCCCCCAATGCGGGATATATGCTGCCATAACTCGCCCCCCAAAAATACTTTAAAGCTGTATCCATCCGTTTTTTAATTTCATACCCCGTCAAATCTTCGTGGCTTAACAAACCTAAAATGACGCAATCACTTTTCTTTTCTATTGCCATTCTTTTTCCCTCTTTCAATCATTCCATAAGATAAAACATTTTTGGGACAACTATCTATACATACACCACACTGGATGCATTCCGCACTCTTTATCTGCCTATCTTTTATCGACTCTGCTACTTTAATTCCCATAGGACATTCTCTATTACACTTTTCACAGGAAACACAAGCGTCAGACTGTTTTACCTTAATATGTACGCCCGGTAAATGAAGAACCCGTCGTATTCTGGTTCCAAGCACCATAAATGGTGCCATCCAGCAAAAATAGTGACAAAATATTCTTTTCCCAAAAAGCACTGCCGGAATCAATACCAAGAAAATAATACCATAATATATCACATAATTATAAATATTACTGATTGAAATCCCATGATCCGTCATATAAAAGAAATCAACCGTTATTTCTTTTTTCCTAAAAACAAAGCACAGGATAACTGCTATAATCCAAATTGTCCAAATCGCATATTTGATGTAATTCTTCCATCCCTGCTTAGGATTCTTGGCATTAACAACAAATAAACATTCCTGCATACCACCCATGGGACACAGCCAGGCACAGAAGAGTCTACCGAAAAAGATTGAACCAAGTAACATACAAGTAAATACAACAAAACTTCCGGTTATTATCCCTTCCATAGCACCCTGAATAATTAGGTATGGAGACATATACCATATCGTTATCGGAAACAAAAGTAAAGAGATAATTAGTAATAATTTTCTTATATTCTGCCTATTCATCATTGCCCTCCATATATCAATCTGATATATGCAATAATATATCACTCTGATACATTTGTCAAGTTGGGTGTTGTAATAAATATCAAAAAAAGAACCACAATTACTGTGATTCTTAATTATGAATAGAATAGAAACTTCAATTCGTCTCTCGTTTAAACACCCCGGCTTACTGAAAGTTATACATTCTTTTACTATTTCTTCAATTTAGGCGAACCAAAAGTTCTATCTTCAACATCTGCATTATATTTCAGTTTATATGTATCCTCTCCATTTTGAATTGCCTTTGTAATCTCAAATATTTCCTTTTCAACATCTTCTAAAGTCGCATACCATCCTAAAAGAGTTGTATGTTCACCCCAAAAGGTAACTTTATCAACACCATTCAGAATATATTTTGGTTCATCTTTTCCAGGTCTAAAAATTGGAGATGTTTTTACAGACTGGCAAAACACCACATTTTGATTATCGTATGTTGTTATAGCAATTTTTCCTGTCGGAGCATACACAACACTTTTTTTCTCTGTTTTCTCTTTTTCTTCCATAACAGACACATCATTTAATAAATAATCAATAGAAATATTTAAAGTCTTTGATATTACAAGCAATTTTTCAGTTTCAGGATAACCGCCATCTGATTCCCACTTTGAAATTGCTTGTCTTGAAACACCTAATATTTCTGCTAATTCTTCTTGTGTAACACCTCTCTGCTTTCTGACATTTTTAAGATTTTCTCCGAAACTCATTTTTCATACCTCTTTTCAAAATTATTGCAATTATTTGCAAATAAAATGTAAATCAATCGGGGTTATCTTTCCACCAACCTACTTTTGCTTTTACGCAACTTAAAGTTGCATTCCTTATTTTAAGCCATTTTTTCACTTTTATAGGTAACAGAAAATTCAAATTCAACGCTTACCTGTTTGAATAAATCGAATAAGCTCTTCAACATCATCAAAATCGTCATAGTCTCCAACAATTCCCTGTCGATGATAAACTATACCGTTTTTCTCATTTTCTTCAAGACAGTTCAGTAAAGTTTCAACACCATATCTTTTCGCAAACAAAGTAAACCCATAAGGTTTGATCTTTGCAAGGAGTCCCTTCCTACAATTCTCTTCACACAGGAAACAATTATCAATATTTTTTCTTTCGAACATTTTATATTTTCGCACCATTCTGTATCTAGGCAATTTCCAGAATCACAGCCACCGCAATGTTCATTTTCAGAACACAGGCAACATGCTAATCCACAACGTGCAATACCAAGTCCTTTTTTCATAAAAATTTCTCCTCAACTTCAAATTCATACATGCTTTAAACTCTTAGAAAAGCTGAAGTTGCATGACTCAAATTCAATCCGAGAACCTTTGCAAATCAAGACTTCTTAAAAACAAGTCCGCAGCATGTCAGATATGTATCACCATTTTCCACTCTCAGACTCACGACATCTCTTGCCCCTCTTCCAAAACCCTGAATAAAGGCAAGATTATCATCGATGACCTTTAGACAGACATTATCATCTTTCACTTTAAAATCTTTTGTCTGAACCTTCATCCGAATAAAAATCATACCTCTATGTATTTTCAGCACACTGCTTCCCTTTAATTCTCCCATATTTTTATTTACCAGTTCATAACGACCACACGCCTGACGGAAGGTTTCCGGTATATCTGTTTCTACACACCGACAGCCGAATATAGATTGTGCCTTATCATAATCAGCAGTTTGTTCTACGATTAGTACTTCCTCACCGGCATAATCCGCAAATTTCACTCTTAATTTTTTCACTGCTTTTTTAATTGGCGGTAACTGCGACAAAAGATTATTGGGATACAAATGCCAGAATCCGTCTTTGCAGGCTTTCATTTTAACTGACAAGCCCTTCGCCTTGGTCGTAAGCTCTCCCTTGTCGTTTTTCCTGATATCAAATACCCCTAAACCTGTCGCATAATTCCCTAAATATTTCTCACAGTCTGCGGAAACATAGTCATAATCAAAGGAACTCTTGTCTAAATGAATCCCTTTATTCTCCAGATATGTAATCAATGCTTTTTCCGCCATAGGATCTGTTGCCATAGGAGCCTTCTCACTGTTTGTAAAAACCACAACACCTATTTTCTGCTTAGGAATATAATTAAAAATCGAGTGATGATATCGGGTGCCACCGTTATGCCCCCATATTTTACCTACATCTTCACCATAATTACACATATTTTGAATCAACCCAAAACCAACATTAACCAATTCCCGGTCTAAAGCTTCTTCACATTCCAGCGTCTCCATAAGTTCAAGACTTTCTCTAGTGAGAATACTGCCGTCCTTCTTCAAGAAAACCTGCCCAAACTTTACAAAATCCACAATGGATATATAAGTATTCGAGCCGGCAGGAAGCATTGTAGCAACAGGGTCCTCATCCGCTTTCCCTTTCTTGTTATAGCATAAAGAAACGATATCGGAATACGGTTTTCTATCTTCCTCTGACTGTAGAAATAAAATATCAATTCCCAAGGGTTTCGCTATGGTTTTATCCACGTATTCCTGATAAGTAAGCCCTGATGCTCTTTCAATCACAACCCCCAGCACCGTATAGCCAACGTTGGAATAAGCGAACATCTCTCCCGGTTTTGCCGTCATATATGTGTTTTTAATTTCTTTTATCACATCATGAAAGTCACCATTTTTATCAGTAATGACATGAAACAAGTCACCAACAAGCCCAGACCTATGCATCAGAAGATTCCCGATTGTAATTTTCTCATAATCAAAAGTGGATTTCACCTCAAATTCAGGAATGAACTTTCGAACATCATCCTCTAAAGCAATCACTCCTTCCTCCATTAGTTTCATAATGCAAATAGCCGTCATCAGCTTGGTAATGGAACCAATCATATAAAGGCTTTCATTTGTGCTTTTTATATTCTGTCCCTTATTGGCATATCCGTAATTATAGCTGTAAAGGATTTGCTCCTCATCAAAAAGTACTACATTTGCTCCCATAAGCTGATATTTTTTACAGATTTTTTCTATTTCTTTATTCAATAACTCCTTCACTTTTTAACACCTCAAATTTCTTTTTAATATAATCAAGTGCCTCGCCCTGCTTGGCATTTTTAAATACATAGTTTTCAATTGCTAAAACAGTAGTCTCTCCCAAACCATCCACTAAAAGCGCCGGCATATCCAAGCCCTGCATAAATTTCATAGACTGCACTGAATAATCTGGTGTTTCATCGAATTTTAGTGCCTGTTGATAAGCATCCGTTATATGTCTCTCTGCCTCAGCATATTTTCCCATACGCGCCGCAAATACTGCCATCTGTGCAAATATAATTGCCTTTAGTCTATCCATAAAAGTAGTTACTTCCTTTTCAAGCACAAGACTATCCAAGTAATTCAAAAGCCACAGTCCGGCTTCCTTATACAATTCGTTTCCTTGTTCTCCATACATATACATCATACCGCTCATAGTGCGAATGGTACTATTAATATTATCCGAATATGCCTGATAGAGATATTCCCTTGCTTCCTCTGCCTTATCCCCCATTGCAAGACTAAGTCCAATGGTTGCACTGTTAATTCCACAGATGTTGTTCTTCTTTAAGATTTCAAGTCCTTTATCCTCTTGTCCTGAATCTATATACATATTACCAATTGTATTTAAAATACTCGTTTCATTGATACTGCTTTCCTCGTTTTGATAGAGAAGTGAAATGGCATTGTAAAATAAGTCAATTGACCTTTGCATTGCCTTTTTGTCTCTCCTCTTTGTATAAACAACCATATATACAGTAGCTGCAATATACACAACATCAAATTTATTCGGATATTTCTTAAGTGTCTTCTCCACTTCCAACATTGCCTCATCGAAATCCTGCTCCACTATGCACTGCTCTATCCTCTTTATTCTGTTCTCCACATTCTCGTTTTGCCTGTCATATCCCAGAAGTGTATCCACTGATATTTCAAACAAATCCGCAAGTTCCATAAGCATCTTCACTTCCGGAACGGACTGGCCGGACTCCCATTTATAAACTGCACTAACTGTAACTCCAAGTGCTTCTGAAAGTTGTTCCTGGGTATACGAATGCTGTTTACGAAGTGTTTTAATATTTTCTGCAATTCTCATTTTCATATGCTTTTTATCGCTCCTCTCTAATCAAAAATGCATTATAAAAATCAAACCAAAAATGTAACAGGATACCCGGAATCAAAGAATCAGTTACTATATAAAGAAAAACAAACAACATTCCGACAACGCCTGTTTTTATTACTCCCGAAAGGCCCTGATAGCAATGAAACAAACCAAACAGCAGTGCTGCTATCACTCCAATGATTCCAATATGTACATTTGGTAAAACATCACCTAGTAAAAACATATAACAACCACGTAAAGTTATTTCTTCGCATACTCCTGCAGTCAACGACGCAAAAAACCAATAAACTTTTTCCTTCAAGGTACGCGGTGTCACCAAACGCGAGGTGACTCTGTCATAATGTTTACCGCTGTTCATTTTATCTTCTATCATAATAGCAAGTTCTTTTCTATACTTTTCACTGAAAAGATACATAAAAGCCTGATACATCTGCAAAACAGCCATAATACCAGCTAATCCCAACACAACGATATTAAGCCATTTAATGTCACTTAACAAAATATTTCGAATTCCCATATCCTGCCATGTAACTGAAGTAAATGCAACAAATAAAGCAATAACAACTACCGGAATCCATCCCCATATAATTGCTCCCTTATAGAAGTTAATTCTTACTTTTTCTGTTATGTCAGCTCCGATTAACTTTTTCACGTCTCTCGCATCCATAAGCGACATGATACTCTGAAAAGCAATCAATATTAGCAATAAAATAATACTCATATCCATCATATCCTCCTCTTTCACTGCTATACTTGTATTTTAATTGATAGGTTTCCTGTTTACAACTTACTCACATTACAAAATTACCAGTTTTTTTTCAACCAATGGTAAGGGTTACTTACTGCGAAACAGTATAGAGGGAATAAAAATATCCCTTCTTCACCATCAACTCATCAAATGTTCCGGATTCTGCAATCGAACCATTTTTAAGTGTCAGTATGCCATCGTACTCTTTCAAAAGTTTCTCATCCAATGAATGAGTTACTACAATACATGTCATATCTCTTAAATTCAGGATTGCATTTGATACCTGAAATGCGGTCTGGGCATCCAGTGCAGCGGTTGCTTCATCCACAAGTAAAACCTGTGACTTTTTCAAAAGACTTCTTGCTATGGAAATACGTTGTTTCTCCCCACCGGATAAACCACTGCCATTCTCTCCACAAATATAATCCTCTCCACGCTCAGCAATCAGCTTGGACAAACCAGACATCTCGATTGCACGTTCCACTTCTTCTTTTGGAAAGTCAGAGAACATAGTAATGTTATCACGGATAGATGCACTAAAGATAAATACATTCTGTTGTATCATCGAAACCATGTCATACAGACTCTCACTACTAATCTCTCTTAAGTCTGCATCATCATAATAAATATCACCGGAATACTCCTGGTGTGATGCCATCAGTAAATTAAGCAAGGTACTTTTGCCACTCCCCGATGCACCGACAATGGCATATTTTTTACCAGCATCAAATGAGTAATTAACCTTATCTAAAATCTGTTTTTCTGTATCATAGCCAAAAGAAAGATTAGTTATTTCAATACTATGTTCAAGTTCCTTATGTTCCGTTTTTACCTCTTCACGCACATTTGTATTTAAAGCAGCCGCAATCTTTTCCACCAAGGACTTAGCCGCCTTTCTCTCAGCCAAGCAAGTCGGTATGGTTCCAATGGGTGCAAGGATATAATTCATCAACTGCACAAAAATGATAATCGTACCTGCTGTGACACCATTCCCCGACAAGGCAAAATATGCACCTACAATAAACACACCAAATTGGGTTATAACTCCTGCAATTGCACTCAGTGCCTGCACAAGTATTTTCGTTTGTTCCTTTCTGCACTGCGCTTTTCCCAGTCTCTTTACAATATCTTTAAAAATGCGAAGCATTTGAGCCTCTGCCTTAAAGGATTTCATAACCGAAAACCCACCAAGACTATCTTTTAGTGTGGAAGTATACATTTCATTTTTATCAGATACATCCTTTTCTGCCTGTGCCACCTTGTTACCGGTCAAAACAACTGCTATGATTGGCAATAGCGAAAATCCTGCCGCAACCAAGGTTAGCACCGGACTGTACCATATCATCAACGCAATTGCTCCTATGAAAGTTAGCAAGCTTTCGACCATTGTGAAAGTGTTTCGCAAATACCCCTGCTCAATAACCTGAACATCATTTGTTAATGCCGAAATGTACGTAGATGCGCTTTCGCCGGCAAAAGCTGATATGTTCTTCTTAGAAAGTTCTTGAAATATAAACTCTTTGTATTGTGATATTCCTCGCGTAATAAACCTGGGATTGGAATGATAAGAAATCATTTCCACTACTGCAATTCCTACAACCAATATTATGGCAATAACAGAAAGCTCTATCAGAGTAAATCCGGTATCGTATCCACTGACCAAATCAATCACCTGCTGTAAAAGCCATGATACTATCAGGCTACCCACCGACACAAGCAGTGCTGCACATAAAGCAACCATAAGGTATACGATATTTCCTTTATAAAATTGCTTGGTGTATGGCTTTAGATTTGTTTTTTCATTATTATTCATTTAAGCACCTCCACAAATCACTTCACTTTTTATCATTTCATAGATATGGTTGTAGTTTAATTTACAAATCCAAGTTTTACAACTTACCCACATTGCAATTTTTAGAGTACTTTTTCAACCGGCGGTGTGGGTTTATTGTAAAAAAATATAGCCGATGGCATCGGCATCCATCGACTATAACTATTCACCTATCTATATAGGCTTAAATATTTAATTAACCACGTTCTTTCAAACTCACTAGAAAGCTGAAATTTTTACTTGAGTTTAATTTCGTAATTGCGAAAGAAATGCATTACAAACATAATGATTCCGATAATTACAAGCAATAATCCAACATCTGTTCCGCTATTATTGGGATAGTAGTAATTCATCGCCAAATGCACAGGTGCAAGAAGAATTGCAATTGCAATAAATACCAGTTCTGTTCGGAACAGGCTTTTCTGTGCCTTAACCCTTTTTTCCTGTAACTCGAGTAAATTCTCTTCTGCCTTTTCTTTATAGTTTTCCATAGCAATATGTTCCCCTGTTAAAAGTTCATTGACACTGATTTTTAATAAATTACATAGTTCAAGCATTATGGATGCATCTGGTATACTTTTTCCAGTCTCCCACTTTGAAACTGCTCTATCAGTTATCCCAAGTTTTTCGCCAAGTGCTGCCTGGGTATAACCACATTCTTTTCTGCAAGATGCAATAAACCTTCCTATTTTTTCTTGATTCATTTTTGGGAACCCTCCTTTCACTACTGATGCTACAATATAGGTCTAAATAATACCACAGACCAACAGTTGATATTTTAAAAAAACTGTACGATAATGCACTCAACTACCAGTTGATAATAAAATAACTAAAGAAATACGCCGTTTTCATATATAACATTGAGAGATAAATTCAAATAAACGCGTGCTTTCAGACTCAACAGAAGCCTGAAATTTGTCAGTTCATTAATTCAAGTACTTCTTCGAAAGAAATACATTCAGCGTATCTTCTATTCCACATAAATTCGTTGTAATAACTGTAAGTCTGTTCAGCAGACATATACTTATTATCAAATGTACTATTTGTGTTAGCTGGAACAATCATTTTAAAACCATGTTCAAAGCCAGCTTTGATAGTTGCATCTATACAGTAATCCGTCTGTAAACCAACAATGACAATCGTATTTTCTTCTTTTTTTCTTAGATATTCCAACAATCCCGTATCCTTAAATGAACTATTTACATTTTTGTCAAAAACGACTTCATCATCCATAGGCTGAAAACCTTCATATATCTCAAAACCTTCATTGCCTTTTGTTAGTTCATTGCCAGCACCATCATCGTGTCTAACAAAAATAACTTCAATATTATTTTGACGAGCTTTTTGTATCAATTCCTTAATATTTGCTTCAAATAATTCAAATTGATATAAGTCGCTATTGGTAATTGCTTTTTGTGTATCAACAACTAAAAGAACCATATTAATACCTCCATCAAATTCAAATAATCATATGCTATCAACTCTTAGAAAAGCTGAAAGTTTCAAGTATTTTTAATCTTATCCTTTTTTCTTATTTTTTGCTGAATATATAATTGTAACAGTTAAAGAAATTATTATAAGGATATGTAAAATAGTATGATATACATCCGGTATATATCTACCATCAATCTGTAGCCATTGTATTGTTCCAGAAAAATATACAATCTTTCCTTCCAATGTACCCATAAATCCACTATTGAAAATGGTGTACCATTCATGACATAAAAATTGTATCACAAACCACATTGACATCCAATTAATCACAAACCACTTTCCAAACTTTTCTTTTATGATAAATAAAACCACTGCTATCAAGTAAATCAAAAAGAATATTCCATCTTCTTTATACGACCTTGTAACAAGGCACTTGTCACCAAAATATATTCCTATCATGTCAAGGAAAAACCATAGCAACAGAATCATCTGTACAATAATACAATACTTCTTTTTCATCTTTATAATCCTCACTCAAATTCGCATAATGTATCGTATGTTACACTCATATATGCATCTAATGCATACTGTGCAAAGGGTTCTCTTTCTTCTGGTGTTAGCTTAGCAAAAATTATGATATATTCCTTTTTTAATGCCTGTAGTTATCTGTTTTTTATAGATCATCTCATATTACGACCAGAAATTAAACAACTCAAAATACATCACAAATCCTGTCACAAACAGATTGCAAAGTACAGAAAACGTGTATCTCACACGATTAAGCTTTGTCATTTCCTTGTTTGTTATGAGTGCCTTTGCGGTAAATATTGCAGATAATGCACAAACGACCGCACTCATCCCTGCAACGATACATATAATCACAAGAATTTCTTTTGGCAAATTATTAACCACATTCAAGATAAGCACTGGCACAATAGCTAGCGTAAGTCTTGAAAGCTGTCCTGCGAGAATTGCCTTACCTGCGGGTATAGACTTGTATTTCTTCGCAAGCTTTCTGATACCTTTAATGATAAGCAATACAAGGGTAATCACTTCAATCACCACAAAAATTATGAAGGCTGTAAGCTCTGCCGCAGCTGTGTCGCTCTTTATGTAATCCGCCGCATAACCTTCAAGAATAATTCTTCCGTCCGCAGTGATTGTTTCAAAAAATAAATCTTCAGTTTCGGTGAAATAAATACTATCACCAAAACGCGTCATAAAAGGCTCACCACCAACTGTGAATTCATCAGGATCATCTGTATCCACAACTGTCATTTGCTGAATGTAGTTTACAAGTGAAATTCTTCCTACACCCTCAAAATAACCTCTGCTTGAAACATAAATACCGCTGATGTCATTTCGTGTGGTAATCTTACCATCTTTGCAAATCGGGTTATTTTCTGTATTGCCAAAAATCAGCGTAGGTATTCCGTAATAAAATACAGACTCCAAATACTGATTTGTAAGAACAATGACACCCATTTTTGTCTCCTTATCAAAAGCAAGATTGGCGGAGCCTGTCATCGTGTTACCGCCGTGACCTATAATGGTTACACTGTATTCCATGGGCAATAATCCATGACAGTTTTTCGGAATATCACTATCGCCATAAAAATCACTAGCTGAAAGCATTAAATCAAGAGTTTCTTGCTTTTCAAAGAGAATACATTCATCATCAACAAAAGCCTGTGCAAATTTTGTCATATCAGCCAGAGTACCTGTTACCGAGCCAGCAGGATAAAGCTGAACATAGTTCATATTTGTGCCTAAATCTATTGTTTCCTTGTCTGATATATAGTATGACTTTTGTTTTTCACGCTGTGTTCTTACCCATTCGTTATCACGATAGTTTGCAGAAACAGAGGTCTGCTCCATTCCTAACGGTTCTAGAATATTCTTACGCACGTATTCCGCATAGTCCATACCACTGACACGTTCTACAATATAAGCTGCAAGTGCCGAACACCAGTTTGAGTAAGCGGTAATTTCACCGGGTCTGAAAACCTGCGCTGGCTCGGTATTACGCAGTGCTTCTTCAAGAGAAACTATATCCTTTTCGTCACTTACCCAAAGTCCGGTTGTCATCTCCTGCCAGCCTGCATTATGATTCATAAGGTTAAGCATTGTGATAGACTCGTCATATTTGAGCTTAGTCAAAAAACCTTCGGGGAGATAGGTCCGAATGTCAGCGTTAAGGTCGATTTTTCCTTGTTCATAAAGTTGCATAACGCTTACCCAAATACACATTTTTGAGGTACTACCCCATTCGTAAACGCAGTTTTCGTCTGCCTTAATCTGATTTTCACAGTCTATGTAACCGAAATGATTGCTATAAATCACTTCATCACCGCTGAAAACTACTGTTGCGAGAGACGCGTAATTGCCCTCATTTTCGGTTACAAACGCTTCAATCTCTGTGCTGATATTGCTGAATTCAATGCTAGACGGTGTTGTATTTTCTGCCGCCTCAACTGGTGTGCAGAGTAATGTTACCAACATAGTAACCGATAGTATTGCTGATAAAATTTTTTTCATAGTAGCTCCTTTGTCATTTAATTTTGATTTTATTTCTCCGACTAAAAAAGCCGATGAGATTTGTCAATGCTGATATGTTCTTCTTAAGAAGTTCTATAAATATAAATTTCCTTTATAAAACTGCTTAGTGTATTGCTTTATATTTGTTTTTCATTATTCATTTAAGCACCTCCACAAATCACTTCACTTTTTTATCATTTCATAGATATGGTTGTAGTTTAGTTTACAACTCCAAGTTTTACCACTTACCCACGTTGCAATTTTTAGAGTATTTTTTCAACCAGCGGTGTGGGCACTTTCTTACATCTTACTGAGATGCTCGATATATTATCTACTGTTTAAATTATTCATGGAAATGACAGCCTATATCCGAATACATAAATAAATATCCTATCCGATTTTACATATAAAAACCAGCATATAATGCATATCTTACACACTACATGCTGGTTCTATTTTCCCTAAATCTAATTATTCTTATTCCTTTGGCAGTTTTACTTCCAAATCACTTTTCTTAAAAAGTCCCATCCCACTAAGAATTTGTATGCAGTCAACATATCCCTGAAGGTATGACCGTAACACCTGAGCTGATGAGTATTCCTCCAAACACTCTTTCATATCCTCAGCTATTCCCTTATTTTCATTACTTAACCCTTCTAACCACTTATTCCATACAACTTCTTTCTCCGCTAATTTTTCTTCAGTAAGCTTCACCTGTGGAAGCATAACATAATCTTCCCTGCTTACATTTTCTCCGTTTAATGAACTTAAAAATTGTGCTGTCCTAGTCCAAACATCACTCATATTACCACTCCTTTGGTCTTAATATATCCTAAATTTAATTTACCACTATTTTAAAACTTTCATCTTTAGAAGTATATTACTACGCAAAATAGATAAAATCAATTATATACTTCATCTTTAGAAGGGAACTTTACTTATGAAAATCTATTGGCATGAATCATCCAAAAATATCATAGGTCCGAAGCTCAAGGAACTCCGAAAACAACGTGGGTTGTCACAGGAAAAACTGGCAAGTCTGCTCCAGCTACAGGGCTTGGAGTGTAATGACCTTACCATTCTTCGTATTGAAAAGGGACAACGCTTTGTTCCTGATTATGAAATTGTACTCATTGCGAAATTTTTCAATATTACTACAGATGAATTATTAGGAATAAAGGAAGCAGACCAGTAATTATTTATTACCGACTGCCTCCTTTTTTATTGCTGTTGGAAGGCTGCAAGGGAAGCCATAATACCGCTTAGTGCATCCTCATCCAGATTCGTAAGCATATCTTCTTCCGTCTCCGGTTCTTTCTTCGATATTTCTGCCAAAGGAACATCTTTTACAGGTATCCCCGTCTGCCGCTCCCGCTCCTCAATTACCTGAAGCACCACTCTGCGTATCCGTTCATAATCATAAGCACCACCAGACGGAACTGCTTCACCACTTTCCTGCATATCCTGATACAGCATCACTGCCTTCACAATATATTGAGCTTTTCCCCGTCCCATGCTATTAAGCAGTTCTGCCACATAAATATGATCCGGATCATCCTTCTTGAAGCCTACTGTTGTCACAAAGGGATTTTTCTTTTCCATGGCAATTACCTGCCTTTCTTCTGGATCCTGTATAGTAATTCATATCCCTTCGCATTAGCACAAATGTCTTCGATAAAGATACACTTGCCTACTTTACCGGACTTCTCCAGATACTCTCTTAATAAAAGTGCGCCTCCACCAATGAAAACCACACAGCCGGTCTTTAAATCCAGTCCCAATTCTCTGAGTGTTCCCAATAAATCGTCCACATACATTTTAGTCATTTCCTGTACCAGGCTAACAATGTTTTCATCATAATCAGTTTTCTCACCTTTAATGATACTGTCGATGTCTGCTTCATCTAATAGAATATCATATTCAGAGTTTGCACGGGAACTAATCTTGTTATACAGGGTAATGACACCCTTCTCCAGAGAGTCACACACGGACAACTCTGGGGAACCATTCCTAAGTAACAAATAGTCCAAAGTAAATCCGCCAATATCCACTGTAACCACTTTATTGTATCCCTGAATCTGCGGGAAAATGGTCATGGAAGCCGCGTAATCCTGTGGAAATGCCACCACATCATTGATTTTAATGGTATACTCCCTGCCTTTATAAATGAACGTCTGCTTACCTCTGCCCTTAAAATAATTCTGGAATTTTTCAAAAAGGGCACCATAATGCTTTGGCGGCAGACCCACCGGCAAATCCACATTTAACACTGTGTTCTCCACATCCTGCACTTTACCCTCAGCCTCCATAGCAATAGCAAACAGTGTCAGAATAAAGAATCTCTCATCCTTGGTCTTATCCCTCATATAAGGAATCCTCTGGTCGGACAGCGTGTAATAATGTCCATTGTAATACAGATATTCTCCCAGCACCGGCTTACAGTCACTTTCAATCACCCCGGAAGTAAAGAAAGTATCATTGGTTTTCGTATTACGGTTTCCATGGTCAACAGCAACAATTAATTTCTGATAAGTCATAATACATCAGCTCCTTTTCATTTTCTTTATCCTTTTATACGCATAGATTATGTAAAAGCCAACACTAATACATAAAAAATGCCGGAGCAGCACTTCCGTTATGGAAATACTACTCCGGCATATTGCCTTTCTTTACGGACTGATTACTTATTCTGTTCTAAATCATACAGATAATCGTCCACACCTTTTACATGTTCTGCCCAGTCGCCGTCTTCATCCATATCCCAGGTAAGCATCTTTCCCGGCAGGTCAAGCTCTCTGCAAATTCCTGCAAGCTTGTTACAGCCCCGCTGGATATTCTGCCTCTTTATCTGCTTCTTCTCACAAAGAATAATGGTATTCTTCCAATCCTCTCTGTAGTGGGGACAATGCACACATTTCTCATTGTAATCGCCCCGACATACCGGTTTTAACATTTTATCCATATCATAAGCTTCGTAGACAAACTCCGTTCCCAGCTTCTTCATGGCCTGCAGAAATGGTGTAAGGTTCGCATACTGGTTTGCACCGGGTACACAACCGAAAGTTCTTCCGGATAATGCGTAGGATAAATCACCCTTTAGCGGTCCTTCTGTAATGAATACCGTTTTGGCTCCCGGCTCACCTACTAAATGTACCGGACTACCAGATGAGGTTCCCATGTGATAATTGGTACTGGATAGCCAGATATACTTTCTGCCATCATAAGGGTGGTCTAATCGTATCTGCGCTCCCACAATCAGTCCATCTATGTTGCGGATGGGAATAAGAAAACCGGCAGACTTAGGATTAAAGTGGATGCTCCACTCACCGTCCTTTTCCTGATAGAACCCCGGTACACCTTTTACAGTGCATCCGGCCTCTATGAGTTTCTTGGTAATCCGACGGAATCCAAAGACCGGAGTGCTTTTATAACCATTTCTTTCAATCTGCTCCATCGTAAATCCACGTTTCAACAGGCTCTGCCTGTGTGCATCTGCCAGAATCAGCATGGAAAAGAACATGGTATAGGTTTTATTCTTCACTTCATCCGAAGCCTGTGGTACCGTTTCTATCTCAGGCTCTTTTGACGGAATTACTTTTTGCCTTACTTGATAATCCGGGGCCTTCTCATTTCTGCCCAATGCATCTTTGATTTCCTTACATGCGGTCTGATTATCCACACCGTATATCTTTCCATATAGTGCTAACATCCCTCCGCTTTCTCCGCATCGGTTACACTTGAATACATTTTTACGTAAGTTTAGATTAAGTTTCCCCTTCCTATCGCCACAGAATGGACAGTCCACATCCCAACTTGTAGTATTTTTATGCCTGATATGTAAATTCAGAAGACAGGCAATATCTCTGATGTTAAAAGGAAAATCCTGATACAAGACCTTTCTCCTTTCTGTGGCCCGGTGCGTTTACCGGACCACATTTGTTTTCTGTAGTTTTAGCTTGCCTGTGCCAAAGCCATATCAAGTAAATACTTCGCTGCAGCTCTAAGCAAATTATCCGGTCCTCCATAGGAAGTTACATACCACTCCAGGCTGTCCGGCTTTTCCATTGCCACCTGTCCAAGCGTCTTTCCCTTGTTAAATCCAACCGGAACTACCACTCCTGCAGCAATGTCTCTGTTTAACATGCTGTAGATTTGCTCTATGGGCATATCCTTACGGATACCTCCTGCCTGCGTTTGTATGCTTCTGTTCTCAGGTCTGTTTATCTGATTGGATGTACTTTGGAAATTACCTTGCGCCACTTGTCCTGTATTATTTTGCATAGGAATTGGTTTAGAAGATACATTCGGATTCATAGCTGGAGTCTGTGGTACGCTCTGCTGCATGGCAGGTGTCTGAGCCATAGCTGGAGTAATACCCTGTTGCATAGCAGCTCCTACTTCCTCTGGCATGGGAATATAGGATTCAATACCATACTGACCGGGAATGTTATCATCTGCCACGGAAGACTCTGCACTGCCTTCACCAGACATATCCGCGGATGCAGGTTCCTGGTACAAAGCATTCTCCGGTATCATGGTTCCTCCATGCATAATCTGAGCATCAATAGGTCCCTCTGTTACTTCCGGATCAAAGTCTTTTTCCATATCCGCAAATTGGAGTCCAAAACCTGCATCTGATAATGCACGTCCCACTGCAGCAGTTTCCGCTAACTCCACGTACTTGTTACCGAACTGGTCATCACTGGTCTGGTATTTCTGAGCCAGTGCATTAGATACAAAATTGTCCTCTGCGTCATTACGGTTTAAGTACACTCTGGCCTCAACAATCGCTACCTGGTCGGTAAGCTTTATCAGCTTCTTGACAATCTTTCCTTCCGGATGGCAAAGCCTGAACCAGAGCTTACGATAAGCAACATCCAGATAATACTTTCCTGTCTGTCCTTCTTTCTGTATCAATCGCATGAACCTACGCGGTTCAAAACCTTCCACTTTGTTCAATTTACTGATTTCTGTTACCTCATCATACATTGAGTTTCCGTTTAAAGTCATTTCATTCATTTGTAGTCTCTCCTTCCGTCTATGGAAGGCAGTTCTATATAATAAGTACCGCCTTCCGTCTATTTTCTTGAATTTTTACGAAGCATTTTGAAAATTTATTATCATTTGTCCGCCGGCTTCCTCTGCAAACTTCTCCACATCTTTATTATCTAAAACCACAGTTGTTCCTTCAGCCTCTTTTTTCCCAAAGAAGCTTTGAAATCTCCAGTGATTCAGATAATAAAAGGTGGGGTACCATCTTTCATATCCTTTCCGTCACAGACTTCCATGTGGATTTTATAGGTATTTCCACTGCCATCTGCTGTTACGACAAAACCATCTTCTGAAATGTCTGTTATCTGCACTCCTTCGCCATCAATGGCATCCTGAATACAGCTAAGGATCCTCTCCTTATCCATAAATTCGTCCTGATACTTACACTCCTTACAAAAGCATTCTGATAAAGTACAGCGGTACTGTCTGCCGTCTTTGGTTGCAATGTATGGATTGCAGATATAATGTCCTTTTCTGTTAAGAACAGAAATGGCAAATCCCTGTAATAGTTCAATGTCTGCTATGTCCCAGGGATAAATTTTCTCAGCTTCTTCATCCGTCACATCCACAAGCTCTTTCAGCAGATTATAGGCTGCATTGTCGATGGCATCCCGCCTTGCAAGCATTTTGTCACTTAATTCTATTTCCTTCATTTCTCTTTCCTCCATATACACTTCTAAAGTAAATAATTGTTAAACTGCTATTTTCCTATCTGTTGTTAACCGGTTATACTCTCGTATCACACGTTCACCCAGCCTGGTATTACGCTTATCACTTTCCGTATTATGAATAGCCATGTAAATAGCTTTCTTATTACCCACAATAGCAACTCTTACCTTAGCTCTGGTTACCGCTGTATAGAGAATGTTTCTGCGTAGCATCTTATAAAACATGGGCAGCCATGGCAGTATAACTACCGGGTACTCGGACCCCTGACTCTTGTGGACCGTAGTGGCATAAGCATGCTCTATCATGTCTAATTCATCACTGGTATAATTCACACTGCGTCCGTCTGAAAACTGAAGTCTTGCAAGCTGTACGCCTTCCTCATCCTGATAGATGTCCGTCATATAACCTACATCACCATTACTAATCTGGTTTTTGTTTTTGTTATGTATGATACGGTCACCTTCTCTGTAGGATCTCATTCCAGCCTTCATTTCCTGTTTGCCTTCTTCCATGGGATTTACAATCTCCCATAATCTCGCATTCAGGGCATCCACGCTGGCTTCTCCTCTCTTACGAAACGGAGTAAGTACCTGTACCTGATCCACACCGTATTCTGCTATGGCTTCCCGGTATAGCTTTTCCACCTTATCCGCAGCTTCCTCTGCTGTATCTGCATGTATCAGTTCAAAACCGGTACCATAATCCAGAGTTGCATTGTTCTCCTGCATGTGATAGGCATTGATGGCAATTCTGCTGTTCTCAGCCTGACGAAAAACCATATCCAGAACGGTTACCGGGATTACGCCACACATAACAAGTTCCCTGAATACGTTACCAGGTCCCACACTCGGAAGCTGGTTTACATCTCCCACAAGCACCAGTCTGGTACCCTCTTTGATGTGGCTGAAGAACTCAAATGACAGCCTCATATCCGACATGGTAAACTCATCACCAATAATGAAATCCGCATCCAGCATTTCTTCCACTGCCTCACAATCCTCATCATTGGTCAGTCCCAGGGCGCTGTGCATGGTAATGGCATCAGGATGTCCTGTACTTTCAGCCATACGTCTGCTGGCACGTCCAGTAGGTGCAGTCAAAAGTACGTTTTTACCACCTAGCTTCTCATTGATATAGAGTAGTACCTTCTGCACCGTTGTCTTACCGGTACCGGGACCACCCGTTATGATGCTTACCAGATGGGTAAATGCTTTTCTTACTCCTTCTACCTGCTTAGCCGACAACAAAATACCCAACTCCCTCTGTGCTTCAGCAATCAAAGCTTCGAGTTTGTTTGATACTACAGTTTCCTGTACAAGCAAGGTGGCAAGCTTCTTCGCTGCTCCACACTCATAGCCATAAAGCCTTGCGGTATAAAGCGCATTATCCTCATAATACAGAATATGCTCTTTTACCATGCGGTACAGTTCCTGATAAACCTCCACCTCTGATACCACTTCATTCTGATATCCATGGTTTAGCTGCTCATATACTTTCTTCTGGAACATCTGCTTGTCTGCATATAAATGTCCTTCCTGCATTTCAAGCTCCATACAGTAATGGATGCAGCCTTCAATACGCATGGGGTCATTTAATCTGCATTTGTTGGCTTTTGCAATTTCATCTACTGTCAGAAATCCAAATCCGCTAATCTGACATAACATGAAAGGCTGGCTCTTTACCGTGTCCAACGCATTATTTCCGAAGTATTCGTATATTTTCTGTATCTTTTTGGGAGTCACATTGAATGGTGTCAGATAAGCAGCAAGATCACGCATGGCATGGCTGCTTCGATAAGATAATAGAATGGTGTCCAGCTTCTTTTGTGTAATACCCTTAATCTCTAAAAGGCTGTCCGGGTAATTATCCAGCACATCAAAAGTACGTGTACCGAACCGGTCTACAATAAGCTTCGCAGTCTTAGGACCAATTCCCTTTACCATACCAGACGAAAGATAACCCATAATACCCTCTTTTGTCTGTGGCAGGATTTCTTCATAGGTATCCACCTGAAGCTGTAATCCGTAACTGCTCTTTATCCATTTCCCCTGTATGTCAATTTCCATGGCATCCGTATCCGGCAGGTTATTACCTACGGCAGTGAACTGGTATCCACTGCCTTTGTAATACTGGCTTCTCGCCTGTGCCGGTACACTGCTATCCTCGGTATGATACACAAAGATACAATAACCATTGTCTTTATTCTGAAATATTGGTTTTACAAATTTACATTTCATGGATGTCCTTCCTTTCTTCCACAACGGTAAATCCGGCTATTCCTGTTTCTATCAGCTGATACACAGGAATCCCCAGCTCCCTTGCCATTTTGATTTCACCCTTCATGCCTTCGCTTATCATATCACCACAGATTACCAGAGCCTTGCATATCTTTAATACGGATAATCCAAATTCAAGAGCAGTTTCTCTCTCCTGTGGAATCGTATCATCCAGATATTCCGGCAGAAAGCTGTGCGGTGCAATGGCTCTGCAGCCCCAGTGTGATGCTACCGTCTGTGCATAGATACCAGCTTTATACATATTCCGTTTCCTCATTGCTTTCGTCGGTGCAGACAGCGGCGAACAGATATACACTAAATCCTCTTTCTTCATTAAGCGGCTCCCTTCTTTTTCACAGAAAATCTCCTGCTTTCTGTAGTATTCACATAACCGTCATAGACATCAGGATGGTTAATCTTTAACCGCTCCAGTCCCTTTTTATCAATGCCGGTTCGATATGCCGGATTATAAGTGACAATGTATTCCGTACCACCATCCTTTAAGACACCGGTACAGCTTACACCCATTTCTTCCACAATCTCTGCATAGGACTCCTTCATCTGTTCTTCTAACTTCTTGGATTCCTGATCCAGCTTGGATTTCTGTTCCTTTAACTCAAGATACTTCTCAAGCCCAACCAGATGCTTACGATTTAACTTCACCTGATCCGCATCCTTATCTGCAGGACCATAATGCTTACGGATGCTTTCCAGAACTAAATCTGCCTTCTCGGTGTATGGTGGTTCCACACACTTCTTCACGTTTTCGTTCCAGAAATATTCCTCCTCTGCAATTAAATCCTCTTCCAACTCATGGTCGCGTTCCATATAGCGGATGAAGAACTCGTCTTCATTGTTTCCATACAGACAGGCAAAATAAACCTTGTTAATATTCATTACCGCCATGTAATGTCTTCCCTGGTACTCATAATTTACTGGAGTAGAATTGTTAGCCCACTTATCCTGGCAATTATAATTGGTGGTCTTACACTCTAAAATGCCGTATGTTCCATCACCAAAATCAATAAAAAAGTCCACATCCGCTAACATAAACGGATACAATGGATGGCGGAACATCTTACGAATGGGAAACACCTTAAATCCGGTCTTTTTAGAAAAGATTTCTGCAACCAGGTCTTCCAGTCTGTGTCCGACTTCCTTTGCTACCCAGTTACTTTCCTCTTCATCTACAGCAGGTGCTATACCTCTCTTATCATAATAAAGGTCTCTTTTCGTGCAAAAGGGTGACACGCCCATAATGGCGGCACAGTCACTTCCACCAATGCCCTGACGACGGTAATTTAACCAGTCTTCCCTGCTCAAATTTTCTGTATCTACAACTACTTCCGGTTTATAATTTAGATTTAATCCCATATTCTCCTACCTTTCCGACAGAAAAAGAGAAGGAAATTTCTTCCCTTCTCTACCTGTCTTAAACTCTAACTTGCCATTCGTTCAGCTTCCACATTGTTACATAAAGGCTCTCCTTGTTGATAAATAACCAGTTTTTCCTGTTCTCTATCATACATGTAAACACTGTTAGACAGCCATTCTTCTCTGTAAACCTGTTCTTCATTAATCATCTTTACCATTTCTGCATCCATACATCCAGCTTTAAAGTCTTCTTCAAAGACAATAATTACCTCATGCAGACTGCTAGGGTAAATTATCAGGTTTGAATCATGCTCCATGGCAAAATTATGCAAAATGCTCTGATTCAACAAAGCATTTGCACCCATGTGACGTGTTTCGTTAGTAAGCACAAACATATACCTTCTGACTTCTCCCAGAATATCAACCAGCATCTCCCGTCCAAACTCTTCTCCAGCACACACAGACATCTTTGCAACTACATCCTTTATATCAAGAATGCTATGGTTTTCTCTATGCAAAGTATTTCTCATGCACTGTTCAAACAGAGTGTCTTCATCAATCTTCCAGGCTTTTAACATGTTATGGGTGACATACACAATACCATCCAGTCCATCTCTGGTCTCAACTCTTATCATACCTACAGCTGCTAAATCCAAAAATTTCTTATGAGGACGTTCCTTTAATATTTCTTTGTTTAAATCATAATTAATTAGATTAAATACTAAATCATACTGAATCAGATTGTACTGCTGTAACTTTCTTACAATATCTTCCACGTCCCTTTTTTCTGAAATCTGTTTAACAATGGATTCTACTATCATCTCCATTGTCATTCTTTCTTCTATAAACGCTTCATAATATCCCTCCACATACACCACTGGGCTTATCTTTTCGCCTTTTTTATCAAAACGAATTCCATCAAGCAACACCCCATTATTCTTGTTGGCACCTACTCTTACCATAGAATAGGTTTCATCCAACTTATCACTCAATTCTCTAATTAATTCTTCTACAAATCTATCCATAACTATTTTCTCCTTTGATTTTAATATGTTCCGGGAATATCGAACTCTTCCCAATTCATTGATAATGCTCTTGCAATCGTTTCTTCCATTCTGGTAATCCGGCTTCCTTCCTCACCATCACAGGCAAGCATATACAAAATTTCCGAAATACCATAGTAAATGTCATGTGCCGTACAAGAATCTTCTCCCTGCTGAGCTTTAAATAACTCAACCGCTTCCACTTGATACCTTTTGGGAATCTTCAGCTTATCCATGACACCGCGCATACAGTTCACCGGATGCATAATATCAATCTTAAGTAACTTGATAAGATTACCGGTTGCCAGCTGATATTTTGCATACAACTGCTTTAACTGCTGGTCAAACTCTGTAATGTCATTTCCATAGCGGTGCTCCAAACGTAACGGATTCCCTAAGTTAATGGTGGTATTCTCCGCACCGGATACTAACATTGGATAGATATTTGCTCCGCCATTTCCGGTATCGGATGTTGTAATCCTAACCATAGGCTTCATCTCATCCACTGTCTTTCCATGAAGCTTCAGTTCCTCTTTGTACGCCTCTAAAAGCTCATCCTCGCCGGACAACTCCCATAACGCTGAAACCATATTGTGCTCATAAAAGCCACCCAGGTAATTACAGCCTTTGAAGTTACTGCCTAAATAATCTACTGCATGCATGTAGATTTCCTCTACATCCAAAATAGAATAATCATTGCAGTCGCCGCTCAGAACCGCTGATACTTTTCCTTCTGAGAAACGTATCAAAGCTTCACCGTTAGCTACTTTCAGCAAATCATTCAGAATACGTGCATAGACACTCTTTTCTACCCTGCGAAGACCATTTCCGGCAATACCGGCTCTGTCAAGAATGCTCTTAATAGCACAGCCTCTTACCGGATAGTATTCACTTTTGTCCTTGAGAAGCAGTCCGGTATTTACAATAGTATCTGAGATAATATCCTCATCCAGACCATCATTCACGTACTTCTCGCGCATTTCTTCTGCAAT
Organism: Acetatifactor sp.; assembly: GCA_045634745.1. Classification (GTDB taxonomy): domain Bacteria; phylum Bacillota; class Clostridia; order Lachnospirales; family Lachnospiraceae; genus Acetatifactor. The sequence goes on along the minus strand of JAZRAX010000037.1, from coordinate 188,513 downwards.
CGGGCTGCCTTCTGTGATTGCCACTAGACGCAGGTTCTTTGCTTTTCTTCTCTTCCAAAACGAATTAGTTCCAATCCGCTTGAGGCAGGCAAAAAAGTCATCCTGCTCTTGGAAGATGCCCCGATAGCCATCCTTAAATACACTTGTTTCATTCATTCTTTGTTCCACCTTTCTTTCTCTCCATTCTGGAGGTTATTTTATCCAGCCGCTAATGCGGACAAGCCCTCTGGGCATTTCTGGCAATAAAAAAAGGAATGGTCCAACTAAGTTCCATTCCATACTACGTGTGGTAATCCACAAAATAACTTTCTGCTCCCCTATGCATGTCTATCCATAGAAAAACAAAAAGTGCCAAAAGACTGCCATTTTAGTAAATGGTAATTCCTTTGACACTAATACAATCATAAACAACGTATGCCTGACTTCTACAAGTCAACTCCCACAAGGGATAACTGTTTGCAAGATATATCGGGTATATCCTGCCACATCCCGTTCCCCTAACTGGGTAAGCATAAAAATCAATTACAGCATCATATTAGCACAACATTTTGTGTTCTGTCAACAACCGCATACAATATCTGCTAATATATTTTTTTACTTTTTTTTGCCTTTTTTCAAGTATTTTGCAATTTTAGGGTATTTAATTAGTAAATGACCTTACAAATTTCGTCATTGGTTCTTTGACAACTGAAGAACATACACCATCATGTATATGGGTTCTGATGAGTGACATATTTGGGTAAATTATGTCATCCGTTAAGATTGAATTGTACAAAGTACAGCCAAACAACGTGGCCGGAAGGGCATAGGAAGCGGGGATGGAAGGTATGAGTAAGGATAAATCCATTTTTTTCCAAAATTTTGAATATTATTGTGCAGCCTTACTTCATAGAGTATAATTTTCTTTAGCAGAATCAAAACGGACTCTTAATTAGGCTGCTTTTAGAAAGGAGTTTCTATGTCAGCCACAAACGAAAAAATCTCTGAATCAAAAAGCTGTTCAAGTCCTTCGTCCAGAGATAAAAAAACTTATTCTGTTAAAGAAATAGCCAATATACTCGAGATCAGTAAAACGAAAGCTTATGAATTATGTATTAATCCTGAATTTAGAGTTATTCGGCTAGGACGCACTATTAGAATCTCCAAGCAATCTTTTGACGACTGGCTTAACAACCTTTTGTGAGAGTGGAAGGAGAAAGAATGGCAACAATAATTAAGAGAAAAAAGAAATATTCCGTTGTTTACTATTATTTTGATGAGAAAGGGGAGAAGAAACAAAAATGGGAAACCTGTCAGGATTATGCTTCTGCAAAAAAACTGAAAGCTGAAATTGAGCATCAGATTAACAATGGGTCTTTCATACCACCACAAAAACTGACTGTCAAAGAATTATTAGAAGACTTTGTAAAAATATATGGTAGAACCCATTGGGCCTTATCTACGTTTCAATCAAATGTTGCATTGATTGCAAACTATATCAATCCTACCATTGGAAATGAATTAGTACAAAATATTACTGCAAGATATGTTGATGAATACTATGTTGATCTCCAACGTGTTAAAAGCATTGCCAACAGGCACCATAAACCTAAGAATGAGTATTTATCTCCACATGTGATAAATGAAATTCACAAATTATTGAGGTGTGCTTTTGACCAAGCTGTAAAATGGGATATTATTGCACGTAATCCATTTCCCAAGGCAAACAAACCTAAAGTTGAGTACAAAAAGAGAGACATCTGGACTGCTGATATGATTCGTACTGCATTAGATAACTGTGAAGATATGAAATTGTATGTTGCAATGAATCTTTCTTTTGCCTGCTCATTAAGATTTGGTGAAATCAGTGGTCTTACCTGGAGTAATGTATTTATTACTGAGAAACACATCTTGAATGATGATGCACATCTGCTTGTAACACAGGAATTATCAAGAGCATCTAAAGAAGCTAGGGACTTATTGAATGATAAAGATATATATTTTGTTTTTCCCTCTATGATGCAAAATACCCATACTAATCTGATACTGAAAAAACCAAAAACAGAATCAAGTATCAGAAAAGTGTGGATACCGAAGACTCTTGCCTATATTTTACTCGAGTGGAAAAGTATTCAAGATAAATATAAAGAATATTTAGGTTCAGACTACTATGATTATGATCTTGTACTAACTTTACCAAATGGTAGACCTGTTGAAAGCCGGGTAATAGATAAAGAATTTAAAAAGCTTAAAGAAAAAGCTAACTTACCACATGTAGTTTTTCATTCACTTAGACATTCTAGTACTACTTACAAATTAAAATTGAATCATGGTGATTTAAAGGCTACTCAGGGTGACACCGGGCATTCTCAGATTGATATGATTACTGATGTTTATGCTCATATCTTGGATGAGGACAGAAAGATTAATGCACAGAAATTTGAAGCAACATTTTATGCGCAGAATTTAGGTAATCCATTAAGAGATGTAAAACCACCTCAAGAAGATAATCCTGAACTAAATAATCTGCTATCAGCTTTACAGCAATCTCCTGAGTTAGTATCGATGCTGACCCAGTTAATGAAGGGAAACGCACTTACTATCTCATAGTTGCTAAGAGTCAATTAGCAAATTATTAGCAAGACTCCAAATATGGTCAAAATGAGTTCGATTCTAAATTAGCAAGGTATTATCGTAATAACGCAAATACTTTAACCAAGTATTATCTATGTGTTGCGATGAACATAAAAAAAGAAAGCATTGAAAAAACCCAGTGTTTTCAATGCTTTCAACGTTGGTGAGACGACTCGAACGCCCGATCTTTCGCTTAGGAGGCGACTGCACTATCCACTGTGCTACACCAACATTTATGAAAAGTTTGCTAATAAGACAAACGTTTCAACGTATAAAATTTAGGCTTTTTGTCCATTTGGGAATACGCCGATGTACAGTTAGGAGGCGACTGCACTATCCACTGTGCTACACCAACATTTATGAAAAGTTTGCTAATAAGACAAACGTTTCGCCGATAAAATTTTAGCTTTTTGTCCATTTGGTGATACGGTGATGTACAGTTAGAAGGCGATTATTATATCCATTTAACTAAGGAAATCTATCAACGAACCAAAAGCATGTGCTTTTGGTTCGTTATTTACTTAATTTAAAATTCATCCGGAAAATTAATCTTACCCTGTAACCAAATCGTTCCTTTAAAACGTCTGCCTACTTGTGGCTCTCCAAACAAATCCATTATATTGATTGCCACGTCAAAAGTCAATTCATTACAATAAATTGTTAATAGATAAATTTCTTCGCCGGTCAGGGAATTTCTAACCTTTCGGCACTCTGTAATCTCACCAAGCACCGAATAATGGTCACACTCTACACCAAAGGGCATAAAGTAAGTATCCACTATACTGAATACATCTTCCTTTTGGATTTTACGGGAGATGGTAGTATACATATCCATATCTTCCAATGTTAAAGTTTCAATTGCATCCTCATCGCCGCGTCTGGCCGCCTGAATCAGCTTCGAACGATTGACCGAATCCTTACGCACCTGACTTTTCTGAAACTCATTCTTTTTAATCGGCATCATAATGGTACCTTTATCCGCTAGTGCAGCCAAGGTCAACGTAGTTCCTTGAATAGGTAGCTTCCCACAATACCTTTCCTTCACATAGGCAATCATATTCTGCAAGTAAAATATTAAGGTAATGCCCACATTAACATCGTCACATACACCTGCATAAGACTCCTTCGCCGCGTGACGCTCCACCGTCACATCTTCGTAGGTGGTAATACCGGTGCCTTTGATGTACGGATAATAATATTCATAAACAAACTTATCATCATCATCAAACTCACCACATACAGCAATTCCCAAGGTATCCGTGAAATCCTTGCAAAATTCACCCAGCATTACACCATCTTCATTTAAGGTATATTCACGTCTATCAGAAGTTACTACCACGTCCTGTATTAAATTTTTCCACTTTTTACGGTCTGTATATTCACTAAAACCGATAGATTTCATGAACTTATGCAAGATTTCACCTCCTTTTTCTTCCCGCCGCAAGCACGTAAAAACAAATGCCGACTTCGTCGTCGCTTGCTTTTATTTCGCTTTGATAACGCTTATACCGCCCATGTATGGTCTTAATGCTTCCGGAATATTAATGCTTCCGTCTTCATTTACATTATTCTCAAGGAATGCAATCAATCCTCTCGGTGTTGCAAGTACAGTATTATTTAATGTATGCACATAGTAAGTACCATTTTCGCCCTTGGTACGGATTTTTAAACGTCTTGCCTGAGCATCACCCAGAGTTGAGCAAGAACCTACCTCAAAGTACTTCTTCTGTCTGGGGCTCCAAGCCTCAACATCACAAGATTTCACCTTAAGGTCTGCCAAGTCACCACTACAACATTCCAAGGTACGTACCGGTATATCCAAGCTACGGAAGAATTCTACAGAATACTGCCACATTTTGTTATACCAATCCATAGAGTCGTCTGGTTTACATAATACAACCATTTCCTGCTTTTCGAACTGATGAACACGATAAACGCCTCTTTCCTCAATTCCATGAGAACCAACTTCTTTACGGAAGCAAGGAGAATAAGAAGTCATGGCAATGGGAAGTTGCGCTTCTTCTACCAATTCGCCCTGGAACTTACCAATCATAGAATGCTCAGAAGTACCGATTAAATACAAATCTTCTCCTTCAATCTTGTACATCATAGCTTCCATCTCAGCAAAGCTCATAACACCGGTAACTACGTTACTACGAATCATGAAAGGAGGGATGCAATAAGTAAATCCCTTATTAATCATGAAATCTCTTGCATAGCTAATCATTGCAGAATGGATTCTTGCTGCATCACCCATCAGATAATAGAAACCATTACCACTGGTTCTTCCTGCAGCATCTTTGTCCAAACCGTTGATGCTATTTAAAATATCTGCATGGTACGGTACCTCAAAGTCCGGAACTATCGGCTCTCCATATTTCTGAATTTCTACATTTTCGCTGTCATCTTTACCAATGGGCACTGACTCGTCGATAATGTTAGGAATTACCATCATAATCTTGTTAACTTTTTCCTGAAGCTGTGGCTCCAATGCTTCCAACTCAGCAAGACGCTTAGCATTTGCAGCTACTTCTGCCTTCTTTGCTTCAGCCTCTTCCTTTTTACCCTGTGCCATTAATCCACCGATTTCTTTAGAAATCTTGTTTTTGTTAGCACGTAATGCATCTGCCTCCTGCTTTGCCTGTCTGCTCTGCAAATCCAACTCGATTACTTCATCCACCAAGGGAAGCTTTGCATCCTGGAATTTCTTTTTGATGTTTTCCTTTACCACATCAGGGTTTTCTCTTAAAAATTTAATGTCTATCATATCATGTCCTCCTCATGCTTAATCTAAAGCTCTTTCTATAAAAATATTATGAACCTTTACCAGGTCTTTTATCACTTCTTTTTCTGGCTCTTTACCGGACTTGTCTTTCAAAATCCGTATTATCGGTCTATCCTGAAAATCCTTGTTTTGTGAAATTACCACACCGATTTCCCCTTCGTTAGTAAGCACTTGTGTACCCGAAGGATATACAGCGGTAAAACTTAAAAATGTATCTACCACTTTGGCATTAAACATGGTATTTTTGTAAGCCTTCATATACTCAATTGCTTCATACACCTTAATACGTTTACATCCAATACCACAAATCATTTCATCAAAAGCGTCACAAACCGACACTATCTGACATTCTATCGGGATATCCTTGGCTTTCAACGGAAAACCGGAACCATCTAACCTTTCATGATGAAATAGCACAATACATTTACTGGCTGTTCCCAACCAATTTTCACCCTTCAAGGCATTGTATCCATATACCGGATGTTTACGATATTCTGCCACATCCACCGGACTTAAATCTGACATGTCCATTTCACAAAAATCAATGGTTTCATAACGAAGTCCTATATCATGTAACAAACAACCAATACCGATTTCATGTATTTGTATATCCGAAAGCCTTAATTTCAAAGCTGTCAAAATGGACAAAGTACAAATACTAATAGAATGTTCATACAAATCCGAGCTTCTTTGCCGGATATCAAATATTCTTTCCAGAACCTCTTCTTCTTCCAAAATATGAGCTATAATACTTTCTGCTGTTTCCGCAAGCCCCTCTAATTCTTCACTATTTTGGTAAGTATGCCTTTCCAGAATATCCTTTACCTTCTGCTTAGCTGTACAAATAATATCATCCTTAAGAAGTACTATATCATTTACTTCTCCCACATAAGGTTCCTGAATCCAAACATCAATAACACCCAGATCCTTCAACTTCTCAATATAATCCGGACGGATGATAGCACCTTCCGGCAAAATAATCTGATAATCCCAGGTCATCAGTGGCTTGCTAAGTACTTCATTCCCCACTAACTCTTCTACTCTTTTTCTAATCATAATCCACCTATAGCAAATTACTACCTTCTAGCTTTTGCAATATCCAAAGCCTGCTGTTCCTCTTTTCCCAAAGCCAAATCGCACTCACCATTTACAATCGCTTTTGTATAAGAATAGCATCCCTCTGTACTGTGCACAGAATTAATGATAAAGCCATCATTATGTTCATCCAACATAGCCAAGCTAAAACTTAACTGACCACCCATCTGGTGAAAAGCGTCATACTTTACCAACCCCATTCTCTGGTACGCACCCTCCAGCTTTTTGTAAAGAGTACGAATATCCTTTTTACTTCTGGCTGCATATTCTTTTAGAAAAGCCGTATCACCTTCCAAAGAAAGAATACTTTCTTCTAAACTAATGCCATCCTTACCGGACATAAATATGCGTAATCGTTTGTTTACCTGATTCATTTTTACAAACAGTACAATAATAAGCGCAATGCACACCAAAAGTAATACTGCTAATACTATAATAATTATCATTTCAGTATTTAAAGCACTTGCTGCACTTGTTGGAGATGATAATGCATCATTATTTACAACCATATATAACTCCTCTGCGTCCTTACGGATTATTTTACTGACCCATCATATCAATCAATCTGTCCAAATCCTCATGACTGTAAAACTCAATTTCAATCTTGCCGGCACCTTCACCCTTGGATGCAATCGAAACCTTTGTACCCAACTTCTGCTTTAACTTCTCTTCAATATCCTGATAAATTACTTGTAAGGTCTTGTCGTCTGCTTTCTTTACCTTAGGTGCCTTATGTAAATTCTTAACTAACTTTTCAACCTCACGTACACTCAGCTTTTCATCAAAGATTTTCTGAGCCAAATTGTACTGCTCGTCCAAATCTTCTACTGCCAAAAGAGCTCTTGCATGACCGGTGCTGATCATGTCGTCAATTACCATCTGCTGTACTTTATCACCCAGTTTCAACAAACGAATGGAATTAGTTACTGCTGCACGGCTCTTAGAAACACGCTCTGCTACTTCATCCTGTTTTAAATTAAACTCAGTCAAAAGCTTCTTGTATGCTTGAGCTTCTTCAATAGGATTCAAGTCCTCACGCTGGATATTCTCAATCAAAGCAATCTCAACGATTTCCTGCTCTGTATAATTCTTAATAATAACCGGAACTTCTTTCAGTCCTGCTAACTTCGCAGCACGCCATCTACGTTCACCTGCAATAATTTCATAATAGTCTTTTCTATCCTGAACTAAAATTGGCTGAAGTAAACCGAACTGCTTAATAGAATCCGCTAACTCCTGCAAAGCATCTTCATCGAAATGTTTACGGGGCTGCTCTCTATTCGGCTCCACTCTTGTAATCTTTACTATAGTTTCCGGTCCTTTATCTGTAACTTCTTGCTTCTTTTCTTCAACTACCTTCTTTTCTTTTGTTTCCCCTACAATGTTTGGAATCATTAAATCCAAACCTTTACCTAATCCTCTTGATTTTGGTGCTGCCATAACCCTTTCACCTTCCTACTCTATTTTTCGTCCTTTGTATCTTTTCCTTTAGAATTCTTCTCGCCTTCAGTATCTCCGTCTTCTTTCTTCGGTCTTACTTCATACTTTCCGAGCAATTCTTCTGCCAGACTCATATATGCATCTGCTCCGGTTGACTTAGGATCATACTTAATAATCGGCATACCAAAACTGGGTGCTTCTGCTAAACGAATATTTCTTGGAATCACTGTCTCAAATATGTAGCCTTTTAAATTACTTTTCACATTCTCTACAACCTGAGTAGAAAGATTAGTTCTGGAATCGTACATAGTGAACGCTACGCCTTCCATTTCCAAACCGGGATTCAATCTTTCTTTTACCAAATTAACTGTATGGATTAACTGGCTCAAACCTTCCAATGCATAATATTCACACTGAATTGGAACCAGAATACTGTTTGCCGTAGTCATTGAATTAATAGTTAACATATTTAATGAAGGAGGGCAGTCAATAATTATATAATCATACTTATCACAAACATAATCTACTTCATTCTTTAAAATAAATTCTTTTCTATCAACACCAATTAATTCAATCTCAGCTGCTGCTAAATTAACATTAGAAGGAATAATAGAAACATTTGGGATCACATCCTCAATAATACAATCTCTAATACCACACTCTTCCAATATTAATTCATAAATGGTATATTCTAAATCATTCTTCTCGATACCGAATCCGCTGGTTGCATTTCCCTGTGGATCTGTATCAATCAATAATACATTCTTATCTTTTGCTGCTAATGCCGCCGCTAAATTAATAGATGTTGTGGTTTTTCCTACACCACCTTTTTGATTTGCCACTGCAATAATTCTTCCCATAATACTTCACCTTTCATTAAGAACTCTTCTCTCAAACATAAAACTATCCCATGTTTTACAATTATAACACTAAAACCCAAAGATATCTATATAAATGTAGTGGAAATTTCAAGGAAATATTTCAGACATTTTATGTATAATGATGTATTTTGATTGGAGAGTTATAACTATATTGTTCTCTTTCACGATTTTGGGAGGAACTTTAGTAAATCTTAGTATTTCCTTCAATATACAGCTATACTTGGACATGTATGTCCAAGTAAGGCGCAACCAGACACGGATGTCTGTTTGCGCCGGTGCGTCCATTACCATAATTTATATTTGGAAATACTTAGATTTATTTAAGTTCTGTACACAGGAGTAAAGAGAATAGTATAGTTATAACTCTCCCACCACAACATATAGTGCCTAAAATTCATGGAAAATTGGCTGTTTTTGTGTAAAACATAGTTAAAATTATGTTTCACGGACCTTTATGAAGAATGTTTCACGGAAGGTAACACAATATCTTGGGGTAAGAATGTTTCACGTGAAACATTATCTTGTGTTTAATTGAATGACTCGGTTAAAAAATATAGGAATGTTTCACGTGAAACATTCCTACAAGATTAGTACAACTTAATAATATCATTTTTTATAGCAAAAACCGCTGCCTGAGTTCTATCATTCACATCAATTTTCTTAAAAATATTAGATATATGATTCTTGACAGTTCTTTCACTAATATCTAATGAAGTAGCAATTTCTTTATTAAACATACCATTTGCTACTTGAATTAATACTTCCAATTCTCTTTTAGTTAATGATTCAATCTTTTCTTTATCAGAATCTCTAGCTACTAAACGATTATTCAAAGCAGGTATTAAACTTGGCTGAATATAATTATCACCATTCATTATACAATTAATTGCTCTTTTTAATTCTGCAGAACCAGAATCTTTTACAATATAACCATTTACTCCAATATCTATTGCTTTCATTAAATATTCAATTTCATTATGTACGGTAAGTATAAGTACCTTAACATCAATATTTTTTTTACGGATTTCTTCCAATACTTCTACACCATTCTTTTTAGGCATATTAATATCCAGAAGCAATATGTCCGGTTTCACATGCATCAATTCATTAATACATTCTTCTCCATCGTTTACCTCGCTTATTACTTCAATACTTCCGTCAAACTCTAATAACTGTCGAATTCCTTCTCTAATTAATACATGATCATCCGCAAGCATCACTTTAATACTCATACACTTACCTCACAAAATATCTTTGCACTATTTAACTTAAAGGTATTCTAATATTTATCTTAGTTCCCTTACTCGATTCTATATGAATAGAACCATTTAAAATTTTGACACGTTCCTCTATAACATTTAAACCATAATGAACTTTTTTGGTACACACATCCTCTTTCGAAAAACCAATTCCGTTATCCTCGATTAATAAATATACCATATCATTTTCTTTAACACATTTAAATATAATTTTTGTACCTTTTGAATGTCTAATAGAATTCATTACACATTCTCGACCAATTCTATACACAGATAATAATAAATAGTTACTATAATTCTTTATATCATCAATTGTGGTATCAAACTCAAAAGATGAATAACTTTTTAAAATATCAAAAAAAGTTTCATATGTTTGTTTTAAACCCAGATCCTCAAAAGACATTGGGTGCAAATCAAATATAATATATCGAATTTCCTCAATAACCGTTTTAAGATTTTTCCTAATACTCATAAGTTCAAATTTTGCTTTTGTAGTATCTTGATCTATATATAAATCACATAATTCTAATTGATGCACCATATGTGTTAGAGTCTGTAAAGATGCATCATGCAAATCTCTTGCAATTCTTTGTCTTTCATTCTCTTGAACTGAAATAATTAATTCACGATTATCCGTTATAAAATTATCGTTATTATAAATATCTAAATTACCCATATTTCTATCCCAATGGTTCCTTCGAAGGTAAACCAGCTTTTCTTGGAAATTTCTTTGGTGTATCCTTTATTTTTTTAATTACAACCAAATTTCTATAAATATCTGAATCCGGCAACATAAACTCTTCACTTCTATCAAATTTGCCTCCCAATAAAGAAATTGCATTCTTAGCAACTGACATTTCTTCATTAATCTTCTCAGACTTATAAGAAATAAACTCGCCGCCTACCTTAACAAAAGGTAAGCAATATTCGGACAAAGTCGACATATTTGCTACCGCTCTGGAAACACACAAATCAAACTTGCCACGTAACTTGTCCGGCTTAGCAAAATCCTCTGCTCTGCCATGTACCGTTTCCACACCACATAATCCAAGCTGCCCTATCACTTCATTTAAAAAGTTAATCCTTTTATTTAAAGAATCCAACAATGTTACCTGCAAATTTGGATAAGCAATTTTAAGTGCAAGTCCAGGAAAACCTGCACCGGTTCCAACATCAATTACTGAAGCCTTTTTATTTACATCATAAGTCTTAATTAATGATAAACTATCCACAAAATGTTTTTTCATAACTTCATCATATTCTGTGATAGCAGTTAAATTCATAAAACCATTCCACTCTACCAATAATTCATAATATTTCAAAAACTGATTTACTTGCTCGGCGGAAAGCTCCACACCAAACGATTTTAAATCTTTCTCAAATTGTGTAGTATCATATCCCATACAATGCTACTCCCTAAATATAATATTAAAATATAATCTTAAACAAAATCCTAATACAAAACTACTGATATAAAAATTATTCATTTTCAATTACTCAGTCTGAACAGGCGCATCTTCGAATATTTCTAATACAAGAATATTTAAATTTTCATCCATTTCAAATCTGGCACCACCGGCAAATAGCACCTGTACATTAGGATCATATATGCTAGCATCACATAACTTATAATGTATATAAGCATTATCATAATTTTCCCACTTGTCTCTGGTAAATCTAATGACTTTTTCCCATGAATCTCCCGGCTGATACTCCTCGTCTCCTTTATAATAAGAAATATCACTCACATTCGTAAATATGAAAGTCATTGTGACATATCCATCTTCTTCTACCATAGAATCTAAGGATACACTGAAAAAATCATTTTTTAAAACATCATCCTCTTCTTCTACATCATCTGCCTCTAATGTAGTTTCTGTTTCTTCCGATTGGCTTGAAAATATTATTTCTTCTGTATTACTCTCCACGAACTCTGTTTCCACTGAGTCTGCTTCCACAGATTCTACTTCAATTGTCTCTTCTTTCTGTGAGATATTTTCTACTACAGAATTGTCCTGCTTTTCACTTTGACAACCTGTAATACATAATAACAAACCGACAGATAATATCAAATTCAAAAATTTGATTCCTATTTTTGGCATATTATACTCCTCTAGATTCAATTTTCCTGATATAACATTTTTAATTACATCCATCTATAAACCTTTTGTACAAACTTAATTTTTACTATTCCTTGCATACTGTTCCAAATATACCAGTAACACTGAAACGTCCGCCGGAGAAACGCCGGAAATACGGGATGCCTGTCCCACAGATACCGGTCGAAACAGTTTCAACTTCTGACGAGCTTCCAAACGAAGAGAAGGTACTTCATCATAATCTAAATCTTCCGGAATTGCCTTTTTCTCCATCTTTTTATATTGCTCTACCTGACGAAGCTGACGAACAATATATCCTTCATATTTAATTTCAATTTCTACCTGTTCAATAACATCCGTTGGTAAGACTTCTGCTCCATATATTTCTAAAGCAAAAACTTGTCTATCCGGATCAATTGCAGCCAAGGATTCATAAGATAGCTCCGGTCTGCAAATTAGTTCTGCCAAGGAAGCTGCAGTTTTTAAATTTGAACTTCCGTGTTCCTCTAAAAATGCCTGTACATATTTATTGGCACCTACATTGGTATTTTTTAGTCGCTCTACTTCTTTTTCAATCAATTCTTCTTTTTTCAAAAGCGCCTGATATTGTTCTTCAGAAATCAAACCAACTTCATAACCCTTCTTTCGAAGTCTACGGTCTGCATTGTCTTGACGAAGTAACAAACGATACTCTGCACGGGAGGTCATCATTCGATACGGTTCAAAATTATCCTTGGTTACCAAATCATCAATTAATACACCAATATAACTTTCCGAACGGTCCAATACCAAAGGCTCTTTGCCCAAAATAGACATACTAGCATTAATACCTGCAATTAGTCCTTGGGCAGCCGCTTCTTCATAACCGCTGCTTCCGTTAAATTGACCTGCGCTGAAAAGTCCCTTAATATTTTTAAATTCCAAACTAGGATATAATTCTCTGGCATTGATACAATCGTATTCAATAGCATAAGCATTACGTACTATCTTACAATTTTCCAAACCGGGAACAGTACGATACATTGCAAGCTGTACATCCTCCGGCAAAGAAGATGACATACCGCCTACATACATTTCATTGGTATGGATTCCTTCCGGTTCAATAAATACTTGATGTCTTTCTTTATCTGCAAATTTTACTACTTTATCTTCAATAGAAGGACAATATCTTGGCCCGGTTCCTTCAATAACACCAGCATAAATAGGAGAACGGTCCAAATTACCACGAATAATTTCATGAGTCTTTTCGTTGGTATAAGTCAACCAACAGGAAACTTGTTCCTTTTGAATTGAATCAGGATCCGTTGAGAAAGAAAAAGGTACAATTCTTTCATCTCCTACCTGCTCTTCCATCTTGGAAAAATCAATACTTCTTTTATCCATACGGGCAGGGGTACCTGTTTTGAAACGACGGATTTCAATACCCATATTCTTAAGTGAATCAGTCAGATAATTTGCAGCCTGTAAACCATTAGGACCTGTATAAGTAATCGCTTCACCGCATAAGCATCTTGCCTTCAAATAAGTACCGGTACAAAGAATTACTGCTTTACACTCGTAGATAGCACCGGTATATGTTTTAACACCAGTAATGTGCTTCTTAGAAGCTACATCTTCCCATAAAATTTCACAAATTTCTGCCTGTTTAATAGTCAAATGCTCCTGGTTTTGCAAAACTGTACGCATTTCCCGGGTATAATCTGCTTTATCTGCCTGTGCACGCAAAGAATGTACCGCAGGACCCTTAGAAACATTCAACATCTTAGACTGAATAAAAGTTTTATCAATGTTCTTACCCATTTCACCGCCTAAGGCATCTAACTCTCTTACAAGGTGTCCTTTGGAAGAACCACCAATATTCGGATTACAGGGCATTAGTGCAATACTATCTACACTTACCGTAAAAATTACCGTTTCCAATCCTAGTCTGGCAGCCGCCAAAGCAGCTTCACAGCCTGCATGACCGGCACCAATAACACATATATCTACTTTTTCTCTAATTTCAGGCATACTTATTTCCTCGTCTTTTTATATTCATCCGTGTATTAAAGTATATCATCATATATATATTAATTTGCGCAAGTCCTCAGACACAAGTACTTCTAATATTTTATTAACACTGCTAAAAGCAGATATCTAAAATGCTCTTGCTCCTGCAAGCAGGGTCGCATTTATAGATATCTAACGCATTGTTATAAAATCAAGAAGTACTAAGTATCCTGTGGGAGCGTGCAAATTAATATATATACAATGATATACTTTAATATACCACATACTACTTACCCATACAGAACTTTGCAAAAATTTCGTTCACTAAATCCTCGCCTACTTCTTCACCAATAATAGTGCCTAAAGATGCATAAGCACTCATTAAATCGATAGAGTAGAAATCTTCCGGCATATGATTTTCCAAGCTATTCATTACCATCTGTAAACTGTCTCTTGCGTCCATCAAAGCTTCTTTATGACGCATATTAGTAATAATTACCTGATCATTCGCACGAATTTCCCCTTGGAAGAACATTTCTTTAATTATATTTTCAAATTCATCCATACCTGAGTTTTCTTTTGTAGAAGTACGGATAATTTTAATTGATTTATAGTGTATATTGTTACTATCTATTCCGATATTTTTACATAGTTTTTCTTCTGTTACTACCATATCCAAATCAGACTTATTTAAAAGTACTATAACCTTCTTATCTTTAATAACGGATATAATTTCTCTATCACTATCATCCAAAGGAACAGAAGCATCTACTACATAAAGAATTAAATCTGCTTTACCGGCATATTCTTTTGCACGTTCTACACCGATTTTTTCCACAACATCTTCTGTGCTACGAATACCGGCAGTATCAATAATATTCAATCCGATTCCATGTAGCTTAATGGATTCCTGTAAAACATCTCTGGTAGTTCCGGCGATATCTGTAACAATAGCACGTTCTTCTCCTACCATTCGATTCAAAAGGGAAGACTTTCCGGCATTTGGTTTGCCTACAATAACTGTGTTAATACCTTCCTTCATCATCTTACCGTTATCTGCAGAAGAAATTAACTTGTCTACTCTTTCTAGAACAGATATCATCTTTTCCTGTAATCTTTCTTCATAACCGTCCAAGCTAATATGCTCCGGATCATCTAAAGCAGACTCAATAAAAGCAATTTCATATATAATTTCATCACGAAGCTTTTTTACAGCTTCTGATACACTACCTTTCAGCTGATTTACAGAAGAAGTGAGTGCAAATTCATTTTGGGAATGAATTACATCAATAACTGCTTCTGCCTTAGCCAAGTCTATACGACCATTTAAAAAAGCACGTTTGGTAAATTCTCCGGGTTCTGCGATTCTGGCACCGTTTTTAATAATTAATTCCAACACCTTCTGCAATAAAAGCACACCACCGTGGCAATTAATTTCCACAGTATCTTCCTTAGTATAGGTATTTGGAGCTTTCATAACAGTTACCATGACTTCATCAATGATTTTCGATTTCCAATCATGATCCATATATTCCAAATTACTACATACATCATTATCATTTTCATTACTTAATGACTTTTTATAAAAATATCCAAAATAACCATAATGAATAGTATGACTATCATACTTAAGTAATGCATGCTTACCATATTTATTTACAAACAACTTATTTACAATTTCAAAAGCTTCCTCACCGGATACTCTGACAATACCTATTCCGGCATCTGATAAAGCTGTTGCTACTGCTACGATTGTATCTGTTTTCATTTTTATAATACCTACTTTATTAAAAAATAATTTTCATTTTATAATCAATAAATTAGTTCACAGTTTATCACTTTAATGATAATGCTTATCAATTAAAATAGCAAGAAAAAAAGTCTTAATTTTAGGGAAAGAAAACAGAGCCGGGATATTTCCCGACTCTGCTGCTTTTAAAATATAATTATTTAAATTTTATTTATTTCTTTTCTTCATCGATTGTATCAATCTTCTTAAGAGTATTTGCTGCAAATTCCTTGCCGCCAAGACCAAATGCCAAAGCTACTGCAATTGCTACTGCTGCAATAATTACTGCACTCAATACTGCAGGCATATAACCAATTACTACAGTACCGATATTGGTAAGAACTTCTAACTGAAGTACATTTAAACCTTCTACTACAAAGAAAATAATTACGATAACATTAACAATAGTTCCTGCTAACTTAGATAAGCTGAACTTCTGATCGTCCTTATCTAATAATTTAGTAATTTTAGCATCCAAACCTGCAGTTGCAATCATAAATCCAACTACCAAAGATTTAATTACTCCGGCAACAATAAAAGCTGCAACAAGAATCAATAAGAATTTTAATACAGGCCATATTGTGTACATAACGAAAAGTTCTGTCTTGTTTACTATTTTAACATTAATTTAGAAAAAATTAAATATAAATAACTGAAATTTTATAAATATATTAGAAATAGCCGGATATAAATCTATACCCGGCTATCTTACAACTTTTATTATTTCTTTAATGTTACAACTACTCTTCTGAAAGGTTCATCACCTTCGCTATGAGTATTTACATATTTATCATTCTGTAATGCAGAATGAATAATACGTCTTTCATAAGGATTCATAGGCTCTAAAGAAACAGTTCTCTTAGTTCTCTTTACCTTGTAAGCAATATTCTTTGCTAAGTTTTCCAAGGTTTCTTTTCTTCTCTGTCTATAATTTTCAGTATCAACCTTTACTCTGATATAATCTTCAGATTCTTTGTTTACTACCAAAGATACTAAATACTGTAAAGAATCTAAGGTCTGACCTCTCTTACCGATTAAAACGCCCATATCATCACCGCTTAAATCAATATCCATGGTCTTTTCTTCTTCGTTGTATTTTACATTAACTACAACTGTCATTTCCATTGCTTCAAAAACATCCTTTAAGAAGTTCTTTGCACTATCTTCGATTGAACATTTAACACAAGCTTTAATTACTGCAGGCTTTGCACCGATTCCTAAAAATCCGTTAGTACCTTCTTCTACTACTTCATATACTAATTTATCACTGGTTACACCAAGCTTCTGACAAGCTTCTGTGATTGCATCACTAACTGTTTTTGCGGAAAATTCCATATATTCCATTGTTTATATCCTCCAAATTAGTCTCTATTGTTCTTTTCGTTAAACTCTTTTACCATATTTGCTTTTGCCATCATACTACCCTGTTTGTATTTACCGCTATATTCCACATTTGAGGAGCTGGTAGTATTTGCTTTTGCAGAAGTACCTGTACTTGAAGAAGTATTTGTTTGATTATAACCGGTAGATCTGTTTGCATTATTCTGAATATTTTTGGTATTCATACTAGCATAAGCATTAATCATTTCCTGTTGCTTCTTCATTTTTTCAATCTTCTTAGCACTCTTTACTTCATTCTTCTTAATAATATCTTCAAAGTTCATTTTATCAAAATGCTTATTAATTACAACCTGCTGAATACCTCTTACTACAGAACCGGCAATCCAGTAAATACCCATACCACAAGGTAATGTAAAACAGAACCATGCTGACATGAAAGGCATAATCATATTCATGGTCTTCATAGAAGAAGCCATAGCATTTTCCTGATCACTTCGATTGCTATTATCAGTGTTCTGCTGAGGCATTAACTTAACATTAATCCACTGAGTCAGAGCTGACAATAAAGGAATCATAATTGCACCGATAACCAATCCCCAAGCACCTACTGCAAAAGCAGTACTAATAATATGCTGAGGTGAGTTACCAATATTTAATCCAAAGAAATTATTATAAGTATCCAACAAACCTGTTGATTCTGCATTACTTAAAATTAATTCACCTTCATAGGTAAGATTGGTTAATCCAAACTTCTCTGCTACAATAGCCATATCTGTAGAAGATAATTTGTTTAATACATCGATAACACCATTTACTTCATTACCTTCTGTAATGGTTTTACCATACATGTTCATGGTATTTGCAATACCACCATCTGTCATGTTCTTAAAGGTTTCTATACCATTTTCGGTAGAAATAATTTTGTTAGCAAGAACTGTAAAAGTATCTTTAATCTTTGTAACATATGC
The DNA here is from genome assembly GCA_045634745.1 of Acetatifactor sp. GTDB lineage: Bacteria > Bacillota > Clostridia > Lachnospirales > Lachnospiraceae > Acetatifactor. The sequence goes on along the minus strand of JAZRAX010000037.1, from coordinate 170,254 downwards.
AGGCATAGAATAAATTACTCTATACAAAGCAAATAAAATAGGCATCTGAATCAATAAATGTACACAGCTACCGGAAGGAGATACGCCATACTTAGCATATACTGCCTGAATTTCCTGATTTTGTGCAATAGCAGAATCATTATCCTTTCTATTTTTGTATTTTGCCTGAATCGCCTGAATTTCAGGTTGGATTTTTGCAGAAAGCTTTGAGAACTTCTGCTGCTTCAATGTTAAAGGAAGCATAAGTAAGTTTACAACAATGGTAAACAAAATAATAGCAAGTCCGACATTAGGAATACCAATTGCATCAATCAAATTAAATATTCCATTCATTATAAGTCCAAGCAATTTAGCTACATTACCTATAATCAATCCGTCGTCTTGGGTTAAAATAACTGCGTTCATTTATCCTCCTTGTATTGCTTCTTATTATTAATATCAAGGAACCGGATCATATCCTCCTTTTGAAAAAGGATTACATCTTAATATTCTCCAAAAAGCAAGTAAAGAACCCTTTAATACTCCATGTTTCTCTATAGCTTCCAAACCATATTGAGAACAACTGGGTACATAAGGGCACTTTGTACTCTTTAAAGGAGATATATTACGTTGATAAAACTTTATAAGAGCAATAAGTAGTTTTTTCATATTATAACAAATCCTACTTTCCATACTATAAAATAACTATTAATTTACTGTTAAATTTTATTTTTTATTCATCCCAATAAAAAAACACTTTTATAATATGATGAAGTTTTCCAAGATGTAATAGTGCACTCTCTACCTCTTCATAACCTACGGCAGCTGCACTTGGTCTTCCTACGATTACTATATCCAAACCACTATTGAATATATTTTCGTGTAATCGATAACTTTCCCGGATCAGTCTTGTAACACGATGTCTGACAACACTGTTTCCTACTTTTTTACTTACACTAATTCCAATTCTGTTTATTTCTAAGCCATTTTCTTTTACATACATAACCAAGTATTTATTTGCGTATGATTTTCCATTTTTATAAACAAATTGGAACTGATGATTCTTTTTTAATGACTCTGAAAATTTCATAAACTATTTTCCCTTCTTAACTACTCATTTTCAGAGAGAAAAAAAGGTCACATTGCTGTGACCTATGCTGATAATTTCTTTCTTCCTTTTGCACGTCTTGCTGCTAAAACTTTTCTTCCGCCCGGAGTACTCATTCTAGCTCTAAATCCATGAACCTTAGATCTGGATCTCTTCTTTGGCTGAAATGTCATCTTCATAAAAAAGGCACCTCCTTCTCTTCATAACCTTAATCTATTCATAAGGCAACTAATTTTAATCGTTTAGTTTTCGTAACTCATACGCTCGAAAATAGCAAATTGATTGTAATTGAAAAGTGCGTTATTGTCAAGCAAAATATTAAAAAAATCCCGTAAATATGGTATTTTCTTTAATCCTAAAAAATATTAAAAAAGTTTTTTTAGGGTTATCCACAGACATATACACAGTTTTTTTTAAACAATAAGATATCCACAAATTGTTGATTACTTGTGGATATCTATATTTATTAACCTCAACATCTTGTGTATTATATGTTAATAACATCTCTAAATAGTGTAAAATAGGTACTTAATAATAATCCACAATTTCAAAAAGTTATACACTATTTTTACACAAATTATATACAATGGCATAATTATAAACATACTTATCAACATAATGTGGATAACTTTTTGCTATTAATTGTTCATAACTAACATTTGAAATAATCATTACTTTATATTAATATAATTATGAGGAATTTTCGACTTATTTTTTTCCAAAATTATTTCTTAAATTTATATAGGATTGGTGTTTAAAATGGAACTTATTAAAGAAAAGTGGACAGATATTAAAGAAATCGTACAAAGAGAGTATAATCTTTCTTCTATTTCTTATAATACCTGGATTGAACCTTTACAATTATATAAGGTAAATAATAATATTGTATATATTATTATCCCTTCAGATACGGGACATGCTTTAACTTATATTTCTTCTAAATATAAAAGCTTTTTCCAGGTAACCATATCTGAAATGTTCAATCATACATACGATGTAGAATTTATTTTAGAATCTGATATTAAAGAAGAAGTTGTAAAGGAAGCTGATAAAGTTTTAATTTCTTCTAATAAAGTGAATTACGAAAATGCTAATTTAAATCCTAAATATAAATTTGATACCTTTGTAGTAGGAAGTAATAATAAATTTGCACACTCTGCTTCTTTGGCGGTAGCAGAGTCTCCCGGTAAAGCATATAATCCTCTTTATTTATATGGTGGTTCCGGACTAGGTAAAACTCACTTAATGCATTCTGTTGGTCACTTTATATTAGAAGAAAATCCTAATATGAAAGTGTTATATGTTACCAGTGAAGTATTTACCAACGAAGTTATTGAATCTATCCGTAGCGGTAATTCCGCAGTTATGAACAGATTACGTGATAAATATAGAAACGTAGATGTTCTCATGATTGACGATGTACAATTTATTATAGGTAAGGAAAGTACCCAGGAAGAATTTTTCCATACTTTTAATGAACTTCATGCTGCAGGTAAGCAGATTATCATATCTTCCGATAAACCACCGAAAGAAATGGAAACTTTGGATGAACGTTTCCGTTCCAGATTTGAGTGGGGACTTATTGCAGATATTCAGGCTCCGGATTATGAAACCCGTATGGCTATTCTCAGAAGATATGCTGAAACCTCAGACCGTAACATTGATGATGAAATCATTAAATACATAGCTAACAATATTAAATCAAATATTAGAGAATTGGAAGGTGCCTTTAATAAAATAATTGCTTCTTCTAAATTAAACAAGGTTCCTCTTACATTAGCATTGGCTGAAGATGCTCTTAAAGATATTATACATCCTGACAAACCAAAGGAAATAACCCCTACTCTTATTATTAATGTAGTAGCAGATCACTTTGGAATTAAACCGGATGATATTTCTTCCAAGAAGCGTAACAGTGAATTTGTAATACCCAGACAGATTGTTATGTACCTTTGCAGAGATTTAACAGACAATTCTCTCAGCAATATAGGTAAAATATTAGGTAAGAAAGATCATACCACTGTTATACATGGTATTAAAAAAGTAGAAGATGAACTTAAGATTAATGAGGAATTAAGAAATAAAGTAGAAATTATCAAGAAAAAAATTATCCCCTCCTAATCTATGAAAAATCTTCATTATTAACATTTATTCACAATTCTTTGTGGGTAAAATGTTAATTATAAAATATAAGATGTTGATATCTTTTTTTAAGGAAAAAGAGACTATTTAAGGGGATGTTCATAAATAATGATTTATCCCCTTATTTTTTTTAATAATAAACAACTTTTCCATTCCATTTTTTCCAGAAAAATAGTATAATAAAAGTAGTTTTGCACATATCAACACCTATTAATAATAATATTACTAAATTCTTTTATTAATTATTAACTATAGCGATTGCGATTTTTGTTATTTTACACACGAAGGGAGTTATTCACATGAAATTAGTATGTTCAAAATCAGCTCTTTTAAGCGGAGTACAAATTGTATCAAAAGCAGTTCCTAATAAAACTACTATGTCTATATTGGAATGTATTTTAGTAGATGCTTCCAGAGGAATCATTACTTTAACTGCTAATGATATGGAACTTGGAATAGAGACCACAATTGAGGGTAATATTATAGAAAAGGGAATTATTGCCTTAGATGCAAAAATTTTCTTGGAAATTGTACGTAAACTTCCTGACAGTGATATTACTATTGAAACAGATAACAATTATAAGACGACTATTACCTGTGAAAAAGCTAAGTTTAATATTATTGGAAAATCAGGAGATGACTTCTCTTATTTACCTATCGTAGAAAAAGAAGAAAGTATTTCCGTTTCCCAGTTTACTTTGAAGGAAGTAATAAGACAAACTATCTTCTCTATTTCAGATAATGATAATAATAAACTGATGACAGGTGAATTATTTGATATTAAGGGTAATGAATTAAAGGTTGTATCCTTGGATGGTCATCGTATTTCAATCCGTAAGATTGAATTAAAGGAAGAGTATTATCCCAGAAAGGTAGTAGTTCCGGGTAAGACCTTAAATGAAATCAGCAAGATTTTATCAGGTGATGCAGATAAGGATGTTAGTATTTTCTTTACATCAAAGCATATTGTATTTGAGTTTGATAATACTGTAGTAGTTTCCAGATTGATTGAAGGCGAATATTTTAGAATTGAACAGATGCTTTCTAATGATTACGAAACAAAGTTTGTGATTAATAAGAAAGAATTTTTAAGCTGTATTGACAGAGCTACTTTGTTAGTAAAAGAAGGTGATAAGAAGCCTATTATTATGAATATTACAGATACTAACATGGAATTAAAAATTAATTCCGTAGTAGGTAGTATGAATGAAGATATAGATATTGAAAAGCAGGGTAAGGATATTATGATTGGTTTCAATCCTAAGTTCTTAATTGATGCTTTGCGTGTTATTGATGATGAAAATGTAACTCTTTACATGGTAAATCCTAAGGCTCCTTGCTTTATCAAGGATGAAAATGAAAGTTATATTTATTTGATTCTTCCGGTTAACTTTACAACCGTTAGCTAAGGATAAATTAAGTTATAACTATTAATAGTGTCAGTTAAGGAGTTTTTATGTACACAATTAAATTGAGAGAAGATCATATTAAGCTGGGACAAGCTTTGAAAGCTGCCGGCTTAGTAGAGTCCGGTGTGGATGCGAAGTTTGTAATCCAGGATGGATTAGTTAAAGTAAATGGTTCCATTGAAACACAGCGTGGTAAAAAATTAATTGCCGGCGATAAAGTAGAATTTGATGGAGAAGAAATTTTAATTGAAGCTTAAAATGCGTAAAAAAGAGGGAAAGTATGATTATAAAGTCGCTTGAACTTCAGGATTATCGCAATTATAATTCACTGAATATTACATTTGATAAAGGCACAAATATTCTTTATGGTGATAATGCGCAAGGTAAAACCAATATTTTGGAGGCTATTTATTTAGCTGCTACTACCAAGTCACATAAAGGAAGCAAAGATAAAGATATTGTAAATTTTAATAAAGAGGAAGCTCATATAAGGACTTATCTTGAGAAAGAAGGCATTGAAACCAGAGTCGATATGCATCTTCGTAAAAGTAAGTCTAAAGGTATTGCCATTGATGGCCAAAAAATAAAAAAAGCTGCTGATTTATTAGGTTTATGTAACGTAGTTTTCTTTTCACCGGAGGATCTAAGTATTATAAAAGAGGGTCCTGCGGAAAGAAGACGTTTTGTAGATATGGAGCTTTGTCAGCTGGACAATTTTTATCTTTATAATTTGAATAATTATAATAAAATTGTAAATCAGCGAAACAGTCTTTTAAAAGATTTATATTTTCAGCCGGAATTAAAGGAAACTTTGAATATATGGGACTCCCAGCTGGTTTCTTACGGAAGTAAGATTATTGAAAGACGTAGAATTTTTGCAGATCAGCTGAATGAAATAATTTATGATATACATAAAAAGTTATCCGGCGGAAAAGAAGAAATAAAGATTGTATATGAGCCTAATGTAGAATTAGAGGAATTTGAGAGTAAGCTTAGGATAAGTCAGGATAAGGATATTAAAGCAAAAATGACCACTGTGGGACCTCACAGAGATGATTTTTGTTTTTATGTAGGAGATATTGATATCCGTAAGTTTGGTTCACAGGGACAACAACGTACTGCTGCTTTGTCATTGAAATTGTCAGAAATAGAGTTAGTGAAACGTATTACAAAAGATACTCCTATTTTGCTTTTGGATGATGTATTATCAGAGCTGGATAATAACAGGCAAAATTATCTTTTAAACAGTATTGGTGATATTCAGACGATTATTACTTGTACCGGTTTAGAAGAATTTGTAAATAATCGTTTTGAGATTAATAGAGTTTTTAAAGTGACAGATGGTGTAGTAACTATACCGGATGGAGCAATTGAAAGAAATGATGTCGACTTACTTAAGTGGGACATGGAGGATTAGTATGAGTGAACAGGCAATGAGTAATACAACAGTGGAAAATGAATACGGTGCCGACCAAATACAAATTTTGGAAGGTTTGGAAGCTGTGCGTAAAAGACCGGGTATGTATATTGGTACTACTTCCAGCAGAGGTCTGCATCATTTAGTTTATGAAATTGTTGATAATTCTGTAGATGAAGCATTGGCAGGATATTGTGATACTATTGATGTAACTATTAATGAAGATAACTCTATTACAGTTATAGACAATGGTCGTGGTATTCCTATCGGTATTAATCATAAAGCAGGTATTCCTGCGGTAGAAGTAGTTTTTACTATTCTTCATGCCGGCGGTAAGTTTGGTGGTGGAGGCTACAAGGTTTCCGGTGGTTTGCATGGTGTAGGTGCGTCTGTTGTAAATGCTCTTTCCGAGTGGTTGGAAGTTGAAATCAGTCAGGATGGAAAAGTATATAAACAACGTTATGAAAGAGGTCATGTTTGTTATTCTTTAAAAGAAATTGGAACTTGTCCTTTAGAAAAAACCGGTACAAAGGTTACTTTCCTTCCGGATGCAGAAATTTTCACGGAAACTACGGTATTTGAATTTGATGTATTGAAGCGCCGTTTGCGTGAAATGGCTTTCTTGACCAAGGGACTTCGTATTATTTTAAGAGATTCCAGAATAGAAGAAACTTTGGATACTTCTTCAGAAAATTCACAAATTAGTGAATTATTAAAACGTGCTGATGAAGATGCTAAGTTAGAACAACAGGAAAAAGAAGCCGGCGAAAATACAAATAATGAAGAATCCAGTGATGTAGAAAATTCTACAAATACCAATAATTCAGAAAGTAATACTACTACAGAAGAAACAAAATCTTCTAAAATAGGCAAAATACGTTATATTACCTTGGATAATGGTAAGAAGCAAAAGGTAATTGAATTCCACTACGAAGGTGGTATTAAGGAATTTGTGCAGTATTTGAATAAGAGTAAAACTCCTTTGTATGAAAATATTCTTTATTTTGAAGGAGAAAAGAATCATGTGTATGTCGAGGTTTCTTTCCAGCATAATGATTCTTTTAATGAGAGTGTATTCAGTTTTGTAAATAATATTAATACTCCGGAAGGTGGTACACACCTGATGGGATTTAGAAATGCAGTAACCAAGACCTTTAATGATTATGCACGAGGAGCTAAATTATTAAAGGATAGTGAGCCTAATTTAACAGGTGAAGATATTCGTGAAGGTTTAACTGCAATTGTCAGTGTTAAGATTGAAGATCCACAGTTTGAAGGTCAGACTAAGCAGAAGTTAGGAAATTCAGAAGCCAGAGGTGCAGTGGATAGTATTGTTTCCGAACAGCTTACGTATTTCTTGGAGCAGAATCCTTCGGTTGCCAAAACTATTTGTGAAAAATCTATTTTAGCCCAGCGTGCCAGAGAAGCAGCTCGTAAGGCTAGAGATTTAACCCGTAGAAAAACAGCTTTGGAAGGTATGTCACTTCCGGGTAAGTTGGCAGATTGTTCTGACAAGGATCCAAAGAACTGTGAAATCTATATCGTAGAGGGAGACTCCGCGGGCGGTAGTGCAAAAACAGCGCGTAATCGTGCAACCCAGGCAATTTTACCTCTTCGTGGTAAGATTTTAAATGTAGAAAAAGCCAGACTTGATAAAATTTATGCCAACGCAGAAATAAAAGCCATGATTACTGCATTTGGTACCGGTATTCATGAGGATTTTGATATTAGTAAATTACGTTATAACAAAATCATTCTTATGACGGATGCGGACGTGGATGGTGCTCACATCAGTACATTACTTTTGACCTTCCTGTATCGTTTTATGCCAGAATTAATTAAGCAAGGTCATGTATATTTAGCAAAGCCACCTTTGTATAAGTTGGAGAAAAATAAAAAGGTTTGGTATGCTTACAGTGATGAAGAATTAGATAAAATTTTAGCTGAAGTAGGCCGTGACCAGAATAATAAGATTCAACGTTATAAAGGTCTTGGAGAAATGGATGCAGACCAGCTTTGGGAAACTACCATGGATCCTGAGAAGAGAATTTTAATGAGAGTAAATTATGATGAAGAACTTGCATCGGAAATCGATGTAACCTTTACCACTCTTATGGGCGATAAAGTAGAGCCAAGACGTGAATTTATTGAAGAAAATGCTAAGTTTGTGAAAAACCTGGACATCTAATGAGAGGTATATATGAACGACAATATTTTTGATAAAGATGTGGAGTTTGATAAAATACAGGAAGTCGATTTAAAAGAAAGAATGGAAACCTTTTACATCGATTATGCCATGAGTGTTATTGCAGCCCGTGCTCTTCCTGATGTAAGAGACGGTTTGAAGCCCGTTCAAAGACGTGTTCTTTACTCCATGATTGAATTAAATAATGGTCCCGACAAGCCACATCGTAAGAGTGCGCGTATTGTCGGCGATACCATGGGTAAATATCACCCTCATGGTGACAGTTCTATTTATGGTGCATTAGTAAATATGGCACAGGATTGGTCCATCCGTTATCCTTTGGTAGATGGTCATGGTAATTTCGGTTCCATGGACGGTGACGGTGCTGCGGCAATGCGTTATACCGAAGCCAGACTTTCTAAGATTTCTATGGAGCTTCTTGCAGATATTAACAAGGATACCGTAGATTTTGTACCGAACTTTGATGATACAGAGAAAGAACCTGTTGTACTTCCTGGACGTTATCCTAACCTTTTGGTAAATGGTACTACCGGTATTGCAGTAGGTATGGCTACTAATATTCCGCCTCATAATTTACGTGAAGTGGTAAATGCTGTAGTAAAGATTATCGATAATAAGGTAGAACAGGATAGAGAAACTAACATTGAAGAAGTTTTGGAAATTGTAAAAGCTCCTGATTTCCCTACCGGTGGTTTGATTATGGGTACTTCCGGTTGTGAGGAAGCTTATAGAACCGGTCGTGGCAAAATCAGAGTACGTGCGGTAACCAATATTGAAACCATGCCCAATGGTAAGAGTCAGATTATTGTGTCTGAAATTCCTTACTTAGTAAATAAAGCAAATTTAATTATTAAAATTGCTGAACTTGTGAAGCTGAAAAAGATTGAAGGTATTACCGATATCCGTGATGAATCTAACCGTGAAGGTGTTCGTGTGGTTATCGAACTCCGTAAGGATGTAAATGCTAATATTATTTTAAATCAGCTTTACAAACATACCCAATTACAGGACACCTTTGGTGTAATTATGCTGGCATTGGTAAATAATGAGCCAAAAGTGCTTAATCTTTTGGATATGTTAAAGCATTATCTGCTTCATCAGGAAGATGTAGTTACCAGACGTACTAAATATGATTTAAACAAAGCAGAAGAAAGAGACCACATTTTACAAGGTCTTTTAAAGGCACTTGATTTTATTGATGAAGTAATTTCAATTATCCGTGGTAGCCAGAATACTCAGGAAGCCAAAGAAAAATTAATCGCTCGCTTTGAATTAACTGAAGTACAGGCTCAGGCAATTGTAGATATGCGTTTACGTGCGTTAACCGGTTTGGAGAGAGAGAAGCTGGAAAACGAACATATGGAATTGCTTGAAAAAATAAAAGGATTAAAGGCTATTTTGGCAGATGAAAAAGTACTTCTCGGTGTTATTAAAGAGGAAATCGTTGCGATTGCGGCAAAATTCGGTGATGATAGAAGAAGTAAGATTGGTATGGATGAAACGGATATTACCAACGAAGATTTAATTCCTCGTGGTAATACCATTATCGCTATGACCAGACTTGGCTATATTAAGCGTATGACTGTAGATAACTTTAAGTCACAGAATCGTGGTGGTAAGGGTATCAAGGGTATGCAGACTATAGAAGATGATTATATTGAAGATTTACTGATGATGGGTACTCACGACTATGTAAACTTCTTTACCAATTTCGGTCGTGTATATCGTATGAAGGCTTATGAGATTCCGGAAGCAGGCAGAACAGCCAGAGGAACTGCAATTATTAATTTATTGCAGCTGAATCTGGGTGAAAAGATTTCTGCAATGATTCCGATTCAGGAATACAGTGATGAAAAGAATCTCTTTATGGTTACTAAGACAGGTACCGTAAAGAAGACACCTTTGTCTGAGTTTGCAAATATCCGTAAGAATGGTCTCATGGCAATTAATTTACGTGATGACGACGAATTGATTGAAGTAAAGACCACAGACAGTAGTAACGAAATTTTCTTAGTAACTAAGCAGGGTATGTGCATCCGATTCAAGGAAACTGATGTAAGAGCTACCGGACGTACTTCTATGGGTGTAATCGGTATGAGCCTATCACCTTCTGATGAAATTATAGGTATGCAGTTGGATACCCAGGGTGAGAAATTATTATTCGTATCTGAAAGAGGTATGGGTAAGAGAACCAACTTGGAAGAATTCCATGTACAGTACCGTGGTGGTAAGGGTGTAAAGTGTTACAAGATTAATGATAAAACCGGTGATTTGGTAGGTATCAAGGCAGTGAACGAAGACCACGAAATCATGATGATTACTACGGAAGGTATTATTATTCAATTAAGAGCACAAGATATTTCAACACTAGGCAGAATCACCTCCGGTGTAAAGCTTATGAATCTAGATGAAAATGTTACTATAGCACAGATTGCAAAAGTTCGTGAGAAGGTTTCTACCGGTAATGATGAACTGGAAATCGATGAACTTCAAGATGAAATTTTAGAAGAGGTACAAGGTGAAATTTCAAAAGTAGTGGAAGAAGAAACTACAGAAGATTCAGAGAATGAATAATAGGTAAAATAAAGTATTTTAAAAAATCTTGGTAATTGTAAGTGGTTACCAAGATTTTTTTATAAAATATTGTAAAAAAATTAACAATCTTCTTGACTTTATAATATTTTAGACGTAAATTAAGTGAGGCAGTTGAAGCAATTATTTTTGAAAAGAAGTATTATTGCTTCTTGAGGAGGAGTAGTTATGGAATCATTTGTTTTTTTAAGAGATTTGGCCATTATCATTATTTTTGCAAAATGTTTTGGTATTGTTGCCCGTAAACTGAAAGCACCTTCTGTAGTAGGTGAGATTTTAGCAGGTTTGGTAATTGGTCCCAGTATTTTAGGTTTGGTAGATCAATCTAATTTTTTAGTAATGATGGCAGAAATAGGTGTAGTATTGATGATGTTCTCTGCAGGTTTGGAAACAAACTTGAAGGAACTGATTAAAACAGGACCAATTGCATTAGCCATTGCATGTTGTGGTGTATTTATTCCTTTGATTGGTGGTACTTTATTATATTGGGGATTCTATGGTGTATCGCCGGTAGGAAGCCACGAATTTTATAAAGCAGTGTTTATAGGTGTAATAATGACTGCTACTTCCGTAAGTATTACAGTCCAATCTTTAAAAGAAATGGGTAAGCTAAAAGGAAAAGTCGGTACAACCATTTTAAGTTCTGCTATTATTGATGATGTAATTGGTATTATCGTTCTTACTTTTGTAATTGGATTTGAAAATCCGGATTCTAATCCGGGACAAGTAGTACTTAATACAATATTGTTCTTTGTATTAGCGATTGTTGTCGGATTTGTACTTTATAAGATATTTAATAAGCTGGATAAGCGTTATCCTCACACCAGACGTATTCCTATTTTGAGTGTAGGACTTTGTTTTGCATTAGCTTATATCGCAGAAGCAGTGTTTGGTATTGCAGATATTACCGGTGCTTATGTGGCAGGTATTATCCTTTGTTCTATTAAAGATCATGATTACATAGAAGAAAAGGCCGACATTGCATCTTATATGATTTTCGGACCGATTTTCTTTACAGGTATTGGATTAAAGACAGATTTTAGTACTTTAGATTTAAGTATTTTATTGTTCTCTATCGGATTTGTGGGTGTAGCACTGATTACTAAAATCGTGGGCTGTGGACTTATGGCAAAAATTTGTAAGTTTAATGCAGCAGATTCCTTGAAAATTGGTGTCGGTATGATGACTCGTGGTGAAGTAGCACTGATTGTGTCCCAGAAAGGACTTACTGTAGGACTTTTAGATCCAATTTACTTTACGGCAGTTATTTTGTTGATAATTATTTCAAGTATCTCTACGCCGATTATGTTAAAGATATTGTATGGCAGTGATAAAGAGCCGGAAGTAAAACAGTAGTTATTTTAATGTATAATATGTTGTAACAGTAGGAAGTAATAGATATAATTAATAGGTGAATTGAGTTTTGGGTACTGAAAGAAGATTTGTTATTTCAGTACCCAAAAAATAAAATTAATGGGTATTAAGAGTTAATTAGGTTCATTAATACCCAAAGGAACTTTTTTCGAATTAATAGACTTTACTTTAATCTAAAAATGAAGGAGTAGTTTTACCCCTTCATTTTAAGGTGTATAGAATAGGTTACCTCTTTATATCATAATTCATATTCATCAGATTTCTTATACTCTGTGCATCGTCCGTAATATTGGCATCCCCATGAATTGTGTGTTTAATTACACTACTGGCTACGGCAAAGTTTACCATATCCATAGGCTTATATCCGTGCATCATAGCATAAATAAATCCACTGGCAAAAGCGTCACCACCACCTACGCGGTCCAGAATATTAAAGGTAAACAGCTTACTTTCAAAGGTATGTCCTTCATACCACATAAAAGCTTTCAGGCTGTTTTCACTACCGGAATGTGCATATCTGACGTGGCGGGCAATACATTTTAAGTTTGGATATCTCTCTATAAACTTTTCAAAAATTTCAGCTTGTTGCTCATAACTGGGCTGCAGAGGTACACCATCTTTCCAATCACCTTTGCTATAATCATTTTCGTCCTTCCATAAATGATAAGGTTCAATACCAAAAAGTACATCTACGTAAGGCAAACATTTAGTACAATAATCCCTGGCTTCTTCCCAACTCCACAGTTTACTTCTGAAGTTACCGTCAAAGCTGACAATTAAGCCCTTTTCTTTGGCGATTTTCAAACAGCGCATAATCAGGTCAGCGCAGTTTGGACCAAGTGCCGGCGTAATACCTGATAAATGTAGCCAATCAAAATTTTCTAATAACCCCTCAATATCATAATCCGAAAAATCGTACTCAGTAATAGCACTATGCTTGCGGTCGTAGGTAACCTTGCTGGGACGAATACCATAACCGGTTTCAAGATAATAGCTTCCTAAACGATGAGTAGGTGTCTGCTCCGGTGTAGATAAAATTACCGGTGTACAATGAACATCATTGGAACGAAGCCAACGAATAGCACTTTTGCCTAAACTGTTATTTGGTACTACGCTGAAAAAAGTACTGTCTACGCCTAAATTGGCCAGAGCCAATGCAATGTTTGCTTCACTACCGCCGTAGCTGGCATCAAAGTTAGAAGCCATACGGATTTTCTCGTAATTTGGCGGTGTCAGTCGTAACATTACTTCACCAATAGTAATAAATTTTGTCTCTATTTCCTGATTTTTCAGTAATGGATTAGAATGATTCATAAGATACCTCCTTATTTTTTTGTCTTTTGTAACCCCTTACATTATTATAATGCATTTTAGGTTTATTTACTATGATAAATTTAGTATAATAGAAAAAAGTGGATTTATTGTTTGGAGTATAGAATGGATAATACAAACACGAGATTTGAACAAGCCAGAGAAAAAATCATAGGAACTGAGAGGGAGCGTTTCGGTATTGGTACCCTTTCAGAGAAAACATTGCATGCTATTTTGAAAAATTTTTATGAGCCGGATGAGGAAAAACATGAAATACCCATAGACCGGTTCGTGGCAGATATATATACCGGCAAGGAAATTATTGAAATACAAACGGGACAGTTTAACCGTATGCGGGAAAAGCTGAAATGCTTTTTGCAGGAATATCCGGTGACAATTGTATATCCAATAGCATATCAAAGATGGCTGCATTGGATTGATGAAGAAACAGGGGAAGTATCTGCCGGCCGTAAGTCGCCCAAAAAGGGAAACGAATACACTGCTTTTGTAGAGTTGTATCGTATTAAGATGTTTTTAAAAGAGCCAAATCTGAAAATAAAAATCGTTATGTTAGATATGGATGAGTACAAAATCCTAAACGGTTGGGGAAAGCAGAAGAAAAACAATGCTTCCAAGTATGACAGAATACCTAACCGCTTTGTAGAAGAGGTATGCATTGAACGCAAGGAAGATTATTTACAATTTCTGCCTATGAGCTTGCCGGAGCAGTTTACTGTGAAGGAATATGCGAAAACGGTAAAATGTAGCGAAAAGCTTGCCAGTGTGGCATTGAATATTTTAACTTATATGGAAGTGGTGGAGCGTGTAGGAAAGCGCGGAAACGCATTTTTGTATGAAGTGGTGGATGAAATATAGTTGCAAATCTGTAAGGCATGTGTTAAACTACGACTTGCATAAAAAAGAATAAGAAACATGATAGGTGCCCAACAGACTCACTTCGTGAGTCTGCAGGAAATACTGCGTATTTCCATAACAGAAGCAAGTGGTCTACGAAGAATACTACGTATTTCCATAACAGATTCATATAGTTTGGTTGGGTGAAAAGGGAAGCAGGTGGAAGTCCTGCACGAACTCGTCGCTGTAAGAGAGGAGCCTTGATTCTGCATAAGTCATATTTTAATGTGAATATGTGATGGTCACTGGGGGATAATTCCCGGGAAGACGAAGCAAGGTGTGGATACTTAAGTCAGAAGACCTGCCTATGATGGTACGTAAAAGACCACGAGTAACTGGTTAGTACATAATGTGTCCGGAGGTATTGTCGTCTCAGGCACAAGGTAGGTTTTCTATGAAAACCTGCTTTATTAAGGTGCGTAAATTTGTGCGTAAGGCTTTAATAGTATGTATGTGTAACCCTTTGTCGGATGGCAGAGGGTATTTTTATACCTTTTTGTGCAAGTAAGTCGCAGTTAGTTCAAATTTTAGCAGGACTGCTACCCTGCATAAAATTAGGAATAAAATCTGCGGCGTAGAAAAAGGAGAAGACATGACAGAAGAAAAGAAGAAAATTAACAAAAAGGCCCTGCTTGGGGTAGGTATTTTGGTTGTATTGATTGCAGTGTTTGTAGTAGTTTATCTTGCATTCGGTGCAAAGCCGGTAGCTGGTAGTAAAAACATTACGATTGAAGTAATCGGTAAGGAAAAGGCGGCTATTACATATGAGGTGAGTACGGATGCAGAATTCTTAAGACAAGCTATGGAAGAAGCGGATGGTCTGGAATTTAGCGGTACGGAGAGTCAGTATGGATTAACAGTAGAAGTAATTAATGGAGAAACAACAGATTTTAATAATGGTTCTTATTGGAGCTTCTATGTAAATGAAGGATATTGTAATTACGGTATCGATAGCCAGCCGGTTATGGACGGTGATGCATTTAAGATTGTTTACGAAGTATATACAGCTCAATAAATATAATATTTTGAAATTAAAGTAAGGAAAGGAGGCGGGGTGACTATGAAGACTTCAAAAAAAGTTGGTTTGACAATTAAAGAGATTACATTAATTGGTATGATGGTAGCAGTGATTGAAGTATGCAAGGTTGCCTTTGCCGGACTGCCGAATATTGAGTTAACCAGCTTTTGGATGATTATGTTTACACTTTTCTTTGGCAAAAGAATATTGTTTGTAGTACCTGTATTTATTCTAATTGAGGGAGCCATGTATGGTGTACAGATGTGGTGGATTATGTATTTGTATGCATGGCCGCTTTTAGCACTCATTACTTGGATATTTCGTAAGCAAAAAAATGTATGGTTCTGGAGTATTTTATCAGGTATTTTTGGGTTAATGTTTGGGTTTCTCTGCTCTTTTCCATATGCAGTACTCGGTATGGTAGACGGAGGTATTCGAAATGGTCTTTATGCCGGGTTTACTTGGTGGGTGGCCGGAATACCCTTTGATATTGTGCATGCTATAGGGAATTTTGTGATTATGTTGGTGTTATATCAACCCATAAGATTGGTAATGAAAAAAACCGGTGACTTGTTTTTGCAGTAAAGAATATAGTATCTGCTACTAATTTATGGTAGCAGATATTTTTTTACACAATAAAGTCGACTTTCGTCGGTTCTTGTGATACATTTATTATGTATGAATATAAAACGGTCTCTATTAATTTACGGTAAAGTTTTTTGGAGGAAATCATTTATGGTAATCGAGCCACAGGTGGTACAATTAAAAAATGGTCAGACCTGTACTCTGCGCAGTCCTAAAAAAGAGGATGCAGAAGAATTAATTAAATATCTTCAGATTACTGCCGGTGAGACAGATTACCTGCTTCGTTATCCGGAGGAAGTGGATTTGTCTGTAACAGAAGAGGAGATCTTCATTAAAGGTATTAATGAGGCTTCAGATGGACTAAAGATTGTAGCGGAAATTGACGGTGAAATCGTAGGCAGATGTTGTTATTCTGCTATCGGCAACCGATTACGTAACAAGCATCGCATGCAGCTCTCCATTGCAGTATATAAAAGATGTTGGGGTTGTGGTGTAGGTACTGCCCTTATGCAGCTGACTCTGGATAAGGCAAAGGAGTTCGGTTTCGAACAAGCAGAGTTGGAAGTAGTGAGCTTGAATGCCAGAGCCATTACCTTATACAAAAAGTTAGGTTTCAAAGAAGTGGGCTGTATTCCAAAAGCCATGAAATACAAAGAAGGCAGATATGACAAATTAATAGTCATGGCGAAGGAGCTGTAAATGATTAAAGCAATTTTTATAGATTTTTACGGTACGTTGGTTTTTGAGGATGGAGAAGTTATTCAAGAGATTACGCAGCTTATTTATGATACCGGAGAGATAGAGGATAAGTCCCGAATTGGCAGTTATTGGTGGAAGGAATTTCAGACCTCATTCATAAATGCTTATGGGGATGAATTTCAAACACAGCGAGTATTAGAGCATGCTTCTTTGGAAAAGACTATTGCACATTTTCAGTCAACCGCAGATGCAAAAGTCTTAAGTGAGCAGATGTTTGCTTATTGGAGGAAACCGCCGATTTTTCCGGAGAGTAAGGAATTTTTGGAAGTCTGCCCGGTGCCGGTTTATGTAGTGTCTAATATTGACAGGGAAGATATTTTGGCAGCTATGGAATATCATGGTTTGCAGGCGGTAGCAGTTTTTACCAGTGAGGATGCTAAATCCTATAAGCCTCGCAAGGAATTGTTTGAACTGGCGCTGAAAAGTACCGGATTGAAGCCGGAAGAAGTGATTCATATTGGCGACTCGCTGAGCAGTGATGTGAAGGGAGCTTCAGAAGTAGGTATTCGAGCGATTTGGATTAATCGTGGAGGCAGAGAGGTTCCGGAAGGTGTGGAAGCTGTGGGGAACTTGATGGAAGTGATTCAGAAAATATTCCTAGTATAAATAGAATGAATTATTTTTCGGAAAAGTGTTTAGGTCACAAACGTGTTAAAATATTCTGGGAATAGGAATCCTCTTATAACCCATATATAATGGGTTTGTGAGGAGGTAGTTGATATGAAGTACGAGAATGGTAAGGATATTTTTCCGGAAAAATTATTAAAGCAAATACAAAAGTACGCGGCCGGAAAGCTTGTTTATATTCCTGCATCCGAGACAAAAAAGGACTGGGGCGAATCAACAGGCTATCAAAAGTATTTGTTAAAGCGAAATAGTGATATCCGTTTAAGATTTCGTAACGGAGTCAAAATTGAACAATTGTCTGATGAGTATTGCCTCTCACAGGAAACAATAAAAAAGATTGTTTATTCCAAAAAGGAGGTATACACAATGGAGTATAATAACACATTAACATCTGCAATAGGATATGCCAGAAACGGCAAGCTGGAGGAATGGATACATACCTATCTAAAGTCCGATGGACACAATCCGGAGTTTTCAGACGGTTTGAAGCTCTTTGACCGTTACTTTTTAGGACCGGTTAAAATGCCGCTTAACTTGTTTACAAGGTGTTGTGGCCCGGAAAAAGGGATAAAATGGCAGATTCCGGAGAAAAACTTTAATTGGAAAGTAGAACAATTAATGGAAGTAATCGATAAAGGAACCGATTTACCACCACTGATTGTGCATTATGGTGATGGCGGTTTTGAGTTGAATGACGGAAATCATCGTCATGAGGCGTATGCCAGACTGGGTATAGAGGAATACTATGTTATTGTCTGGATTACGGAGAAGGAAGAGTACGCGGAGTTTATGGAGAAGTATTCCGGGTATATGCAGTAAGTAAATATATTTTAAGTGCCACAAATTATAGCTTTAAAAATTTGTGGCACTTGTTGCTTTGTTTTCAGTTAAGTTATTTTAATTCGTTCAATTCTTTTATTACGAATGAGAGACTATATTTAATATTACATGCAGCAAAACATTAAATTTACAGATAATAAATAAGGATTTGCATTAATGTGCGAAGATGCATATGTTTTCGCTATTATTATAATAAGGACGAAGCGGAGAAGTTTATTGGGTGAAGGTAAGAAAACCTTGGGAAATAATAGCTTCTCAAGGTTTCTTTAAGTACTTGGGAACAAATATTTTATATACTTTTGTACTTAGTGCAGTTGAGTGGGTTGAAAAAATGCAAAATGTAGGAGAAGATCATGAATATTACAATTTCTAAGAGTAACATCGTATGGTCTATTTTAATGGTAGTGGGGGCGGTACTACTTGTACGGGGAATAATAACACGAGAACGATTTAAAGAAGCGGTGGATTTTACAGAATTGAGTTCTGTTAACTGGGAATATGGCGACTATGTGATAGGTGACATTACTTCCTTTTTGAAATTTCATGTAGGTGGAAACAATTATAGGGGAGATTCGGGAGAATATAACGGTTATCTTGAATACACAGTGCCGGTGGCAAGTCATCAATATGCTCGTATTTATGTCAGTAGTTTAGAAACTAAAGATTTGTTGGAGAAAGCATGTAATCAAGATACATATAACATCCCTTTTGTGGGTGTGTTATCAAAAAGTAATTTTTCGGTTAACTATCCTTACTATGAATCTATTGAAGGTTTGGAGAGAGAACAAATAATTACAGATTTTGTGATAGTACAGACTAGTGAAAAAAAAATACACACATCTATTATTGCAGGAGCAGAAATAGTGGTTATTTGTTTGGTGTTACGATTTATGGGTGTGTTATTACCTATTTTTACCATCGAAAAGCCGGCAGAGGTTTCGAAAGAAAAGCGATATAGGGATTCTTATAATTATGAATATGAAATAGAACGTGAAATTCAAAAAATTGAGCAGTTGCAAATACGCCAAGGCAAGCTGAAGAAGGGTATGATATTGGGGATAGTGCTATTTTTGCTTGGACTAGTATTGTTAATAATAGGAACTGATAAGGGAATGTTGTTGCCTGGATTTATTCTATTGTTTGTAGCTATTCCCATTATATTGAGTTATCTGATACATTTAGACAATGGTGTAGGACATTTTTTAAGTATGTTTTGTAAGAGCCGGTCTATTCCCACACAGATTGAAGAATGCAGGGAAAAAATTCAAACGCTTCGTCAGAAGAGTGTAGCGGATAGTACAAAAACACCGATTTACCAAAAAAAGATTGAATAGTAGATGTCATACACAAATGACTTAGAAATAAAAGTATACTTACATTTACAGATCATAAACAAGGATTAACATATGAAGATAGAGCGTTTAATCGGTATTATTATCACATTGCAGCAGAAAGAAAAAGTAACAGCTCCATATTTGGCAGAAAAGTTTGAGGTATCCAGAAGAACTATTAACAGGGATATTGAGGAAATCTGTCGCGCAGGAATTCCGATTGTTACCACGCAAGGTACAAATGGTGGAATTTCTTTAATGAAAGGTTTTGCGCTGGATACCACTGTTTTTACGAAGCAGGAGTTATCTGCGGTATTTACGGGTTTGAAAACATTAGACAGTGTTTCTACTTCCCGAAGCGCAGACAAGTTAGCCTCGAAAATGGGTGCGAAGGATGCCCATGATTTAACTGACCATATGACCATAGATTTGGCATCATTTTATAAGACATCATTCGCTTCAAAAATCGAACTGATTAAAAAGGCGATTAATGAGCGGAGATGCATATGTTTCTGCTATTATTATAAAAAGGGCGAAGCGGAGAAGTTGATTGAGCCGTATCGTATTTATTTTATGTGGTCTGATTGGTATGTGTTTGGTTATTGCAAGGAACGTCAGGATTTTCGTTTATACAAATTAAGAAGACTGTGGGATTTACAGATTAGTGGAGAAGAATACGAAGTTCGTCCAATCCCTGATGACAAATTGCAATTTGGTTCTCACATGACGGATGATTATTTTGTTACGGCAATTTATGATTCCAGTGTTAAATATAAATTGGTAGAGGAATATGGACCGGATTCGTTCGACGTAATGGATGATGGTAAACTATATTCCAAGTGGGGATTTAAAAGTGCGGAGGATGCGTTGCCTTGGTTTTTGAGTCTGGGAGATAAAGTGGAGGTAATTGAACCATCTGATATGGTGGAGAAAATGAAAAGTACGCTTACTGCTATTTCCAAAAAATATTTATAACATGACACACTGATGTCGTGTTTGATGTGATACCTTTTTCTTTGAAGGGAAGCATGGAAGTCATTACAGACCCCGAAGTGAAGCGTGAAATGTGGTATGACGGAATGTCAAATCATTATGAAGGTCCTGAAGCTCTCGGTTATGTGGTGCTAAAATTTGTGGCAGACAGTTATAATCTTTTTATTGATTGGGAGTCTGCTAAAGGAAATATTTGAGGTAATGATATGGTTAATTCTTTTAATGAATTTTGTGACAAATTATTAGAAAGCGGATTTTCCATGGGTGGAGGTAATGCCAAAGGAATTTATGCAATTATTTCTTTTGATTGGAAAAATCCTATACCCGGCTGTCCTATAGCGTGGCATACAGGAAATCCGGAAACAGACCCCTGGGAATGGCGGATGAGGGTTTTGGAGGAACGAAGTGATATAGCCTATGGAAAAGTTTTCTTTGGGACAAGCGGGTATATTACAAAGGAGTGGTATCCTTATTTTCTGGCGGTTCGCAGGCAGGGATTTACTTTCGACGAATGGTATGACGAAGGTAAAGCAGGACAACTGGAAAAGAGAATATATGAATCCATAGAGCAAAATGGACATATGGCACTTCACGATTTAAAAAGAGAATGCGGTATCACTAAGGAAACTTCCGGACAATTTGACAGGGCACTTACCAATCTACAAAAGAACCTTTTTATTACCATGTGTGGCAGAAGACAAAAATTAAGTCGTGCAGGTGAGCCATATGGCTGGAACAGTACTGTTTTTACAACCGTGGAAGACTTTTGGGGTGAGGACTTGACGCCGGATATCTCTGTGGAGGAGGCTTATAAGAAAATAAGAGAGCGTATTTTGCTTTTGAATCCGGAAGCGAAAGAAAAAGATATTAAGAAGTTTATTGGGTGAAATTAACAAAACAGAAACATTTCCTTAGCATTTTAAAAGCAAAAACCATGTAATATACAATCATCGAGAGAACGGAAGGAGAAAAAAATATGTTTTTTGAGGTTGTATATACATTTTTATATGTGTTAGGATTAATCTAATTAAATTGGTCATATCCTGTATATGGTTTTTGGGGATTAGGAATGTGTAAAATAAATCAGAAACTGCAAGTTAGGTAAATTAACACTATTTGCAGTTTCTTTTTTATAACGAAGCTGGGAAGAGGAATGCAGCACTTTTTGATTAAATTCAAGTTATGTATTCTTATCTGATTTGTTATCGATTAAATTATCTTTAATTCGTTCAATACTTTTATTATGAGATAGAGATTGCATTTGATAATAAGCTACACTACGCAATTTCTTAAGTCGTTCGCTCATAGGGATGCCTTCACGAATCATATCAGCATTCATACTTTCAATATTTACTAATATGATAAGCTGTTCTACACTTGCATAATCACGCATGTTTTCTTTTTTCTTTCCTGTTTCATCACGCCATTGTTTTGCAGTTTTTCCGAAGAGAGCCATATTCAGCATATCTGCTTCGCTGGCATATTGATAATTAATTTCCTGTGGAGTAAGTTCCGGAGAAATTAAAAACTCTTTAATTGCATCAGTATGTATACGATAATTAATTTTTGAAAGTTCGCGTTTACTATCCCATCCGGATGTGAGTTTCTCTGCTTCTTGCATTTTAAGACGTTGGTAGTCTTTAATGATATAAAGCTTAAATTCGGGAGAAATCCATGAAGCAAATTCAAAGGCGATATCCGAATGTGCGTAAGTTCCACCATAACGTCCTGCATGGGATGTTATACCAATGGCATTCATTCGCTCTATCCATTGTTTGGCTGTCAGTACTAAGCGCCCGGGTTCATTTCTAACCGTATGGAATTCCATACGGTTAAAATTCGAATTATATAAAGTTTCCCATGCTGCAAGAAAATCAATTGTAGAATATGAACTTAACCAATTTGATATAACAATTCTTGGATCATCAGGATTTTTATATTTAGCGATATCGGTTAATGAGATGTAGTCATTTTGTTGTTCAGATGAAAGTAGTACAGAAATCTCTGCACCATTTGCTTTAATAATCATAGTATGGTCCTCCTTGTTAGTATGTATATCACTATTATAACATAAAACAAACATATGTTCTATATAAAAATAAATTCTCTTGGTGGTTTTTTATGGGACTTAGATATATTTTTAAACTTAACCATTTCCTTAGCATTTTATATGTGTTAGGATTAATCTAGTATTATATACGAGAAGAGAGGAACCCTATATGATCCTACCCAAAATGATTCTATTCGACTATGGTCAGACTTTATTAAATGAAGCCCGTTTCGACGGGGAAGCCGGAACGGCAGCAGTTTTGAAGTATGCCACAAAGAATAAGTATAATCTGACTGCGGCGCAGGTGCAGGAGCGGGCAAACGTGATTAATAAGGAACTGGGTAGATTTGATCCAATGCAGAGGCATTCGACGGAGGTGGAAATACCCAATAGTATGTTTTCACCTTATTTGTATGAGTCCATGGGTATAGAAATTCCTTTATCCAATCAGGAAAGAGATACACTTTTCTGGGATGCGGCAGCGCCCGGAGTACCCACGGAAGGAATTTTAGAGTTTCTACAATTTTTACAAGAGCAGGGTATTCGCACTGGTGTAATCAGCAATATTACATATTGTCCGGAGGCGGTGAAGGCGCGTATTAATCGCATGATTCCGGACCATGAGTTTGAGTTTATTATTGCCACCAGCGGTTATCTGTTTCGCAAGCCTAACAGGCATATTTTTGAGCTGGCACTGGAAAAGGCAGATTTAAAGCCGGAAGAAGTCTGGTACATCGGTGATAATTATACATGTGATGTAAAGGGTGCACGTAATGCAGGGCTTTTCCCGGTATGGTATATAGGTGCCATTGATTTGCCCTATGAAGAAAAAGAGGATGTACTGACAGTGAAAAGCTGGGCGGAGCTTAGGGATTTGATATGAACATTTTGTGCATATTTTAACTAATATAAGGTATGTATTTTGGATTATGAAACAATTATAATCAAAATCGTAAAAGGTAATAAATTAAAAAGTTTTACCAAAACAACAACATACATATGGGAGGTATTAGTTATGAAGTCAGTACAAGTTTCTATTAACACTATTGACAAGGTTAAATCTTTTGTCAGTGACATTACAAAGTTTGAATATGATTTTGATTTGGTTTCAGGAAGATATGTTGTAAATGCCAAATCAATAATGGGAATTTTCAGTTTGGATTTAAGAAAACCGATTTGTTTAAACATTAACACGGAAGATAATACCGATAAGGTTATGGAGACATTATCGACATATATGGTTTAGTGTTCACTAAGGAATATGTAAAATTAATCAGAAACTGCAAGTTAGGTAATTTAACACTACTTGCAGTTTCTTTTTTATATAAAGCTGGGAAGGGGAACGCAGTAATTTGCGTTCGAATATATATGAACGATGATAAATCATCGGATACGCTTTTGTTTTGGTAGAACAGATTTTAGAAACGATATAAAATATGTTCAAAAAAATCTGCATAAAAAGTAAGTAAACCATTAACAAATTTTTTCATATTATTGTTCTCCTTTCTTGATTTCTTGAGGCAAGTATAAAACATTGTTTGAGAAAATACTTGCCAAAATCAATCAAGAACTAGACAAATCTTGCTAAGCTTTAATACCTTTTCTGTATTCAGAAGGGGATAATCCTTTAGCCTTTTTGAATATCCGACTGAAATAGAGGGGATTATCATATCCTACAATGTTGGAAATTTCCGTGATATTGTATGTAGGATCCTGCAATAATATTTCTGCGTTATATATTCTCTTGGATAGGATGTACTGCATGGGAGTAAAGCCTGTGCAGTGTTTAAAATGTCGAATGAACCAGCTGACGCTCACATGATTATTTTCTGCATATTCATCAATACTGATATCTTCATTGTAATGTTCATTAAAGTATACGGTGGCTTTGTCAATTTCTTCAACAACACGCATATTTTCGGTTTTCATAGTAGTTAAAAAATAACGCTGAAGCATAATAAACAATTGGCGTAAATACATTTCCAACATGGATTCGTAGTTTGCTTTGCACATTTGCAGTTCGTTTATCATATTGCGAAAGATAGTCTGATATTCCATGCCGGAGCCGCAATAGAAGACTTTTTTATCATCCGTCAATCCATAGGAGCGGAGGATATTTGTAACATTTCCACCGGTAAAATGAACCCAATAGACTTCGGTCTGGTCTTCGCCGTAGTATTCGTATTTCTGCGGTTCTTTTGGGCGGTATAATACCATATGTCCGGCCGTAACGATTTCTTCTTTATCGCCAAAGTGAAAATGAGCTTTTCCGGCGGCAATATAAAGTAACTGGAAATCCAATCGTCCTCGGGGTCTCCAGGTTGGTAATTTAGGACGTGTATATAAGTGATATGTGCCCACACTGGTTACAATGAGTGGCTTGGATTTATCTTTTATGTCAATGGTTGTATTATTGAGATAGGCATTATTTGTATACATAGGAAACCTCCTTTTTTCAATTTTACCATTTTGTGCATATTTTGTCTAATATATGATATGGATTTCAAATACTTATTTTCCTATACTTACAATACAAGGTAAATATATTACTAATGAAGTAATGGGAGTATGGGAAGGAGAAATCTTATGGAAGAAAAGAAGTATCTAAAATGGTATAACAAGGTTGGCTACGGTTCGGGGGATATAGCGGGTAACGTGGTATATGCGTTTCTGACTTCCTTCGTAATGATTTATTTAACAGACACGATAGGGTTAAATTCCGGTATTGTGGGTACGTTGATTGCTGTATCCAAATTGTTTGATGGAATAACGGATGTATTTTTTGGTTCTATGATTGATAAGACCAAGAGCAAAATGGGTAAAGCAAGACCATGGATGTTTTATGGATTCTTTGGTTGTGCACTTACACTGTTTGGTGTATTCGCAATACCTACCAACATCGGACAGACAGCACAGTATGTATGGTTCTTTATTGCATATACTTTGTTGAATGCAGTATTCTACACTGCAAATAACATTGCATATGCAGCATTAACATCTCTTGTAACAAAGAACAGCAAAGAACGTGTAGAAATGGGTTCATTCAGATTTATGTTCTCCTTTGGTACAAACTTGTTAATTCAGTCCATTACCTTTGGCGCAGTTGAGGCACTTGGTGGTGGTGCAGCAGGATGGAGAGTAATCGCGCTCATTTACTGTATGGTAGGTATTATTACTAACACACTGTCTGCATTTTCTGTAAAAGAACTTTCAGAGGAAGAACTTGGGGACGGAGAAATAACAGAAGGGGAAGATAATAAACTTACATTCGCTCAAACATTTAAATTGCTTGTATCAAATAAATATTTTATAATGATATGTGTAATATATATTTTGCAGCAATTGCGTGCTGCAATGTTAAGTGTTGGTACTTACTTTATGACCTATGTGCTTTTGAATCAAAAATTGTTTGGTGTTTTTTCATGGGCAATTAATATCCCATTGATTATTGCACTTGCTATCACGCCTACTTTAGTAGCAAAAGCAAAGGGTATGTATAAAGTAAATAAATACAGTTATATTTTCGCAACAGTTTGTCGTTTGGGAATTGTAGCTGCCGGATATATGGGTAGTGTTCCGCTGATGCTGGTATTTACTGTTTTGACCTCTCTTGGTGAGGGTCCATGGCAGGGTGATGTAGGAGCAGTGATTGCAAGCTGTTCGGAGCATACATATATTAAGACCGGAAAGAGAATAGACGGTTCCATGTTCTCATGTACATCCTTTGGAACAAAGCTTGGCGGCGGTATTGGTGTTGCGCTTTCGGGATGGTTACTTGATATCAGTGGATACATCAATAATGGAGCAGTTCAGCCGGACAGCTGTATTAGTATGATGAATGTTATGTATTTGTGGCTTCCTTTTGTTTTTGATTTGATTATTACAATTATTCTTTCATTTATGAATTTGGAAGAGGCTAACAAAAAGTTAAAAGAAAATAAGTAGTGGAGGAATCATAATGGATGCAGATATTAAATGGTTAGATAATCCGGAGGTTTTTAGAGTAAATCAAATGGCAGCGCATAGTGACCATGATTACTATTTGAATTATGAGGATTTGAATGAGCAGAATCATAAATTAATGCAGTCTTTGAATGGACAGTGGAGCTTCTGTTTTAGTAGAAATGTAAGTAGCAGACCGGTAGATTTCTATAAAGAAGATTATGATACAAGCAATTTTGATAAGATTATGGTACCGGGACATATTGAACTTGCAGGGTATGACCAGATTAGATATATCAACACCATGTATCCATGGGAAGGTAAAAATTACAGAAGAGGTGCTTACAGCATGGAAGGAGCCGGTGACGGAGTGGGAATGTTCAGTGAAGCACAGTACAATCCGGTGGGTTCTTATGTTACCAGGTTTGATTTGAACGAAGAGCTTCGGGGTAAGAGAATCCGAATTTTCTTTGAAGGTGTAGAGCAGGCTATGTATGTATGGCTGAATGGCAAGTTTGTTGGGTACGCAGAAGATAGCTTCACTCCATCCGAATTTGATTTAACACCATATATTAGAGAAAAAGGCAATGTATTAGCAGTTGAAGTTCATAAGATGTGTACAGCAGCATTTTTGGAGGATCAGGACTTCTTCCGGTTCTTCGGAATCTTTAGAAGTGTATCATTGAAGGCAGTTCCGGCTGTTCATGTGGAAGATATGTGGCTTAACCCGAATTTGAATAATGATAATGAAAGTGGAAGATTAGAGACAACGATTCGTGTCTCATCTGTTGTCGACAAAAAGGTAAAAGCCCGCATTATTGTGAAAGATATTGCAGATGGTGTAATCCTGAATAGCAGCTTCGATTTGGAAGAAAAGAATGGCGAATTGGTAGGTTCTGTTTCTAATGACATTGTGAGTGTTAAGAAATGGGATAATCACAGTCCATACCTCTATAAGACTTTCCTTGAAATTATGGATGAGGACGACAAGTTATTAGAAGTGGTACCGTACAGAATTGGATTCAGAAGAATCGAGATTATTGACAAGGTTATGTATTTGAATGGAGAAAGACTTGTTATCGTTGGTGTGAACAGGCATGAATGGAATCCAAGAACAGGAAGATGTATCGGTATTAACGATATGATTTCAGATATGAATTGCATGAAGCGAAATAATATAAATGCGGTCAGAACCTGTCATTATCCGGATCAGATACCTTGGTATTATATGTGTGATGATGCAGGCATCTATGTTATGGCAGAAACCAATCTGGAAAGTCATGGCTCATGGCAAAAACTTGGTGCAATTGAACCATCCTGCAATGTACCGGGCTCTGTACCGCAGTGGAGAGAGGTTGTAGTGGACCGTGCCAGAAATAATTATGAGACATTTAAAAATCATACCTCCATTCTGTTCTGGTCTTTAGGAAATGAATCCTATGCAGGAGATAATATTGAAGCAATGAATCAGTTCTTCAAAGATAAGAATGATGGCAGGCTGGTTCATTACGAAGGTTCCATTCATAACAGAGCATATGAGAATACGATTTCTGATATAGAAAGCCGTATGTATGCAAAGCCTTATGAAATTGAGGAGTATTTAAGTAACAATCCCAAAAAGCCATTTGTATTGTGTGAATATATGCACGATATGGGTAATTCTCTTGGTGGACTGAGTTCCTATATGAAACTCATTGATAAGTATGATATGTATCAGGGCGGATTTATTTGGGACTTTATTGACCAGGCGCTTTTGGTAAAGGATGAAGTGACGGGGAGAGAAGTACTTCGCTATGGTGGTGATTTTGACGACAGACCATCAGACTATGAGTTCTCCGGTAATGGAATTGTTTTTGCAGACAGAAGAGAGAAACCGGCTATGCAGGAAGTGAGGTATTATTATGGAATGTACAAATAAAATCAGAGTAGTCTATGGTGATTATACGTTGGGCGTTCACGGTGAGGGATATGATTATATTTTCTCTTATGCGCAGGGTGGTTTGGAGTCAATTGTAAAAAATGGATATGAGTGGTTATACCGCGCACCAAAGCCTACTTTTTGGAGAGCTTTAACAGATAACGACAGAGGAAGTAAGTTTCATGTTAAGAGTGGCAGCTGGCTTGCAGCAGATACGTTTATCGATTTTAAGGATGTAGAGGTAATTATGGATGGCGTGTCTCAGGGAAAGCCTGTTGCCCCCGGTAATAATAAATATGGTGCGGATGTATATGCAGATAATGTAATTGTAAAGTACATATATGAAACAATTACAACTCCGAAAACGACTGTAGAAGTGACATATGATGTTGTAGCAAATGGAAAGATCACCGTAGATGTTTTATACAAAGGTGCAAAGGGATTGCCGGAACTTCCGGTATTTGGGTTACGATTTATTATGCCAACCTTGGCTGATAAATATATGTATGAAGGACTTTCTGGTGAAACCTATCCGGACCGTATGGCAGGAGCTGTAAAAGGGGTGTATGAGATAAATGACTTA
This sequence comes from Acetatifactor sp., assembly GCA_045634745.1. Lineage (GTDB taxonomy): Bacteria > Bacillota > Clostridia > Lachnospirales > Lachnospiraceae > Acetatifactor. The sequence goes on along the minus strand of JAZRAX010000037.1, from coordinate 141,155 downwards.
AGTCTGACACCATATCTGGTTCCGCAGGAATGTGGTATGAGAATGGATACGAACTGGTTGGAAGTAACAAGACATACCAGTCTTAATAACAGTAGAAATGGCAGTTCGGCACAGATTTTAAGAATTGAGAAAAATGATAATACATTTGCATTCTCCTGCCTTCCTTATACAGCGAGCGAGATTGAGAATGCGACACATCATGAGGAGCTACCTCCTGCCAGAAGAACTGTACTTTGTGTGTATGGTGCAGTTAGAGGCGTTGGTGGCATAGACAGCTGGGGAAGTGATGTTGAGGAAGCATACCATATCAATGCAGAAGAGGATATTCATTTTTCTTTCACAATATGTTAAAAGCTACAGGAATAGTGCTAAAGGAATAGGAGTTGGTATTGTGCATTTAACATATGAAAAGAGAAACGAAGGAGTATCTGTAGAATGGAAAAATTCCGTTCATGTACCACCCCATTTGCATGAGTCAATAGAGATAATTTATGTGACAGACGGTACGGTTGAATTAGGCGTAGGGCAGGAATTGTTTCATATGGAAAAAGGGGATTTTGCCATAGTTTTTCCAAATGTAATTCATCATTATCAAGTATTTGGTTCAGGAAAGAATAAAGCGATATATCTGTTTTTGGAACCATCATTAACACCGGGTTTTATGGAAGAGTTGCAGAAATATAGTCCCCAATATCCAATTATATCAAAAGATAAGGTCCATGCGGATATTGTGAACTCTGTAAAGGCACTGGTTAATCTGCAAGAGTTTCATTCCATGATTATTCAGGCCCATGCTCAGATTATACTTGCCCATGTTTTTTCAGATATGGAAATGGTGGATAAAGATGCTGTCGGCAGCGATGATATAATTTATTGTGCAGTTGAATATGTTGCCAAAAATTTTAAAGAAGAGATGTTCTTAGATAAAATGGCCTATGACTTGGGAGTGAGTAAATATGTACTTTCCCGATTATTTGCAAAAACTTTTCACTGCAATTTCAATAAGTATGTTAATGGCGTCAGACTAAATTATGTTACCTCTGTAATGGAAAATACAAATGAATCAATAACATCGATTTGTTTGAATGCGGGATTTGAGAGTCAGCGCACATTTAATCGGGTATTCAAGGAAAGGTACAAAATGACTCCCAGAGAATATCGAATGAAATTGAAAAGAAGCATAATATGAATTAGAGGAGGATGTTTAGTCCTCCTCGTCGTTTTTGTCAGATCTTGCCAGGGAAAAGATAAATTCGGTTCCCTCATCCAAAGTACTGATTACATTAATATTTTCATTGTGAGCATTGATAATTTCCTTGGTAATAGAAAGTCCCAAGCCGGTTCCTTTCTTATCCTTACCTCTGGAGGTATCGGTTTTGTAGAAACGGTCCCAAATCATTTTCAGCTCCTCCTTGGGGATGCCGATGCCGGTATCCTTCACGGAAACAAAAATTTTGTTTCGTTTCTCAGAGGTCTCGATTTTGATGGTCGAGTTCTGATGGCTGAATTTAATTGCATTATCGATTAAGTTATAAAGTACCTGCTGGATTTTATCCACGTCCGCATAAGCGAAAAGGGCATCGCTGTAGAGCACCAGTTCTATGGAGATGTCCTTTCTGCGACAGGTTCCTTCAAAGGTAGCTGTCGTGTTACGGATGACCTGATTAATATCAAAGTGAGTCTTATTTAAAAGCATTCCCTTGGTATTTAAATTGTTCAGGGTTAATAGCCCATTGGTCAGCTTGGTCAAACGCTCAGTTTCGTTTAATACAATATTTAAATATTTCTCATGCATTTCCGGTGGAATAGTGCCATCTATCATGGCTTCCAAATAACCCCGGATAGAAGTAAGCGGCGAGCGGAAGTCGTGGGACACATTGGCCACAAACTTTTTTTGGTCATCCTCTGCACGTGCAATTTCACTTGCCATAAAAGATAAACATGCCGCCAAATAACCGATTTCGTCTTCACTGTCTACAGTAAATTCGTAGTGCATATTACCGGTTGCATATTGCTCGGTAGCATGTGTGATTTTACGTAAAGGCACATACACAATTTCCGTGAAGAAGATTAAAATAATTAATGACAAAAATAGCAAAATAGCCAAGGTAATGAAGCTGATATTAACCAGCTCATTACAAGAATCCATAATGGACTGCATGCTCAAATGAATGACTACATAACCTTTGACCTTGTATTCTGCGGTAATAGGCACAATAACACTTAAATATTCCGTAGTAAAGGTGTCGAAAAAGGTGCCGGTAGTGTAATAGGAGCTTCCGGTAATGGTTGGATCAAATCCTTCAATAGTCACTACATTTTCTACATCAATGGGTGCATTGGTATCCAAAATCACACGTCCGGATGGATTAATAATCTGAATGGTGGAGTCCAGATACACTGATAGAAAGTCCAACTGCTCTTTGGCTTCCTCTAGGGAGGTTTCACTGGTGTACAGCTGGCTGGCATAAGTATCGGAAATCAAAGTAGCTTCCGAATGAAGTGCCACCGAATGCTCTTTAATCAGCTGTTGTTCTGTTAGGGAGGGCACAACGGTAGTCACCGCAATTAAACCGAAAACACCGAATATTATATATGCCAATACAAATTTTAAATATAATGTCCGTTTCATGTGTGTTGTTAATTCCTAACTTCAAATTTGTAACCAATGCCCCAAATGGTAGAAATCTTCCAATTGGCATGGTCTTTGATTTTTTCGCGAAGTCTCTTAATATGTACGTCTACCGTACGGGTATCACCGATGTATTCGTAGCCCCAAATCTGGTCTAAAAGCTGTTCACGGGTAAAAACATGATTGGGAGAAGCAGCCAAAAAGTACAAAAGCTCCAGCTCCTTGGGGGGCATATCTACTACTTTGCCCATGTAGCGTACCGAATAGTTAGTTAAATTAATCACCAAATCTGTGTACTCTACACATTTATCGTTAGGCGCTTCCGTTACAGCGGCAGCAGGTTTGTAACGACGCAGTACTGCTTTTGCACGGGCTACCAATTCCTTAGAATCAAAAGGTTTTTCGATATAATCGTCGGCACCAAGCTCCAGTCCCAATACCTTATCAAATACTTCGCCTTTGGCAGAAAGCATAATAATGGGTAGGGAATATTTTGCACGTACCTCGCGGCAAACCTGATAACCATCCATGCCCGGAAGCATTAAGTCCAACAAAATCAAGTTGGGTTCAAAGGAGATAACAGCGTCCATTACCGATTCCCCATCATTTACAATCATGGTTTCAAAGCATTCCTTTGTAAAATACAGGGAAATTAATTCTGCAATATTATTATCGTCGTCTACAATTAATACCTTTTGTCTGCTAACCATGTAACACCTCTTTCTTGATAATATATGCCATGCCTCAAATTCCGACAGGCGTTAAAATGTTCCATTTGAGCGCGCTCTCGCTCCATGAACAACGTAGCGGCACTAGACTCGAAAATACCTCGTCAAGTGCCGACGTTATTCAAGGGCTCTGCATTGGAGCATTTTAGCGCCAGCCGGAATCTGAGGCATTCGATATATTTATTTAAACGTTACAATCGTTACGCCGGCGTCGCCTTCACCATATTCGCCCAAGCGGAATTCTTTTACGTACTTCAGGCGTTTTAAGTGGCTGTGAACTGCAGAGCGCAGTGCGCCGGTACCCTTGCCGTGAACTACACGGACACTGGGCAGATGTGCCAGATAGGCATCATCCAAATATTTGTCCAAGGCAGAAAGTGCTTCGTCCACTGTCTTACCCAGTAAATTGATTTCTGTGGATACGGACAGGGATTTGGACATCTTAATCTTGCCGGAACCGGTACGCTGCAGGGTAGGGGTTGTAATAGTAACCTCTTCTGCATAGGCCAAATCTTTTATATTAGCGGCGGTACGCATAATGCCACATTGTACAAACAAATTGCCCTTGCTGTCCGGCAGAGTACTTACGGTACCCTTTAAGCCCATGGAGAGAATTTTTACGGAATCTCCCTTCTTCAACTTGGAAGGGTCCAAGGTTTTCTGCTTTGGTGCATTATTATCGGTTTTCAGTGCCAGCTTGTCGTTCTTTTCAGCAATCTTGTCGCGGACTTTCTGACGTTTTTTCTCCAAAGCCTTGATATCAGTGCCGGCATCCAATTTGTTAAAATCACGGATGGTTTCATCCGCCACTTCCTTTGCCTCCTGCAGAATCTCACGGGCTTTTTCGTTGGCTTCACGTAAAATCTTGTCCTTGGCTTTATCAATCTTTTCGTTTTTCGCCTTTAACTGTTCCTGCAAAGTGCGGATGCGTTCCTTATATTCGGCGATTTCTTTTTGTTCTTTTTCAATAGTAATACGGCTTTGCTCCAAATCTGCAATAACATCTTCGAAGCTTTCGTCCTCTTTGCTGATCTGCTCCTTCGCTGCGGCAATGATTTCATCGGACAGCCCTAATTTAGAGGAAATAGCAAAGGCATTACTCTTGCCGGGAATACCGATAAGCAGTCGATAAGTAGGCTGCAGGGTTTCCACACTGAATTCGCAGCAGGCATTTTCCACAAAGGAGGTGGAAAGTGCGTAAATTTTTAACTCACTGTAGTGAGTGGTTGCCATGGTACGGATACCTCTGTCGTGCAAGTGATTCAAAATAGCAATAGCCAGTGCAGCACCTTCGGTAGGGTCAGTACCGGCTCCCAATTCGTCGAACAGACACAGGGAATTCTCGTCTGCATGTGCCAGAATATGCACGATACTCTTCATGTGAGAAGAGAAGGTACTTAAGGATTGTTCAATACTTTGTTCATCACCAATATCAGCATACACTTCCGTAAAGATGGATAGTTCAGAGCGATCCAATGCAGGAATGTGCAAACCTGCCTGCCCCATCAAAGTAAATAATCCCACTGTTTTCAAAGAAACTGTCTTACCGCCGGTGTTTGGGCCGGTAATAATAAGCAGGTCGAAATCCTTGCCCAAATGAATATCAATAGGGACCACGGACTTCTTAGGAAGCAGGGGATGACGTCCCTTGCGGATATTAATATAATGGTCTGTATTAAAAATCGGTTCAGTGGCATTGAGATCCATGGCCAGCTTCGCTTTTGCGAAGACAAAGTCTAAATGGGTCATAAGCTTTTGGTTCAGTGCCAGCTCATGGGTATAATCCGCAGCTTGGGCACTAAGCTCAGCCAAAATACGTTCGATTTCCTCCTGCTCCTGCAGGGTTAATTCTTTGATTTTATTATTCAGCTCTACCACTGCTGCCGGTTCAATAAAGAAAGTGGAGCCGGTAGCGGATTGGTCATGCACCATACCGTGTACCTGACTCTTGTACTCAGCTTTGACCGGAATACAATAGCGGTTATTACGCATGGTAATCACAGCATCCTGCAAGAAGCTACGATAAGAGCCGTTTACCATACTGATTAACTGGCTGTGAATTTTGTCATTGGTGGTAATCATGTACCGACGAATGGATTTCAGCGTCGGGCTGGCATCGTCGGCAATCTCATCCTCTGCCAAAATGCAACGGTTGATTTCGTTAGCCAAAAAGGTCAGGGGAGACAATAATTCAAAATACTCATCCAAGCTGTCTGACGGGGTATCCTCCTTGTCCTTACGGCCATAGGTTTTAATACGGTTTACATTATCCAAAAGCTTGGCAATCTTCAAAAGCTCTATGCTGGAAAGAGTGCTGCCGATTTCTAAGGTTTTTACGGTAAAACCAATATCCTTATTGCCGCCAAAGGAGGTGCTTCCCTGTTTAAACAATCTGGAAAGGGCGTCCTTGGTTTCGGCTTGTGCCTTATGGATTTCTTCTAAATCCGTAGAGGGTTTCAATGCATTACATACTTTTTTCCCAGGCTCGGAATCTGCAAAATCCGTTAAGGTCTGAATAATTTTGTTGTATTCTAATGTGTTTAATACTTTTTCGTTCATAACTCCTCAATTCTGTGCTAATAACCTGCACAGGTTTGCGCAGCCGATTGTGGGGTCGGCTCTGTTTACAGTTTGCCGCAAAACAGGCACTGCGTAAGTGGTGGGATATGCCTGCAACTGTATCTATAAGTATATCATAAATTTGTATATAAAGATAGTGTGTATTTTGTATGGCACAGCCTGTCTAAGCCTTGTTGACTTAAATTCCATAATAAATTATAATTTATTATGGATAAATGTAGATTTTCCTGCACATTTTGGGTGGTTTTCTTAAGTGGCAGGATGTATTGTGAATTCTTGAGGTATCGCAAATGGATCAGAAGAAGAACAATGAATTTATGATAGAAAAAATAAAGGAGCGGCCGGTTAATCGCAAAAAGCTTTTGCGTCGTACGTTAACTACAGCATTTATGGCGGTAATGTTCGGTTTGATTGCCTGCGTTACTTTCCTGGTGTTGGAGCCGGTCATCAGTAATTGGCTGTATCCGGAACCGGAAGATGGTCAAATTGTTCTTTTCCCTGAGGAGCAGGAGGAAATGGAACCGGAGGATATGCTTTCGGATAATTTGGAAGAAGAGGAAGTGAAAGAGCCTCAGGCCACTTCCCATCCTTTTGCCAATGATGAAGAAAAGGATGAGAAAATGCAGGAGTTGTTAAGTAGCATTACCTTGGATTCCGGCCATTATACCCAGTTATATGCTTCTCTTGGAGAGGTAGTGGATACTTTAAATAAGTATATGGTAAATATTACGGCAACCAAAACCAATATAGATTGGTTATCCAATGTATATGAAACGCAGACCGATGCTACAGGAGTGATAGTGGGTAATACCGGCAAGGAGATTTTGATCTTAACGGATTACAGCAATATTAAGAACGCGGACACCATAGAGATAACTCTCTATACCGGGGAAAGCTTTCCGGTACAGGTAAAGCAGTATCATACAGATTCTGACATTGCAATATTATCGATTAGTATTAGTAGTTTAGGAAGCAGCGCGAAAGATATTTATGTTGCATCGGTTGGTTCGTCCTCCATTCAAAGCTTGCTTTGTACTCCTGTAATTGCTATGGGTAGCCCTATGGGTGAGTGTGGTAGTGTAGGGTATGGTATGATAACCTACGAGGATGGTTTGGTAACCATGGTGGATGCTAATTACAAGCTTTTGATGACGGATATTTATGGCAGTCAAAGTGCGTCCGGAGTATTGTTTAATCTGAAGGGACAGTTGATTGGTATCATTACCAATCAGAAAAGTTCTACGGATATGAAGAACTTGATTACCGCATATGGTATTTCTGATTTAAAGAAGTTGATTTCCAATTTGTCGAAGGGTGAGAAGATGCCCTATTTGGGTATTATCGGTATTGATGTAAGTGAAGATGCCAATAAAGAAGGCAATGTTCCTTTAGGTGTGTATATACAGGAGGTAGAGTCAGATTCTCCGGCACTTTTGGCAGGGGTGCAGAAGGGTGATATTGTGGTAGGTCTGGGTAGTAAGGTAATTACCAGATATAATGAGTATGCCAATGCCTTTGGTGATTTAACAGCGGGAAGCACCGTGACACTGAAAATCATGCGATTGAAGCAGGGTACATATACCGAGATGGAGTTTGATATATTATTAGAAGAAGCAGAATAGAGAGGGACAGACATGAAGTATATTAAGGATTTTAGAGAAGGCGACAGAGTATTTGACATTTATTTGTGCAAACATAAACAGGCGGCAGTGACCAAAAACGGTAAGCCTTATGAAAACGTAATTTTGCAGGATAAGACCGGCACCATTGATGCCAAAGTTTGGGAGCCTAACAATCCGGGGATCGCAGATTATGATGCATTGGATTATATTGAGGTGTATGGAGAAGTCAGTAGCTTCCAGGGTGCACTTCAGGTAAGTGTGAAAAGAATCCGTGTGTGTGGCGAAGGAGAGTACAATCCGGCAGATTATTTGCCGGTCAGCTCCAAGGATATCGGAGAAATGTACAAGGAATTAACCGGACTGATTCAATCCGTGAAAAATACATATTTGAAACAGTTGTTGGAGGCTTTCTTTGTAAAAGATGAAGCCTTTAAGAAGCAGTTTTGCAATTCGTCTGCAGCAAAGAGTGTACATCATGGATTTGTGGGCGGACTTTTGGAGCATACTTTAAGTGTAACAAAGCTTTGTGATTATTATTGTAGTGCATATCCGGTTTTAAAGAGAGATTTGCTTCTTACAGCGGCTATGTGCCACGATATTGGTAAAATCAAAGAAATTTCTCCTTTCCCGGAGAATGATTATACAGATGACGGACAGTTGCTGGGACATATTGTTATGGGTTCCCAGATGGTAGGTGAGAGAGCTGCTAAAATTGATGGTTTCCCTCATGCCTTGCTTGCGCAGGTGCAGCATTGTATTTTGGCGCATCACGGCAAATATGAATTCGGTTCGCCTAAGATTCCGGCAATTATTGAGGCCCTGGCGCTGAACTATGCAGACGATACGGATGCCAAGCTGGAAACCTTTAAGGAGATTTTGGAGAATAATGCGGAGAATAGTGGTTGGTTTGGATATAATCGCTTGTTCGAGTCTAATTTGAAGGCCAGCAAGGTGGAGTAGGACAGTCTATAAGTGTTCTTTTAATAGAAGATTAACTTAGGAAGGTATTGTATGGATTACAAGAAGAATGACGTAGTAAGATTGACCATTGAAGATATAGGAACGGAGGGTGAAGGCATCGGTAAAATCGATGGCTTTACTCTTTTTGTAAAGGATGCGGTAGTAGGCGATGAGGTAGAAGCCAAAATCATGAAGGCCAAGAAGAACTATGCTTATGCCCGTCTGGAGCGAGTGATTACCCCTTCGCCGTATCGTGTAGAGCCAAAGTGTCCTTATCATAGACAGTGCGGTGGCTGTCAGATTCAGGCACTTTTTTACGAGAAGCAGCTGGAGTTTAAGCAAAGTAAGGTGCATAACAACTTGCTTCGTATCGGTGGATTTGCAGCGGAACTGTTAGAAGAGATTATGGAACCCATTGTAGGAATGGACGAGCCCTATCACTACCGAAACAAGGCCCAATATCCGGTGGGCACTAACAAAGAAGGGCAGATTGTAACAGGCTTTTATGCAGGCCGCACCCATAGCATCATAGCCAATACGGAGTGTTATTTAGGGGTACCCGGAAACAAGGAAATATTGGAAGTTATTTTAGAATACATGAAGGAGAACAACGTATCTGCGTATGATGAAGAATCCGGCAAGGGATGTGTGCGTCATGTGCTGATTCGTACCGGTTTTACCAGTGGTCAGGTTATGGTTTGTCTGGTAATCAACGGTAGGGATAAGAAGCGTTGCAAGGCAGGGGAATATTTACCGGGACAGGCCGACTTGTTGCGTCGCTTGTCCGGCGTAGAAGGTATGACCAGCGTATCTGTCAGCATCAACACGGAAAAGACCAATGTCATCATGGGTAAAGAAGTTCATGTGCTTTGGGGAGAACCTACCATTTCTGATGTTATCCACGTAAGAGATATGCAGAAGGAAGGTTATCCACTGACCGGCCAAGAGCTGGTGTTTAAAATATCACCCCTCAGCTTCTATCAAGTAAATCCGGTGCAGACGGAGAAGCTTTACAGCTTGGCGCTGGAATATGCAGGACTGACCGGACAGGAAACCGTTTGGGATTTGTACTGTGGCATCGGTACCATTTCCCTGTTTCTGGCTAATAAAGCAAAGCAGGTCTATGGTGTGGAAATTGTTCCCCAGGCTATTGAAGATGCCAAAGAAAATGCCAAGCGTAACGGTATTACAAATGCAGAGTTTTTCGTAGGTAAGGCGGAAGAAGTATTGCCGGAATTTTATGAGAGGTTGAGTAAAGAAGCAGCACAGAATGTGTGCGCAGGAAGTCAAATGACAGGGCAACCAGGTATTTCGGATATGCTTCACCCGGATGTTATTGTAGTGGATCCGCCCCGTAAAGGTTGCGATGAAGCCTGTTTGGAAACCATGCTGAAAATGCAGCCGAAACGAATCGTATATGTGAGCTGCGACAGTGCCACCATGGCAAGGGATGTAAAAATACTTTGCGAGGGAGGATATGAGTTGAAGAAAGTGCGGCCTGTGGACCAGTTTGGACACACGGTGCATGTGGAGACGGTTTGCTTATTGTCCAAACATTAAGACAACCTATAGTTGCCTTAATCCACTCAAATAAGTGCTTGCTCTATTATGTAATTTAGTTCATAATACTGTAATAAGCAAAGTAGTTAAATTTAGGAGGAGAAAAATATGTTGATTAACATTTTATTGTTTATTGTTGGACTAGTGATGCTCATTAAGGGCGGCGATTGGTTTGTAGATGGTGCAACGGGTATCGCCAGACGGTTTCATTTGCCGGAACTTCTAATTGGAGCTACAGTTGTGTCCATTGGTACCACGCTTCCCGAGGTTATGGTTTCTGCACAAGGTGCATTGGCGGGGTCCGGTGGTATGGCGTACGGAAATGCAGTGGGATCTATCATCTGTAACACTTCATTGATTGCCGCATTGACGGTTGCAATCAAGCCGAGCAAGGTAGATCGTAAAACACTGATAATTCCTGTAATCTTTTTCTTTGTAGCGGCAGCATTTTATATGGGTGTTGCTTATATTAGCGGAGAATTTACCAGAACCGTTGGTGTCATTCTGCTTTTCGGTTTTGTAGTTTATATTACTTTTACCATTTGGCAGATGAAAAAGAATCCTATGGAAGAAACAGAGGAACATAAGGTGCAGGAGGATGGAAAAGCTTCTGTTGCTAAGGATGTAATCAGCTTGGTGGTAGGTGCAGTTTTGATTGCTTTGGGAGCAAGATTGCTGGTAGACAACGGAACTGCTATTGCAGAAACGCTTGGAGTACCTGATACGGTTATTGCACTGACCTTTGTGGCATTGGGAACCTCTTTGCCGGAGTTGGTAACGGCTATTACCTCTCTGATGAAGGGACACGGCGCGTTGTCTTTGGGTAATATTATTGGTGCAAACCTATTTAATTTGGTGTCAGTAAGTGGTGTTGCTACTGTGATTTCACCATTTCCTGTTCCTACGGAGTCAACTATTGCAGGTATGCCTGCTTCCCTAGTATTGGATTTGCCGGTTATGCTGGGAGTAATGCTGATATTGACCGTACCGGCATTGGTTCGTCAAAAGCTTTCCAGAGTGCAGGGAATTATCCTGCTTTGTATTTATGCAGCATTCTGTATAGTACAGTTCATGATGTAAGTTGAGTAAGATAAGTCATGCATCTTTATATAAGGTGCATGGCTTAGTTTCTTAGTGAACGAATAGAGAAATTATTAAAGCAAATAATGTTGTAATATTAGGAGTATAATAAATGGATAAAGGGAGGATTCGATTATGAGTAGAGTAAATTTTGGAGCAAAACCGTGGATGTACCCTATGCCGGTACTGATTGTAGGAACTTACGATGAGAATGGGGTGCCCAATGCCATGAATGCGGCTTGGGGAATTATTACAGATATGAATGAGATTACCATTAGTATGTCTCATCATAAAACAACGGAAAATTTGGCACATACGGGTGCCTTTACGGTAAGTATTGCTACCGAGGATACCGTAGTGGCTTGTGATTATGTAGGCGTGGAGTCTGCAAGTAAAGTACCGGACAAGTTTGCCAAGGCCGGTTTCCATGCCACCAAGAGTGGATTTGTGAATGCTCCGTTAATTGAGGAGTTGCCCATGGCTTTAGAATGCAAAGTAAAAAGCTATGAGGATGAGATCCTGGTGGGGGAGATTGTGAATGTAACGGCGGACGAGAGTATTTTGACGAATGGACAGATTGATGCCAAGAAGTTGAAGCCCATTGCTTACGACCCGGTAAGTCATGCGTATGTGGGATTGGGCGAAAAGGTAGGCAATGCATTTCAGGATGGGATGAAGTTGAAATAGAAGTGCGGAAGTAAAAGAAATTAAGATATGGATTTCGACTCGATGTAAAACGGAAGGAGGAGTACTTATGAAGAAAAAAGTATGGTTAGTAATGTTAAGTATGGTTTTATGTTTGAACGGATGTAGTTCTGTGGATGAGAGTTCCCAGAATGTGTCGGTGCAGGAGTCGGAGGATATCCAAGAGGATTCTAAGGTTGAGGAACCGGAAGCAGTTCCGCCCCAAGAGCAACCTACTGCTACGCCGGAAGTCTCAAATCAGGATACTACACCGGAAGCACCAGAAGCTCCGGAGGTATCTGTGAATACGTCCGGAGGTTATTTGGACGTGGCCTTTGATTATCACTATGACAGTTACTATGATCAAACCTCCATGATGTATGGTTATTTTAATACCATTCAGTTACATACGGATAAATATCCGGCATTGAGGACAGCAGTGGGTACATATAACAACCAGCATGCTACCGAATCCCAAAAGTACTTGGATTCTTTGGAACAGGCGGCAATAGCAGAATATGCAGAATATGGTACAGAGTGGTTCATGGGTCCTTATGTGTGGAAAGGGGACATGTTTCTTCGTCGCGGAGATTCGCAGGTTTTGTCTTTTATAGAGGTATGTTATGATTATGCCGGTGGTGCCCATGGATATAATTATTTTGATAGTGTGAATTTTGATGTGCAGACCGGTGAAGAGATGGTATTGGAAGATGTAATAAAGGATATTAATAGTTTGCCGGAGATTTTAGCTAAGGAGCTGACAGAGAAGTATCAGGATATTGTATTTTTTACGGATCCCTTGTCAGATGCATTTAAGGAATATATATCACCTACGGACTCTTCTTATACACCGGCGTTTACCTGGACTTTGGATTATGAGGGTGTGACGTTCTACTTTAGTAATTATGAAATCGCCAGCTATGCAGACGGTTTGCAGCAGGTAACAGTTTCTTACAGTGAATATCCTCATATTTTGGAGGAGAAGTATTTTAGTGAGATTCCTTTGGATTATGTATTGAAATTAAATGATGCCTGGTTGGGTTCTGATATTGATTTGGACAGGGATGGAGTAACAGATTACATAGATGTGCCCAGAATTTATGAACATGATATGTATATGAGTGATGCTTATAACGTAACGGTAAATGGTAACACCTTCCGTCAGGAGAAATATTGTTATAAATTAGATACATATCTGGTGAAGGCAAACGGCAAGAACTATCTTTATATACAAAGTGTAGCGGACAGTGATTGGAAATCGGTAGATGTGTATGAAATTACAACCACTTCTGTGGAATATATGGGTTCTTTTAACGGAAATGTGGAAGGAATGGTAAATTCTTCGGAATTTCCTCTGACAATACGACTGGATTTGTTAAGTACTTATGATGCGGAAGGTAAAAGTTTTGTAGGAGAGGACGGTTTACCGGTAGCAAAGAGTGGTGTTTATACTATAAATCGTGAGATTATCATTACCTCCACTGTGGATATCTCTGCAGAATTGGTGGATGAAAGTGGAAATATGTTAGGAGCAACTTATACTTTCCCGGAAGGTACGGATTTCCAATTGATGACAACGGATGGGGAAACTTACGTGGATGTGTTGGCTGAGGATGGACAACGTTGCAGATTTTACACTGCTCCTGAGTGGCCGGCTACCATAAATGGTATGGATGCGGAAAGCAGCTTTGAGATGCTTTGGTATGCGGGTTAAATAGTAGAATAGATTAAACTGTGATTAAGTTTTGAGGCGAAGTATATGAATGAGAAGGATGAATACAAGGAAGGCCGTGGAGTAAAAATCTGGCTGGATGATTTGCGTCCGGCACCGGAAGGGTATGAAACGGCTCGATCTGTAAGAGAAGCGCAGGTACTAATTGAGCAGATTGAGGCACAGGGCGGTACCATAGAAGTACTTGATTTAGACCATGATTTGGGGGATTATGCCCGGTTTGGCGGTGACGGTATTAAGCTGTTAGATTATTTGCTGGAGCGCGGTACCTTGTATCCGGTGAAGTTTCATACGGCTAATCCGGTAGGACGTGCCAATATGGAACGTATGGTGCAAAGATATTGGCCATAATTTTTTGCAACCTTTTGGCCGGTTATTTAGTGTTAAGGGTAAGGAGGTCTGTTCGAACGCTATGCAAGATATTTCGGCAGAAGAATTAATAAGTAAATATTCGGATATGGTGTATAGAGTGGCCTTTTCCAGAACACAGAATGACTATGATGCTCAGGACATTACTCAAGATGTGTTTATGAAGTATTTAAAGTATGTAAGGGCCGGTAATGTTTTTCGGGAGGAAGAGCATCGCAAAGCATGGTTGTTAAAGGTGGCGGTCAATACCGGAAATACATTTGTCAAGACCGCGTGGTTCCGACATTGGGCAGATTTGGCAGAGATTGCGGACATGTCCCAGGACATGGAGGAAAAGAGTGATGTGTATGATGCTGTCATGGCACTTCCGGAGAAGTATCGCATGGTGATACATCTATTTTATTATGAAGAATTGTCAATAAAAGAAATTGGTAGTGTGTTACGTTTGAGTGAAACAGCGGTAAAGTCCAGATTACATAGAGCCAGGGAATTGTTGAAGGAGAAGCTGAAAGGGGCAGAGTATGAATTTTAAAAAGGAATATCAAAAGTCATTCGCACCGGTAAAAGCGGATGAGGAATTCAAAAAAAGCCTAATAGAAGAAATGAATAATGCTACGGTACCTACGGCAAAAAGAGCACCATATATAAAGGTGTTGGCAGTAGCTGCAACGGCTTTGCTCCTGGTGGGTGTAGGATTTTTGACCGGTGTATTGTTTAGTAGGAACGAGGAAGGATCGGAAGGAAATAATATTGCAGAAAATCCGGAAATTCAGAACACCATAGAAAGTGATACTGCCATTGATTTTGAAGGGAATGTTCTGGCACAACCGGGACAGGAGCAGGATGTTACAGAATTTGACGTATCCGGTCTGAGTTGGTATGGGGCAGCAGAGGACGCCACCGAAATATTGGAAATATTTATTTCTCTTATGGAGGGAGAAGACCTGCAAGCAGTGCACCTTGCCTCCAAGGATCCGGAGGAGGAAAGCAGCAAGTTGTCTTCCAAAGAAGTGGACGCCTTAGTGGAACAGTTGCAGGAGGCAGAGTATGTGGAAATAGCGGCTTCAGAGATGATGAACAAAGAGGCTGACTTTTATAGAATGGATTTGACGGATGGCAGAAAGATTATATTTTTTATAACGGAAGATGGGCTTTTGAGGTTGTTTGATACAGGTGATATCTACCGGCTTGAGGCACCGTAAAAATTTAGGAAAAATTTTTATTTTGTTGCAACCTTTTGGAAAGATGCTTAGTGTTATAGGTGAAGGATGAAATAAAATAAAGAGGAGAATGGGTATGAAAAAGAAAAGTATGACGAGAGTTTTGGCAATTATGCTGGCAGCAGTATTGACCATAGTGCCCCTGGGAGGCTGTGGAAATAGTGCAGGTTCCGGTAATAGTGGCAATGCTTCCACGCAGTCCGGTGCAGAAACATCTGACGTGGCAGGAGAACAGCCCGGCGCAGATTCCGGAGATGCCGATATTCAAAAGGGAGATGCAGGAAGCGAAGGACAAGACTCTCAGGATAGCAATTCCGGAAATACAGGGAACATGTCCGGCAATGTAGTTGCCAACGGCGATAATTTAATTCAGCAGATTAAGACTAATTTTGCAGCGGCAGAACTACCGGAGGATTATAATCAGCCTTTGCTTAATTTGCCGAAGGATTATGTATTTGAATTTGAATGTAGCGAAGAAGCGGGATATGTGGCTTACAAGGCATTTCAGGTATATGACAATGTTAATTTTGAAAATGTAGGTGGCATGACCTATAATTGGAATACCTATGAAAACGGAAAGATTACCGTAGCGCCTTACGGAGCATTATATTTAAATGAAAACGGTTCAAGTAATATAGATGATGGTACATGGGGCTCTTTAAATCAGCTGTATTTAGTACAGTATATTGATTTAACCACCGGCGAGGAGCTGGAACGTCCGATTGTTACTCCTTTTACGGTAGAGCATGACTTGGCGGCACCGATGATTACCCAAGGAGTGGATGCAAATAATTGTTACACTCTTTCCTGGAAGGAGGTTCCGGGGGCAGTAGAGTATCGTGTGTATTGTTATTTTATGACAGCCGGGTATTCTTTGGAATGTACCACCGGCAACACCTCTGTATCGGTAGAGGAGTTTGCTACTCAAAAGAGATTGGAAGAATATATTGATTTATTGAATCAGGATATGTTGAATGCCGGTTATGATAGTGAGGCGGTTCAGAGTGATGGAATTGCCTATATGAACAGAGGCGTGAAGTACAGTGAGGATACGGAGGATGGTTATTTTCTGGTAGTGGCAGTGGATGCACAAGGCAATCAGTCCGGTATTAGTAATATTGTGGATGTTCGTGACATTGCGTCGAAGTTGCCTTATCAGATTTGTGATACCACGGTGGAGGTTGATATTACTTCTGTAGAGGACATTCCGGCTTATGTAGAAATTGAAATGGTGGATGGTTCTAAACAGCAGATGGTCATTGATTACCACGGAGCACAGACTTATGTTTTTCCGGATAATGAGTTAAAGATGGCGATAAAGGCGCGTGTAGCCAATACCTTATTTGATAGCTTTTGGGTGATTCTTTACGGAATGACTCATGAAGATGTCATGAGTGAAGCGGCGTATGTAACAGAGCGTGAGGATGAATTGCTCAGCAGAATCAGTGGAGTGAAGGAACCGGAAATCAATGTATCAAACGGACCTTCCGAGGAAATGAAGGAAGTAATTGAGGAAGTGGTAGAGGCACCTACCGAAGTCCCAACAGAAGCTCCAACGGAAGCCCCGACAGAAGCACCAACGGAAGCCCCAACAGAGGCTCCAACCGAAGCCCCAACCGAGACCCCGACAGAAGCACCGACTGAGGCTCCCACAGAAGCCCCAACAGAAGTTCCAACAGAAGCCCCGACAGAAGCTCCTACTCCGGCACCTACGGAGGCCCCGTCAGCATCTACGGAAGATAGGAGTGTACCGGTACAGTTAATGTATGAGGTGGCGGCACAGGTACAGGAAGGTATTGATACATTAGGGGAAGATAAAGTAAATAAGGTATTGTACGCATCCAATGATTTGGAAGCATGGATGGCCATGTGTCTGATTACGCAAAGCACAGTAATTCCGATTCCTATAGAAGTATTTCCGGATGCGGCTAATTTGGACTACACCGTTTCTTTGTTGGTGGAAGCATACAGGCAAAACCCTACCTCAGGATTTTTGTGTAATATAGGTTATTCCAGTGATTATCAGGCATTAGTTGTGGAGTATTTAGAGGAGCCACAGGTAAGATTGGAAAAGGCAAAGGAAGAGATAGATGCCGCATATAATTTAGCAAACCAGTTAATAACCAGCGGAATGTCAGATTATGAGAAGGTCTTAGCTATTAATGAATATTTTAGAATCAATGCTTCCTATGATTTTGATTCAACGGCAACAGATATAGAGGATTATTCTACCTTGTCTGAACAGTTCATTGATTCCCATTCACCTTATGGAATCATTTGTAACAATTACGGTGTGTGTGAAAGTTATTCGGAAGCCTTTGTATTAACTGCGCGTTTTGCTGGTTTGGAGGCAATGTGTGAAATTGGTACCTTGTACGGTGGTGGACATGAGTGGAACCGTGTCAAGGTGGATGACAGCTGGTGTGTTTTGGACGTAACAAACAACGATATTGATACCTTTATCAATGGTTTGTTTAATGTAACGGACGAGCAGATGGAAGGAATTTTAGTTCCGGATAATTCTGCTATTATTCAATATTATAATTATGCGGCTACGGATGCCAGCAAAGAATATTATTATATGAATGGCAGTGCCGTAACGGATTTGGACGATGCCGCAGAGTTGCTTGCAGAGTTGTTAGAGGAATCCGACACAGCACTGATCCGTATTCCGGAAGGTTCCGATAAGGAGGAGTTGGAGGATGTTTTGGCACAGTTGGTATATGAAGAGGGTGTAAACTTCTCCAAAGCGGGAACAAAAATGAATATTTTATGTGTAATTAAGTAGGGTTAAAGTAAAAGACTATGATATATACTTGCGAAAGGAGGTACTCCTCATGAAATGGTTGGAACTACTAAAAGATTTTAATACAATATCGGTGATTGCTCGTATTTTCTTGGCTATGTTTTTGGGAGGCTTGATTGGTATTGAGCGTGAGAAAAGTAAACGGCCCGCAGGATTCCGTACTCATATTTTGGTGTGTGTGGGTTCTTGCATGACAGCATTGATTGGGTTATTTGTCTGGAACGAAACCGGTAGTATGGCAGATCCCCTTCGTATTTCTGCCCAAGTAATTTCCGGTATTGGTTTCTTAGGTGTGGGCACGATTTTGGTAAAAGAGCATGACCATATTACGGGACTGACTACGGCAGCAGGCTTGTGGGCTACGGCGGCGATTGGTATTGCCTGTGGTTACGGCTTCTATACAGTGGCATTTATGGGGACTCTGGTGGTAGCGGTGACGGCGGCTATTTTGTTTAAGTTTGAGGCCCGCGGACGTAAGAAAAACAGGAAGCGCACCCTTTACATGGAAGTGCAGGGAACATCTTTATTGAACGAGTACATAGATTGGCTGACGCAGGAGCGTAAAGCTATGAATATTAAAGTAGTGGCACCTCGTACTGCGATTAGTGGCAACGTAGGTCTGGAGATTATTCTGCCCTTAGCCGGCAACGAGGACATAAAGGAAGTGTTGGAACTGCTACGTGGCAAGGAAGGCGTATTGTTTGTCATGGAAAGTATAAAGAGAGAGGCATAATTGATGAGGCTGGTACCGATTCCGGAAGAAAAATACGAAGAATATAGATTGACGCTTATGTTTGACTGCTACAAGTGGGACCCTCAGTTTCTGGACCATAATACCATTGCCAAATATGCATTGGTGCTTACGGAAGAAGAACATGAGGAGTTAGCACGACTGACAGAGCAGTTAGACGCAGAGACCAGAGCTGCGGAGGAGTTTTTAAATAACCATCCGGAGCTGGCAAAACCGTTAGCATTACCAAAGAGTGTAAGCAGGGAAATTAAAAATATGCAAAACTATGAGCCGGACAAGCATGTCCGGCTTATGCGCTATGATTTTCATCCTACCATAGAAGGTACCTGGGCGGTCAGTGAGGTAAACAGTGATGTGCCGGGAGGTTTTGCGGAAAGCACTTTTATGCCGAAAGCGGCCATACAGCTGTTGTGTGAGCCGGAGGATGTTGCTTTGGAAGGCAGGAAAATACAGGACGAAAAGTTGGGGTTTTGCGACTTTGCCAAGGTAATGGTGGAGGCCATAGCAAAGAAGGTAAAAGCAGGTGGTCGCATTATGATGGTGCACTGTACCTGTTACAGTGATGACAGACAGGTGATGCAATTTCTGGGAGATAGGCTTGAGGAAGCCGGATTTAAAGTGCTTTATGGTGCGGCAGACCATCTGTATTTTATGGACCATCAGGCAGTAAGCATTTTGGACAATAACGAAGGTCCGGTGGATGCAATTTTTCGGTTTACTCCGCTGGAGTGGCTGACGGAGATTAAGACGAAGCGATGGCAGGGATATTTTAATACTACCACAGTGTCCTGCAACCATCCGGTGGCAATGTATGCGCAGACTAAGCGTTTCCCCTTGGTTTGGGATGTGTTGGAGCAAAACGGGATTAACATGTCCATGTGGCGGAAGCTTCTTCCGGATACTTTGGAGGTGAAGGATGCCAAGGGCAAGGAAGGCTATATTTATAAGCCTGCCTGCGGTAGAGTAGGAGAAAAGATTTCTATAGAAGAGGCTTGTGAGGGTACGGAATACAAGGATATTTTGAAGGAAGTAAAGCGCCATCCCAAGCATTTTCTGGCACAGAAGAGATTTATCAGTCAGCCGGTAAAGAGTCCAAATGGAGAAGAATTCCATGTGTGTCTGGGTTCTTATTGTGTGGATGGTAAGCATGCAGGATATTATGCACGTATCAGCGAGGTACCACGTATTGATTCTAATGCGGCAGATATTCCGGTGTTGATTTGTACAAATACATCTTATGACGTGAGACTTCCGGTCAACAATCTATATCGTGCAGATAAGGAAATATATAAAATCTGGGCACCTACCGGCAAAAAGTGGGTGGACTGGGTACGTCCGGTGGCGTTTGTGGAGATGGAGCATTTCGCCAAAGGATATGGTTCATTTGGAACAATAGATAATAGTGGCCATCGAGCGGAATATGCGGATGATGCGTGGAAGGACGCCGCCATTATTGTGGATTTGCCCGGAGGAGAGAGTGTGCGGGAAGGCATTGCGCTGGCAAAAAAGGGGTATCGTCCCATTCCAATCTTTAACGGAACCGCAGAGCAAAAAAATTCCAGAGCAACTACGGACAACGAGTCGGCATCTCTGGCGTTAATGCAATATGCAGAAGAGCTTACTAAAATAGAACTTTCACAAGAGGCCCGTCCTGCATTTTTAACGGATCGTAATCGCTTGCAGCGGTACCGAATGGATTTTGGAATTTTTGATAATAGTTGGGATGTATACCATCAGGATTTGCCCACAGCAGAATATTTTTTGGCAAATAATATCTACAAAATAGTAATTGTGGGGCAGACTGTGGCAAGGGATTTAGCAAAGATATTATATCCTTTTCAGAAGAAGGGAATAGAAATATTCCTAACCAATGGATATGAAGCGCCGAAAAAAGTGGTTCTTCGTAAGCATGTATTTCCTAAAAAAGAATAAGAGGTAGAAGATTTTGATAAAGTTTGAAGGCCGAATTGTTCAGTTCGGATTTGGAGCTGTTGGAAAAAGCTTTTATGAAAAAATATCCAAAGAAATTAAATTTAATGAAAACAAGTATTTTGTGATTACCAGGGAACAGTATGAGTTTGATGCGTATGTGAATCTGGGAGGTATTGTTGCAAACTTTATTGTCAGTGAGGTGACAAGGGAGAATTTCTCGCAGGTTTTTGAACCTTATTTAAACAGCGGAGATTTGCTCATTGATTTTGCAGATACGGTGGGAACCAGAGATATTTGTGACTGGTGTGCCCAGAGAAATATTATGTATATCAATACCGGCGAGGCGGACTGGCCGGACCATTGGTACTGTATTTTTGAGGAGAACGAGTTAAAGCGTGGGTTGCAAAAAAAGCATCAGATGAGCGGAAACACTAATAAATACCCTATTGTTCTGCAGCATGGAAACAATCC
Source organism: Acetatifactor sp. (assembly GCA_045634745.1). Taxonomy (GTDB): domain Bacteria; phylum Bacillota; class Clostridia; order Lachnospirales; family Lachnospiraceae; genus Acetatifactor. The sequence goes on along the minus strand of JAZRAX010000037.1, from coordinate 120,028 downwards.
GGGTTTGGTTTCCCACTTTGTGAAAGCAGCATTGGAATATGTAGTGCATACCCAGTTTAAAAAGGATAAGCAACTGCAGGGACTTCTAAAGACAGGAAAGTTTAACGAAGTTGCTCAAAATTTAGGTGTGAAAATGATTCACGTAAATGATATCGATTTGCAGGAAGTGAAAGATACCTACAGCGACAATATGTTGTTTAGTACCTGGTGCACAGATTCCTTTTGGTTTGAGATGCTCAGCGAGGCAACGGCAAATATTGGCACCCATGAAAAAATTGATTTTGAAGAGGAGTGCAATTTTGTAAATCGGGAAAAGGGGTATTTGGAATTTCAAAAAATAGCAGCAGGGAAGAAGTGTCGGACCTACTATCCGGGAGGTACCTTTGAGGGTTTTTTGGTACCACATGAAGAAACCATTACCATTGCAAAATGTTTGGAAGTAAAGGAAAAAGACGAAGTAGTGTATAGACCTACTGTAATGTTTTTGTATTCCCCTTGTGAGTATGCAACCAATTATTTTCAGCATGCCAAGGTAAACGAATATCCTAATCCAGACCCACAGAAACCCTTAGATTGTGAAAATGTAAACGGCAAAACCATTATTCGTGGATATGTTTATCCGGAGAATGTAGAAATTGTATATCAGGAAAAGATATCGGCCGGAACAGAGTATGTGGGAGTGTTGCTTATGGGCGAAAAGTTTGAACCGGTATGGGTAGGCAACAGGGTAGAAGCCTCTTTTCTATATAAAAATAAAAAGGATTCCTACTGGCAGACACCTACTATTACTCCCGTGGCAATGTCTGCGCTGGCAGCAGTTTGCTGGATGTTAAAAAATAAAGACAAAGGCGGAATCTATTTTCCGGACGATATCGTGGATTATAAATATATCTTGAAGTTGGCGGAGAAATATATTTCTCCTACAATTTATAAAACATTTTCCAAGAAAGAGCTGACAGAAAGTATAGGGGTTCAATTTAAGGATTTGCAAATGAAAGATATAATGATATAATTTCAATAAAGTAGAGGAGGAAGAGTTATGGCGATTGTAATTATTATTGTTTTGCTTGTTGTTATAGGTATTTTTGTAGGAGTTGTTGTATTTGGTATTGCTACATACAATGATTTGGTGCGTTTAAGAAATTCAGTGAATAATTCCATGGCGCAGATTGATACACAGCTACAGAGAAGATTTGATTTAATACCCAATTTAGTAGAAACAGTAAAGGGATTTGCTACCCACGAAAAGGAGCTTTTGGAAAATGTTACTGCCAGCAGAAGCGGTTATTTGAATGCAGGTTCCGGTGAAGAAAGACTTGCCATGAATCAGCAGCTGACATCAAGCTTAAGAACCTTGTTTATGGCAGCAGAAAATTATCCTGAGTTAAAGGCCAATGCCAATTTCATGAGATTACAGGATGAGCTTTCCGAAACGGAAGATAAGGTAGCATATGCCAGACAGTTCTATAATGATGCAGTGACCATTTATAATAATAAGTTGCAGATGTTTCCGGGCAATTTAGTTGCCGGCATGCTGGGCTTCAGAGAAGAAGCGTTGTTTGCTTCTGATGAGGATGCTAAGGAAGCACCTAAGGTACAGTTTTAAGTATGAAAAAAGAGCCTTGAAGGGGTACTCCCTTCGAGGCTCTTTTGGCTCTATCTAGTGGCCGCCGCCACCACCGCCGCCGCCGCGGCCTCCACCACCATATCCGAAGCCGCCGCCACCGCCGCCATAGGATCCGGAGGAACCGGAACGTACAGATGAACGGAAAGAACGACTGGAATGACGGAAGTTGCTGGAGCGATAGCAGTTGTTGCCCAGCACAGGGCTGGACTGCAAATCCACTTCCGGACATCGGATACTAATAGCGTTAATTACCTTCTCGGAGAGTCCGAATGCAGTTGCATAGACCAAATATCTTTCCCAAAGAGGTAATTCTACGTAAGTTCGTTCACTCATTAAGGTTTCGCTGTTTAAGAAGTTGTACAAACCTCTCCATTTTGCGTATTCGTTTTCACCGAATTGTGTAAGCAAAATATATTTGCCGGATTGTTTCTTCATGTAAACAGAAGAGATAATACAACAGATACCGAAAATAAAGTATGCACCAAAGGCAAGATCCATACGTGTCTGGTAAGAGATAATATTCACCAGAACAATAAAGAGGATGCCAACCACCTGCAGGAATTTGGCCATGGCTTGTATCTGCTTTTTGGGTTGTGCATAATCTGCTTTTTGGAAATAGAAGTCTTTTACACCAATATTTACGGTAGAATTCTTCATGTTTTTCACAAAAGCAGAGGTACTCTCATAATCAGAAGAGACTCTGTATTGTAAGGTACTCATAGAGATTTCACCCATAATGGAATGTCGTACCAATAGATTAAAGTAATATTCTTCACAAGGAGTAAGTGGTTCATACTCTTCTATAGGTGCGGGTGTCTCTGTTACTATAGGGGTGCTTGCATTCATGGTTGCACTTGTGTTAATAGGTGCGGTCATGCCTACATTTGCACTTGCAACATGCTGTGATACGGGAGTAGACTTTTTCTTAATAGTAATGCGTACATCATTATTATATTCTTCCCGAAGCTCAATATATTTTTTGCGGGCCAAACTAAGCAAGATTGCTGAGTAAATACCGGTATCGTCCGTAGGCTCTTTATGCTTACAAAATACCAGAGTGGTTGCAAATTTAGGATCCAAATCGCTGGGAATCTCCCGGTAATATTGCATTTCCATTTCCGGGGTGCAGAAGAAATGCTTGGAATTCATGCGTTTATGTAAGGTAAACGCATAGGCAATCACAAGTCCCGAAGCTACCATCAAAATCAGGAAAGCTATAATTTTCGCGTTTCTAAACTTTTCCGGAGCATCTGCATACGCTTGTTGCTCGTCGAATATTTCATCCAGAACATCCTCATCGGAATAGCGGTTTATGGAAGCATACTGGCTAAATATGTGTTTATCCTCATTATAGGATACCAAGTCAAATTCAATATATTGATTGTAAGGTCTAAACTTTAAGTCCTCTTCATCTAAATTAAAATAGAAGGTATAGTATCCCGGATTTCGGTCTGCAGATTCCTTAATACGAAATTCGTTGGAATTTGTACCGTAGGAGTAAACCTCATAGTTACCTTCTGCAGGCATTTTATCATTGGGGAACAGTATTTCTGCCTCAAAGGATTCCAAATGCTTGATGGTACTTCCGGAATATAAGGCCAAATATAAGTCAGAGCAGTCATTGTATTTTAAGGAAGCGTTATACATTTCATACTCTATTTCAAAAACCACTTCTTCCCGATATAGACCATCTACATAGAAGAAAACACATTCATACCGCCTGTAATCTTCATCATAAGGTCCCGGACTGTGATACCATTTGCCCGGTCCAAGCTCGTCATTCCAGCTGACATAGTCCTCATCATCCCAATACAAAACGGGACTTTCTTCATAAATAATTTCCGTACCGTCTTCCATAATCTGTTTTACGGAATTAACCTGATAGTAAACAGGTAGTCCATCCACAGTATCTTCCGGCAAATCTCTCCACAATTCCCAGAATAGGTTACTTCGCGAAGCCGCATGAATATCGAAAGTCAATCGTTCGGTAATGACAACCTTACCTTCGCTGGAAGGGTCATCATCCACAACAACTGCCTTATATTCCACATCAGTAATGCGGGCATAGTCAAAGGGATTTAGCTGCAGGTCTTCCAAGATGTATGTATTTTCACTTAAAAAAGCAAGGAAGGTAACGGCAAAATACGATAGGATAATAAAAATGATAAATTTCTTGTTCATGTACACCCCTCTTTCACTAATATATTTCTAAGGTTAGTATATTAAAAAAGAAGGATAGTGTAAAGGAAATTGTGGTGAATCTGTAGAAATAAAAGTTTATGGAAATAAGGCATATATAAAAGCCACTTTATGATATAATGTGTTGTATATATGATAGAAAGATAGAAGAAAGAGAATTATAATTAACGAAAGTAGAGTTACAAAAGAGGAGTTATAGAAGTTATGTCTGACTTTCAAAAGAAGATGCAACCACCCAAAGGCATAGAACCGGAACAGTGGTTTACACAATGTTATGAAAAGCATAAAGGACATCCGTTACGAACACTTATCAGTATGTATCGTGGAAATTATCACAAGTTTGTTTTGGCGGTGATATTTTTCTTTATTAAGCATGCCTGTGTGTGGGTGTTGCCTATTGTGACTGCGAGTATTATTAATGATATTACCACGAAGAACCCAAACACTATACGGAACCTGATTTTCTATGTGAGTTTGATGGTGGTGCTGATTCTAATTAATGTTCCTATGAATTATTTATATACAGATTATCGGAGTCAGGCTACCAGATATGCGGAAACAGGACTGCGTAAAGCATTGATTCGCAAATTGCAGGAGCTATCTATTTCCTATCATGTGGGAGCACAGTCCGGACGCTTGCAGTCCAAGATTATGCGTGATGTGGAAGCGGTGGAAGGCCTGTCCACACAAATGTTTTTAAGTATTTTAAATATTTCTCTAAACATAGGTGTGGCGCTGGTGGTGACGGTTAGCAAAAGCTTTATTGTGTTTTTGTTCTTTTTATTTACTGCACCGGTAGCAGCCATTACCATGGTATCTTTCCGTAATATTATGAAGAAACGAAATGCAGAATTTCGTAAGGAGATGGAAGAGACCTCTGCAAGAGTGATGGAGATGGTAGAGTTGATTCCCGTAACCAGGGCACATGCTTTAGAGGAAGAAGAGGTCCAGAAAATGAGTGGTCAGCTTTTTGCGGTAGCTGAGAAGGGCTATAAACTGGATTTGATTCAGGCTCTGTTTGGTTCTGTAGGTTGGGCTGCTTTTCAGATTTTTCAGATTGTCTGTTTAGCGTTTACCGGATATTTAGCATTTCAGGGAGATATTTTGGCAGGAGACATTACTCTTTATCAGAGTTATTTTGCCACTATTGTAAATCAGGTGTCAGCAATTATTGCATTGGTGCCTACCATAGCCAAAGGTATTGAATCGGTGAACTCCATCGGAGAGGTGTTGCTTTCTGAGGAGGTGGAGCACAACGAAGGAAAACGTGCAGTAACAGAGGTGTGTGGTAAGTTTTCTTTTGAGAATGTGCATTTTAAATACAAAGAAGACGATAGAGAAATTCTAAAAGGCTTGAATCTGGAGGTAACGCAGGGAGAAACCATTGCGCTGGTAGGGGAGTCAGGCGCCGGTAAGACTACCATTCTTAATATGGTCATTGGTTTTTATCTGACACAAGAGGGCCGGGTGCTGTTGGACGGACAGGACTTACGGGAGATTGACCTGAGGACCTATCGGAAGCATTTGGCAGTGGTTCCTCAAAGCTCTATACTTTTCTCCGGAACCATTCGGGACAATATTACTTATGGTTGTGAGGATATTAGTGAGGAACAGCTACAGGAGGTAATTAAGGCGGCGAACCTGAAGGAGCTGGTAGATTCGCTACCTAACGGATTGGATACCATGGTAGGTGAGCATGGCGGTAAGCTTTCCGGTGGTCAACGCCAGAGAGTGTCCATTGCCCGAGCCTTGATTCGCAATCCAAAGGTTATTGTTTTGGATGAGGCTACCTCGGCGCTTGACAGTATTTCTGAACGGCTGATTAAAGAAGCCATCGACAATTTAACAAATGGCAGAACTACATTTATCGTGGCACATCGTTTGTCGACCATTCGCGATGCGGACAAAATTGCAGTGATTAAAGATGGCAGATGTGTAGAGTATGGTACATACGAGGAGCTGATGGATCTAAAGGGTGAATTTTATCAGATGAAGAGGATACAGAGTTAGAAGGAATACTTTAAGGAGAGGAAAAATGACACAGGAAAAAAGAATTGGATTATCTTCCACAGTATTACGATTTATGGCCATGTTTTTTATGTTATTGGATCATATGTGGGCGACACTTGTTTCCGGTAATAATTGGATGACCTATGTAGGCAGAATGGCAATGCCCATATTTGCATTTTTAATTGCAGAGGGCTACGCACATACACGCAGTGTTAAGAACTATAAAAAAAGACTTTTTTTATTTGGATTATTGTCAGAAATACCATTTAATCTGATGGTGTCGGGAAGTGCATTTTTTATTTTTCACCAGAATGTAATGTTTACACTTTTGCTTGGTTTATATGCCATTGAAGCGGTAGAACGTATGAAGAAGAATCCGGCCGCGGGCAATTTGATAAAAAATATATTTATCTTAATGGGGCTGGCTATTCTTTCAATTATTCTGTTTGTAGATTATAACATCATGGGAGTAGCTACGGTGGTGCTGTTCCATGTAACGAGGAATGCCAAGTTCAGTAAGATTTTGCAATTTGCGGGTATGTTCTTTTTAAATATTGTATGGCACAAGGGAATGTATATTCCGGTTACTATTGGTTCTTTACAGTTTGAGTTTATGACACAGGGTTTTGCACTGTTTGCCCTGGTGTTTATCTGGCTTTACAATGGTAAAAAGGGACATTCCGGTAAGGTAGTACAATATTTTGGATATGCTTTTTATCCCCTTCATATGCTTGCACTATATGTGATTTGGAGTTTGATTTAAAGGAGTAAGAGGAGAAGTTTTTAGTACGGAATGGGGAGGAAATTTATACAAAGAAAAGTGAATATATTAAATCCTTCTGTGGAAAAATAAGCATTATTTTCTATGGAGGTAAAGAGCAATGTCAGGTTACTTTTATGGTTGGTATTTAAAATGTCAGTCTGATACACAGACGCTGGCGGTAATACCCGCTGTCCACAAAGCAGGAGGAAATCGTATCTGTTCTATTCAGATGATTACGGATGACGGTGCATGGACAATCACGTTGGATGCCAAAGAGTATAGGCGAAAGGGAAAGACAATTTTTATTGGGCAAAACAGATTTGGAGAAAAAGGGATTCGCTTGGCCATAAAGACGCCGGAGTTGAGGATAAAGGGGAAATTGGTTTTTGGACCACTTTCCCCTTTAAAATATGATATTATGGGACCATTTGCCCTACTGCCCTTTATGGAGTGTCGTCATGGGGTATGGAGCATGAAACATTTGGTTCGGGGCAATATGCAAATTAACGGTCGGAAATATTCTTTTCAAGATGCCTGGGGCTACTGGGAAGGCGACAGAGGGAGGTCCTTTCCGAAAGAGTATATTTGGACACAGTGCTGTTTTCCGGAGGGGTCTTTAATGTTGTCGGTAGCAGATATTCCTGTGATGGGGATACATTTTACCGGTATTATCTGTGTGGTGCTATGGAAGGGAAAAGAATATAGATTGGCCACATATTTGGGAGCTAAAGTAATTGAAATCAAAAACAAAAAGGTTTGGATTCGACAGGGAAAAATGGAATTGGAGGCACAGCTGGTCAAGGCTTCACACCGTCCATTAAATGCCCCGGTACAGGGAGATATGGTGAGAACCATTCATGAAAGTGCAGCTTGTCAGGCATTTTATCGATTTCGTAAAGCAGGGCGGCCACTTTTTGCTTTTGACACGGACAAAGCTTCTTTTGAATATGAATATCTATCGTAAACTTGTTGTTATCAACTTCGGCTTGGATTTTTTGAAACATTCCATTGTTTGTATCGGTTTCAGTTGGGTGCTATAATGAAATCACGGTACCGAATAACAGGAAGGACGAGGATAAATATGATTTCATTAGGAGAAAATATTAAAACAGCCAGAAAAAAGATGGGTTTGACACAAGAGGAGCTGGCATCACAGATTGGAGTGACTTCACAGGCAGTCAGTCGTTGGGAGTCTGGGGCAGGAATGCCGGATGTGTCCATGATAGTGCCTATCGCAAGAGTGCTCTGCGTGTCTACGGATGCGTTGTTCGGTGTGGAGCATGTGAATACGGATGAGATACTTTATGAGGAAATTAAGCAGGCATATATGAAAATCGAGGCGGAAGGTGCATCCCCCAGAGAAGTAGCGTTGAAGGAGTGTCAGTATATGCTGGAAAAGGTGGAAAGTGACCCAGTCAACTACGTGTTTGCTACCTGTCTGGCGGAAAGAACTGCAAACTTTAGCAGATATGTGGATTTTGAGAATTTTGGCAAGGAATATTGGCCGGAAATCAAAAGCAAAGCCATTAAAGCCGGTACACAGGTAATTCGTTTCTGTAAACAGCAGGAGTGGTTGGAGCGTACACATTTTGCATTGGCGTGGATTTATATTCATGAGAAGGATTACACTAGTGCAAAAGAACATATTTCTACCTTACCAAGTGTGGCAAACAACCGTTGTCAGGAAAGTATTTTGGCGCAAATTGCCAGCTTTGAGCATGGTGTAGAGGAAATGAAGCGGGTAATGAGTGGCAACCTACAGAATTATACCAGAGTAATTAATAAAGAAATTCTCTATGCTATGGAAGATATGTCATGGTCGGATGACCCTAAGGAAGCAGTAGCATTTGGTGAATGGGGTATAGAGGTAATGGCGGTGTTAAGTAAGAAGAGAGAGCTTCTTCCGTACTGTCGAGGTTTTTTCAGAGATATGTACAAGTTTATTCTGCATGCAGACTTGAGAATGGAAGACTATGAGTCGGCTGTAAAACATTGGAACGAGTTGAAAGCCGGTATGGAAGAGCATCTTGCATATTATCAGATAGTTTTGGAGGATGAAAAGCAGAGAAAGAAGTTCAATGACAGACAGTTAGGATACATGAAAGACTATACACCGGAATTTGCCGCCGAAAAAAGACAAAAGCTTTTGGAACGTCTAAAAGCTTGGCACGGCGAAGAAAAGTATGACAAGTTTTTGAAGATGGTGGGAGAAGACTTGTGATGATTGTAAAATATATGCTTTATGAAACCGTCGGTATAGCTCCGGCGGTTTTTGTTTATATTATTTTTAGAAATATAAATATTGCAATCTGCATGCGAACGTGATATACTCAAAATATAGAATTCCTCTGTGAACGGAGGAAACATGGGGAAAAGAGTATCAAGATTTACCAGATACATATGTAATTTTTGTCTGTGACGTTGATCCATTTGGAAAAAAACGCTATTGCTACACATTTGCGAATTGCTGCTTAGAAGATAGGGAGTTAAAACTGTGTGATGGAAGTGTCAGCATTTTCTTAAGCACAAAAGGGGAAAATGAGACAGATGTATCTCAGGAACTAATGAATTTTTTGAAGTTTGTCAGTGCAGATTTGAAATAATTGTTGATATGGATTGTTTTTTGAGAAAATTTTAATAAAAGATCAATATGAACATATATAGTGTGTAACTCAAGCGAGGCATTAACTATACATGACAGAATTTGTTTATGTGTATTAGTGTCTCTTTTTTTATATAAAAATGGCCGTTGGGATACATTAATATGAGGACTTTTTGTCAAAATAAAAAGAAAAGGAGTTAATGATCAGATGAAAGACAAAATTTTCGGTGTTTTACAGCGAGTCGGTCGCAGTTTTATGCTTCCCATAGCCATTCTTCCGGTTGCCGGTCTGTTGCTGGGAATCGGCAGTTCATTTACAAATGCGACGACCATAGAGACGTATGGACTTACGGCTATTTTGGGTGAAGGAACAATTCTTCATGCGTTATTGGTTATTATGAGTAGAGTAGGAGGAGCTGTTTTTGACAACCTGCCGTTGATTTTTGCAGTGGGTGTGGCTATTGGTATGGCCAAAAAGGAAAAAGAGGTAGCAGCATTGTCTGCAGTTATTGCTTATTTTGTTATGCATACAGCCATTAGTGCTATGTTAACCATTAGTGGTCAGATTCTGGACAATGGTGAAATCGCAGAAACGGTGCTGGAAGGTACTGTTGCAGCTGTCTGTGGTATCCAAACCTTACAGATGGGTGTTTTTGGTGGTGTTATTGTGGGATTAGGTGTGGCAGCATTACACAACAGATTCTACAAGATACAGTTACCCAATGCATTGTCCTTTTTTGGTGGTACCAGATTTGTACCAATTATTTCTACGGTTGCGTACATGTTTGTAGGAATCTTAATGTATTTTGTATGGCCGATTGTGCAGAACGGTATCTACGCGTTAGGCAGTTTGGTAACAGGCTCCGGTTATATTGGAACGTTGATTTTTGGTTTGATTAAAAGAGCATTGATACCTTTTGGCCTGCATCATGTATTTTATATGCCTTTCTGGCAGACAGCAGTTGGCGGAACCATGGAAGTGGCAGGCCAAATGGTACAGGGTGGACAAAATATTTTCTTTGCCCAATTGGCGGATTCTGCAAATGTAGCTCACTTTAGCGCAGATGCTACCAGATTTTTCTCGGGAGAATTTATCTTTATGATTTTTGGTCTTCCGGGTGCAGCACTTGCTATGTATCATTGTGCAAAACCTGAAAAGAAGAAAGCAGCAGGCGGTCTGCTTTTATCAGCATCTCTTGCATGTATGGCAACAGGTATTACGGAACCGATTGAATTTTCTTTCCTATTTGTAGCACCCATGCTTTTTGTAGTACAGGTAATTCTGGCAGGAAGTGCATATATGATAGCACATATGCTTAACATTGCCGTAGGATTAACTTTTTCCGGTGGTTTGGTGGATTTCTTACTATTCGGCGTATTGCAGGGAAATGAAAAGACCAGCTGGTTATTGATTCTTCCGGTAGGTATTGTTTACTTCTGTTTATATTATTTTATTTTTAAGTTTTTAATTAAAAAGTTTGATTTTAAGACGCCGGGGCGTGAAGAGGATAATACAGAGACCAAGCTTTATACCAAAGCAGATGTAAATGCACGCAAGGAAGGTCAGAAGGAAACTGTAACGAAGGGAACAGATTCCGTTAGCCAAGCCATTACAAAGGGATTGGGCGGCAAGAATAACATCAGTGATGTGGATTGCTGTGCCACAAGACTTCGTTGTACGGTAAAAGACGCTTCGTTGGTACAGGATACGATATTAAAAGCAACCGGTGCATCCGGTGTAGTTCATAAAGGAAATGGTGTACAGGTTATTTACGGACCGAATGTGACAGTAATCAAATCCAATTTGGAAGATTATTTGGCAACGGCACCGGACATTCTGGAGGAAACAGAAGAAACAGAGGTTGTGGAAAAGCCGGAAGTAAAGTATGATGAAAAAGAGAAGAAAATTATCAAATCCCTTATTATTTCCAGCCCTGTAAATGGTATGGCTGCCAATCTTTCTACTGTGCCGGATGAAGCTTTTGCAGAAAGAATGATGGGCGATGGGGCAGCAGTAATACCTGAGGATTCTTATGTGTATGCACCGGAGGACGGAGAAGTAGCCTTTGTTTTTGAAACAAGGCATGCCATTGGTTTTATGACGGATACAGAAATCAGTCTGTTGATTCATATGGGAATAGACACGGTTAAGCTGGACGGAAAAGGTTTTGAAGCCTTGGTAGAAACCGGACAGAAGGTAAAGAAAGGAACTCCCATGTTAAAGCTGGATTTGGACTATCTGAAAGAAAATGCACCTTCTATTATGTCACCGGTTTTATGCACGGAAATGGAGGATAACCAAAGAATACGGTTGTTAAAGGAAGGAAGTATTTGTGCAGGAGAGGCACTTTTTGCAATAGATATTTATGAGTAATGAATGGTAAAAGGAGAAACAAGTATGAAAACATTTTGTTATGAAATAAAAGATGAGATTGGAATTCACGCAAGACCGGCAGGTCTTTTGGTAAAGGAAGCGAAAAAGTATAGTAGTAAAATCGTTGTAAATATTAATGGAAAAAGTGCGGAAGCCACCAAGTTAATGGCAATTATGAGTCTTGGGGTAAAGAACGGGCAGATGATTGAGGTGACCGTAGAAGGCGCGGATGAGGATGTTGCCTACGAAGGTATGAAAGTTTTTTTTGAACAAAATCTGTAAGGGGGAATGATTTATGCAGTGTTTCCAAGGAAAATCTGTATACAAGGGAATCGTTATGGGACCAGTAGTGGTTTTAAAGAAAAATGACTATCAGGTAAAACGCAAAAAAGTCGAAGATGCAGATACGGAAATTATGCGTGTTACACAAGCCATAGAATTGGCCCGGGAACAACTACAGAAGTTGTACGATAAGGCAATTGTGGAAGTGGGTGAGGCAAGTGCAGCTATTTTTGAAGTGCATCAGATGATGCTGGAGGATGATGATTATCTGGAAGCCATTCATAATACCATTGTTACAGAGTTGGTAAATGCAGAATATGCAGTGGCAGTAACCGGAGATAATTTTTCCCATATGTTTGCTACTATGGAAGACGATTACATGAAGGCTAGGGCAACTGACGTAAAGGATGTCTCTGAACGTGTAGTGCGAAACTTAAGTGGCCAGACAGAGTTGGATTTAGGTACAGGAGAGCCGGTTGTTATTGTAGCAGAGGATTTGAGTCCCAGTGAAACGGTTCAGATGGACAAAGAGAAGATTCTGGCTTTTGTGACGGTGCATGGTTCCACCAATTCGCACACTGCGATTTTGGCACGGATGATGAATATACCGGCTTTGATAGGGGTGCCTATGGAGCTTGAGAAGCTGGAAAGTGGTATGCTTGCAGTGGTAGACGGATTTCAAGGGGAAGTGATTTTTGAGCCGGATGAGGATACATGTGTAATAACAAAAGAGAAAATTCGCAAGGAGCAGGAAAAGTTAATGCTTTTGCAGGAGCTGAAGGGCAAGGAAAATATTACTTTGGATGGCCGGGAGATCAATATTTATGCAAATATCGGCAGTGTGGGTGATATTGGTTATGTGTTAGAAAATGATGCAGGAGGAATCGGACTGTTTCGAAGTGAGTTTTTGTATCTTGGCAGGTCAGATTTTCCCACGGAGGAGGAGCAGTATCAGGCGTATAAGCAGGCTGCCCAGATGATGGCTGGCAAAAAGGTTGTTATCCGTACATTGGATATTGGTGCAGATAAACAGGTGGATTATTTTAATTTGGGAAAGGAAGATAACCCGGCCCTTGGTTATCGTGCCATCCGTATTTGTCTGAAGCAGCCGGAGATTTTTAAAACGCAGCTGAGGGCATTGCTACGTGCGGCTATTTATGGCAACATATCCATTATGTATCCTATGATTACTTCTACAGAAGAAGTGAAGCAAATTTATAGGATTGTAGAGGAGGTAAAAGAGGAGCTGGAGAAGCAGGCGATGCCGTACAATATTCCGGAGCAGGGGATTATGATTGAAACACCGGCAGCCGTTATGGTCAGTGATGAGTTGGCGGAGCTGGTGGATTTCTTCAGTATCGGAACCAACGATTTGACACAGTATACTCTTGCCATTGACAGACAGAATGAGAAGTTGGATGATTTTTATAATCCACATCATAAAGCAGTTTTACGAATGATACAGATGGTGGTGGATAATGCTCATAAATGTGGAAAATGGGTGGGTATTTGCGGAGAACTGGGTGCAGATACGACACTGACGGAACAGTTTGTACGTATGGGGATAGATGAGTTGTCAGTTGCCCCATCCATGGTTTTGAAGCTTAGAAAAATTGTCCGGGAGATGCGAATGTAACGGCAAAAGAAATCAGTATAGTAAATAAATTATGAGTCCGCCGGTATGTAGCCGGCGGATTTTACATTTTATTATTTTACAGTAAATATTTCCTAATGAGTACATCTATGGTAAAATATACGCAAACACAATGAGCCAAGCGACTGCGAAGCGCACATTCACCAATTCATACAAAGGAGAAAAGCCATGACTATAGTATACACTTTAGGATTCATACTGTTGGGGTATCTCATAGGTTCTTCCAGCATGTCATTTTATATTTCCAAAGCAAAGAAAATTAATTTAAAGGAGCAGGGATCTAAGAATCTGGGGGCATCCAACACTTTGGCGTTGGTAGGTAAAAAAGCCGGACTAGCGGTATTGGTACATGATGTGCTAAAGTCATTTTTTGTGGTTTTGATTATTCGGTTTTGCATGAGTATTCCCTACAATCAGGTTGGATGGTTGTTGGCAATGGGCGGTGTATTTGCTGTGGTAGGGCATATCTTTCCTTTCTACCTAAAGTTCAAGGGTGGCAAAGGTTTTGCTACGTATCTGGGTGTAGTGATGGGCTTGGATTGGCGCTTGTTCTTAGGGATTGTGCTTTTAATTTTTGTGGTAGCTTTTATCACCGATTACATTGTGTCGGGAACTTTTAGTACCATTACTGTAGCGCCCCTATATTTTGTATGGCAGCAGGAATGGGCAGTGGCGGCCATACTGTTAGGGTGTTCACTATTGATATTGTACAAGCATAGAGAAAATATTGTAAATTTGAAAAATGGTAAGGAAATGAAGATTCGCAGTGCTTTTGCTAATAAATATAAGAAGAGTGCGTAGACGGATGATATTTAGAAAGGAAATACATAAATGGATAAAGTAATACAGGGCATTAAGCAGGAAGAGATTGATTTTCCCAAGCGATTTGCCTCTTATGAAGAAAGGGAGTATGGTATCCTTTATTACATGGAGGATAATACAGATTCCTATGATGGTAATCATGCATGCATTTATCCGGAAAAAATTAAGGACTTGGGGGCTGTGTTGGATGACATAGCAATGTTTTATAAGAAATTCGGTATTCGTGCATCGATTTATCATCCTTTTGTAAAAGATTATTTTGCAGAGAATCAAGGAATTTTGGAAGCACATGGCTATACATATACACCGGAGGAAGAGCATCGGGTAATGCTTTTGACTGCGGAGAATGAGATTGAGACACCAAAGCGCTTGGATATTCAGGTATTAAACACTTGGGATGAGCGTGTGGCTACGGACATTTTGATTCCCAGTGGAGAACCCTGGGAAATAGATGTGACGAAAAAGCGTATGGACCAGGACGGTACATATTTATTTGTGGGTTATTTGGGCGGACAGGCTGTGGTCTATACAGATATTCATAAATCAGAGCATGGTAATACACGTTTCGATTATATTGTAACTGCGAAGGAGCATCGGGGCAAAAGCTATGCCAGCGAACTACTCCGATTCGTAATTGAATATTGTAAAGAAAATGATTTCCCTATGTGCTGGCAGTGGGCAGGACCTTCCGAGCACATATGTTATAAGGCCGGATTTAGGGAAACATTTACTATGGAAGCCGGGTATGCCACAGGACCGCAGATTCAGAAAGGATAAAAGAAATAGCAGAGCCGCAGGATACGGCTTCGGATAGGAATTATTTTAAGGAAAGGGGAATAAAACTATGCCACCAATGGGAGGAATGCGAGGGGGATTTTTGACAGAGGAAGAGAAGGAGAATCGTCCCAAAGTCACTTTACCATTATTAAAACGTATTTTTTCATATCTGATGCCGTACTGGAAACAGATGGTGTTTGTTTTGGTATGTATTATTATTTCGTCAGTGTTAAGCCTGCTGCCGTCAGTGCTTACCGGTATGATTATTGACGAAGGTTTGATTGGCCGCAATATGCAGAAGCTGATTATTCTTATAATCGTATCCTTGGGCGTGACATTAGGAGCGAATTTAATTCGTGTAGGGGAAAGTTATTTGAATAATTGGATTGCCCAGCATATTACATACGACATGCGAAACAAAATGTATCGCCATTTACAACAGATGTCCCAGGGATTCTTTACCTCCAATAATCAGGGGGATATTATTACCCGTATGACCAGTGATATTTCGGGCGTAGAACGAGTAGTTACGAATACCTTTACCTCCATTTTATCCAATTCCATCACATTGGTTTGTGCACTGGTAATTATGTTTCAGGAGAACTGGATATTAGCGTTGGTAGGCATTGCAGTGATTCCGTTGTTTACCATTCCTACCCGTTGGGCAGGTAAAACCCGTTGGACCCTGACCCGTGAAGCCCAGGATTGCAACGACCAGATAAATGGTATTTTGAATGAGACCCTGTCCGTCAGTGGTCAGCTTTTGGTAAAGCTGTTCGGCAGGGAGCAGTATGAATTTGACCGTTACAAAGATACGAATCATCGTATGATTAAGCTGAACATTAAGGAAAGTATGGCAGGCCGTTGGTTCATGGTAATTATTAATACCTTTTCCAGTGTAGGTCCTATGCTTTTATATCTGGTGGGCGGTATTTTAATGATGAAGTACAACTCTACATTGACCGTCGGTGATATTACCGTGTTGGTAGCTTTGCTAGGAAAAATGTATGGACCGGTCAATTCTCTTTTAAATATTCAGGTAGAGTGGATTCGTTCCATGGCATTGTTCACCCGAATTTTTGAATATTTTGATATGCCGGTGGAAATCAAGAATGCACCGGATGCCATTACACCCACAGAGGCAAAGGGTAATGTAGAATTTCAGCATGTGGAATTTTCTTATGATGGTGAGCGTAAGATTTTGAAGGATGTAAACTTTAAATTAAAGAGTGGTAACAGTATTGCGATTGTGGGACCTTCCGGTTCGGGTAAAAGTACTATTATTAATTTAATTCCCCGTCTTTATGATGTGTCTGGAGGCAGTGTCACCTTTGATGGTGTAGATGTAAGGAAACTGGATTTGGGATATTTACGTGATAATGTGGGTATCGTAAGCCAGGAAACGTATTTGTTTAACGGAACCATCCGTGAAAACCTGCTGTATGCAAAGCCGGATGCTACGGAAGAAGAAATTATTGAAGCGTGTAAAAAAGCAAATATTTACGAGTTTATTGAAAAGCAGGAAAAGGGATTGGATGCCATGGTTGGTAACCGTGGACTTAAATTGTCCGGCGGTGAAAAGCAACGTATATCTATTGCCCGTGTGCTTTTAAAGGATCCGACGTTATTTATTTTTGATGAGGCAACCGCTTCTCTGGATTCTATCTCAGAAAGTAAGATTCAAGAAGCAATAGACCCTATTATTCATTCCAAAACCAGTATTTTGATTGCTCATCGTTTGTCAACGATTTTGGCAGCGGATGAGATTCTGGTTATCAAGGACGGTGTGATTGCGGAGCGTGGTGTGCATGCGGATTTGGTAAAACAGGGTGGAATTTATACGGAGCTCTATGAGACCCAGTTTGGTAAGGCGTTAGAGATGGAAGTAGAGTAGTACAAGGGAGTTTTATAGGACTTAAAATATGATACCTTCTTATTAGAAACGAGAGATAACAGGCCGATGTCTGATAACAAGTTTTGATAAGGAGGTATTTTTATGAAAGGATATTATACGGCAAGCGGTTATATGGGATTGGTAGAAGGAGCTTATATTTTGTTCGCAAGTGAGGACGAATATAAGGAGTATATGTCATAGGAAAAAAATTTGAAAAATAATAAAAAAGTACTTGCATATTTGGAACGGATGTTATATACTCAATCCACATCGAAATAAGAGGACATATATTTGAGTAGACTGACGCTATCAGTCTGCCCAAATATATGTCCTTTTTTGCGTGCAAAAACAAGAGGAAACCATGTTTACAGAAGCATTTAAGGAGTTCCATGACAACTGAATAACATTTTAAAACAGGAGGTACTTACTATGGCGTACAAATTCACAGAGAAAACTGACAACAAGCAACAACAGACCGCTTATGTGCTCTACATGATGATTAGTAGTTATTTCCACAAAAGCATTTGCAACAACAAGGTACTCGAGACCAAGCTTCTTCTTTATTACCGGGAACTGCCGGTAAAGCGTCAGGAAGAATTGGAGGAGAAAGTGATTGCAAATATTGAGAAAGAACTGGAAAAAATCCTGCCGGTTCTTTGCGGGATGAATTGCAAAGTGTTCATTTGCAAACAGGATGAGGACTATTGTCTAACCTTTGAAACCGGATTCGAAGAGGTATCAGCAGTAGTGGATTCCAAGGGAAAATACCGGTTACAGGTATTAAAAAAGTAAAGAGTCCCATGTTCGCATAAATTGCGAACGTGGGCAAAAGCCCTTCTACAATAGGGTTATATCAAGAATGAATTTTACAATAAAAGGAGGAATTACAATATGAAGACAACTACAAAGGGAGAAAGAATTTTTGCACCGGAGGTAATCGTTTCCAATGACACCCGTCTAACAGGGTTGAATAACAACGATTTAATTATTGGAGGCAGTGGCTCCGGCAAAACAGGAGGTTATATTTATAACCTTCTGTTAAATCCTCACGGAAGTATGATTGTTTCCGATACAAAGGGACTTTTGCACCGTATCTTTTCAAGATATCTGAAGGAAAAAGGGTATCAGGTGCACGTGCTGGATTTTGTGAATCCGGCAAAGAGCATAGCATACAATCCGCTGCGGTATATCCGCAGAGATAAGGCGGGAGATCCCAATGAAGCAGATATTGCCAAGCTTGCCAATATCATTATGCCAAAGTTGGATGCGGATGAGCCTTTTTGGGAAAAGGCAGCTGCCCGTTACATTAGTATCCTAATAGGGTTTGTGTTGGAGGATGCACCGGAAGATGAACAAACCATGACAAGTATCTGTCTGGTACATCGGAAAATGCGTTCCAAGCAAGGACGTGAAGTATTTGAAGCGTGGGCAAGGGAGCATCCTGATACTTTTGCAGCACGAAAATATTTTCAGATGGCACAGACAGCAAATGCAGAGAAAATGTGGAGCTCTATTATGGAGTTTGTGAACCAAGGACTGGATATTTTTGATTTCAGAGAATACGAACCAATTTGGGATGAAGCGGATTCTATTGATATTGCCAAATTGGGACATGAGAAGACCGTTCTGTTCATAAATAGCTCGGACAATGATACTTCTATGCATGTATTAAGCGATTTGTTTAATGCCCAGGCTTTGCAAGTGCTTCTTGCAGAGGCCGACAAAATGGAGGACGGAAGATTACCCATTCCCTGCCGGTTAATTTTGGACGATTTTGCGGCGGCAGCCAGAATTGAGAACTTTGACAACTTAATTTCTATTATCCGATCCCGGGAAATCAGTGTCAGCATTATTATTCAAAGTTTGTCTCAGCTCAATCACATGTATTCTGTGGACCGGGCAAATACCATTTTGAATAATTGTGCCCATGTGCTGTACCTGGCAGGCAAGGATCGTGACACTATGCAGTATGTAGCAGATTATTTGAATCAAACAGTGCATTCTGTTTTAAAGTTACCCAGAGATAAAGCAGTATTTATTGAGGAAGGTGCTCAGGCGCGCATTGTTTCCAAACTGATTCCTTACAAGGATAAGCCTATTTGCAACGGGGATATTTCCCCGTGCAAATAGTAGTATAAATGATTTAAAAAATTACAAGGAAAAGGAGAATGTATTATGCCAAATTTAATTAAAGAAAGTGTTAGAGGAATGGAGTCTTTGACTCCCGATGATTTGCTTTTTACTAACAGAGAAATTTTCCTGACCACAGGTGTGGACAGCAGTACTGCTAACGAACTGATAAAACAGCTGATGATTTTGGAGAAGCTGGATAATACCGGAGAAATTACCCTTTATATCAATAGTCCCGGAGGAGAAGTAGTTAGTGGCTTGGCAGTTTACGACTACATACAGCTGATGAAAGCGCCGGTGAGGACGGTATGTATAGGAACTGCAGCCAGTATGGGAGCCATTCTGTTTCTGGCCGGTCAAAAGAGGGAGATGTTGGAACACACCAGATTGATGATTCACGATCCGGCTTACGGTGGAGGTGACATGGCGGGTAAAAAACCCCACGAGCTTCAGATGTATGTAGATAAGCTGAAGCAGAGTCAGGAGATTATTGCGGGTATTATTGCAGAGAAGACCGGCAAATCTTTAGAAGAAGTATACGAGAAAACCCACGAGGACAGCTACTTCAATGCCACAGAGGCTATTGAGTACGGACTGGCCACAGGGATTGTAACCCAGATTAATAGCAACCGGGCGTTCCTTTCATAGGAACGCCTAAGCGGTTAGTTAAATGGTAGAAAGGGGGATAAAATGGCATGAGCATGGATGCAAGATATAATAGAGAAAGGCTAAAAGAACGGTTGAAGGATATTGAGAGTACTTTGTTAGGACTGAAGACTCCTGTCAGTAAATTGGTTTGTGACGAAACCGGTTTGGCAACAGATATAAAGGTGCAAGCCTTGGTAGATAAAATAATATCTCATCAATGTTATCTGAATGGCAAACACATTGGAATCAGCGGTGTGGAAAAACGTTACTATGAATTGCTTTTTTATCTTATTTTCAGAGCGTATGATGCGGCTGACAGAGTGCTTTCTTTTGGAGATTTTTTGGAAGTAGCAGAGGAAATGAAGCGTGTTTATAAATGTCGGGAGGAATTGATTCTGCGTGATGCAGGATGGATTGGCAGACCCCTAAGTTTTTTTGATGCAATTCAGAAGAGCTGTAAGCTTTTAACAGGCCGTTCTCTGGCGGATGATATGACAAAAGAGGAATTGGCGGAAATGAAGCAGGATTATAAGGAGAAGGAGGAACTTTATGAAAGAAAATTTGGGGAACAAAAGCGCTTGTTTGCCATGGACAATCATGTGAAAGAGACTATTTTTGAGAAGTATGAGGAGTATGGCATTGAGGGATATGACGACTATTATGAGGCCTTGGAGCAGGAATATTGGGATGAATATGGGTATTTTAACCGTATGCAAAAGGAAGATAGGACGTTTTTCGAAGAAGAGGAATGGGAGGAGGAAAAGAGAAATGCCAAGAAAGAGGCGTGGGTCCATTCTTTTATAGACCCGGAGAAATATCTGAATGCATATAGGGAGTTTAGTGAGCTACATTTTTGTGTAAACATTATTTCCGGAAAGCCCTGTTTACAAGATGCGATTCTATATATTTTGGAAAGAAGGGGCTATAATCGGATGGGAAATGAAGAGAAGTTTGAAAGTCTTTATGCAGAGTTGAATAGAGCCCTGCGTATTGCAAAGAGGAAGTATTGATAAGTATAGGAAACTTTCTGTGAAAATGAAATAGCAAGTGAAAGAAGAGGTCTCCCATATTTGTTTTATAGGAAACCTCATCTTTTTAGCTTGTAAACAACTGGCTCCAGTAATTGGTTCCATTTGCGTTTTGATAGTAACCTACACCAATGGTAGTGAAGTTAGGATTCATAATATTGGCACGGTGTCCTGCGCTATTCATCCAACCTGTAACTACCTGCTGAGGGGTACGCTGCCCCCAAGCAATGTTTTCGCCTGCTCTACGGTAAGAAACATTTTGCTCCTGCAAAGCGGTTACGAAAGAAGTGCCGTTAGGTCTGGTGTGGGAAAAGAGCTGTTCACATTCCATGGCGCGAATCTGGGCTGCTGCCTGCACTTGTTTATTCATGGTCAGGGCAGGAAGTCCCTCCTTGGCACGCTCCGCATTTACTAAATTAATTACCTCTTTTACATAAGTATGCACACTATCGTCAGAGGAATCTTCTTCGGGGGATTCTTCCGGTGTGGTATCTTCCGTACCGTTGTTACCGGAGCCATTGTTGTCCGGCGTATTATTTTCAGGTACATTTACCTCAGGAGCTTCAACGTCAGGCACATCCACTTCCGGAGCATCTGCTTCCGGTCCATTCACGTCAGGGGTATCGGTTTCAGGTACGTCTATTTCCGGCATATCAGCCTCCGGGCAGTCCGTGTCAGGCAATTGAATAGAAGGGAAGCAGTTTCCCGGCAGGTTCAGGTTAGGAAGGCAATTTTCCGGTAAATTAAGGTCCGGAAGGCAGTTTTGCAGTTGGTCAAAAGCACTTTGTATATTACAGCCCGAGCCATAAGAAATAATCACATTAGGGGCTGCCTGAGCCACCAGTGATTGACTGCTCAAACCCATGATAGTCAATGCAGTTGCTGTGAATAATGTTATCTTTCTCATATAGTACTCCTTTCTTCTTTTGCATAGATTTTTTGTCGACACAAGAATATTACAAAATCAATACAAAAATGTTACATAATTGTTACATGCCAATCATACCGTATTTTCCTGCAAATAGAACATGTAATATTTGGAAAGAAAAAAAGGCTAAAGATTTTATTAAATATTAGTAGGTTTGTTGTAAATAGAAAAACGGTATACTAAAATAGAATCATTCGGTAGATTATTCATGTGCAATCGTAAATTAGGAGTGATGGGAATGGCACAAGAAATCATGGAAAGTAGTGAGAAGAACAAAATAATTCAAACAGGCAGGCGCGGAATTTTACATATTGTGTTTAGCAGAACTATGGTTATTCTGCTGACACTCTTACTGCAAATGGTACTATTGTTTGTGATAGGATTTTCTTTGGTACAGCATGTAACGGTGGTATTTGGTAGTGTGGTTGCGTTTACTACGGTTATGCTGGTGTATATACTTAATACACAAGAGAATCCGTCACTTAAGCTGTCTTGGTGCATAGTGATTGCAGTTCTTCCCTTGTTTGGTACAGTGTTATATTTTTTTGTTAAGTTTGACTTGGGATATCGGCTGGAGCAAAAAATTCTGGAAAAGTGCATGCAGGAAAGTGATGTATATGTACCTGAGCAAAAAGAGTTGTTTGAAAAAATCAAGGAAGAGGATAAAGGATTGTATAATCTGGCCTGTTATTTAAGAAAACAGGGACAGTATACGATTTATTCCAATACAAAAGTAACCTATTTTCCCTTAGGTGAAGATATGTTTGCTGAAATGTTAGTGCAAATGGAGAAAGCAGAGAAGTTTATCTTCTTGGAGTATTTTATTATTGGTCCCAGTTACATGTGGAATACCATATTGGAATTGCTTGTGAGAAAAGTAAAGCAAGGGGTGGATGTGCGTGTAATGTATGACGGAAGTAATGCGGTCACTACACTTCCCTATGGGTACCCTAAACAGTTAAGAAAGCTGGGCATTCAGTGCAAAGTATTTTCGGAGTTTCATCCTTTTGTATCTACGCATTATAATAACCGAGACCATCGCAAGATTTTGGTGGTGGACGGGGAGGTGGCCTTTACCGGCGGAGTAAACTTGCAGGACAGATATATAAACCGCAAACAAGTATGTGGCCATTGGAAAGATACCGCAGTAATGTTGCAGGGGGATGCGGCACAAAACTTTACGCTTCTGTTTCTGCAGCTGTGGAATGCGGTGGAAAAAGAGCGGATTTATGAACCTTATATGAGGCCGGTAGGTAAGGAGATTAAGGGACAAGGTTACGTAATTCCTTACAGTGATACTCCTATGGATGCGGAAAAAGCAGGAGAAATGGTTTATCTGGATATATTAAACCGGGCACAAGAGTATGTGTATATTATGACACCATACCTGATTTTGGACAATGAGATGATTACGGCGCTGTGCTTTGCCGCCAAGAGGGGCGTGGATGTAAGGGTAATTTTACCACATGTTCCGGATAAAAAATATACATTTTTATTGGCAAAAAGCCATTATAAAGAGCTGGTAGGTGCCGGCGTTAAAATTTATGAATATACACCGGGCTTTGTACATGCCAAGGTGTTTTTGAGTGATGATAAAGAGGCGGTAGTAGGAACCATTAATCTGGACTATCGGAGTCTGTATTTACACTTTGAGTGTGCTGCGTATTTATATAAAGTAGAAGCATTGAAGGATATACATAAAGATTTTGTGGAAACCATGGAGAAATCCCAGTTAATCACCATGGAAGATGTGAAAAAGCAGTCATGGTGGACCAGAGAAGTAGGTAAAATATTAAAGGTGATTGCACCACTTATGTAGGAGGAATGCACAGATGTATTATTCTGCAATAAAATATAATGATATAGCCAATGGATTGGGAGTGCGTACTGTTCTTTTTGTGTCCGGCTGCCGGAATCGTTGTAAGGGCTGTTTTCAGCCGGAAACTTGGGATTTTTGTAATGGTCAGGTATTTGATAAAGAAGCCGAAAAAAATATTTTGGACTCTCTTGCACCGGAGTATGTGCGAGGACTTACCTTGTTGGGAGGTGATCCTTTTGAGCCGGAGAACCAAGCAGGTTTAATTGAGTTTATGCGGTTGGTAAAGGCGCAATATCCGGAAAAGGATGTGTGGGCATATACGGGATATATGTTGGATACGGATTTACAACCGGGAGGACGTATTTTTACGGAGTACACCCGGGAGTTACTTTCTTATGTAGATGTGCTGGTGGATGGTCCTTTTGTGGAGGAAGAAAAAAGTCTCATGTTAAAATTCAAGGGTTCGCGGAATCAAAGGGTGATTGATATGGCCATATACCGTGAACAGGGGGTAATTCAGGAAATAGAAAGTTTGTAAATCTTTTTATAACAGTATTTGCTTGACAGAGCGTAAGACACATGGTATCCTAAATGCAAGTAGTTTTTAAAACTACTTGCAAAGTTTTTTTAAAACGCAAGTGCGAAAGGATACTTTTTATGAAAATTAAAATTGTTACAGATTCAGCTGCAAATATGATTGATTTGGAAGGAGTGGCATTTGAATCTGCGCCGTTGAAAATCGTTACGGATCAGAAAGAGTATGTGGATAATGCAGACTTGGATATAGAAACGATGGTTACTGATTTGAGCACATACAAAGGCCGCTCCGGTACTGCTTGTCCCGGTGTAGGAGATTGGCTGGAGGCTTTTGAGGATTGCGATGTTGTATATTGTGTTACGATTATTAGTAAGCTTTCCGGTAGTTATAATGCGGCATTGGTAGCAAAGCAGCAGTATGAAAGTGAGAATCCCGGTAAACATGTATTTGTATTAGACTCTTATTCTGCAGGACCGGAAATGAAGCTTCACGTTGAGAAGTTAAAAGAATTGGTATTGGCAGGAAAAGATTATGAAACTGTTTGTAAGGAAATTGTAGAGTATAAAGAGAAGCACACTTCGTTAGTATTTTCATTGGAGTCTCTGAGAAACTTGGCGAATAACGGTCGTGTCAGTCCGGCAGTAGCCATGATTGCAAGCATTATCGGTATGCGTGTGGTAGGTGATGTATCGGAAGAAGGTTTACATCCTACCAACAAGTGTCGTGGCGAGAAAAAGGCAATTGCCTCTTTATTTGACAATATGAAGCGCTTAGGGTACAAGGGCGCGAAGGTATTGATTGACCACTGCTATAATGAAAAAGCAGCAAAAGCATTAGAGGAAACGATTATGAAAGAGTTCCCGAAAGCAAAGGTTATCATTGACAAAACCCGTGGTTTATGTAGCTTTTATGCAGAAAAAGGCGGTTTGATGATTGGTTTTGAAGTAAACTAAAAAACAGAAGGTAAGAAAAGAAACTCCTGAGGATTGTGAAAGAACCGGAAATGGTTTGGCACAGTCTGTAGGAGTTTTTGTATTTAAATAAATTGCAATATTATTTCTGCAGAGATTGTGGTAAAATATAGGCAAATATATTTTGGCTATTTAGGAGGATAACTATGAAAAGCAAGAAATTTCTTCAGATAGGTCTGGCAATAATACTGGCACTGTGTTTGTGTGCTTGCGGAGGAAAGGGAGACGCAGGAATCATAGGAGGTAGTGACGGCCCCACTTCTATTTTGGTAAGTGACGGTGCGCAGACCGGCACTACACAGGATGCGACGGACCAGACCGGTGGTGTAACAGAGGATTCACAGGTAAGTGGAGAACAGGGGGAAGCTTCCGTAAGCGACGATACGCTTTCTGTGAAAACCTATATTCCTGCAGAAGGATTGGTAAAGGTATTAGGCAGAGCGGATTTTGTGGATGATACTCTTTGGATGGTACATAGTGGTTCCGGTGCGGAGTTTACGTTTGTGGGAACCAAGGCTACTATTGCTATGCAGTGTGACAGTACCATTATGGGCAGCAAGGATAGTCAGGCCCGCATTGCTATTTTTGTAAATGGTGAGTGTGTGGTAGATGATATGATTGATAAGATGGGCGAGGTCTTTACCGTTTTTGAAAGCGAGACCCAGGAGGAGTGCACCATTAAAGTGGTGAAGCTGTCAGAAGCGGCGCAGTCTACCGTGGGTATTGCATCGATTGAAGTGGAATGTGTAGGTGATATTCAGCCTACTGCCGAAAAGGAGCATTTGATTGAGTTTATCGGTGATAGTATTACCTGTGGCTACGGTGTAGAGGATGAGGATAGGAACCACCATTTTTCTACCAAGACCGAAAATAATATGAAGACTTATGCCTATAAGACCGCAGAGGCTTTAGACGCTGATTATAGCATGGTTTCTTTTAGTGGTTATGGTATTATTTCCGGCTATTCCGGAGATGGTCAGAAGCATTCAGACCAGACAGTAGCTCCTTATTATGAGAAGCTGGGATTTTCTTACGGTGCGTATATTGGTAAATATGCAGCGGATGTAGCATGGGATTTTGCGAAGCGTCAGCCGGATGTAATAGTAATTAATTTAGGTACCAATGATGAAAGTTATACCAAGACCGATGCGGCAAAGAGAGAGGAATATGTTGCCGGTTATGTGGATTTCTTAAAGCTGGTGCGTAAAAACAATCCGGATGCTACGATTTTCTGTACTTTAGGTATTATGGGCGATGCGTTGTATGCTTCTGTGGAAAAGGCAGCGCAGCAGTATAGTACAGAAACAGGGGATACGAATATTCATACTATGAAGTTTGCGGTACAGTCTGCTTCAGATGGTTATGCGGCAGACTGGCATCCTACGGAAGCAACCCATACCAAGGCGGCAGAGAAGCTGACCAAAGAAATCCAGACGGTTATGGGTTGGTAGTTATTTTTGAATGCATAAATCCGGAAAGGATTGCCATACTACTTTTTAAAAGAGCTGCGAAGAACAAGTCCGGGCAAAGGATGTCCGGTAATCGGTAATGGACCGGAGAAGAGTCGGATGCGGCGGAATGTGAGGTAGTAGTATGGAAGCATTGGATACAGTAAAGTTGTTAAAGGAATGTGACGCAGGAACCAAGATGGCGGTTTCCTCTATTGATGAGGTGCTGGAAAGTGTGGAGGCTTCAGAATTGAAAAGCCTGTTACAGGAAAGCAAAAGTCATCACGAGAAGTTGGAGAATGAAATCTGTGCCTTGTTAAAGAGGCATAACGCGGAGGAAAAGGATCCCAGTCCTATAGCCAAGAGTATGTCTTGGATGAAAACCAATATGAAGATGGGGTGGGATAGCAGCGATTCCACCATAGCGGATTTGATTACAGATGGTTGTAACATGGGTGTGAAAACCTTGAATCGCTATTTAAATGAGTATCAGGCGGCGGATGAAAAGTCCAAGGGCATCTGCGGCAAGTTGATT
Organism: Acetatifactor sp.; assembly: GCA_045634745.1. Classification (GTDB taxonomy): domain Bacteria; phylum Bacillota; class Clostridia; order Lachnospirales; family Lachnospiraceae; genus Acetatifactor. Next base: position 92,979 of record JAZRAX010000037.1, on the reverse strand, counting down.
TCTATTGAGGAGCAGCTTTGCAAGGATTTGAGAAGTTATTTGTAAATCAAAATAGGAAGATGAGTGAAAAGAGGTCGCGCCGGTAAGCCGGCGCGAGTATAAAGGAAGAGACAAATGAACAAAAGAGATTTATCTGCACTGAAATATAATGTTACCACGGACAAAATCAAACGCGTAATCGTGGATACGGATGCTGCTTGCGAAGCGGATGATCCCTTTGCCATTGCCCATGCATTATTAAGTAAGAAGCTGGATGTAAAAGCGATTTTGGCAGAGCAGTTCGGCGGACCGGAGACCACGGCCAGAAGTTATGAAGAAATCATGACTATTTTGGAAACCATGGGTATGTCCGTGCCGGTATTTATGGGTGAGGAAGGATCTTTGGCTATGACAGCAGACAAGGATGCTTCGGAGGCGGTAGAGTTTTTGATTGAAGAAGCTATGCGAGAGGATGAAAAGCCTTTATTTGTACTGTGTTTGGGCGCTATTACCAATGTGGCAGCGGCCATCCGTAAAGAGCCGGCTATTGTACATCGTATGACGGTGGTTTGGATTGGTGGACATAGCTTGGATTGTGTAGCTCCTAATCACAGAGAATTTAACAGCGGTAATGATGTGGAGGCTGCAAATGTGGTGCTTTCCAGTGGTGTGGAGCTGTGGCAGATACCCAATAATGTGTATGGAACCATGCATATTGGTTTGGCAGAAATTCAGCGCCGCATTTATCCTTGTGGCAAAATCGGTAAACACTTGTTTGAGAATATGGTGAGTTTTAATGAGTCTGAGGGAGCCGGTTGGACCGCAGGAGAAAGCTGGTCCTTGGGGGATTCCCCGGCAGTAGGTGTGGTTTTGGAGCCCAATTGTGGTAGCAGTGTGTGGCGGGAGGCTCCCGTTATTAACGAAGATACCTCCTACCGTTTTGAATCCGGCAGACCTATGATAAAGGTGTACACATCGATTAATTCCAGGTTTATTTTAGAAGATTTCATGTGTAAGCTGGAATTGGTGTATGGGAATAAATAAAACAGTAGTGAAAAGAAGCCGTTCCTTCAGTAGAAGGAGCGGCTTTTGGATGAAAATCTACGTTTTGGGTATATACAAAGGAATTTCAAATTTTATACCCAGAGATTTGTGTTTTTGTGGGTATTATAATACATAATAGTTTAGTTATGCCCAAAGTGTATTTTATAAATAACAGATTGAATAATGGATTAAAAAATCTCACCAACTTCGATTGGCTTCTAGTCAAGTTTCTTTTTCAAAATCAGTTTCGCCATGGGTTTCTCCACCAAATATGTCATGGTCACAGCTACCACAAAGGAAACCACAATACAAAGTATCAAATACTTCCACATCCAAGGCTTGTCGCCCAATTGATTAGGAGGAGTATCGCCCTCCCAATAGGGAATACGAAATTGCTTCAATCGTACGGATATGTATTGGTGACAAATGTATAGGTTAAAGGAGATGCCGGCCAGGAATTTCATAATACGGTTCCCCAGTAACCACTTAAAATACTGGCCTGCCATGATTACACTAAACAGTATCATTAAAAACAGCAGGGATAGTAAGAAGCGATAATCTACCTGCCAGCGAGTCATGCTGTCATAACGCATACGGTGTTCGCACATGATTTTGAATAACCAGATACCGCCTATGGCCAGTAGGAAGAAAAAGGTTTCTTCCGCTTTGTTTCGTGTACGGTCTTTGGTCATAGCAATATATGCCCAAGCGCCCAGCATGCCGTTTGCAAATACACTTGCAAAGGTCAATGTATGATTCACATACATACTTTGGTTTAAGGTGTCGTAGTGACTGCTAATCCAAGAACTGCTCAGTAATCCCACGGCCACCATACCGGTATAAGTAAGTATAGGCTTTTTCTGAAACCATCTTGCCAACAGAGGAAGCAGCAGGTAAAACTGCACTTCTACAGCCACTGTCCACAAAGCACCATTCAGCTTGGTATAAATGTGGGATGCAGGGAAGAAGTTGTGTACAAAGAACAGATGTGGCACAAAGTCTTTCCAAAAATCCTGCATTGTCACATATTCACTAAAAGGCAGTGCAAAGCAAAACAGGACAATTAAAATAGATACATAGTAGGAGGGCATGATTCTGGCGGCACGCTTCCGGTAAAAGGTAGAAGCTTTCGGTGCTTTTTCGCCGTAAATCATTTCTCTGGCGTAGGGTAAAAACAGGCAAAAGCCGGACAACAGAATCATAAAATCCACTAAAATAGCGCCGTTTCGGGGGAGCCAGTCCAGATTAAAATCGCCCACAATGGGCATAAGCCAGGATTGTTGCCAAAAGTGAAACCACACCACAATCAGAATGGCCACAGTACGTAAACCATCCAGCACAGGGATGTACTTTGTTTCATAGCCGGAAACATGGCAGCTCTGCGCTTTTGCATCCTTAAGAGGGGTTTTAGGAGCATCATTTGTAATAATCATCATAATAATTCCTTGTCATATACAGCTCGTTCGCCACCAATAAACTTGGCTCTGGTACGGGCACAGACTAAATGCGCCTCACCGATTTGCTTGGTGGGGATACGCACAGGCACAGCCACATCTTTTAAGTGCATTCCAATCAGTGTGTCACCAATATCCATGCCGGCATGAGCCTTAATATGCTCTACGGCTATAGGGCAATTAAGTGCCTTGTAGGTTGCAGTAGCAAAGGAACCGCCAGCTTTGGGTTGGGGAACCACATTGACCGGTTCATAACCGTACTTTTCAGAAGCTACTTCCTCTAAGATAATGGCACGGTTTAAATGCTCGCAGCACTGGGCTGCCAAATAAACATCTGCTTCATTGGTTGCCTGATAAATGCCTTCAAAAAGTGCTTCTGCCAATTCCGGGCTGGAGAAAGTGCCAATGCCGGCGCCGCCTACTTCGCTGGTAGAGCAGCCCACTACCAAAATCTGTCCGGGTGTCAGTTTGGCTATCTGCAAAAGCTCCTTTGTGGCAGTGTAAGCTTGTTTTGTAATATTTGAAAAATCTGTCATAATCATTACCTCATAAAATAAATGTGTGTTGTGTACATTATAGCAGTTACAATGGTTTTGGGGAAGACAATCCCCTGAAAAAATCATAGTATTTGCTTTACGTTCTAAGGAAAGAATGGTAAGATAAATCATAAATGAAAGCATAAATAAAAGCCGATTCCGGTAACATAATAAGAGGGAATTTCCTCGCAAAATGCATAATAAAGAAAGGAGCGTATGGAAGTTTCAAAGCGTCCATACCAAAAAGTAAAATGAAAGAATATCAGACCATCGAAGTATCCGAAAAGTTAATTAAAAAACTACAGAGAGATTTATTGGTAACCAGAATTTTTTCCTTGATTTCTTCGGTATTGATGATAGCTATTTTGGCCGGAGGCTTTTATATGTTCCAAACAGTGCAAACCTATGCAGAGCAGGTGGATGGTTATGTAACGGAGATTATGGCTTATGCCGAAAATATGGAGCCGGCGGTGAATCAGCTGTCTAAGGTAGATATTGAGGGATTAAATGCCACCATGGACCAAATGAAAATTGCATTTGCAGAAGTGGATTTTGAGAAACTGGCTCAGCAGATTGATTCGTTAGATGTAGAGGCCATTAATGCGAAGGTAGCTGCATTGGATGTAGATGCCCTAAATGATAAAATTAATGCGTTGGATATTGAAGGAATTAATCAGACCATTGCGGAGCTGGATACGGCAGAGCTTAGTGAGGCGCTTACGAATCTGAATGATGCCGCCGAAAAGGTTAAAGAGATCAGCGATAAGCTAAAGCAGGTAGGTGAAATTTTCAGTTTTAACTGACAACAAATACGTTGATAAAAGTCAAATAGGAGTAAATACATGAGAGAATTGCAAAAGAAACAAATGGATTGGGCGAGAGAAGTTTCAAAGAAGATAAAGAAGAAGTCATTAGTGGTGGCAGACAGAAGCCGTCATAAGATTCCTTACACTACCGAGAATGGCGTGTTTAACGATTGCTCGGAGGGTGGGGCAATTTGCTGGTGGACCAATGGTTTTTACGGTGGTATGATGTGGCAGCTTTTTCATGCTACCGGGGAAGAACTGTACAAAGAGATTGCATTGGAAATTGAGGAGAAGCTGGATAGAAATCTTATGACCTTCTGGGGGATGGACCATGATAGCGGTTTTAAGTGGTTGCCCACAGCGGTAGCAAATTATCGCCTGACCGGAAGTGAGCAGGCATATAACAGAGGTCGTTTGGCTGCAGATAATTTAATGGGACGTTTTAATCTGGCGGGTCGTTTTATTCGTGCGTGGAATGATTCTGAAGAGTGCAGCAGAGCCGGTTGGGCCATTATTGACTGTATGATGAATTTGCCGATTTTATATTGGGCTTATGAGGAGACCAAAGATCCCCGCTATTTGCAGGTGGCGATGGCTCATGCGGATACGGCAGAGAAGTTTTTTATCCGTCCGGATGGTTCCGCCAACCATATCGTAGAGTTTGACCCTTTTACCGGAGAATTTGTAAAATCTCACGGTGGTCAGGGCGTAGGCGTCGGTTCCTCTTGGACCAGAGGACAGGCATGGGCTATTTACGGATTTGTATTGAGCTACTTACATACCAAGAACGAGAAATATTTGAAGGTGGCGCGAAAGGTGGCAGATTATTTTATAGCAAACACGCCGGCCTCCGGTTTTATTCCTGTGGACTTCCGTCAGCCGGCAGATTGTACCTGGGAGGATTCTACGGCAGCAGCCATTGCAGCTTGTGGCATGTTGGAAATTGCGAAGGTGTTGCAGAGTGGCGAAGTACAGTTACCCAGAGTTGCAGGAAATGATGAAGCAAATTCGCAGGTTGGCTCAGGCGTTGACCAAGCAGACAAATATTTTGACGCAGCAGTGAACATGTTGCAAAAGCTGGCAGAGCACCGTTGCAATTGGTCGACGGATTTCGATAACATTTTGGAGAAATGTACTGCCGCATTCCATGACAAGGAACATGAATTTGCTATTATTTACGGTGACTATTACTTTATAGAGGCGATATTTAAGTTAACTGGAGAAGAATTGTTTATTTGGTAGGAACTGAGGAGCAAAAAGATGCATTTTGAACCGACTACACTTGACTATAACTTAAGTCCCTATACCGGACTTACCCGCGAAAGTTGGATAGAAGCAGGGAAGTACATGCTACAGGGTATTTTTCAGAATATTAAATCTTTTCAGGACCCGGTGGTAATGCCCAGAAAAGAAACTCAAATTACGTATCCTCATCTAAATGATCCCGAGGAGTGGCAGGAAAACCAGCGTAAGGCAGAAAAATTTGAGGGATTGACCAGAAGCTTTTTTATTGCGGCGCCCCTCATACATATTGAGCCACAGCTTACGGTTTGTGGGTATAATATTCGCGACTATTACAAAAATCAAGTACTTCGCACCTGTACCAAAGGAGACCCCATTTACGTGGGAACCTTTGAGGACTTGCAAGCACCGGACAGCTTTGACTCTTATCGTTGCTTTCAGCAGACGGTGGAGACTTGTGCGCTGGTCATTTGTTTATGGATGAGTAAAGAGGAAATATGGGATACCTATACCAAAGAGGAGCAGGATTTGATAGCAGGTTTTTTAAGCAGCTGGGCACATGCCAGTACAGTTCCTCAGAATTGGCGGTTGTTTAATATGCTAGATATGGCTTTCCTAAATATGGTGGGATATTCCATTGACCGGGAAATTATGATGGACCACGCTCAGGCGATTTTGGCATATTATGCCGGTGATGGCTGGTATCGGGATGGTCATTCTTTTGATTATTATTCCTGTTGGGCGTTCAATATGTATGGACCACTTTGGTGCTTATGGTACGGATATGAGCAGGAACCACAGGTGGCGAAACGCTTTGAGGAATATTCCAACAAGCTTATGGAAACTTACGCCGACTTTTTCGATAAAGACGGCTATACTAATATGTGGGGCAGAAGTAATATTTACCGCAATGCCTCTACCAGTGCCTTTGATGGCAACTTCTTTTTGAAGGATTCCAAGATGGATTCGGGCTTGGCGCGCCGGATTGCGTCGGGTTCTCTCATGCAGTTTTTAGGTAGGGAGGATTTTCTTTATAAGGGTGTACCTACGCTTGGATTTTATGGGCAGTTTGCGCCCTTGGTGCAGGGATATTCCTGTGCAGAATCGCCCTTCTGGCTGGGCAAGGCATTTTTATGCCTGCATTTGCCGGCAGACCATCCCTTCTGGACCGCAAAGGAAAATAATGGCAGCTGGGAGTCTTTGGGTGAAAAGGATGTGAAGGTAACTACACTGGATGGACCGGCGCTGTGCTTCTCTAATCATAGCGCAAACGGGGAGACTATTTTACGGACCGGTAAGGTGCTGAAGCATGCCGGAGATATTCACGGTATGTGGAATTATTCCAAGCTGTGCTTTAATACAAAATATCCTTGGGAGGCAGCAGCGAATAATTATGTAGAGTCCCAACAGTATGTGCTGGAGGATTTGGTGACCGGACAGTTGCAGCGGGCAAATGCTACCTTCTGGTATGGGGAAAAGGACGAAGTTTTGTATCGCCGTCAGTTTTTTGATTACAATCTGGAAAACGAGGCACATTGGATTCCGGCTATGAATCTGGCGGACTTTGTAGTTCCTCATGGTGTAGTGCGCGTGGATAAGCATAGGCTGTTTCGCAGACCGGTAAAATTTACCTTGGGAGCGTATGGTTTTCCGAACAATGGTACAGAGATAATCCGTAGGGAGTGTGGTAACGCACAGGCTATTCTGTTGAAGGGGCACGATTCCACCGGGCAGGAAAAGCAACTGGCCATGACTATTTACGATGGCTGGAAGCATATAGATTGGCTGGAAAGTCAGGGCACCAATCCGGAATCGGAGAAGTCCATTGTGGTATATGCTACGGCGGAATTTGAAAAGCATTACGGCTCCTATGAGCCATATGTCATGATTTCCCAAGTCATTACCAAGGAAAATCATGTAGAATTTACAGAAGAGGAACTGTTCCCCATTGCAAGTGTGGAGTACGAGGACAATACCCAGACGGGGGCTTATGGCACGGTAACGCTTCATATGAAGGATGGAAGTAGGAAGTTTGTGAATTTTGACGGAATCGAAGCAAGGCTGACATTATAGTAGCAATAGAAATGTGTAGATGTTGTGCATCTAAGGAAGAGGACGCCGGAAATATGGTCGGTTGTAAAGGAGAAGAAGTGGAGTTGCAAATAACTACTTTAATTGAAAATATGGCGGATGATGCCGGAGAATTGGCGTGTGAGCATGGGCTGTCTCTGTATATTGAATTTGCCGGCAAAAAAATATTGTTTGATACGGGGCAGACGGGAGAATTCGTCTCAAATGCACAGAAGCTGGGAAAATCACTGACAGAGGTGGATTCGATTGTTATCAGCCATGGCCATTATGACCATAGTGGCGGAGTGATCAGGCTGGTGGAGGAATTGAATGGTGCAGGGGGCAAGACTGTTGCACCCTGCACCATGTATGTGGGCGCAGAGTTTTTCCACAAGAAATATAAGCATTTGTCGGATGGCACCTATCGTTATAATGGCAATGGTTTTACGGAAGATGATTTGCCTGCAGAGAAGGTTACATTGCATAAAATAAGTGAAGATATCACATATTTAGAAGAAAATATAATGCTTTTTAAGAACTTCAAGAGATTTACGGATTTTGAGAAGCCAAATCCGAAGTTTGTGGTGGAGCGGGAGGATATGACCGTTGCCCGGCAAGAATTATCAAATGAGCCCGGCAAAGAGAAGAGTGGCTTGTGTGCTGAGAAAAAGGTTGTAATTGACGAGACTGCCGCTTGTAACTACGAGCAGGATGATTTTCGGGATGAGATTGCGTTGGGACTTTGCACCTCTAAAGGGTTGGTATTGGTAGTAGGTTGTTCTCATGTGGGAATTGTAAACATTGTGCGGACAGTAAAGGAAAGGACCGGATTGCCGGTATATAGCGTGTTGGGTGGAACTCATCTGGTGGAAGCAGACGAGGAACGTCTGGATAAAACCATGGAGGCGTTGCAGGAATGCGGTTTAACACAAATTGCAGTGTCTCATTGTACCGGTGAGCCGGGGATGGAAAGAGTAGCCCGGGAATTCGGCAGCAATTTTGTGAAAAACAATACCGGACATGTGTATGTAGATTGAAAGGAAGAAGTTTGTGTCATATTTTATTGCTTTTTTGGAAGGAATTATTACGTTCATATCGCCATGCATTTTGCCTATGTTGCCCTTGTACATTTCCTATTTTGCAAATGGGGAGAATGACAAGCGCAAGACATTATTGAATGCAGTGGGTTTTGTGCTGGGCTTTACCATTATCTTTGTGTTGTTGGGAGCTTTTGCAGGTGGTATCGGTAGCCTGTTGCAAAAGTACGAAACCGTGGTAAATATTGTAACCGGAGCCATAGTGGTGGTGTTGGGCTTGAATTTTACCGGGTTGATTCAGATTGGATTTTTGAATGGTACGAAGAAGCTGCAAATGCAGATTCAAAACATTCATTTTGCCACATCTGTGGTGTTTGGTATGATTTTTGCCATTGGATATACGCCTTGTGTAGGCGCATTTTTGGGCTCGGCACTGATGATGGCATCCCAGGAGGGGACTATGGCAGCAGGCATTTTGATGTTAGTGATTTATTCCGCAGGATTAGGGATTCCTTTTATGATCAGTGCGCTTTTGATTGACCGTCTGAAGGCAACATTTCAGGTAATCAAAAGTCATTATCGGATAATCAATATTGTATCCGGCGTGTTTTTGATTGTGATCGGTGTGCTTATGATGACAGGTTTATTTGGACATTTTTTGGCGTTGCTTAGTGTGTAGAAATCAGGGATACAAACTTGTGAAAAAGTGATAGGGAAGGAAAATATGAATAAATATTGGAAATTGATTGTAGGCGCCGTGGCGTTTGTAGCCTTTATGGTGGTGGTAAGTATGGCATATAAGAATTTGTCGCAGGAATATAAGCCACAGCAGAATTTGGTGACTCAAAAGGGGCCGGAAACAGAAGATAATCAGGTGCTTCAGGAGGGGCCGGAAGAAGCGGATTATCCGGTGGCAGAGAGCACTGATGATACGGAAAACCTTGCTCCCAACTTTACGGTAGAAACTGCGGAGGGCGAGGAAGTGTCCCTGCATGATTTCTTCGGCAAGCCCATTGTGCTAAATTTCTGGGCAAGCTGGTGTGGTCCGTGTAAAATGGAGCTTCCGGACTTCCAGGATGCTTATGAAAAGTATGCCGGTGAAGTTCAGTTTCTTATGGTGAATATGACGGATGGTATGCAGGAGACCAAGGAAATTGCTATGAAATTTATGGAAGATGCAGGCTATACTTTGCCGGTTTATTATGATACCGCTCAGGACGCAGCGTACACCTACACAGTGTATTCTTTGCCAACCACGTTCTTTATTAGTGCGGATGGGGAGCCGGTTGCTTATGCCCAGGGCATGATTGATGCGGAAACCTTGGAGACCGGTATTTCTATGATTTATCCCTAGGGATGATACGAAAGAGGAGGAAACCTTATGGCAAATATATATTTCTTTTCGGGCCCATGTGGTTGCGGAAAGTCTACACTAGCCACTGAGTATGCAAAGCATTTGGTGAATAATTGTGGTAAAAAACAGGTTTACTTAATTCACGGAGATGATTTTCATGCCGGATTCATCGAGGCGGACGATAAGGGTGATTTTTTTGTAGATGGACAGGCAGCGGATGCCTTGCTATGGCAGGATATTTTGAAGTTTAACTGGGACTGTATGCTGACTGTGGCACGAAAGGCCTTGGCAAAGGGCCTGGATGTAGTGCTGGATTATGTCATAGAGGAGGAGTTACCACTGGTGCAGGAATTGGCAAAAGAGTATGAGGCAAAGCTGTACTATGTAGTACTCACCGCGTCACAGGAGGCTATAAAGCAGCGTATTATGCAACGCGGTGATGTAGATATGATTGAAAGAGCTCTATTTTTGAAAAATAAGCTGGACAACTTGCCGGAGAATCAGGGACATTTGTTTGATAATACCCATAAGTCTGTGGAGCAGGAAGTGGAGGAATTGGAGATAGAACGATTTATCGTGTGATTTTTCACCTCACAACAATTATGCTTCGGGGATTGTTGTTTGAAATGCAACTTGCTGTTGCTATCAGTTCGATAAATTCAATTTATTTTTGAGTGCATTTTATCATTTTTCCTAATGATTTCAACATTTGGTGATAATGCCGGAGTTGGGGGCACCAACACTTTAAGTTAATTGGGACGAAATATCCAATTGGTTGATAATTCCCTGTTTTTATGATAAACTATGTGAATAATTTGGTTATTCCAATGAAGAAAACAGGCGGACCATAACATGCTTTTTAATTCCTATGTTTTTATAGTCGTATTTCTACCCATTGTGTGGTGCATATATTTTCTTTTGAACAAGTGCAGATGCTATAAGTTTGCCCAAGTGGCGCTTATAGTGTCTTCTTTTGTTTTTTATGGATATCAGACCCCGAAGCTATGCTTCCTTTTGGGTGGAACTATTGTAGGCAACTATGTATTTCATCGTATTCTGACACGTATGGAGAAGGGAAAAGTCAAGAAACTGGTATTATTTGCCGGTATTCTGGCAAACCTTTCTTTGATATTCTATTTCAAGTACTTTGATTTCTTCCTGGAAAACGTGAACCGATTGGTGGCAAATGATTTTGCGCTGAAAAATATAGCGTTGCCGTTGGGTATCAGCTTCTTTACTTTCCAGCAAATATCCATGTTGATAGATAGCAGTAAGCCGGATATGGAGCGTTATTCCTTCATAGAATACGCTTTGTTCGTATGTTATTTCCCGCAGTTGGTGGCAGGCCCCATCGTGTTGCATCAGGAGTTGATTCCTCAGTTTCGGGATGAGACCAAGAAAAAAGTAAACTACGAAAATATAATTGCCGGTGTAGAGCATTTTGTATTTGGATTTGCGAAAAAAGTTTTGGTTGCAGATGCATTTGCCAGAATTTGTGATGCGGGCTATGAAAATTTGGGCACATTGAATGCATACAGCACAGTACTGACGATTTTGGCATTTACTTTGCAGATTTATTTTGATTTCAGCGGTTATTGTGACATGGCGCTGGGTTTAGGTAAACTATTTAATTTTGAATTGCCTATTAACTTCAATTCTCCGTACAAGGCAACTTCTATTGCAGACTTCTGGAAAAGATGGCATATGACGCTGACCCGTTTTTTGACTACTTATTTGTATATTCCTTTAGGTGGTAATCGTAAGGGGACATGGCGGACCTATGTAAATATTATGATTGTCTTTGCCATAAGCGGTTTGTGGCATGGAGCGGCATGGACCTATGTGCTTTGGGGTATGATGCACGGAGTGATGCAGGTGCTCTATCGTGTGGGTAAAAAATTCTTTGACAAGCTACCCAAGTGGCTTATGTGGGCAGGTACCTTTGCTTTTGTAAATGTAGCGTGGGTGTTCTTTCGGGCAGAGTATTTCAGACAACCTCTGCAACTATTGATGCGTTTGGTAACCGGCGGAGGTGGTTTGTGCCAAGAGGCATTACTTTTGCCTATGTGTGAAAATTCTATGTTTATGACTTTGTTGGAAGGATTGTTGTCAGTTGGCGGATATGTGTGTGCGCAGCAGATTTGTATGCTTCTATGGTTTGTCATATGGATAATTATATGTGCTAAAGCGCCTTCCAGTCACGAAATCGTAGCAAGAAAAATCCGAAGCAACAAATATTTTGTGATTCTTGGAATACTTTTTGCGTGGACATTTGTATGGTTATTGCAAATTTCGAAATTTATATACTTCAATTTCTAGGAGTATTGGCAATATGAAGGAGCGATGAAAATGGAGGAAGTAAAAAATTTCCGACGGTTTGTAACATGTTTTGGTGCAGGGATTTTAGGTACTGTGGCACTGTTGGTTGGATTTGTATATTTGGTGGATCCTTTTTATCACTATCACGGTCCCTATTTCGACATGCCGGTTATTTTGGATAATGCGGTATATCAAACGGCGGGAGCCGCAAAAAATCTACAGTATGATAGTGCTATTGTGGGTACATCCATGACGGAAAACATGAGTACTGCGTGGTTTGACGAAGAATTGGGCTGGAATACCATGAAATTGTCTTATTCCGGTGCAAGAACGGATGATTTGCAAGCGATTTTTGGTCAGATAGAGCAAAAGGAAGGGGAACTAAAACATGTGGTAATGGATATTAATGCTTATCAGTTGACCTCGCCAAGTTGGACCAGCTATGCAGAACGGCCGGAATATCTGTATGACGGATATCTATATAATGATTATCAATATGTTTATAACCACGATATTTTGGTGTTAACTATGAAGCGTGTTATGGCCATTGCCAATGGTGCTGCCGATAATATTGATACTGCATACAGCTGGGGCGATATCTATCCTTTTAGCAGGGAGATTGCATTGGATGCCTGTAGAGAGACCAGAGGGCAATTAATTGGAGACAGGCCGGTGGACGATACCTTGTACGAGGTGGCAGGAAGCACTAGCGACCAATTGGAAGAGCGTTTGCAAACCTGTCAGGACAATCTGGATAATATTTTACCTTTTATTGAAGCACATCCGGAAACGGAGTTTTGGATTTTTTTGCCGCCTTACAGCATGCTGTATTGGGAACAGGAGGTATTAAAAGGTAACTTGGAAGATATGATTGCAATTTATGCCCATGCTATAGAAAGCTTTTTGAAGTATGACAATGTAAAAATGTATTACTTCCAAAACGAGCAGGATATTATTGTCAATCTGGAGGTTTATAAAGACAATGCCCATCATACCCCGGAGTACAATCGTTACATCTTTGATTGTATGAAGGAGGATAGGAATCGTCTGACGAAGGATAATTATAAACAGGAACTGGAAAAAATGTACGAATTTGCAAAAGAATATCCGTATGAAACAATTTGGGAAGAATAAATAAGTAGACAAAAGACATGCTTTTGAGATACAATAGTAGTAGTTATTTCAAAAGAAAAATAACAGTATTTAGGGAAGGAAAAGTAGCTATGAAAAAATTACGTTATTTATTACTTTGTCTCGTGGTAGTTGGCTTGCTTGCAGGCTGTGGTACCGTAGAGAGAAATGAAACCCCGGTGATTGAAGTAGTGGAACCGGAGCCGCTCTTGGCAACCCCGGAACCTGCAGACAAGACGCCGGAGGCCACAGAAGCACCGGATGCTGAGGCTACCGAAGTGCCGGAAGACGATGGTGAAAAGGCAGATACCCCTACCATTGAAGACAGAGAAGTAGTTGATGGTATGAAGCAAAGTTACCTGACCGGCGAGTGGAAAGCTGCAGAAGTGGTAGACCGTCGTCCGATGGCAGTTATGTTAGGTAATAACAAGAAATTACTTCCGCAGTGGGGTATTTCACAGGCAAGTATTATTTACGAAGCACCTGTAGAGGGACGTATTACCCGTTTGATGGCCATTATCGAAGATTATGATGATTTGGATATGGTCGGTCCGGTTCGAAGCAGTCGTGATTACTATGTTTACGAAGCAATGGCTTATGATGCAATTTATTGTAACTGGGGCTTGGCAGTTCCTTATGTAGAGGATTTGTTGAAGAGCGACAGAATCGATAACATCAGCCAGGCAGTATTAGGTATTCACAATCCTTACTCAGCAGCATTCTTCCGTAGAGAGAGACCCGGTTATGCAACCGAATATACCGGTTATATGAGTATTGAAGGATATACCAAGGGTGTAAAGAAGTTCGGTTATGAAACCGATTATAGAAGCACCTTTGAGCAGGCATTTACTTTCGCAAATGATGGCTGGGAAGCTGATTATGAAGGTTATAAGGATGCTACCGTAATTTATCCGGGTGGTACAGATAATAACAGAAGTGGTTACGGCAGTAACGAAGGAAACAATCCTTATTTTGAGTACAATGAAGAGGATGGCTTGTACTACCGTTATCAGTTCGGTGCAGCACATATTGATGAAATGAACGGCGAGCAGCTCACTGTTTCTAATGTTATTTTAAAGGTATGTAACGGTGAAGTAAGAGATGCAAACGATTACTTAGCATTTGGTGTTCATGGAACCGGTGATGCATATATCTTTACCAACGGTAAGGTGATTAAGGGTACATGGTCACGTGAGTCTGATAGCGCAGCTAACATGTTCTATGATGAAGATGGCAAGGAAGTAGTATTCAGCCAGGGTAAAACATGGATTTGTTGTATTTGGGCAGATTACGAAGATTGTATTAGCTGGAACTAGTGCATGAATTATGCAGCGGCTATGCTTGAAGATATTGGTTTCAAGCATAGCCGCTTTTTTGCGCGAATAAGCAGAGTCAAATGGTAGCATTCCGGAGAGGGTGCTTGCACACGATTCCGTGAATGCTACCATTTGACGAGCAACGCGAACGAGGAATGCCGGAGGCATTTCGAGTCTGCTTATTCGAGCGGACAGACGTTGACGAGCAACGCGAACGAGGAATGCCGGAGGCATTTCGAGTCTGCATATGAGCAGTAAGAAAAGGAAGGTACAAGTGCAGTTATGAAAGTGGAAAAAAAGCTGAAAAAGTCAGTTATTTTATATTTGATAATTGCAATAGTGGTGGTGCTCTTAAATGGCATAGCATGGAGTAGCACCGGTTTTTGTGATGCGTATATAAAATACATATTTCCTATCTGGGTAAATACTTATGGCCGGTTGACAGGACTTTTCCCTTTTTCTGTAGGCGAGATATTGCTGATGCTGGGTGTAAGCGCAGTAGTAGTTTTTGTGCTTTTATTGATTGCATGTGGAGTGGTAAAGAAATCACGTAAGCTATGCAGAGGTTACTTTGTGTGGTTTGCATGGTTGGTGCTTATCGTGTGTCTGATTATGACGTTAAATTGTACTATTTTATATCATGCATCCACGTTTTCCCAGCATTACTATGGAGAAACCAAGGATAATTATTCCTTGGAGGAATTGATTGCAGTGCGTAATATGGTAGTGGAAAAGTGTAATACACTATCGGAAGAGATGGAGCGTGATGCCCAGGGTACTATTTTGTATAGTGGCGATATTGGTGAGGAAGCCATAAAAGCCATGCAAAAGTTGGGGCAGACTTATGACCAGTTAGACGGTTATTATCCTCGGCCAAAGCCTTTGGCTGCATCGGATTTCTTTAGTCAGCAGTATATTGCCGGTTATTATTTCCCTTTTTCCATGGAGGCCAATTATAATCAGGTCATGTACATTATGAACTTGCCGGCGGCCATGTGTCACGAGTTAGCTCATTTGCGCGGCTATATTTATGAAGATGAGGCAAACTTTATCAGTTATTTGGCATGTGTGCAATCCGGAGATAAATTTTTTGAGTATGCAGGGTATTTGAGTGTGCTAAATTATCTGGATAATGATTTCTATGATGCAGTAGGTGGCGATTTGGAGGCTTATTTGGCACAGCCGGTTATTTTGCCACAGGTACATGCAGATAATGTATTCCTGACACAGGAAGCGTGGGACGAAGTAGAAGAAGATGCTGTGCTGGACACAGAGACAGTCGACCAGATATCAGATGAGTTTACGGATACAGTACTGGTAGTAAATGGTGTAGAGGATGGTATCTTAAGTTATAATAGAGTGGTACAGTTGCTTTTGCAGTATTATGAGTATGAGGGACTAGAGTGAATTATGTCTCCTTGAGGAATTGTGTTGTTGGTTGGAGAACATTCAAGAAAAACTATGTTATGTAAAACTCTTGCCCAGAAGTATCTTATTCTCAAATAAGTAAGACTTTTTGGGCAGGAAAAGATGAAAAGTGCCAGATTTTGCCCATTGGACGTTTACTTGGTCAAATTTTTTAAAATATCCCCTTGACAAT
This sequence comes from Acetatifactor sp., assembly GCA_045634745.1. Taxonomy (GTDB): domain Bacteria; phylum Bacillota; class Clostridia; order Lachnospirales; family Lachnospiraceae; genus Acetatifactor. Next base: position 77,091 of record JAZRAX010000037.1, on the reverse strand, counting down.
TCAATTATCGGTGTGTAAAATAACCCTTGTTGTGAGAGTTCGATGAGAAATCGAAGCGACATGTGGGCCCAGATAGCTCAGTTGGTAGAGCAGAGGACTGAAAATCCTCGTGTCGCTTGTTCGATTCCGGCTCTGGGCATTTGGCGGACGGTATCGCGAACCGACTGCTTTATATACGCAGGCGTAATGAAAGCTTGCGAGTTCATGCGGGTGTAGTTCAATGGTAGAACACCAGCCTTCCAAGCTGGATACGTGGGTTCGATTCCCATCACCCGCTTCGTACAAAAGTACGAATTACTATTAATTTCATACCTTCATGTATACAGGTGCAAGCCTGATACAACATGCGCGAGTGGCTCAGCGGTGGAGCACCTCCTTGCCAAGGAGGGGGTCGCGGGTTCGATCCCCGTCTCGCGCTCTGACAAAGAAGAGATATCCGAACGGATATCTCTTTTTTGTCAGGTGTCAGACCCACATATTGAAGTTATATGTTTTCCATAAACTGTTCCAAGGAGTCAGTCTTGGCGGCCAATTTATACCACTTCTTTAATTGTTGCAAGTCTTTTTCCTTGAGAATAGTGGTGCGAAGCTCTTCTGTAAGCTCCCCCATATCCTCTAGCAATTCTAATATGCTTTCGGCTGTACCTTGGGCAATGCCTTGGGCGATACCATCAGTCATTCCCTCTTCATAGCCTTCCCGTCGAATCAATCTCATATAGGCTTCTTGGTCATATTCAAATATACTCATTGCTATCGCCTCCGCCTTGTTTTGTAACAAAAAGTCAGCCAGAATGCCTTCACTGATGCATTCATTCACTGCACGTTCCACCGCTGCTTCAATGGACATGTCTGCGGCATATTTTCTGACCTTTTCGATGTACCACACATATTCCTGCAATTGTCTACAGTTGCATAGTAATTCTTCATTATTGCCGGGATTAACATTTATGACCTCTACGATAAGCTCCAGATTTACTTCTCCGTTTTGCTTGGTGAAGGAATCGGATAACCGCAAGGCACGTCGCTCCGGTTGCTTGGTGGGACCATTGTAAATTACCACAAATTTCGGTGTGGGAATCATAACAAGTGATGTCCCATACAAGTTTTCGTCCTTGATCATGCCCTGCAACACTTATGCCACATATAATAAATCCCGCAGTGGCATGTTGGGGTTAACTGTAGATTGATGTTCATACAGATTCAGTGACATGTCAAATATGAAAGACACATCATTCTTCATCCCCATGTAAATAGCGTTTCGCAGGGTGTTAATAGTTAAATCGTCTGCATTGGTATAATGTATGCCGTTTACAGCATTATACAGGCTAAGCAGTTGAGCCTTGTTCTCCCAGAGCATGCAAAACATGCTGCTCTTGTAGTCACGTTTAATACTTGCCATACAAGCTCCTCCTTATTCCGCAGGAGCTTACCGAAACCCCTGCTTATATTGTTTAGTGAAATATAAAAGCAAGAATTTTCCGGATATATAGAAAGTTTTGAAACTTGAATTTATAAGAAAATTTGCTTTAAGTATATTTTATCATGGGTATCGAGTAAATTCAAGTCCAAATTAACCATTATAGAAAATGTATAAAGGGATATATCGGTCATCGCATAGTAGAATTATTGATTTTTAAGGGCATCTATGGTATTGTAATAAAAAATATGTGACATAAAAGTATGATTATTTGATAGATAATACAAGGAGGAAATAGTTATGAAAAAACGCCCCTTAGTGATGTTGTTAATTTTGGTATTGGTGTTTCATATGATGCCGATTCAGGCTTTTGCAACAGAGAATAGTGGACAGAATCTGGATGAAAACATTATGTTAACCGGTTCGGTGAGTGATAGCGATAGTTTGCCTGATTGGGTAATTTCTGCAGGTTTAACGGAAGAGGATGCCGGCTGGGACAGTACTACAAATACACTGACCTTTTTGAGAGATATAACATTACAGCAAGAGGTTACCATCCCGGCAGGGGCAGGAAAGGTAATCATTGATCTGAATGGATGTGATATTACAGATGATACATATCAGGCATTTGTGGTTAATGGTGCAGAAGTAGACTTTAGAGATTCTGCGGAAGAGGACGGCACGGTGTCAGCCGTTAATTTTGCAGTGGAGGTAAATAGTGGTATTGCAAATATTTATGGCGGAACCTATGTGGGTGAGGATACTATAAATATTGGGGAAAATGGTACAGCAAATGTATATGGTGGTAGCATATATGGAAAAGCCGGAAGAGGACGAGGTATTGTCAATAGCGGAACTCTTTTGATAGCAGGAGGTACGATTAGTGGTAGTGATGGCTGGAGTGCTGTTTGTACCGGTGGTCCAAGTACTGTGATAACAGGTGGTAATTTGATTGCCGGTTCCTTTGGCGCAATCGAATATTATGGAGGGTCTGTAGATTTGTCCCAGTATGCACAGCTGGAGGGACTGATCATTCTAAACGAAACAGACAGTGAGGTGTCTGTAGGTACTTTAGGTACCCCGATTCTGTTACCGGAAGGTGCAGGATATTGGCTGATAGATGAAGATGGAGAAGAGTTAACTACCATACCTGTTGGGGGTATTGTAACGATTGTATCTGATGAGATGTTACCGGATTGGGCAACGGCGGCCGGACTGACTGTGCAGACCGCTTCCTGGAACACTTCTACAAATACTCTGACCTTTTTGAAGGATGTGACTGTATCGCAGGAAATTCGTATGTATGCATCTGCAGGCGAAGTGACCATTGATTTGAACGGATGCAATGTTACCGGAGATGAGATTTTGTTTTATATTAGCGGAGCACAGGTAGATTTCAAGGATTCTGCAGAGGTAGACGGTGTCGCAAAAGCTTCTGACAGAGCTATTAGTGTGTATGTTGGTGCCGCTAATATTTATGGTGGAACCTACGAAGCACGGGATGTGGCGGAAATATGGTCGTCGGGTACATTGACTATGTATGATGGTACACTCAATTGTACGGAAGCTACAGGCCGAGCTATTACAAATTTTGGAAATCTCTTGGTAAAGGGCGGAACCGTAAATGGTGGTTATGGCTGGAGCGCTATTTACGCAGATGGTCCCAGTACGGTAATTGAGGGAGGTATTTTGAGTACCGGTGAGGATGCAATGATTGAATATCTGCAGGGAACGCTGGATTTGTCCGGTTATGCTGATGTAGAGGGTGTTACTATCTGTAATTGGGCAGACACTGAAGTTTCGGTAGGTACTTCCGGTACGCAAATCTTACTTCCAGAAGGATATGTTTGCAGATCAAACTATGAAGTGTATACTTCAATCCCGGCAAATGAGAGGGTTTCGGTTGAATTTCCACCGACCGAACACAAGATTACAATAGTACCAACGGACGCAAACGGTACTATTTCTGTGAGTCCGGAGGGAGACGCATATGAAGGCACTGAGGTGCTGCTAATTGCGAAGCCTGCAGAAGGCTATTGTTTAAAGGAATGGATTGTGAAGGATGCAAGCGGTAATGACATCAGCGTTTACAATAATGTGTTTGTTATGCCGGCATCCGATGTTACGGTTTCCGCTGTTTTTGAAGAAAAAATTTCCAGCCTGTATGTAGGCGGTGTGCTTATGCAGGATGGAGATTACCTGGCAGTAGGGGCTACAGAGGTATCCGATACGGCTCCTGCTACCGGTGGCTATGCGTATTTAAAGAATGGAACATTGACATTGAATAACTTTACATACGAAGGTGAAGGTTATTACTGTGAAGATGGTTACGGAGCATTAATCTATGGAGAGACAGACTTTGATATCGTACTGCATGGAAAGAATCAGCTGTCTAACACTATGGATGAGTATGGAGATGGCATCGTGGCATGGGCAGATGTAACTGTTACCGGTACAGAGGGAGCCTCTTTAGAGATAGCTGCTTCGGATACAGGTATTCATTTAGCACCGGATACTGAGGATGAGGGATATAAACTTATTATCAGGAATGCAGTGCTGGACATTCATACAGACTACAGTGAAGGCATTGATAGCAATGGAATCATAGAGATTATTGATAGTCAGCTTTCGATAAATTCTGAAAGTGATGAATGTATTTATCTGTATGATGTATATCATTATGAATTAGACGATTATATTCCTGCCGAATTAACCATAACAGGAAGTACGCTGAATCTTTATAACGAGGACGAAGAGGCTATTTATGCATATGGATATGTAACGATTGAGGATAGTGTAATTACTGCAGAATGCCAGGAAGAAGCTATTGATGTGGCGTATGATCTGATAATTAAAGACAGTACGTTGGATTTGGTTGTAACGGACGTGGATTATGATGGAATAGTTGCAGATGGAAGTATTCTTATAGAAGAGAGTAATGTATCCGTTGATGCCGGTGTGGATGGTATTAATTCTTATAATGAGAGTATCACTATTTCCGGAAGTGATTTAACAATAACAGCAGGACAGGGAGGTATCCTTGCTTATGGAGAACTGTCCATGACAGACAGTGAATTAACAATGGATGCGCCTTTTGGCTTGTGTATTTATGAGACGATTTCTATTACAAATAGCGATGTAGTAATTAATGCAGAGGAATGTGGTGTTTATTCTAATACAGAAGATTTAAATATTGTAAATAGTAACCTGAATGTAACAACGGTAAGCTATGAAGCAGTTGGTGCATATGGAGACATTAACCTGACAAATACAGCAATTGTAACGCCTGTGAATGGTCAGATAGTTACTGAGGAAGATTATGGTAGCTATATTGCGGATGCAGAAGGAAATATGGCATATCATGTAGTCCTGCATGCACATCGTTATGGAGAGGCAAAGTTTACTTGGACCAAGACAGCCGGTAACTATACTGCCACAGCAGTGAAGGAGTGTGAATGCGGACATGTGGCGGAAGGTACAGCAGTTGTAACCAATGAAATTACCACAGTAGCAGATTGTAAGACTACCGGTATTCGTACTTATACCGTAAAGGTTACCTTTGAAGATGGAAGCACGGCGGAGAGTACGGAAACAGAGGAACTGCCTATAACGAATCATGTTGATGAGAACCAAGATAATTCCTGCGATAAGTGTAATACCGATTTGAGTCCTGAAGATTCCGGGGATGACAAGCAGGATAACAACGACAATGATGGCGGCAACGACAGCAATAACGATAACAACAATAATAACGACAACAATAATAGTGGTAATAGCAATAACAACATGGGCAACAGTAATACAGGTACCACTACCGATAATATACCTAAGTCACCTTCTACAGGTGATCCTATGGATTCTATGATTTGGGTAGTATTCATGAGTGTCGGTGTTTTGAGTTTGAGTGTTTTATTGGCAGCCGGAAGAAAAAAGAATTAAAGTAAATAGAGCAATGTAGAAAGAGCTGTTGCAAAAGTAGGGATAACCTACCATAGCAACAGCTCTATTTTTCGTTATTGTACGTTTATGGAAGTCTTATACCTTCCGTACCGGCCTTACATACTTCCAGTACCTCTCACAATCATGGTAAAAATAAAATATGCGTCCTTGTGTGGTATCTAATTCATAGCCGGAGGAAGCAAAATCAAATTCTGCCATGGCCGCTTCTATTTTTGCCTCTACCGATTGATTTTCGGTTGCATAATCAAAAGGACCGTGTTCAAAAACAATATATTCCCCTTCCGGAACATTCATCATTTGCATCTGTGCAGGAATCTCACCTTCATAATCCACGGGCAGTCGCACACCATAACACTCGGCAAGAGGCATGCCCCAGCTACAGATTCTGCCGGTGGGTTCATTTACAAAAGCCATAAGTTGTCCGCTGCCACTGTTAGCTTCTTCGCCGCCCAAATCGTCCAGCTTGCCTTTGATACTGTCTAATAACCCACAAATGGTTTCGCAGTCCTGCCCCGGAATAAGGCTTTGCTTCTGCCAGAAGTCCCAATAGCCGATGCTTTCATAATTCCGAATATGCAAAAATTTGTGCGCCGGAATGGTTACAAAATAAGTTTTTACATCTCCTGTGGTTTTCATCGTTTCACTTCCTCCGCTTGCCAAAAGATAGCAGTCAAAGGGGCGAAGCAGGGTTCGAAGCACAACCGGTGTGGGATGTTCCCGATACTCGCTGGGGGTCATTCCATAAGCTTCCTTGAAGGCTCTGGTAAAGGCCTCATGGGAGGAAAAACCGTAATCCAGTGCAATATCCAGTAGCCCACGATCCGTATCACGTACCTGCTTTAGTGCAAAGGCAAGCTTCCGATACCGTACATAATCCCGAAACTGCATTCCTGAGATTTCCTTGAATTTTCTGGAAATGTAAAATTCGGAATACCCTAAGGTACGAGCCAGATGCTCCAGAGTTAAGTCCTCATTATTCTCCTGCTTGATGCACTCATCAATCACATCTATGAGTTGCTGAATATTCCAATGCCATTCGCTCATCTGTTGCCTCCCTTTGCTGCATTGTTCTTTCATTATACCATGATTCCGCTTCTCTACATCATGGTTCGCGTACATTATATAAAATCGACAGGAAGGTGGCTTGATTTTAGTTGTGAAAGCTTCCCGACTAATGTGTTTTTGCATATGGACGAAGCATGTTCTCCACGGCTTTAAAATCCAGTGTTTCACGAAGAGAATCAAACATCGGTTTTTCCATTTCCTTTAACTGATGCAAGCAGTCATTTTCGGAAATATTGTGAGTCATGCCACCAAATTCCCTGCCACGAAGAAGCAGGCAGGTATATTTGTCCTTCGGATTATATTCAGTGTCAAACCAAAGGGAATGTTTGGCAGCGATTTGCAGGCTTTCAAGTGCCTTATCGGGCTGATTTTCAAACATATAATATTGCGCCAGACGAATGTGGGTCCAGCCAATAAGCTGGGTGCAGAAGCCGTAGTTTTTATCTTCGAATATAATATCCAGAATGGCAAGATATTTCTTCAAAAGCGCAATAAATTCACTGTAGGTATAAGGGTAACTTCCGTCGTCCAATGGACGGTTATTGTAGCAAATATCATAGTGTAGGTTCGCCGTAATTGTGATAAACAGCTCATTTTGCTTTAGTTCAAAGCGTTTTGTACCGGAGTAAATTGAGCATAGCAGGTTCCCTGCACTGAGAAAGCGGGAGGGCATCTGATTGGCGAGGGCAATGGCTTTATCTGTTTCGCCTATTTGGGGATAGGTGTAGCACAAAAGCTGGATAGCATCATGACGTATGGAATCGTCGGTGCAACCGGCAAGTACCCTTTCGCCTAAGGAAACAGCCTCCTGCAGTATTTTCTCCTTTTCTGCAGACTCTGCGGAATTTATTCCGAGTCGCCAAACACGCCCCATTAGGTCGACCATAATTTTGTAGCTGTCTGGGAATTCGTTTAAACCTGCGCGTAAGATTTTTTCGGCCTCCGTATTGTAGCCAAGCTCCCATTTTTTCTGTGCTTTTTCCAGAATCTCCGCAATCCGCTTATCCTTTTGCGCCACATCAATACCTAGTAACACATCTGCACTCACCTCAAAAATGTTGGAAAGTGCCGGCAGCTGGGAAATGTCCGGTGAGGTTCGGTCGCATTCCCATTGAGAAACCGCCCGGGAAGTAATACCCAGATATTCTGCAAGCTGCTCCTGAGTAATTTCTTTTTCCTTACGAAGACGTTTGATTGTAGTACCGATTGACATTATGTACCTCCAAAATTATATTCAAAAGCGCTTTTGTAATTTCAGTATAGCATGAAGAGTGGGGATTTCCACGAAATGTTTGTGGAGAAGAAGTATAGCAGGGCTTTGTTTATTCATCAAATGGGAAAAATTCGTTGTAAACAACCTCTGCTGCCCAATGTTTCTCGCTTTTGAGTATAGTTTTGTATCTAATAACTTTGTTTTCGCCCAAAAGGGCTCATTTTCTTTGAGGTAGGCGTGTGCTTATGGGCAGAAATGGACGGAAAAGCTTGACTTTGCCCATAAGCTTCTGCAGTTTTTCAATAACCTAAGTAACAAAGAATACCTTTAATCCACCCTATACAACCAATGGAAGTACATTTCAACAGGCTCTTCGGAGCAGTTCTGCTCCAGATATTCCACTAACCAACTATCCTCGTTCAAGTCCTGAATATCGTGGTCGCAGATAATATAATCCGGTGCCTTATCTGGATGCAATTCAAAATAATAGGTCACTTTTTCATCAAAGGTAGGTGAGCTGATGGTGGAAGGGGTACAGTAGTTCATATCGTTCAGCAAATAAATACCCACATGACGTCCGGCGTAGAAAACCTTAGCATTTGACGGCAGATAATTTTCAGCCAAGTAGATGGCTTCCCGGTATTTTTTTACTGTATCTGTATCCGCAATGATACCAATGGCAGGACCTTCCCGAATCAAACTGATTTCTTCAAAAACAGTGTAGTGCTTGCCGCTGGTGGTACGAATCAGATACATTTTACCAAACAGTAGGATGCACACCCAGAAAAGCAATGCGTATCGTAACAATTTATAGGTGGTTTCCTTAGGCATTGCATAGGTTCCCAATAGAGTAAGGGCACCGATAACCCCTAAAATCAAAAAGGGTGCGGAAACCAATAAAGGATGGTTGGTAAAGACAACAATCCCCAAAAAAGCAACCAAAGGGATAACCGCGAAAAAGGAAAATACAGGGTTGGTTCCCTTTTTTCGCTGAATAGTCATAATTATACAAAGGGTGGGGAGGAAAAAGTACTCCACCAAGGGATAGTTGGGATATTGGTTCCCAAATAGCCAAATGAACAACTGCCCTATTAAAGTAACCATAATAAGTATGGAGGTAAAGCCCAAAAGCGGCGTAATATCATGAGTCCGTAACTTTTTGCGCAGTGCCAAATACAGCAGGGTACTAATGCCACCATACAGCAGAAAGTATCCTAAAATCTCGCCGAAGGAAATTATATTTGTCCAAAGTGCTTCTGCAAAAGGCTGGGAATGAGAGCCGTCGCTGGCTACGATTTGTAGGTTTGTAATAAGCTCGCCTAAATTCATCCGGGTCAGTAAAAAGCCGCAGAAAAGTACTGCCCCAAACAAACAGGGAGCCACAAAGGCTATAAGTTCTTTTAAAACAGTTTTCTTTCTACCATAAAAAATAACATAAATCAGTACTGCAAAAAATGCTAAAATCGTGGAAGGATAGGTTAATACCTCCAACATCATGAAAAATCCGGCGGTCGCTAAATAACCGAATGATTTGGAATTTTTGACAACCCCATCAACCTTTGCAGAGTCATCAGCAGCCCCATAATATTTCATCAAACATAGAATGGTCAGTAGCAAAAACCATAGCTGCATATTGGAAAACTCCGGCAGAAACATAAGCTTCGGCAGGGAAAAGAAGTATATGCAGGCTAGTAAAAATGGATAAGAAGTAGTTTTTCCTTTTAAGTAAGGGCAATTTGCCAGAGGACCTTTTGTCAGGAAGCGGTATAGTAGGAAGCTCAGTCCTGTATGAATCAACAGTCCGCAGACTCTCAAATATAATACAATACCGGTAACGGTACCCGTAATAGCCAGATAAGGAACCATCAATAGTGAAATCAAAAATGCAGAGGTCTGGTGGGGCTCCCACATATCCAAAACCGGGAAGTCTCCCTGTAACAACCGATAAGACATGGAAATCGCGTATTGCTCGTCAATGTCATAGCCCACCAGCAATATTTTTGCTGCCGTGCCAAGTAGGAAGAATATAAATATAAGCTTTAAAAACAAACCGGATTTGGTCTGTGATATGCTTCCATATTTCATAGATATTTCCTTTCTTGCTTTTATTGGCTAAAGTATAACATGGGTGGTTTTTTTATGCAATGAAAGCTCTTAACTTTTTCCCAAACCTGTCGATATAAAAAGTACAAATATTTACGGCCAATAATATTTAGTACAAATTTGAATCGTCACCAAGGATGGTATTGATTGGAAACAGGAGGTTTCTAGGAAATATTGTCCTTTTGTTTTGCATAAATCATGGAGGGGCAGGTAGAGCAGTGACGCATAGAAAGGGGTAATATTGCGTATAGATTCCAGTGTAGTAGGAATGGAGTCCGCACGAAGATATACATCTTCAACAACACAATATAGTCGCTTCGTGTTAAAGGATTATCGCGAAGGGAAAACACAAAGTAATACTTCCCTGTTGGGAGGAGATGTAGCTGAACAGGAGACGGAAACCAAGGAGCAGCCTAAGGCAAATGAGGCTTCCAAAGATTCCATTATCAGCTTACAGGAAAGGGTAGAAAGGATGAGAAACCGCAACGTATCGCTTCGTTCCTCAGCAAATGATACTGTCGCACAGTTTCGACATTATACTACCCGGTACATATTTATGCTGCTTTTCGGGGATGAAAAGACCAAGGAGCTTTTGGGAGAAGACATGTCAGAGAACATGACAGGCGAGTCGTCCGGTTCGTTGACAGCCGGAGAACCGGCCACCTTGGAATATACACCTATGAAGCAGGTATCTTTTACACAAGAAAGCTATTATATGGAGACCGAAAGTGTGTCCTTTTCTTCTACCGGTACGGTTACTACCGCAGATGGAAGAAATATCAGCTTTAATGTGGAAATAGGTATGAGCCGAAGCTTTTATCAGTACTACAAAGAGGAGTACAATATTGCACAGTTTCAGAGGGTGTGCGATCCGTTGGTAATCAATCTGCAAAATGATGTGGCCATCTTAAGTGACCAGAAGTTTTTCTTTGATATTGATGCGGATGGAGAGAAGGATGAAATCTCCATGTTGGGCTCCGGCAGTGGTTACTTGGCTTTGGACAAAAACGAGGACGGTGTCATTAACGATGGTAATGAACTGTTTGGACCCAAGTCCGGTAATGGATTTGCAGATTTGGCGGAACATGACCAGGATGGAGACGGCTGGATTGATGAGGACGATGATATCTGGTCGAAGCTGAAGGTTTGGTGTAAGGATGAAAATGGCAAGGATGTTTTATATACCTTACGGGAGGCTGGTGTAGGAGCTATTTGTCTGCAAAATGCAACCACAGACTTTGCACTGAGTAATGCAGAGAATGTGAGTCAGGGCTATTTGCGTAGTACCGGTATTTTTCTATATGAGAACGGCAATGTAGGTACCGTGCAGCACTTGGATTTGGTTCAGTAGCGTAAATAATTAGATACAAAAGATTATAAAAAGAACATTTCAAGAAATACTTTCTTGGGATGTTCTTTTATAGTATAATAATTATGTATAGTTTTTAAATGAAGGGAAAATAGGATGCTTACCATACTTTTTAATTGGATATACGTTGCAATTACAGTTTTTTGCCTGGGTGCCGGGTTTGCAACTTTGGTGGAAAAGAGGTTGGGATACCGGATAAAGAGAACCGACAGTTTGTGGATGACAGGTATTGTGATTGCCACGGTATATGCGCAATATTTCAGCCTGATTACAAAGGTAGGATTATTGGCTAATTTAATATTGATAGGCGTATGTCTGGTCATTGTAGTTCTATGCCGTCATTCTATTGTTTCGTATTTGCGGGACGCCTGGCAAGGGACTTCCACGGTAAAAAAGCTAATGATAGGTTTGTTGTTTGTTGTATGGGCTTATTTTACTTCCAGAGGGTACATGCATTATGATAGTGATTTGTATCACGGACAAAGCATACGGTGGATTGAGGAGTATGGTGTAGTCCCCGGTTTGGGAAATCTTCATGAAAGATTTGCTTATAACAGTGCTTCTTTTGCACTATCAGCTTTGTATAGTATGAAGTTTTTATTGGGGTATTCCATGCATGCCATGAGCGGTTTCTTTGCACTGTTGTTAAGTATTACTGCATTAGATATTGGCAAGAGTTGGAAGAGGAAGAAATTTCTTTTGGCAGATTATGCCAGAATAGGTGCTATTTATTATTTAACAACCATAATTGAACAGGTAGTGGCACCGGCTTCGGATTATTCCATTATGTGTATGGTTTTCTTTATTGTGATTAAATGGCTGGATATGCTGGAAGAAAGGGAGCAAAGTATTGTTCCTTATGCATTGTTATGTGTAGCAGGTGTTTATGCTTTAACGTTAAAGCTGACAGCTGGTTTGATCCTTTTGTTATTAATTAAACCTGCATATATGTTGATCAAGGAAAAGCGTATAAAAGAAATTCTTTTGTATCTAAGTATGGGACTGCTAGTGGCCATTCCATGGTTTGCCAGAACGGTAGTGATTTCCGGTTGGTTGTTATATCCGTTCTCTGCATTGGATTTATTTGATGTGGACTGGAAAATATCTACTTGGAAAGTAGATTATGATTCTGCACATATTTCTATGTATGGTAAGGGTATTTATGATTGGACCCAAATGAATGCACCTGTGTGGGAGTGGATACCTAATTGGTTCCGTACTACTTTATTCACTATGGAGAAGCTGCTGATTTTAGGTGCGGTGCTTTGTATGGTGTTATTTGCAGGTTTGTCCATATGGGTATTGGCAAAGAAAAAATGGCAAGAGTTAGATACCATGCTGGTGTTGGGAACGATGTTCTGCTCTTATCTATTCTGGCAATTAAGTGCACCTCTTATGCGTTATGGATATGCCTATGTGTTGCTGTTAGATTTCTTAATCATAGGCTGGATACTGATGAAAACCGGATGGAATAAATTGGAAAAGCTGGCATATGGGGTGATTGTTGTATATGGTGTATATAAGCTGTTTACTGTAGGTGAGTATATTTCGACTACCTATTTGCAGGGATATTATATCTGGCAGCAGGATTATGGTACCTATGAAATGAACGCCTATCCAGTGGGCGATGAAATTATTTATAGTACTGTATCAGGAGACCGTACCGGTTATGAATATTTTCCGGCAATACCAAATGTTCCAATGGTAGAGTTACGGGGGGAAGGCTTTGATGAAGGTTTCCGGAGTACCACTCCATAGTTTTTGGGCATGTGACAGTGAGTAGGAAAAAGATACTTAGAAGGGAGTCCAATAATGAAGTATTTAGATTATATTTTAGAAAAAACCGTAGAGCTGTTAAATATTGACAGTCCCACCGGGTATACCGCAGATGCGGTGGAGTATTTGTGTGCAGAGTATTGTAAGTTGGGATACAAGCCCATTGTCACCGTAAAAGGCGGCGTGTTGGTGGACCTGGGCGGACAGAAGGCAAAGGATGCCCTGCTTTTGGAAGCACATACAGATACCTTGGGTGGTATGGTGGCTGAGATAAAGGGCAATGGCCGTTTGAAGCTGACCTCTTTGGGTGGACTGAATCCCAATAATACGGAGGCAGAGAATTGTTACGTGATTACCAGAGAAGGTAAACGAATCGAGGGAACCTTCCAGATTGAAAATGCATCTATTCATGTGAATGATGATTATAATGGTGCCAAGAGAGGCTTTTCGGGTATGGAGGTACTTTTGGACGAAGACGTAAATTCTAAGGAAGATGCGGAAAAGTTAGGGATTATGGTAGGCGATATTGTAGCCTTTGAAACCAGAACCCGTATTACAGAGTCCGGATATATTAAGAGCCGTTTTTTGGATGATAAGCTTAGCGTAGGTATTTTATTGGGTTATGCCAAGTGGCTGAAGGACCAGGGCAAGGTACCGGAGCGTCAGGTGTATCAGCACATTACAGTTTATGAAGAGGTAGGACATGGTGCTTGTGGAACCGTACCGGAAGGTGTGACAGAGATTCTTTCGGTGGATATGGGCTGTGTAGGTGATGGACTGAATTGTACGGAGCGTCAGGTATCTATTTGTGCAAAGGACAGTGGAGGTCCCTATAATTATCAGGTGGTTGGTGACCTGATTGCGGCGGCAAAGAAGGCTGAGCTGGATTTTGCAGTGGATGTATATCCACACTACGGCTCTGATGCGGATGCGGCATTAGGTGCCGGTTATGATGTGAAGCATGGGTTAATAGGACCCGGTGTGTATGCTTCCCATGGTTACGAAAGAAGCCATAAGGATGGTGTGAAAAATACGTATGAACTTTTAAAGGCGTATATTTTGTAACGATTTCTATTTAGGAAGTAACGCAAGCACTGCTTACGTTAGGCATGGGGGTAGTATGAAGAATTATTTGCAAATGGTAATGGGTATAGCAGTAGGATGCATGATAACCATACTGGCTTGTTGGATTTTTGAGTCTACAATCGTAGGATTGGGAATGGATAGCCAGTCGGATTCGGCTGCCCAACAGATTGTACAAGTGGAGGCGGAGCCCTTAAATACACCGGAGGCCACAGAGGTGCCGGAGGAGACAGGAGATTCTGAAGATGCTTCTGTAAAGGAAGGAGAGACGCTACCGGGGGATTCCCAAGAAGTCATATCCGGGGAAACCACAGGCACAGAAGAGTTGATACCGGGTGCAGTAACCATAACCATTTCTGCAGCAGGAGATTGCTCGCTGGGTAATCATCAGGAGCAGGATTACAACAGTTCTTTTGTACAGACTTATGACCAGGCGGAGGATGCAGGATACTTTTTGGCCAATGTATTGGATATTTTCAGTGCAGATGATTTTACCATTGTGAATTTAGAAGGGGTACTTACCACATCGGAGGAACCGGATGAGAGCCGTACATATAATATTAAAGGTGATCCGTCTTATGCAGGGATTTTGACGGCTGGAGATGTAGAAGCAGTCTGTATGGCCAACAATCACCGGTTGGATTTCGGTACTCAAGGGACGAAGGATACTGTAGCGGCTTTGGAGGCAGAGGGTATTCTTTATGCTTATGACGATATTGTGTGTATAAGCGAAGTGAAAGGTATCCGTATTGGTTACGTATCTGTCAACGAAGTAGCTTGGGGCAAAGGTACTGAAAACTTGGTAAAGGAAGGCATTGACAAGTTAAAGGCAGAGGGTGTGGATTTAATTATTGCCTGCTGTCACTGGGGAATTGAAAAGGAGTACTATCCGGATGCATACCAAACGGAGCTGGGACGCAAGTGTATTGATATGGGTGCGGACTTGGTGTTAGGTCATCATCCCCATGTATTACAGGGTATTGAGGAATATAATGGTAAGTACATTGTGTACAGTTTGGGCAATTTCAGCTTTGGTGCCAACCGCAATCCTGCAGACAAGGATACCATGATATTTCAGCAGACCTTTACCTTTGTGGACGGAGAGCTGCAGGCGGATTTAGATGCGAAGGTAATTCCCTGTTCGGTAAGTTCCGTTGCTAATCGGAATAATTTCCAACCTACACCTTTAGAGGGGGAAGAAGCTAAGCGGGTAATTGGCAGGCTGAATGAGTTTAGCAAGGACATGGGTGTAGAAATAACCGAAGATGGTACATTGATTCCGAAAATAATGGGTGTAGAAAAATAGAAACGGAGGATTACAAAATGGAGAAGAGAAAACTGGAGAAGTTGGGGATTGAAACCTCCCTGTTAGGTTACGGTTGTATGCGTTTCCCTACCAATGCTGAGGGTAAGATTGATGCACAAAAGGCGGAAGCACTTTTAGATAAGGCTATTGCGCAGGGTGTGAATTATATTGACACCGCGTATCCTTATCATAATGGGGAGAGCGAAACCTTTGTAGGAAAGGTATTGCAGAAATACCCAAGAGAATCTTACTATTTGGCAACTAAGCTCCCCTTATGGAACGTGCATTCTTTGGAGGATGTGGACAAAATTTTTAATGAGCAGCTGGGCAAGTTGCAGACAGAGTACGTGGATTTTTATCTGATGCATGCCATGAATCTGGGAAGTTGGAAGAAGATGCTGGAGATGGGCGTGGTAAAGCGTCTGGAGGAAATGAAGGAGGAAGGTAAGATCCGTTATTTAGGATTCTCCTTCCATGACAACTATGCGGCTTTTGAGGAAATTTTGAATTATCGTGACTGGGATTTTTGCCAGATTCAGTTAAACTATATGGATGTGAACGACCAGGCAGGTATGAAGGGCTATAAGCTCACCGAGGAGAAGCAGGTTCCTTTGGTAATCATGGAGCCGGTAAAGGGCGGTATGCTGGCAAATTATGGTGGTGACGTAGCAGAGAAGTTCCACGCTTTGGATAAGGACGCCAGCTTTGCATCCTATGCGCTCAGATGGGTAGGTTCTTTGCCAAATGTGAAGGTGGTTTTAAGTGGTATGACCACCATGGAGCAGGTAGAGGACAATTTAAAGACCTTTGGCGATTTCAAGTCTATGTCAGAGGAAGAATTAAAGGTTGTGGATGAAGTAGTGGAAATTCTCAACAACCGTGTACAAAACGGTTGTACCGGCTGTAATTACTGCATGCCTTGTTCGGCAGGAGTAAATATTCCCAGAAACTTCCGCATTTGGAATACATATCATATGTACCAGAATTACAATGCCGTACGCTGGAATTGGGAGCAGGAGATGCCCGAAGACCAGAAGGCAAAGAATTGTATTGAATGTGGCAAATGTGAAATGGCTTGTCCCCAGGGCTTGAAGATTCGCGAGGATTTGAAGCGCGCCCAGGCAGATTTAGATAAGAAGGAAATGATTTTGTAGTTTTGTAGATTATGTGAGGAAGGGGAGGGCGAAAGCTGCGGGATACATAATAGGATAGGCTCCTGTGTACAGAGATTAAGAAAATCTAAGCATCCCTTAGGGTAAGTTGAGCCGAAGTGACGCACCGGCGTAAACAGACATCCGTGTCTGGTTACACCTTAAACGGACATCCATGTCCGTTTATTGCTGAGGATAGAAAGGGATATTAAGATTTACTAAATCTCTTCCCAAAGTCGCGTATCCCACTATGTATCCCGTAGCTTCAGCCTCTCCCCTTCTTTCCCAAAAGGAGCCACCATGGAAAAAGCATTCAAACTGGATTTTATAAATGAAAAGACGGGCAGTCTTTACGTGAACTGCTGCGGATGCTCTCAGACAGAGGGGCTCCACAGCTTTGGTCCTGCGTCCAAGCCACATTTCCTGATACATTATGTGCTTAGTGGTAAGGGTATCTTCCGCTTTCATGATAAGGAGTACAAGCTGGAGGCAGGCTATGGATTTTTGATACAGCCGAATGAGCTGGCCTTTTATCAGGCGGATGAAGAGGAGCCATGGAGCTATCTTTGGGTAGGCTTTGAGGGAAGCCGTGCAGGAGAGTATTTGCAGTCCATGGGTTTGTCCGGCAGCCACCCTATCTTTTCCAGCAATCGCGACCAAGAGTTGTATGCAATCGTGCGGGATATGATGGAGCACAGTACCTATGGCGTGGCCAATGATTTACGACGAAATGGCCAGCTGGGAGTGTTTTTGTCAGTGATTGCGGAAAGTGCGGACGTAGTGGAACGTAGCGAGGAGGATAAAGGGAACCAATATGTGAAAAAGGCGGTTTCCTTTATTCAGAGCAACTACTGTAACCCTATTAAAGTAACAGATGTGGCGGACTATGTGTGTATTAACCGAAGCTATTTGTACACCTTGTTCCAGAATTATTTAGGCATGTCGCCCCAGCAATTTTTACAGACCTTCCGCATTACCAAGGCCAAGGAGCTGTTAGAGTCTACGGATTATTCCATAGAAAGTATTGCTTTGTCCTGTGGCTATAACGATGCCCTGGTGTTTACCAAGGCTTTTCACAGTGTCAGAGGCATGTCTCCCTCTGCCTACCGCAAGGCTTCCCATCAGGAAAGCAGCCGTAAGCAGCTGGCAGAGGTGGAGAAATTGATTGCGGAGCTGGTGAAGTAAGGGCTATATTAAAAAGATACTTTTCTCAGAGGGTTGGCGGTGAAATGGAAAGAATTGTGGACGGATAATGCTGTTACAATTTTTATGGCTAAAATATGAAAGGCTCTTCTTACATGATACATTTTGTATGATGGAGGAAGAGCTTTTGATGTATTTGGGTCAAAAGCATCCGGGAGTATTGCTTAATTCGAAATTCGCCAAATATGAGAATGGATTCTATTAGTTATATAAATAAAAATTTTTAAGCATGTGTTAAAATGATATTACTATAATAAAAATGTAGCTCCAGAAGCTGAAAAAAGGAAGGGACATCATCCATAAACATGTCCTTGCAGCCTGAAAAAGTATCTTTAAGTGAAAGCTTATGGTATATATAAACAACGAGAAAACATAGTAGAATCAATAGGTTGTGGCATTTAACAAATGCCTAAAAGAAAATGAAGAAGGAGAGTAGAAAAGTGAAGAAGTGGTTTACAAAGGTGTTGGCATTCGTGCTGGCAGTAGCACTTGCATGGGTTCCTGTGGGAGATATGGGAAGTGTGCAGGCAGCGTACGATACGGTGGTAACCGGATTGGATGCAGAGCTGAGCAGGGCATTCTGTAAGCAGTTAAATAAAGCGGAGGGCTCTGAGCTGACGGAAGGCGAGCTTGCGAGTATTACTTACCTGGATACGTACTTTTATGATGTTCAGGATTTTTCCGGCTTGAATTATTGTACCGGACTGAAATGGCTTGGATTGAAAAGTGGTGAAGAGATAAATATGTCCTTCCTCGTTAATATGCCAAACTTAACTACACTGCAGATTAACGCACCCCTTGATGGAGATTTAAGCGTTCTGGGAAATTGTACGAATTTGCAGAAGCTTTATATAAGTGCGGGGGGAACCTGCAGTGATTTGAGTGTAATTTCCAATTTGGTTAATCTCAATTATTTAGATATATATAACGCCGCAATCACAAGTATGCCCGATTTGTCCGCACTAACGGGATTAAAAACCCTGGAGGTAAACTCTTGTAACGCCTTGACGAGTACTGCAACAATGGGAACCTGTAGTAATTTGGAAACAGTGTATTTTAAATCTTGCAGTGCATTGACAGAGGTTTCCGGTCTTAGTGGCAGCAATAAGCTTGTAGATGTTTCTTTGTATAATTGTAGAGCAATTACCGATATTTCTTCCTTGAAGGGAAAGACCGGCATCACAAGTCTGAATTTGGACTTGGTGGAGAGTGTGGCTGCTGCAAACAGTACGGCCTTTACGGAAACCATATCTTCTCTGGTAAATTTGACTTATCTGAATTTAGCCTATTGTGAAATCGGGGATGAGAATGTTTCTATGCTGGCACCCCTGACAAAGCTGGAAACCTTACTTTTAAATTATAATAATCTTACGGATAACAGCTTTTTGCTAAATCATAAGGATAATCTGAAATGTCTAATGATGTATGGAAATTATGGGGCAAATGATGCCTCTGTGTATGCCCAGTTGACCAATCTTACGATGCTGGGTGTGGGCCGTACCGGAGTTACAGATTATTCCTTTATTTCCAGTCTGCCCTATTTAACAAATGAGTCTAAAAGACACTCGGAATGGGATCCTACCAATAATTTTAACTTGGTATATGGAGCTTTCCAACCGGGGGAAAGCTTTACCATAGCAAACCCCATAAAGAATGAAAAGGGAGAGGTGGTTGTACCCCTTGAATCGGAATATTATACCTATGATGTGGCAAGTAATACCATTACCTTTCCGGCAAGCTCTTATAACTCAAGCTTCGGTTTTTTTGAGAAAGCAAGGTTTGCATGGAGTATGACCTCCCAGACGGGGGATCCCTTAGAGGTGGAGCATACTATACAGGTGGATGCACTTACCATAATCGAACAGCCCCAGTCACAGACGGTTAACGAAGGGTATGGTATCAGCTTATCCGTAGAAACCTGCAATGGAAATCGGGAGAGAACCTATGAATGGTATAAGGATGGTGTGCTGATTGAAGGCGCAAATACGAGAGAACTTAAAATTAGTGAATCGGCTCTTAGTGATGCGGGAACCTATCAGGTAGTGATTTCTACTACCTTTGAAGGAAAGCTGGCAACACCTGTGAGTGTAACCAGTGAGGAGGTTACGGTTACGGTAATACCGGATACCACTCCTCTTGCGATTCTTACACAGCCTCAAAATACCGTAATCATTGAGGGCAAGAGCGGAAGTCTGACGGTGGAAGCAGAGGGCGAGGGCACGCTGAACTATCAGTGGTATAAGGATGGTACTGCTATCAGTGGAGCCAATTCTGCTACCTACAATATTACCGATATGACTGCTGACAAGGCAGGAACCTATAAAGTATTGGTAACGGATAGCTTAACCTCAGTAACCAGTAATGAGGTAAGCGTAACCATGGAGAATGCATTGAAGATTACCAGTCAGCCCACGGGTCTGACCTTGTTTGAAGGGGAAAGCGGTAGCCTTTCTGTGACCGCAGTAGGCGCAGGTACCTTAAGCTATCAGTGGTATCATGATGGATCCCAACTGACGAACGGCAAAGCTGATACGTTGACATTGAATGACATCCGGCATTCTCAGGAAGGAAGCTATTATGTAGTTGTTACCGATAAAAATGGCAATGTTACCAGTTCTACCGTAACGGTAACCGTTGAGGAGAAATTGGAAATTACTACCCAGCCCACCGCTATTGCAAAATTAGAAGGCGAGTCAGGAAGTCTTAGTGTAAATGCAATTGGCGAGGGTACTTTGACTTACCAGTGGTACAAGGATGGTGTGGAAATTGATGGAGCCACCGGAGTTAATTTAGAATTTGACCAGCTTTCCCAGTCCGATGAGGGCAAGTATAAGGTGGTTGTAACCGATACCAACGGTTCTATAACCAGTAACGAAGTAACTGTAACAGTGTATCAAAATATCAATATTACCAAGCAGCCCACGGACTTTACTGTAGTAGAAGGTACTGCAAAGAGCCTTACAGTGGAAGTTGAGGGTGAGGGAACTCTTTCTTATCAGTGGTACAAGAATGACGCTGTATTGACCGGAAAAACCGATGCGACGCTGGCATTTAGCAGTATTGCAATGTCCGATGCCGGTGAATACAAGGTAATGATTGCCGATGCTATTGGAACGGTAACCAGTAATACCGTAACCGTGACCGTACATAATAAACTGGAAATTACCAAGCAGCCTGCAGGCATTACCATGATAGAGGGTAATCAGGCAGGTATAGCGGTAGAAGCAGAGGGCGAAGGAACCTTAAGCTATCAGTGGTACAAGGGCGAAGATGTATTGAATGGTGAGACCAAGGCAACCTTGAGCTTTAGCAGTATTACAAAGGAAGATGCAGGAACTTATAAGGTAACGGTAAGCGATGTGAACGGTTCCGTAATTAGTTCCGCTGTAGAAGTGACGGTGCAGACCGCATTAAAAATTAACACCCAGCCCGCAGGTATCTCCCTGTTAGTGGGCGAGAGTGGAACCTTGACTGTTACAGCAGAAGGCGAAGGAACCCTGTTCTATCAGTGGTACAAGGGTGATGCAGAAATCAGCGGAGCAACCTCTGTAAGTCTGGAATTAAAGAATGCAACAGAAGCGGACGAAGCGGCTTACACCGTAAAGGTAACCGACCAGAACGGCAGCATCGTCAGCAATGTAGCAAACGTAGTGGTGGATGAGCATTTAAAGATTACCAAGCAGCCGGAAGGCTTTACCTTAAAGACCGGACAGAGCGGAAACCTTCAGATACTGGCAACCGGTGAAGGAACCCTGACCTATCAGTGGTACAAGAACGGTGTGGCAATGGAAGGAGCAACCAGCTCCAGCCTGAACCTTGCAAATCTGAACCTAGCAGATGCCGGAGAGTACAAGGTAGTGATAAGCGATGCTAACAGTTCCTTGACCAGTAATGCAGTGATTGTGATTGTAGAGGAAGTTGTAGTATATGAGGAGCCTACGGCAGAACCGGCCCACACTCCTACACCAACTCCTGCTCCCGTAGCAATCTCTCCCAAGACAGGGGAAAATGCTGTACCCGTGGCAGTGGCAGCAATGACAGTGCTCACACTTTTGGGCGCGATAATTATGCGTAAGAAAAAAGAGCAGATGTAAGTACAATATCATTTAGTTTAGCAATTTGAAAAAGGCACCTCTTTGAGCCGGCATGAATAAAGAGGTGCTTTTTTTTTCCTTTAATTAGATTGAAAGCTATCAAAAGGATGTTCGGAAGTTATAGGTCACATAATATAACATTTTGACAGGTATAAAAAACAAATCGATATAGTCATCGGTTTGTTTTTTTATATAATTTAAAGTGTAAAGTGTGTTTTGGCACAAAAGACCTTGAAACTGAGGAAAAGACAAAAAACATAAAGAATAATTTTGAATAAGACACCGTAGGGTGCAGATTGGGGGAGCTATGAAAGCGATTGTACTGAAGAAGTTTGAAGAAGTTTTTGGTGATGTGGAGGGAGCAAAAGTTTATTTTGCGCCGGGACGTGTGAATTTGATTGGAGAACATACCGATTATAACGGAGGTCATGTATTTCCTTGTGCATTGACTATCGGCACCTATGGTGTAGCCAGAAAAAGAAACGATAACAAGCTGAGATTTTATTCTATGAATTTTGAGAGTCTGGGCATTGTGGAGTCTTCTTTGGAGGATTTGGTGCCTTATCCGGAGGCAGATTGGACCAATTATCCCAAGGGAGTGATTTGGGCATTTGGCGAGAAGGGAATGAAGGTGCCTTACGGTATGGATATTCTCTTAAACGGTAACATTCCTAACGGTTCCGGACTTTCTTCGTCTGCATCGGTGGAGGTGCTGACCGGCTACATTTTGAAGGATTTGTTCGGTTTTGAAGTGAGTAACCAGGATTTGGCTTTAATCGGTCAGTTTTCAGAAAATAAATATAATAAGGTAAACTGCGGTATTATGGATCAGTTTGCCATTGCTATGGGTAAGGAGAATTGTGCGATCTTTTTGGATACGGCAGATTTATCTTACGAGTATGCCCCTATTAAGTTAGAGGGTGCCAAGATTGTTATTGCTTGCTCCAACAAAAAGCGTGGCTTGGGTGATTCCAAGTACAATGAGAGACGTAACGAATGTGAAACTGCGTTAGCAGAAATCCAGCAGGTAAAGAAGGTAAATTCTTTAGGCGATTTGTCGGAGAAGGAGTTCGAGCAGTTTGCGAGCATTATCAAGAGCGATGTACGCAGGAAGCGAGCAAAGCATGCGGTTTATGAGAACCAGCGGACCATTAAAGCGGTGGAAGCATTGAAGGCAAACGATATCAAGTTGTTTGGTGAGTTAATGAATGCTTCTCATGTGTCTTTGCGTGATGATTACGAAGTAACCGGCATCGAGCTGGATACATTGGTGGAAGAAGCTTGGAAGGTGGAAGGCGTCATTGGCTCCCGTATGACCGGTGCAGGATTCGGTGGATGTACCGTAAGTATTGTGAAGGATGAGGCAATCGATACCTTTATTAAAGAAGTGGGCACCGCTTATGAGGCAAAGATTGGCTATGCGGCAGACTTCTATGTAGTGGAAATTGGTGACGGTCCTTGCGTGCTTGCGTAAAGTTTAGACCAGTGACAACGCAGAAAGAACCTATATCGAAGCTACATCCCTAAAAAAGGAAGAAAAGGAAAATCAGCATGAAAATACATAAATTAATTGAAAAGCTGGTGGCTTATGGTGTGATTACCGGCTTGGTTTGGGCAGAAGATATCGTATATACTACCAATCGTTTGCTGGAGCTGTTCGGGCTGGACGATTTGGAGGATGAGGAGGACGAGGAAATCACTGTCAAAGTAGAGGATTTGGAAGAAATCCTCGGAGGTATGTTAGACTACGCCTGCGAACAGGGTATGATTGAGGATAACATTACCGCCAGAGACTTATTTGATACCAAGATTATGGGGTTGCTTATGCCACGACCCAGTGAGGTTATTGAGAACTTCTGGACGCTTTATCAGGAGGAGTCACCGGAGGCTGCTACGGAGTATTATTATGATTTGAGCCGCAATTCAGATTATATCCGCAGATATCGTATTTGTAAGGATCAGAAGTGGATAACGGACACCCCTTACGGAGAGCTGGATATTACGATTAATTTGTCCAAGCCGGAGAAGGATCCCAAGGCCATTGCAGCGGCCAAGAATGCTAAGCAGTCCGGTTATCCAAAGTGTTTGTTATGCAAGGAAAATGAGGGCTATGCCGGACGAATGAATCATCCGGCGCGTCAGAATCACCGTATCATTCCGGTAGTAATTAATGGTAGCGAGTGGGGCTTCCAATATTCGCCTTATGTGTATTATAACGAGCATTGCATCGTGTTTAACAGCGAGCATGTACCTATGAAAATTGAACATGCTACCTTTTGTAAGCTGTTTGATTTTGTAAAACAGTTTCCCCATTATTTTGTGGGCTCCAATGCAGATTTGCCGATTGTGGGTGGGTCTATTTTGAGCCATGATCATTTCCAGGGCGGAAACTATGAATTTGCCATGGCAAAGGCACCGGTGGAAGAAACCTTTACCGTGAAAGGCTTTGAAGATGTGGAAGCCGGCAGAGTCAAGTGGCCCATGTCTGTTATCCGTTTAAGTGGTAAAGACAGTGACAGAATTATTGCGCTGGCAGATGTGATTTTAAATAAGTGGCGTGAATACACCGATGAGGAAGCTTTTGTTTATGCGTATACGGACGGGGAGCCGCATAACACCATTACACCCATTGCCAGAATGCGCGGTGATAAATATGAACTGGATTTGGTGCTTCGTAATAATATTACTACCGAAGAGCATCCTTTGGGCGTGTATCATCCTCATGCAAACCTTCATCATATTAAGAAGGAAAATATTGGTTTAATTGAGGTTATGGGTTTGGCAGTATTGCCGGCACGTTTGAAAAGCGAAATGGCACAGTTAAAGGAAGCTATCTTGGCAGGTGCAGATATTCGTCAGGATAAGGTTCTGGCCAAGCATGCAGATTGGGTGGAGGAATTCTCGGCCAAGTATAATGCAATCAATGCAGAAAATATTGACAAAATCATCGAGGATGAGATCGGTCTGGTATTTATGCAGGTACTGGAGGATGCAGGTGTTTACAAGCGTACTGAGGAAGGTATGCAGGCATTTAGAAGGTTTGTGGAGATATTGTAATAATAGATTAAATAATGAAAGCGCGTGGTTGGAGCCACGCGCTTTTGGCTTGTGGGGAGATTCTATTTATGATAAACTGTGTAAAGTAGGAAATACAAATATGCCTGTAATGGCTAAGAAACAGTAGACAGTAATAATTGAAATAAGAGGTATATCATGCGGGTAGCAGTTATCAGTGATATTCATGCAAATTACAAAGCATTTGAGGCCTTTTTGGCATATATAAAGGAGCATCCTGTGGATGCAGTCATTGGATTGGGGGATTATGTAACAGATTGTCCCTATCCGGAGCGGACCATGCAATTGCTTTATGGCATGATGAAGAAGTATCCCTGCTACTTGATTCGCGGCAATCGTGAGGAGTATTTGCTGGACAATAAGAAGAAGCCTCAAGGTTGGCATGTATGCTCACCGAATGGAGCGTTATATTATACTTCCCTGCATGTGACGGAAGAAGATTTGACCTTTTTTGACAGTTTGCCTTCTGCTAAAAGGTTACAGTTAGTAGACTGTCCGGAGCTTATGATTTGTCATGGAGCGCCGGAGGAAATCCGAGGGAATTTTGAGTTTCAGAAGGATTTAAAAGATAGAGTTATGCGAGAGCTTCCCACAAAATATTTGCTGGGCGGTCATAGTCATCATCAGGAAGCAACAGTTATGTATGATAATCTGTATGTAAATCCGGGGTCTTTAGGACTTGCCATAGATTTTAAGGGTGGTCATGCGGAATTTGCCATATTGGAAGGCGACAAGGAAGGTTGGAAGCCACAGTTAATCAGTATCCCTTATGATTTGGAGGGATTTTTACAGGATTTTGCAGAGAGTGGCTTAAATGAGTACGGTTTGTTTTTAACCAAGGCGGTGAAAAAGACCTTGCGCACCGGACGTAATTATTTTTATGAAGCAGTGTGCGAGGCATGTAAGATTAGCGGAAAGCCTTTGCCGGAAACCGGTGAGGATATTTGGCAGCAGGTGGCTGTAAATTTGGAACTGTAGCAAATGCAACATATGTGCCAAGCGGTAAATACTTGGTGGTAATAGAGAAGGAGTTGCCGTGAAATTTTTACTTGTGGCTTTAAATACAAAATATATACATTCCAATCCGGCTATTTATAGTCTGCGTGCTTATGTAGGGAAAGAGCTGGCGGAGCATGTGGAAATAGCAGAATACACCATTAATAATTCTCTGACGGAGATTTTGGCGGGAATTTATAAGCGTCAACCGGATGTGATTGGCTTCTCCTGCTACATCTGGAATATTCAGATGGTGCTGGAGTTGGTGGCGGAATTAAGTAAGCTCATGCCTCGGGTACCTATATGGTTGGGAGGTCCGGAAGTGACCTATGATGCACCGGGATTGCTTCAGAAGTATCCACAAATTTCTGGTGTAATGATTGGAGAAGGTGAGGAAACCTTTCGAGAGTTGCTTGAATATTATGTAAACCAAGAGGGCTACGTGAAGGACATTCCCGGACTTTGTCTGTCTACAGGTTATACGTCGCCCAGGGAGCTGACTGACATTAGTACCTTGCCCTTTTTATATAAGGATTTAGATGCCTTTGAAAACAAAATTATCTATTACGAATCCAGTCGTGGATGTCCTTTCCGGTGCAGCTATTGTTTATCTTCCATTGACAAGAAGGTGCGTTTGCGGGAAATAGAGACCGTGAAGAAGGAGCTGCAATTTTTCTTAGACCATAAGGTGAAGCAGGTAAAGTTTGTAGACCGGACCTTTAACTGTAACCACAAGCATGCTACAGAAATCTGGCGCTATATTTTGGAGAATGACAATGGTGTGACTAATTTTCACTTTGAGGTGTCGGCGGATATTCTAAGTGAGGAAGAAATACAGCTATTGGCACAGATGCGTCCGGGATTGGCACAGCTGGAAATCGGTGTTCAGTCCACTAATCCACAGACGTTGGAAGCCATTCATCGAGTGATGGATGTGGAAAAGTTGGAACAGATTGTTGCTCGAATTAATGCAGGTAATAACGTACACCAGCACTTGGATTTGATAGCAGGCTTGCCCTTTGAAGATTATGAAAGCTTCGGTAAATCTTTTAACAGGGTGTATGCCATGAAGCCGGAGCAGTTACAGCTGGGATTTTTAAAGGTATTAAAAGGCTCGGAAATGTGTGAAAGAGCGGAAGAATACGGTATTTGCTACATGGATAAGCCACCTTATGAGGTGCTATTTACCAATTGGCTTACATTTGAGGACGTGTTAAGATTAAAGCGTGTTGAGGAAATGGTAGAGCTGTACTATAACAGTAACCAGTTTGTGCATACCTTACAGTTTTTGTTAGGAGCATTTGAGGCACCTTTTCAAATGTTTGAAGCATTGGCGGATTTTTATGAGAAAAACGGATATTTTGTGAATAGTCCGGCCAGAAGCTATCGTTATCATGTGTTGCTTGCTTTTGCTAAGGAGTGCGACGGAGGGCATGAGGCGATATATAAAGAGCTACTGACCTATGATATGTATTTGAGAGAAAACTTAAAGAGTCGTCCGGAGTTTGCAAAAGATTTGCAGGAGTTTAAAGAAGATATTAAGAGTTTTTACAGGCAGGAGGAGGAACAACGCAAGCATCTTCCGGATTATGTAAACTATGATGCCAAGCAAATGCAACGTATGACCCATCTGGAACCTTTTTATTATCCGGTGTGGGAGATGCGACCGCAGAAAATGGACAATGTGGGAGAAAAGAAAATAGCGAAAGGGGAAAACGCAGGCGATTCGCCCATGTATGTACTGTTTGATTATCAGAAACGGAGTTCGTTGACTATGGAAGCGAGAGTAGTAATCGTAAAATAAAGGCACTTATATTTGGGGAGAAGAAAAATGAAGAAACGAACACTTGAGATATTAGATGCGTTGGATGCGCAGTACGGTACGGATTACCGCTGTTATTTAAATCACGACAATGCATGGCAGCTTTTGATTGCCACCATGCTCAGCGCCCAGTGCACGGATGCCAGAGTGAATATTGTGACCGCGGATTTGTTTCAAAAATACCGCAGTGTAGAGGATTTTGCCAAGGCGGACTTGAAGGAATTGGAGCAGGATATTCACTCTACAGGATTTTATCATAATAAAGCAAAGAATATTATTGCCTGCTGCAATCAGTTGTTGGAGCGTCATGGGGGCGAGGTTCCCAGCTCCATAGAGGAATTGACGGCGCTGGCAGGCGTGGGACGTAAAACCGCTAATGTGATCCGCGGCAATATTTTTCACGAGCCAAGTATTGTGGTAGATACTCATGTGAAGCGTATTTCCAAGAAGTTAGGTATTACGAAAAGCGACGACCCGGTAAAGGCAGAGTACGAGCTGATGAAGGAGCTTCCCAAGGATCATTGGATTCTTTGGAATATTCACATTATTACTTTTGGCCGTACTATTTGCAAAGCGCCTACGCCGAAGTGTGAAGAGTGTTTTTTAAAGCATCTTTGCCCGGATTATGAGAAGAGGACTAAAGTTAAAAATAGTGACAAGTAGTGAATGGCGACAGATAGTGACAAAAAAGAGTCCCAAATACCCAAAACATAAAATACGAAGTATGCAAGGAGCCGAAGGCTATGATTAATTCATATGTGTGCATAGATTTGGAAACTACGGGTCTAAACCCGAAAACAGACAAAATCATAGAAATCGGAGCTGTGAAGGTCATCGATGGCAAGGTAACGGACGCCCTTTCGACTTATGTAAACCCAGGGCGTAAGCTGGAGGAACGGATTGTGGAGCTGACCGGCATTGTTCAACACCAAGTGGACGAGGCGCCGGAGATAGCACAGGTGATGCCCCATTTAATAGAATTCTTAGAGGATTTGCCCCTATTGGGACATAGAATACTGTTTGACTATTCTTTTTTAAAGAAAGCGGCGGTAAATCAGAAGCTTACTTTTGAAAAGCAGGGCATTGATACTTTGCGGATTGCCCGTTGTTTTTTGCCGGAGTTGGAAAAACGCTCCTTAGAATTTTTGTGTAAGCATTATGGGATTACGCACCAAGCCCATAGAGCCTTGGCGGATGCGGAGGCAACCTCCGTTTTGTATCAAAAATTGGCAGAGCTTTTTTATGAAAAAGATGCGAAGCCTTTTGAACCCACCCCACTGAATTATAGTGTAAAAAAGGAGACTCCTATTACGAAGCCTCAAAAGGAGCGACTGTATCGTTTGATACAGCAGCACAATTTAACGGTAGATTATGATGTAGAAAAGCTGACCCGCAGTGAGGCCAGCCGTTACACAGACAAAATTTATGAAAAATACGGAAGGTAGTTACCTATTAAGCGGGACAACCTTCCGTTGTTTTTTCTACAGTTCTTATTTTATCGAACTATCTGTTTGGATAAGCAATACCCCATGTGCCGGTATGGAAAGAGTATCATTTTTGTCTATTTGTGCATTGCTCCACAGCTCCGTTGAGGAACCTTTCCACTCTTTTATATAAGGGCTTAAGGTAAAATCCATATCAGTATCAGAAATATTAAAAATCGCCAGATTGGTAGCACCGGAATCCCTCTGTGTGCTTTTCCAAATAATCATATTTTTGTTGCGGTAGTATTCCCCCGCATTTTCCGTTTCTGTCATTATATTTAAAACTTTTTGGTTGGTTAACAGTCCTAACGTCCAATTATCCAGTTTGGGTAACTCTGCACCCAGCATAAGTGGGGAACTGACCATACACCAAAGGGTCATCATGGTCTTTTGTTCGTCCTTGGTGAAGCGGGTTAATCGTTCGTTTTGGAAGCCCTTGCCGATGGTACCTACCGGTAACATATCACAATCCGGATAACCGCCGGGCTTGGCCTGTCCTTGCCAGGTCTTGCAGCGGTCAAACATGTCACGAAGCAGTGGCCAATTATCCCAGAAATCATCAGTAATACGCCACATATTGGCATTTTCATGGTAAAAGTCGGCTTCCTCGGGAATGGCTGGTCCCGGTGAAAGGCTTAGTATAATATCACGTCCGCATTTCTCAATGGCACGGTGTAACATACGTATTTCTTCCTTGGCAGACTGTGCGTCCATTCGGCAAATATCATCACACTTAATAAAATCCACACCCCACTGCGCATAGAGCTCTAACAAAGAATCATAGTAAGCTTGCGCTTCCGGTTTGTCGGTGTAAACACCGTA
This sequence comes from Acetatifactor sp., assembly GCA_045634745.1. Classification (GTDB taxonomy): domain Bacteria; phylum Bacillota; class Clostridia; order Lachnospirales; family Lachnospiraceae; genus Acetatifactor. Next base: position 47,152 of record JAZRAX010000037.1, on the reverse strand, counting down.
CATATCCGGATTCCAGTAGCAAATGGAGTAGGGATTGGCAATATCGGCAGCAGTTAAATCCGTGCCCAAAAGTCCGGTATGTGCATGTGCTGCTGCACGTGGAATACCACGCATAATATGTATACCAAATTTCAGGCCCAAATCATGAACATAATCTGCTAAAGGCTTAAAACCTGCACCGTTTACGGAAGAAGGAAATCTGTCCGGACAAGGAAAAAGTCTGGAATACTCATCCATTTCCACCTTGTGGAAGGGAATATATTGATGTTCTTCGCGGCGGGAACCTGCATCATAGGAATACCATTCAATATCTACTACAATATACTCCCAGCCGTAGGGTTTTAAATATTTTGCCATGTAGTCAGCGTTAGCCTTAACATCTGCTTCGGTTACAGTAGTATCGTAATAATCATAGCTGTTCCAACCCATGGGGGGATTTAGTTTTTTGCCCATATTAACCTCCTATAATGTGGAATGAGATGATTCCTCCAGCTTGCGTACAATGATTTTACCGGAAGCAGAGGAGAGTTTCTTGGCATGTTCCAGCAAAGCAGTAAAGGCTTCTGCATCCTGCTTTTCTTCATAGATGGAAGCTAGCAGGTCGTAGGTTTTACTTACATCACTGTCTACGGATACGGCATATTCCAAAATCTGCTGAGCTTCTGCTACCGCACCTGCTTCATACAAAGCCTCTGCCCATTTTTGCAGGGTAGTGACCAAAACCGTAAAATTCTGGTCGTATTCCGTCAGGGCAGTAATGTTAGCGGTTCCGTAAGTAAGCTTTAAATCTGTATTGGTAATGCCGGTTAAGTTCACTATTTTTCTTTCGGAAAGGGTATGTAGGGTAGAAAGGCAGTCCTGCACCGGTTCCAGGTCACTATGAACACTACAAGGAAGTTCATCAAAAGGAATCGTTATGTAGTTTAAATCATCTAAAGGCTTCTTCCGTACACTATTGGATTCTCTTTCTCTAGCCCAGAAAGACTTTTGTTCGGCTTCCATGGCACGGTTGCTTTTGCGGATTAAATGGGAAATAACTACCAATAGTATGATAAAACTTGCCAAAAAGGGTAATTTCATAGTATAATATCCTTTCAGAAATAATTTAGGTCAAACAGCGAGACGCGTTTGGGAGGTTAATATGTTCAATTTTCACAACAGAAAAACAAAAAAAGTCATTTCAGCAGTTATTATAATCATTCTTGTATTAGCATTGATTATACCAACTTTAGCATATTTTGTAGTATAGTTCAAGTAATGAGGACATGGAAGTGACAGCACTTCAATGAGGAGAGAGTATGAAAAAATGTTTTAGACAGCTTGGGATAGTGATGCTCTCATGCGTGCTATATTTTGGTGTGGGTATGACTGCACAGGCGCAAGAGGAATACACTATTAAAGATGGTATTTACATATCCGGAATCGACGTGGGTGGTATGACTACTGCAGAAGCAGAAGCAGCCATTGATGATTATGTAAATAGTATTAAGCCTGCTATTATTACTTTGAATACCGCCAATGGTGGTGAAGTACAGGTAACTGCAGGGGACTTCGGTATTACTTGGGTAAACCGTGAGATTGTTAAGGAAGCGGCAGGCATTGGTCAGGATGGCAATGTAATCGTCAGATATAAGATGATGAAGGACTTGCAGCAGGATAATATTTATTATGAGTTGGAGTTTTCTTATGATGAGGATGCCATTCGCAGCATTTTGGAAGAGAGATGTGTGAAGTACGACAGCGAAGCGGTAAATGCTATGTTAGATAGAGCTGACGGAGCATTTGTAGTAACGGAAGGGCAGAATGGATATGCCTTGGATGTAGAAGCTTCTACAGATATCGTGTATAACTATATGCTTCAAGAGTGGGACCACCAGCCGGTTACCGTAGAGTTGGCGGTAAATGAAGTGATACCTCAGGGAACCACAGAGGAGTTAATGCAGATAACGGATGTATTGGGAAGCTTTACCACTTCCTACAGCAGTTCCGGAACTGCCAGAAGTGCCAATGTGGCAAATGGATGTAGATTAATTAACGGAGTTACTTTGTATCCGGGCGAGGAGTTCTCTACATTGGAGCTGATTACTCCTTTTACCACCGACAATGGTTATTATCCGGCGGCTTCTTATGCCAATGGTAGAGTGGTGGACAGTCTGGGAGGCGGTATTTGTCAGGTGTCTACTACCTTGTATAATGCGGTGCTTTTGGCAGAGCTTGAGGTTACAGAGCGTTTTAACCACTCTATGATTGTTGCGTATGTGGATCCTTCTGCAGATGCGGCCATTGCAGAATCCGCAGATAAGGACTTCTGCTTTGTAAATAACACAGATTATCCTATTTATATTGAAGGAATTACCAAGAATAAAAAGATAACCATTAACATATATGGTAAGGAAACCAGAAGTAGCGACCGAGAGGTAGACTATGTTAGTGAAGTGACCCAGGTAATCAATCCGGGTGCAGATGTGATTTACGCAGACGAAGGTCAGCCCATTGGTTATATTGTAACCGAAAGTGCACATGTCGGTTACAAGGCGAAGCTATGGAAGGTAGTAAAAGAAAATGGTGTAGAGGTGGAGCGTACACTAGTTAACAGCAGCAGCTACAAGATGACTCCCCGCTATGCAACCGTAGGCGTGGCAACAGCAGACCCTAATGCAAAGAACGAGATTATGGCAGCAATCGGTACTTCAAGTATTGACCATGTGAGAAATGTAATCGCCATATTAACAGCACCGCCTGCACAATAAATTTCTATTGAAACGCATCATAGGAGTCCCTATGAATGCATGAGAGGAAATATGAGACTAGGTAAGCTATCGGACAGCATTTTAAAGAGAACTGTCTTGAAACAAATAAAGAACAGAAGAAGTGAAATTTTAAGTGGCGCAGGAATAGGGGAAGACTGCGCCATTTTTCAGCTTTCAGATAGCAATTTGGCTACTTGTGTGGAAGAATATACAGTAGCTGACAGGCAGGATATGATCCGTGCCATTTACAAAGGTACCAACAATCTGGCCGCGTCGGGCGCAGAACCTGTGGCAGTAATGTTATCCATTATTTTGCCGGAAAGGGCATCGGAGGAGAAGCTAAAGAAGCTTATGGACGGTGCTGCTCAAGCTGCCAGAGAATTAAATATACAGATTGCCGGCGGACATACTACCGTCAGCAAATATGTGACACAGAAGCTGGCTGTCGTAACAGCGTATGGCAAGGTGGCAGCAGATCAGTTTGTAACCACCAAAGGTGCTAAGCCGGGACAGGATATTGTGATGAGTAAGTGGATCGGTCTGGAAGGCACAGCGATGCTGGCGCAACAAAAGAAAGAAGAAATGCTGGCCAGATATCCGGAGTATTTTATTGATGAGGCAGCAGGCTTTGATCAGTATTTGTCTGTAATTCCGGAGGCCGCCACCGCCATGAAGTCCGGCGTTTGCGTAATGCATGATGCTTCGGAGGGTGGTATTATGGCAACCCTTTGGGAGCTTGCAGAGAGCTCAGGCGTTGGACTTAGCATTGATATGAAGAAGTTGCCCATCAGACAGGAGACGGTAGAGGTTTGTGAGTTTTGCGATGTGAATCCTTACGAGCTGTTAAGCGGCGGATGTCTGGTGATGACTACAGACGATGGTAATGGTCTGGTGGAAGCTTTGGCGGAAGCCAACATTCCGGCAGTGGTAGTGGGCAAGATTACGGATAGTAACGACCGCATCATTTATAATGGTGAGGAAAAACGCTTCCTGGATAAACCGAAGATGGATGAGGTGCACAGGTTTGTGTAAGGAATGTTGATGGCACGATAAATGTGTGGAAAATGCACTTTGAGGCAGATATATAATAAAATGGAGGAATAGATGATGAGAGAGCAGTTATTAAAGATTATTGAAAAGAACAGCCGTATCGATATTAAGGATTTAGCGATTATGCTTGGTAAAGAGGAAATTGATGTTGCCAATGAATTGGCAGCTTTGGAAGCAGATGGTACCATCTGCGGATATCATACCTTGATTAATTGGGAAAATACTACCTTGGAGAAGGTTTCTGCACTGATTGAGGTGCGTGTAACACCCCAGAGAGGGCAGGGCTTTGACCATATTGCAGAGCGTATTTACAATTATCCGGAGGTAGATGCAGTGTATTTGATTTCCGGTGGTTATGATTTATTGATTTCTCTGGAAGGTAAGAGCTTAAAGGAGATTTCTATGTTTGTATCCGATAAGCTGGCACCTCTTGGCAGTGTGCTTAGTACCGCAACACATTTTATTTTAAAGAAATACAAAGATCACGGCACGGTACTTGCTAAGAAAAAAGAAGACGAAAGAGAGATGATTATTCTATGAGAAACCCATTAGCAGATAAAGTAGTAGAGATTAAGCCTTCCGGTATCCGTAAGTTTTTTGATATTGTCAGTGAAATGAAGGATGCTATCTCTTTGGGCGTTGGTGAGCCGGATTTTGATACTCCATGGCATATTCGTGAAGAGGGTATTTATTCGTTGGAGAAGGGTCGCACCAGCTACACCTCCAACGCAGGTATGAAAGAATTAAAGCAGGAAATTTGTAATTACATAGAGAGAAAACAGGGTGTCCGTTATAATTTCAAGGACGAAGTGTTGGTAACTGTAGGTGGTTCTGAGGCTATTGATATGGCACTTCGTGCCATGCTTAATCCGGGAGAGGAAGTCTTGATTCCTCAGCCTTGTTATGTATCTTACGATCCATGTACGGTTTTAGCAGGTGGTGTACCGGTGGCAATCAACTTAAAGGCTGAAAATGAATTCCGCCTGACTGCACAGGAGTTGCGCGAGGCTATTACCGACAAGACTAAGGTGCTGATTCTGGCATTCCCTAACAATCCTACCGGTGCCATTATGGAGAAGAAGGATTTGGAGGAAATTGCAGAGGTTATTATTGAGAAGGATATATTCGTTATTTCCGATGAAATTTATTCCGAGCTGTCCTACAAGGGAGACCATGTATCTATTATTACCATTCCGGGTATGAGAGAACGTACCATTATGATTAATGGTTTCTCTAAAGCGTATGCAATGACCGGTTGGAGACTTGGTTATGCCTGCGGTCCGGAAAATATTATTACACAGATGACTAAAATTCACCAGTTTGCCATTATGTGTGCACCTACTACCAGTCAGTATGCGGCAGTAGAAGCACTGAAGAACGGTGATGATGATGTAAAAGAAATGCGTGATATTTACGATCAGAGAAGACGTTATCTGTTACATGCCTTCAAAGAAATGGGACTGGATTGCTTCGAACCCTTCGGTGCCTTCTATGTATTTCCTTGTATCAAGGAATTCGGTATGAGCAGTGATGATTTTGCTATGAGATTCTTAGAGGAAGAAAAAGTAGCTGTAGTACCCGGTACTGCATTTGGTGATTGTGGCGAAGGCTTCTTACGTATTTCTTATGCGTACTCCTTGGAGAATTTAAAGGTAGCAATTGAGAGACTGGATAGATTTGTAAAGAAGCTGCGTGAAGAGCAGAAAAAGTAGTTCTAAGGCTTAGTTTCGTGTAGGAAAGTAATAGACATGAAAGAAAAACTCAGTTTATTTTTTGGTAAAAACCAATGGTTAAAAAAGACACTAGTGTGCATATATGCGTATTTGTGTGTCCTATCATTTAACAAAATCATTTCTCTAAATGGTGCCGGTGCGGTATTTTTCGGAGGAGATTACTTCGGCTATAATTTAATGTCCATCGTACTTTTTATGGTTACCATTTGGTTGTATTGGCGTTTTTTGTTGCGGAAAGATAGCAGGCTGAAGGCATATTCTTATGTGGGTGGCCTGCTTTTGGCGCTAGCGATTGTTTATGGTGCATATGCCCATTATGTGAATAATATTTTTATCAGTACCGGAGAGACTTTTTTACAGCTTGGTATGGTTATAGCCATAACATCATTGACGGCACCTTTGGTGGCAGAGCTGTTTCATTGGTTAAACCGGATTGCAGGATCTCAGGAGGCAGTTGTACCACGTAAGCATCCGGTTGCTTGTTTCTTTATTGCATGGGTATCTATCTTTGTATGTTACATCCCGCTTTTTCTGGCATGGTGGCCGGGGAACTTTGTGTTTGATGCGCAGTATCAACTGCAGAATGTGATTGAAGGTTGGTACAATACCCACCATCCGCTGATTCACACATTAATGATGGGCAAGGCTTATGAAATGGGACAAGCCGTAGGAAATGTGTCTTGGGGCTATCAGTTTTATACTTTGGCACAGATGCTTATTTTGACCAGCGCCTTTGCATATACCTTGCAGTATATGTACAAAAAGAAGGTGAAATTGAGCTGGTTAATTGTGACTTGGGTTTTTTTCGCTATATTCCCTATGAATTCCACATTTGCTATTTCGGCGACAAAAGATGTATTGTGTGCAGCGTTTTTCCTGTATTTTATGGTTTTTTTGGTAAGATACGTATTTGATAAGGAATCTTTCAAACCGATTTCCTATGTGGGAATGATTTTGACAGGTGGATTGTTAGCACTGTTTCGTAACAACGCCTTGTATGCAGTATTGTTGACGGGTATCATTTTAGTAATTGTTGTCAAAGGTTTAAAAGAAAAAGGCAAGCTGGTACTCCTATTTGCCGGAGTGTATTTGTTTGCGACATTGGTGAACAATGGTTTGATTTCCTACACCAATGCGACGCAAAGTGATACTTACAGGGAAACCTTATGTGTGCCTCTGCAATGTTTGGCCAGAGTGGTTTCGTATCGTGGAGAGGATTTAGATAGCGAGTTGCACGAAGAAATTAGTCAGTATATGCGGGAAGATGACATGGCTTCCTATAATCCTTATTTAGCAGACGCAGTGAAAAACAATGCTAACGAGGAATTACTAAAGACCAACACCTTTAATTTCTTTAAATTGTGGGCTAAGGTAGGATTACAATTCCCGGATGAGTATCTGGAAAGTATGATTACCAATACGTTGGGCTATTGGTATCCATTGAACCAGGGCAGGTATGTATCGGCAGATATTTCTTTGTATCATACTTTAATCGGAATTGGAGATGAAATAGAAAAGGTAGATTATTGCCATTGGGCCTATAACATTTACGCACCCCTTTTCTGGGCGGGAAAATATCGGAATACGCCTGTTTTGGCATACTTGTTTAGAAATGCACCGTATGTGTGGATGACAATATTGTTTGCTTTATGGAGCATGTATAAAAAACGTAAAGAAAGTATTTTGATTGGTGTGTTGCCACTCATTTACTTATTTACCTGCCTGTGCGGACCTATGGCGGCATTGAGATATATTTACAGCATCATAGTATGTGTACCGTTGATAGTTTACCTTGCAGTGGCAGAAAACAGGAACGGAAAATAATTTGTGAAAGCCGTGGGCCTATAAGCAGACTTAGAAATAGAGAGGACCGGAATATGAATATTATCTTACATCAGCCGGAGATTCCGCAGAACACCGGAAACATCGGACGTACCTGTGTGGCTACCGGCACATCGTTACATTTAATAGAGCCTTTGGGATTTCGCTTGGACGAAAAAAGCATCAAGCGTGCGGGCATGGATTATTGGCAAAATTTGGACATACATCGTTATATGAATTTTCAGGAGTTTCTGGAGAAAAATCCGGGCGCGAAAATCTGGATGGCCACCACCAAGGCAAAGCATACCTATTCGGATGTGCAGTTTGGTGAAAATGATTTCATTATGTTTGGCAAGGAGAGCGCCGGTATTCCGGAAGAGATATTAGTGGATTATGAGGATACCTGTATTCGCATCCCTATGCTTCCCACCATCCGTTCCCTAAACCTGGCTAACTCCGTGGCAATCGTGCTTTACGAGGCACTGCGCCAGCAAGGCTTTGCCAGCATGCAGCTGGAAGGCGAGTTGCATAGGTTGCAATGGAAGGAGTAAATATTGTAAGTGATATGAGGACTTCGGCAGAGATGCCGGGGTCTTTTTTTGACAAAAACTCAGCACAAAAAAAGGAAAATTCCGCACAAATTTTGGCAAATCCTTTACTCGGTTGAAGTAAAATAAACAGCATGTTATAATTTTGACGTATTATAGAGAAAGTATGTCACAGAGGAAAAGCACATGGAGAAGGACATTTTATCGTTGCGAAATATTTATCGATTTCTTACGGTAAACGATTATCCGATTTACTCAACGGGGGTTTTTAAAGAGGAAAATCGTAAAGGATTGACGCTGACCAAATTTTGGCAGGAGAATTTGCTTTACGAGTTCAGAAGCGGTTATTTTGGTAAAATGATTTGGCGGACATCAGGGGGCAGAAACCGGCACACATCAGAGATGTGTAATCGTAGTGAGGTGTTGAAATGGTATCCGCAGTATACATCGGAGCTGGTTTCAGCAATTAATGAGAAGATTTTGATACAGCAGATTAACCAGTTTAAAACCTGTCTGCTGGAACGAAAATATGATGCAAATGTATTGGAAAAGAAAATAAAGGCAGCAATTACCATGTTTTATACGCATGATATTTGTTTTGGAGAAGAGGTGGCAGACTTTTTCCGCAAGAATCTGGCAGATGGGAAAGCAGGTTTTAGTAAAGATGCGGAAGCCAGATTCTTTTATGCCGGCTGGATGCTGACTTTTTTAAGTCTTCATGCCATGGCGGGAGAAGAGATGAACAGTGTGGAGATGAAGAGACTCCGCCAGAACAAAGCATATGCCTTACGAACTCTATGGGAGAGCCTGAAAGAAGGAAATACCACTCAGAAAGAAGAGGTCCATTTCTTAACCAATCAGAATAATGCTCTGTGTATTACGCCGTTGCCAATGATGCGCTTTTTTGGCAGAGAGATGGAGCTGTTTGATTTGCGGGAGCTTTTGGAGCAAGGCGGTTACTACTTGCTCAGCGGTATGGGCGGTATCGGTAAAACCGAGCTTTTGCGTCAGCTGTTGCACCTGTGTGTGGAGCAGGGGCTCATGGATGAGATTGCGATTATACAGTATGTGGGCTGTCTAAAGGATAGTTGTATGAATGCCTTTCCCAATATGCATCTGGTGGATGGCGAGAATGCATTGAATGAAGCGATGGCTCGTATCCGTATGCAAGAGGGGAAGCGAGTACTGACTCTTGTAGATAATATGAATAATTCTCTGGAGGAGGATCCGGAGTTAAAACAATTATTGACATTGCCGGGAACGGTAATTATGACTTCCCGTTTGACCTCATTAGAAGGCTTTACCACCTATGAAGTCAAGGCACCGGGGAGAGAAACCGGTATGCTGATATTCCGCGACAATTATGGAAAAGCGTTGTCCAAGGATGATAAAGAAGAATTGCAGGAGCTTTTGGAGCAGGAGATTTGGCGTCATACGCTGACCTTGCGTTTGTTGGGAAGTACGGCGAAGGTAAGGGGCTGGTCGGTAGGACGGCTGAAGGAAAAGTTGGAAGCAGACGGGTTTCAGCTACTTAAGGAGAGGGAGAACAGAGAATTCAGCTTGTCTGAAATGTACCGGAGAATGTACGATTTGTCGGAGCTGGAAGAAAGCCAACTCAGGTTTCTGCGTTGTTTTGCAGCATTGCCTTATCAGAACTACACAGAAGAATTTATGACTCAATTCTTGCAGACCTATTTTTCGGATAGGGGGGATATGCAGTCCCAGTTGAAGAAATTGCAGGAATGCGGCTGGCTGAATGTGACGAATCAGGGATATTCCCTGCATCCGGTAATACAGGAATGTATTTTATTTGAGCCACTCGTAACGGAGGATATATTGCCTTTTGCGAAGAGCATAGAAGCGTATTGGTGGAAGAAATGCGACTCTAAAGAGAAAAGTATGGAGGATTGGTATTTATATACTTTGGGTGCTGATGCAGAGGATTATCGATTACTATCCATATGGGAAAATGTGATGAATGAGTTACCGGGTGAGATTCATCGGGAACTGATAAGCATAACCATAGTGGCGGCAATGATAGATCAATACGGTAATGATAAAGCGTATACAAGAAATTTAAGGAAGAAATTGAAGGAATTGCCGAAGGAAATATTTGAGATTGACTTGGCTATTTTGCTGGTGTCCGACGAGTACGACGAGCGAAAAGAATATTATATGTCTGTTTGGCAGAATCGAACAAAGCTGGGAATGAGCGAATGGCAACAGAAACTGTATGCGATAGAGCTTGGAAATGCAATGATAAAATACAATGAGCCTATGGCGTGTCTGGAACTATTAGAAGCATTTTCGCAGGAAGAGAGTACGGGATGGATGGAAGCGTATGTAATAGGACTGGCCTGTGTTACACAAACGAAGGTAAAGGAAGCATACAAAGTGCTCCATCGTTCAATGGAAGAAATGGAACGAACCCATTTTCCAAATGGATTATTGAAACAGATGATTTTTTGGGAATTGATTCAGTGCTGTGCAGAAATGGGAAATTATGAGGAAACATTGAATCTTATATTCCAGCTGGAGAAGCTGGCGAAGAAACAAAATGTTGTCTATACACAATATTTAATCTGTACTGCTAAGGGCGTTCCTTGCAGAAATATGGGAAACCTGCAGGAAGCTTGTGAGTATCAGGCTGAGGCACTACGATTAGCAAGGTTTTTATGGGGAAAAAATAAAGAATATGCTATTAGTTGTGCGGACTTGGGAATGCTATTATGTAAAAATGGTCAAATAGAAGAGGCAGAGAAGTATTATCTGGAAGCTATGCCTATATTAACGCAGGACCATGAATTTGCTTATATGACATCCAGAGCTTATAACAATATGGCAGATATGTACATTTATTGGAATAAGCCTGAGCAGGCTGTTGAGTGCATGCAAAAATCCACAGAATATGGTAGAGATATACAGGGAATTGGGCTGGCAGAACGATATCGTAACTTTGCCAGAGCCTATCGATTGGCCGGAGACGTGGAGAAGGAGTATGAAAACCTGAAGCAGGCAGTTCCTCTCCTTGCAGAAGGCTACGGTCCCGACCACGAGCGTACCGTTGCCATGCGGGAGCGTCTGGAAGAGGTGGAGAGATTAATGAAATAACACATAATTTTTAAGAGCTTTCGCACAGAGTATTTACAGGTGCCGGGGCTCTTTTGTATTATAAAGAAGTACGAAAATGTAAGATAGGGGTATATAGTATGGAAAAAGATATTTTATCACTTCGTAATATTTATCGCCTTTTGATGGTAAAGGATTATCCGGTGTATTCGACAGGGGTGTTTAAGGAGGATAACCGTAAGGGGATGACGCTTACGAGATTTTGGCAGGAAAATCTGTTGTATGAATTTAAGAGTGGTTATTACGGGAAACTGATTTGGAAAAGTACAGGTGGTAGAAATCGTCATTTGTCAGAGATGTGTAACCGTAGCGAGGTGTTAAAGTGGTATCCGCAGTATACGCAGGAACTGGTAACCGGAGTAAATGAGAGAACCTTGCTATTACAGATTGGACAGTTTATGAATTGTCTGAGAGAAAGACAGTATGACGCGGTCGTGCTAGATAAAAAGCTAAAGGCTGCGCTTCCTGTATTTGCGGCGGAGGATGAGTGCTGTGATAAGGAGGTGGCAGATTTTCTGCTAAATAGCTTTGTAGAGGGTCAAAGTGAGATGGCTGCGAAGGAGGACGCTATGCTCTTCCTGCATGGCTGGATGCTGACCTTTTTAAGCCTTCATGCCATGGCCGGAAGCCAGATGAGTGGAGCGGGACTGCGAAAGATAAGAGAGAATAGCCAGTTTTCACCACAGGCTTTGTGGAAGGCTTATAGCAAGAATCAGAGACGCAATCCGCAGGAGGTTCATTTCCTGACCAATCAGAACAATGCTTTATGTATCACACCATTATCCAAGATGCATTTCTTTGGCAGAGAGATGGAGCTGTTTGATTTGCGGGAGCTTTTGGAGCAGGAAGGGTGTTATCTGCTTAGTGGCATGGGCGGTATTGGCAAGACAGAGCTTCTGCGACAGCTGTTGCAGCTTTGTGTGGAGCAGAAGCTGGTGGATGAGATAGCGATTATTCAGTACGAGGGCAGCCTGAAGGATAGCTGTAGAAATGCGTTTCCGAATATGCGTGTGACTGATGGAGATATGGCGTGGAAGGAAGCCTTGGCTCGTATTCGTATGCAAAAGGATAAGCGAGTTTTGACCCTTGTGGATAATATGAACAACACCTTGGAGGAAGATCCGGAGCTGGGGCAGCTCTTGACACTACCGGGGACGGTTATTCTAACGTCTCGCCTGACGTCGTTGAAGGGCTTTACTACATACGAAGTAAAAGCACCGAGCAGGGAAACCGGTACGCTGATTTTTCGTGATAATTATGGGAAAGCGTTGTCGAGTGAGGATAAGGAACAGCTCCATCGATTTTTGAAACAGGATGTCTGGTGTCATACACTGACGTTGCGCTTGCTGGGAAATACGGCGAAGGCAAAGGGGTGGTCCGTAAGTCAGTTAAAGAAAAAGCTAGAAGAAGATGGTAATCAATTATTTAAATCCAGAGAGAATAGAGAAATTAGTTTAACAGAAATGTACCGCAGAATGTATGATTTGTCGGAATTAAGTGAGAGACAGGTGCGTTTTTTGCGGTGCTTTGCAACACTTCCTTATCAGAATTATACAGAGGAATTCTTACGTGAGTATATGGCGGATTACTTTGTAAATATAGAATGCATAGAGCAAGAGCTATTGGTCCTGCAAGAGCTTGGTTGGATTAATATCGTAAAGCAAGGTTATTCCATGCATCCGGTGATTGCAGAGTGTATCTTAAGCGAACCGGCTACGGAAGCAGATGTGAAAGAACTGTTAGAAGCGGTGGAAAGAAGATGGCTGCAAGAGAGCGGGATAAGCGGCGAAAATATTCTGAAGGAATGGCATGAGAGTTCTTTTATTCATTATATTAATGTAGATTATGATATGCATATTTTTAAAAGCATATTTTCTAAATTAACAGGAGTATTATCCCAGAGGACGGTTAAGCTTTATATAATGTATGATAGCACTGATTTGTATAGTCATTTAGTAGAAGGAGGAAGAAATATCTCAGAGGCGATTGCGCTTAGATGCTATGAGTTAACTTCAGAAATGCGTCTATGGTTAAATGTTTTGGGATTAAGAAGAAATTATAGAGATAAGAAAGCATATTATCAACAGTTATGGGAAAATATTGAAGATACCAAAACACCCAGGTGGTTACAGCAGATATATGGAATACAATTGATTACGAGTATGTGTAGGGAAGCTGAACTGGAGAGAGCAAAAGATATTGCAAAGAAATTATTGCAGGAAGAAATGATACCTATGTTAAGAATTATATTGCTTCATAGCTATGCAATTTTGTTCTTTGTAGAAGTACGATTTGAAGAGGCAGCTACAATAGAAAGTGAAGTAATACAATTAGCTACTGAGTTTATGATGCGTGATTCGGACCTATTGGCAGACTTTTATCATGATGTTATCTATTGTTGTATAGGGGCAGGACAAAAAGAAGAGGCATGGGACTATTTGAAGCAGATGGAAGTGTTGGTAAAAGAAAGAAAAACTACGCATGGAGAAATATTTCTTTATAGAGCGAAGTCGGAATTGGCTAGATGTGAAGGAGATTTTGAATCTGCTTGTGAAGCGGAAGAAAAAGGAGTTAAGCTGTATTTTCTAACGGATGGACCAAGTATGGAATATGGGTTCAGGTGTTGCAATTTAGCTTTATTACATAGTAAATGCGGCAGGCATGAACGTGGGGAAGAGTTGTATTTGGAAGGGTTGGAAATCTTAAAAGCAAGTGAAAGCATGCATAGAGAAGTTGCCCGTAACTATAGCAACATGTCCGATATGTATATCCTCTGGGGCAAGCCGGAGAAAGCCTTGGAATGTCTGGAGCAATCGGCAAAGTATGGCACAAATGTACCCGATGTGGCAATTGGTGAGCGCCATCGTAACTTCGCCAGAGCCTATCGTATGCTGGGAGATGTAGCAGAGGAGCACAAGCATCTGACCATTTGCGTGCCCCTTCTGACCGAAGCCTACGGCCCCGACCACGAGCGTACTATTGCTATGCGGGAGCGTTTGGAAGAGGTGGAGAGCGGGATGAAGTAATATATGATTTAGAAGAGTTTTGGTGAGGAAACAGGTGTATATCGTTTGGTCATCAAAACTCTTTACATTTTACAAAGTTTTAAGAAACACCTCATTGACAAAGTTATATGCTTGGAATATATTAAAAATATGAAATGCATTCTTCGATTCTTCAAAGATCTGATTTTCGAGTGTATCACCCATAGTTATCAATAGTTTTTACACAACGTATAAGCAAGTAATAAGTTTTGTTTACCATTGACTGATGCGCATTATATGCGTATAATATTTTGAGAGGAGGATATTCTGTTAATGAAGCAACGAGACCTGATAAAGATGTTGGAAAAAGCAGGTTTTCAATTTAAGGAGCATGGGGGTAATCATGACACGTATAAGAGGGGGCGTGATACCGAGCAGGTTCCAAGGCATACGGAAATTAATGAAATTACCGCGAAACAAATAATTAAAAAGTGGGGATTAAAGTAGTTAGGAGGTTGAAGGAATGAAAGACGTATATCCGATTTTTATTGCTGAGCATGAAAACGATTATTTGGTGTATGTGCCGGATTGGGATATTTATACAGAGGGAAAAGATATTTTAGATGCGATGGAAATGGCCAGGGATGCTATAGGATTAAAGGGTATTGATTATGAAGATGATGGTAAAAAGTTTCCGTATGCATCGAGTTATGAAGAGGCTTTGCGAAAAGCTAAGAGTAATACAGAAATATTCGATTATTCCCAAGGTCTATTGACCATGGTGGATGTGGACTTTGTGGCGTATCGAAGAAAGCATGATAATCGTATGGTAAAAAAGAATTGTACTATACCATACTATTTGAATGTAGAAGCGGAGAAATTAGGTATTAACTTTTCCAGGGTGCTTCAAGAGGCACTTTTACAAAAATTGAAAGTATAGTATAAAGGAATATTATATGACTTTTTAAGGCAGGACGAATGGTCGTTCTGCCTTTTATAATGCACAAAAACGGCAGATTCGCACAAAAAACGGAATTTTTCGCACAAAAAACGGGAAGTGGTTTGGGTTTGTTGAATCGAAAAAATAGGGGTGGTAAAGTGGTATGGAGACGGTCATGGTACCCTTTGGAATGATGTTCTTAAGTCAGTTTGGCAGACATGAGATTTTTGGAAGCTTGTCTACAGGGCAGGGATGGTCGATGATGATAGCTACCATGGTAGCGACAGGCCTGATAGAGCAGACTAAGCGATAATAATGTAAATAATCATAGTATGCTATGAATTATTAATAATTTTATGGAGGTACTTTTATGAACTCAAGTGATTACAACAAGTATTTAGCCGCAATAAAGGCGGCAAACGATTCAGCTGATAAGGAAGCTTTGCGACAGATTCAGAAGCAGTTGATTGCAGGCTGGGGACTTAGCGACAATGATGTAGACTATCTTATCAGACAGTTTAGATACAATGTATAGTCGGTAAGGATGGCGAATATTGCCTGAGGCAAAATGATGATAAGCCGGTCTTTCGTGGTAAACAGAGGACCGGCTTATGTAGTATGGATATTTCTTAAAAGTACTAAATGGAGAGACAAGATGAGTTGGGAATTAAAAGAAGGCGATAAAGTAAAAACAGACTCCGGAGAGATTGTGGAGGTAGTTTCTCAGATTGGTGCAGGAGGTCAGGGGGCTGTATATAAGGCAATGTATAAAGGAAAGTTACATGCTTTGAAGTGGTACAATTTGACGACGAATGCACATAAAAAGGAATTTAAAAAGAATTTATATACATTGACAAAAAAGGGTGCGCCCCACGAAAGCTTTGTGTGGCCGTTGGAAATGACGGAGTCGCGTAATGGAACCTATGGTTATGTGATGGAACTGATACCGCCACAGTATCATGAATTCAAAGAATATTTGAATGTACAGGTCCGTTTTAAGACGGTGGAAGCCAGAATTACCGCAGCGCTGCAGATTGTGGAAAGCTTCCGTATGCTTCATGGAAGGGGATGTAGTTATCAGGATATTAATGATGGGAATTTCTTCATAAATCCGGAGACCGGAGATGTGAAAATTTGTGACAATGAAAATGTTGCCCCGGATAAGGAGGGCTTTGGTATTAAAGGAAAATCCAGATACATGGCACCGGAGATTGTCATGGGGACTAAGTATCCGGATATTCATACGGACCGTTTTTCCATGGCGGTGGTATTGTTTATGCTTTTGTATATGGAGCATCCGTTAGAAGGAGCCAAGACAAACCAAACCTGCCTGATACCGGGAATTGAGAAGCAGATATTTGGTAGTGAGGCACTCTTCTGCATGGATCCTACAGATGCTTCTAACCGGCCACAACCGGAGGTACATAAGAATTTAATGTTGTTGTGGGATTTTTATCCCAGATATATACAAGAGCTGTTTGAGGAGGCTTTTGCGAAGGAGCGCCTGACGGGGGAGAAAATAGAGTCACGCATCATTGAGCAAAGGTGGAACGAAGATTTACTTCGTCTGCGTAAGCAATTGATGGTCTGTGGCTGTGGCGAGGAATATTTCATGCAAGAAAAAGACATCGTGTGTGAATCTTGTGGAAAGAAGTTACCAACAAGTATGTATTTGGAAGTGAAGGGGGATTGTTTTGCGCTTTGTCAAGGAAAGAACTTGTACAGAAGTGATTTGCGTAGCTCTTGTCATGAGATGCATCAGGTGTTAGGTATGGTTATTGAAAATCCTACTACGAAGGGAGTATTTGGCTTGCTAAATCGTTCCGGGGATACGTGGAAGTATATCCGTCCCGATGGTAGTGAAGCAGTAATTCCGGCCGGCGGCGGTGTGGGATTAACGGTAGGCGGACAGATTGAAATAGAAGGAAAAGTAATACAAATTAAAGAGAGATAAGGAGAGAGAAAATGGGCAAGTTCGATAAAGTAGAAGGTGTTGCAAAGAGAGTTTTAACATTATTTTTTTTGGTGGATGTATCAGGCAGTATGACTGGAGAAAAAATTGGTACCGTAAATACTACCATGGAGGAGATTTTGCCGACTTTACGCAAAATTTCTGCAGACAATGCGGATGCCATGATGAAGATGTCTGTGCTGAAGTTTTCTAAGGGTGCAGAATGGGTATATGAAAATCCTCGTGATATTCAGGAGTTTGAGTGGCAGTATCTGATCGCAAAGGGTGTAACGGATTTGGGAGCAGCTTGTATGGAGCTGAATGGTAAGCTCTCTAAGGATGAATATATGAAGACGGCATCCGGCTCTTATGCACCGGTGATTATTTTGTTGTCTGATGGAGAGCCGACGGATGATTATCGCTCCGGTCTGGCTACCTTAAAGAATAATAACTGGTATAAGTATGCTACCAAGGCCGCAATTGGTATTGGCGACCATGCAGATTATGGTGTTTTGGCTGAATTTACGGAGGATGAAAACATGGTTATCTCTGTTTATGATGAGGAGGAATTAAAGCAGTGGATTAAGTTCTTAACCGTTACCTCCGGCCAGATAGCCATGAAGGGTGGCGAGAATGTTAAGAATATCATTGGTAATCGTGTTCAAGAGGAAAAGGGAGAGCTTGTGAATGCAAAGCCTGTAGAAGTACAGGCACAGGAAGTAGTCACACCTCCTGCAGGAGGAATTTTTGGTACGGATGTATCTGACTTTGATCAATTAGTGTGGTAGTTCTATGAGATGGAAGAATCAGGCGTATGCCATTAGTGAAATGGGAGCGGACCATATTCGTAAGGAACTCCCCTGCCAGGATTATTCACTGGTAAAGAAAGAGAAAAAGTGGACACTGGCAGTAGTCAGTGACGGTCACGGTGGAAAAGATTATGTGAGAAGTGACAGAGGCTCCCGCCTTGCCTGCGAAAGTGTGTTGCAGGTAATTCAGCAGAACCCACCCGGCAGGAGAGAATTTGACAAGACCTATGCAGCTGCCATTACGGAGCAGATTATAGAGTGTTGGCGAGAGCGTCTGGTACAGGACTTGGTAAAGCAGTCCCTAACGGAAGAAGAGCTTGCAAGGGTAAAGCCGGAAACCAGAGAGCAGTATGAACGCGGAGAGTATTTGGAGAAGGCTTATGGATGTACCCTTGCCTATGTACTAGTAACAGATATGGGGATGCTGGTAGCACAGTTAGGAGACAGTGAGTGTTATATAAAGAGCAGTGAGGGCATTTACAGCAAGCCGTTGCCGGAGGATGAGGACTGTCAGTTTAATATGACCAGCTCGCTGTGTGGGTACAATGCCTTGGAAAAATTTCGTTATGAGATTATGAAAGAGGTTCCGCAGGGAATTTTTCTAATGAGTGATGGTATTGTGAATTCCTTTGAAAATGAGTCATATCTGACCTCGTTTCTGGATGTAGTATATGAGGCCTATAGTGACGAGGAAGAAAGTGCGAGTGAGGAATTACGTACATTTTTGGGGCGTTTGAGCAAACAGGGAAGTGGCGATGATGTGTCACTGGCATGTGTATTTTGTGAAAAGAAGACGATTTTTGAGTACTTGCCATTTTTGAAGAAATGGATGAAGGGAGAAGAGTGATATGAGCTTTGGAAGCGCATTATTATCAGGTGATGAGTGTTATAGCAGGGGACAATTTGATGAGGCAATTCAGTGGTATACCCAGGCTGCGAACCAAGGGTATGTAGAGGGCATGGAGAAGCTTTTGAAAACTTGTGTGGAGCAGGGAAGACAGGATAAGAACATGGTGGAGAAAAAGGGACTTCACTATTGGGGGATGGCATCTTCTACGTTACGAGGGATAATGACTCATGCAGAAATCAGCAAGGAAGTCAAGAATAGGTCATATCAGTATTATGACGAAATAATGTATGGCTTGGCGCTGGCGTGTATGTGGGCAGAAAAGTATAAAGAAGCAGAGCGTGCATGGGAAAAGGTATCACGTCATGAAACCATAGCAATGAAAATTCTGAAAGCGCATTGTGACTACCAAGTATGTTTAGAGTATGCACGGGAGTTGAAAAACTCTGCATTGGAGAAGGTAAATAAAAGTCCGGAAGAAAAAGCGAAGGTGATCCTGCCGATACCTACGTCAATAGACATTGATATGGATGAATTCAGTGAAAATGACCATGATCAGATTTTCCTGGAAAGTAGTGGTGGTGTCGAAATATTAGCGCTAATCATGGCGCTGTATGATTTCATGATTTACTATTTCATCGGCATTGTTGAGAATATGGCGTTGGCAGAGCCTGATAAAGACAAAGCATTTAAATGTTGGAAGATGATAAAATGCTTGGATTCGAAGGGTATTGCGCCGATACCGGAAGTTATAGAAAAGGATTTTCAAGAGCGCTTGAAAGAAGAAAAGTTTGGCTCAAAAGAGGCTTCTAAAAAGCAGCCGAAAACGCAACCCGGGACTGCGTCTCAACCCAAGCCGGCAAAAGTGACGCCTGCTACGCGTACAATTGTGATAAATCGACCAAAGGCGTGGGGAGGAAAGAGGCTTGCCTGGGAGGTAAAAGTTGATGAGATTACCAGAGGAACGGTAAAGAACGGGGAAGCATTTGAAATAGACGTTGATTGTGACAAGCATGTAGTAGAAGTAATCGTTCCGGTGCTTCCAACCCAAGTAGTTTCGAATCCTATTTTAATTCCGGCGGATAGTATGGATTATCAGCTTAATATTAAATTACAACAGTTAAACACTGTAGCAATATTAACTATTACCGGCAAGAAAACGCATAGTACGAGTAGAGACTATATTGCTGTTACAGCAAATGAAAATGCAAACTTAGCAGACCAAGGACTTGAAGAAAAAGTAATATGGATGAAAGCCTCACAAGGGGTTGCTGATTTCGTCTGGTTTATAGAGCAGCTGTTTATTCCAGAAGCTATGCATGGGATAGGGGAAAAAGCGCTGGTGGAGAAGTACGATAAGGTGTGGATACGCAGTGTTGGTTTTGAGAAGCTTACGTTATGCGGAATCAGTTGGAATGAACAGACAGGTGGAGATTCTTATACAGATATACCAGTGCATTATAAAGATAATAATTTTAAATTGAAGAATGCTAATGAAATAAAATATTTGGAAAAACTGATACGTGAAAGAGTAGGAAGTTTGCCTCACATTGGTGTGAAGGGAATTTATTATTTTCTGAAATAGTAGAGAAGTTTGGTATTAAAATAAGGGTAACAAAACAGTAAGAGGTACATATGAAATTTGATTTTGAAAGAGAAAAAGTCGTAAATATCCTGCAGGAGATGTTGCAGGATTATGGCCGAATGGTTTTAAGTGAAGGAAGGAAATGCTATTCCTTATGGCTGGATTATGCGCCGCAGTTGACTGAGGAAGGGGATCTTTTGAAGGTCTTTTTGGAGCTGGGGCTGGGCAAGCAGGTGGTTGAACTAAAGAACTGCAGTAATGAAGAGCGGGCAGATTGGCGTAAGCTTGCTATAGAGAATATAATGCGTACCGGCGAGAGTGAGAAGGATGCTGCCAGCATGGTGGATGCGGTTCTGGAGGCACTTGGATGGAGTGTGAAGCAGAACGACTCTGCGAAGCCTATAAAAGAGCCGAGTAAGCTGAACAATACGACAAAAAGCAATTCTGTGCCAAAACCGGAGAAAAAGAGTGAGCCGAAGAAGCCGTCCAAGAAGAAAAAGGATACTAAGCAGACGTTGGGAAAGAAGTCAGACCCTCTTTTGGACATGGTAAAACAGGAGCTTCAGAACCGCTGGTTACGTATCGTAAGTGCCTTTATGCCCAAGGCATTTCCGCAAGTACATAAGGTTGATTTTGATAATCTTTGTGTACCCAAATACATTATGGACGTGTTGAAAAAGCGTTTGAGAGACGGCGTACAGCAGTATAAGTATCTGGCTTATGGGAAGGACGAGCCCAAGGGAATCTGGATTGTTTTGACGGACTCCTCTCTTATCGTAAAATCCGTACTAGGGGATGATAATGTCTTTGTGGTACCTTATCAACAGATACAGCAGTTAACCTTAGCAGGGGATTCCGTAATTTTTAAAAGCTCCGATGGTTGGAAGAAGGAAATTACCATGGGCATGGAAGGCTATTATTTGGTGGCAATGCTTCGTCTGATGCAGGGCAAAGTTGGTGACGAGGTAATTACAAGAGGTGAGTGGCAGGGATTTTTTGCGTATTGGGGAAGTAAGGATTCTAGTGGAGGTCGCTCTTGCTATCATATTTCCATGAATGAATTGTCGGCAAAACAACAGAGGCATTTGCGAGAGTGGATGAACTCTAAATATGCGAGCTGGTGTGAGGATGAAATTTTAGCGTTGGTGGATGAAACATTGTTTAGAAGAAATACCTATAGAACGGCCACTGTTATTACAGAGAGAGAAATGTATAATAAGTTTATGTATGATGCGTATAAGGCACCATATGCAGATATTACGGGTATTATGAAGTTGGATAAAACAGTGCAAATAATGTTAAATGGTAAGGAAAAAGTAAATTTTCAGCATCTTGGTAATATGACATTGTTTTATCAAATGTTAGAAACCATCGTATTCATCAAGCAACACAGCAACTAACTATTTATTTGGAGAGATTTTATGAAATTCGATTTTGAAAAAGAAGCCTTCATAAACAGTCTGCGGGAAATGACGCAGGATTACGGCAGAATGATTTTGAAGGATGAGAAGAAGTGCTATGCGCTGTGGCTGGACTATGCTCCGCAGCTGACAGAGGAAGGAGAACTGTTGAAGGATTTTCTGGAGCTGGGGCTGGGTACGCAGGCAATAGAAATGAATGGTTGTAGTCACGCGGAACAGGAGGTCTGGCGGAAACAGGCTGTCGAGGGCATAGTGCACACCGGTGAGAGTGAGAAGGATGCAGTGAGTCTGGTAGATGCGGTAATAGAGGTTCTTGGATGGGACACACAGCCAACACTGCAGGTAAAGTCAACACCGCAGATAGAGTCGACACCGCAGGTAAAGCCGACTCTGCAGATAAAGCCTGCTCCGGATAAGGTCTTAAAACCGGATATTGCGCCTGGTCAGAAGGATGCTTCATCAGCGAGTCCTGCGAATATAAAAAAGCAGTTTATGAATAATTATTTGATAGAAGAGCTTTTTGCGTCAGAGTGCGGAGGATATAGTATTTATTTGTATGCCGGATGGCAGTTAATGGCGTTGTGCACAAATACTAAGTTAATTATAGAATTTGGTGAACCATTTTGGTGTTTCATATCGGAAGAGACAGCGTTTAATTTGATAAAGCATAGCGCAGATTTTGCGGACGAAAACTTATATCATGGAGTATTGGAGGAAGCATCAGCCTTTTATACTTTTCAGCAATCCGTATTGGATGATACCATTGCTATTAAGGCAGAAGTAGAGCGTGGAGAAAGAGAAACATTGGTAAGTGAGGAAGGCCTGCGTACATTAAAGGAAGGGTATATTGTCTCTAAGCAGAAGCTGGCAGATAAATATGGAATGCCACCGCATTTTTCGAATGCAACGCCCGGAAAATGTATGGCAGCCTGCCTTCTTATAACTTTTGGAGTACCTTATTGGCTTGTGGGAAGGCCACTACCGGCATTGCTTCATGTTGCTCTTTCTGTTTTGATGTGTTGTCTTCCTTTTAATCCAATAATCGTTCTAATTATGACTGCTAGCCTGATAATTACTTTTTCGCGTATTGTAAGTGGAAAATTTAAGGATGGAAAAGGTCGATATGTATTATCTGCAGAGCAGAAAGAAGATATTATATACTCCCTCAATTTAATGGAGAGGTATAAAGAGGAAGTAAAATGAAGGATAAAATAATTATACTGCTGAAGGGCCTGGTTATGATAATGCTCACCACAGTCATCTGTAGTGGTTGTAGTGGTGATGCCCATAAGGAAAAAAACACATCCTTTGAGGTAGTGTATGAAAAGCAGCCGGAGGATAAACTTCCGGCTGTTTCTATATCTGTTTCAGAGGAACCGATTACCAATACAGAGATTTACATAACAGAAGACGCTCTCGCGAGGTTCCAGCAGGTGCTGTCAGAAACTGATGTTACCTTTGCCTACGAGGAGTGCTTCGGTATTACCGGCACGGAGGCTTTATTAGAGGAGCGGACACCAGTTCATGATGAGCCCAAGTACGGCATGATAGTGGATGGCAAGGTAGATGTGGAGGCTTTGTATGCTTCGGTAGTAAGCCAGAGTGAGACTTTCAGAGAAGAGTCAGCCCATTACATGTATACCTTGATTGAAGAAAGAGAAGAGTTAATTCAGATATTAACTTATGTGGCAGGGGCAGTAAATGTGTATTGTGAGAATGCGGAGGCTACCAGTATAGGAGAGTTGGATTGCATTCTGAAGAATTTAAAGGTGTATTATCGTAGCGGTACCACAAACGCAGCTTTTACGGATGAAAATTGTCTGTTGGTAAACCCCAACATGATACAGATGATGGAAGTAATTTCGGAGAATGAGGAGAGCTTTCAAAATATAATTTATCATGAGACCCAGCATATGCTTCAGAGTGACTGTCCTTGTAGAATAGAACAGGAGTATGTACAGACCGGTTTTTGCAGAAGGATAAGGGATGCGGTTATCAGTCCCTATTATTGGCTCTGGACTATTGAAGGCTGTGCGGAGAAGAGAGTGGTCAATATGACGGGAGATGCGCCCATAACTTATAAATATCTAGTAGGCTATGTGGAAACTATGGATTATGTAGCACTGATACATCCAACCAGCAAAAGCTTTACCGATGTGGAGGATGCGTCGGTGGCTAGAGATATGTCCCATTTTTATGCGCTGATGGGGTTAGAGGAGGGGATTACCCAAGAGGAAATCACTCAAATGATGTATGCTATGGAGGTAGCCCAGAATAAGACACAAGACTATCGGGATGCAGTAGAAAATTCCTTAGGGAGGGCATTGACAGATGAGGGGTATGCTACATTAAGAAATCAGCTGAAGGTGCAGTATTGCGAGATGCTAACTAAGATTTTTTATAATAATTTGGCATTGGCAATTCGTGAGGGGCAGGTGTCCATGGAGGATATTTTTACATTGGTGCATGTGTATGAGGGAGATATGAATTATCATCTGGATTACAGCAGGAATCCGACAGGTATCAATGCATCGTTTTTGCAAACTTACCGGACGGTGCAAGAGGAGTTCTTCGCTATGTTGGCGACAAGTTGTGGTGTGGATAGTGAGGTTTTGTATGGATGGTTTCGAGAGCATGCGACTTTGCATCAAAAGGAGGACGGAAGTCTTCAATGTAATGCCTCCTTTGTCTGGTTAAGTGAGGAAGAGAGGCAGTATGTGTTTAATAGGGCTGTTTCTGATACGGTGGAGTACGCTGTTATTGTTGATGTGGGTGTGCCCATTTTGTAAATTAAAAGGCAGGGCGTGTTCACCCTGCCTTGTGTAACGCAAAGCCCCATATCTTAATCAATTCCATGTGCATGCCTCATACGTATACGTTCTTTTGTCATTAAATATTTGTCCAAACCATGGACCGTATTGTTTAAGCGACAGCCGTATACAGTGCGGTGGGCATCCAAAGCATAGGAACGAACAATAAGTCCGTAAAGATTGAAATTATATCGTTCGGCAGTTTCTTCTATATAATCGTTTACCAGCATATGTACGACGCAGTTAGGGTCTACTTTGGCGGAATTGGGCAGAACAAAAGCGAAGCCGGTAGCACTAATATCCTTGATAATTGCATCGTAGGGAGTACGATGCATTCCGCATTGTACTGTGGTTTCCAAACCAATAGAGCAGCGGAAAGAATCACGACGATTGTAAGTTTTGCTTTCTGTAATAGTGTTTAAGCTGTATGCAACTGTATTGTCAGGCTTTTTAATCAGCTTGATTTCCACATTTTTAAACAACTGGGGTGAGGTCTCTTCGTTAGAAACCAGTATATCAATGATTAAATGGGCACCACGAAAAGTCAGCAGCTTTTCATTTACATAAACGGGAGCTGCTAAAACAATTCTTTTTTTGGGATATACGTCATCAATAGTAGTGTTAAACTCCAGCTTTTGTCCCGGAGTATTGGCGACAATCGTGATATTCTGCCCTTTCGTTAATTCGTAGATATACATTTGTAACCCCTCATAGTACTATTTTCCTATTTGCTATTACTTATAGCATAGCCGATAAAAGTATTTTAGTCAATGGGTAAACCTTAAGATATTAGGAGAACATTGAAAATATATGTATTTTGTGCTAAAATGAATATGGACCTTAGTAATTGGTGTTAGTTTTAATATGAGGAATTAGATGAAGATAGAGAGAATTGATGATAAAACCGTAAAGTGTTTTATATCTAATGAAGAATTAGAAGAATTTGATATTACATACAAGGATTTTATTACCCGTTCCGAGAAGGCCAAGGAAGTGGTGGAGGAAATCATTGAACAAGCCATTGAGGAGGTAGGTTACAAGCCCCCTCAGTTTGCCATGGATATGCAGATTATGATGATGCCGGAGAAGGGTATGGTGCTTACGTTGTCCGAGAAGACGCCGGAGGATATTAAGAATAATCCTGCATTAATGGATTATCTGAAAGAAATGCGTAAGACCTTGGAAGAGCATTTCGGTGGTATGATAGAAACCCATGGTTTGCCGGGAAGTACCGCAGGTGCAGGTTTGCCGGGAGTGGGAAATAGTGCCCAGGCAGATGGGGATACAGCCAAGAATGCGGAGAATAAGCAACCGGATTTTGCGATTTTTAAGATGAATTCTTTGAGAGATTTAACCGATTATGCCAGAATATTACCTAAAAATCTGCGGGTGGAGAGTTGTCTGTATGTAGATAAGGGAGAATATTATTTGTTCTTGCAAAAGGGGCATGCATCCTACAAACGATACAGTAGAGCATGCGTGCAGGCATTGGAGTATGGTGTACTTTTCGGTGCCACAGAGGATAAAATCGTATATTTGGATGAGCATGGAGAGTGTCTCATTCCGGAGAAGGCAATCGCCAAGTTGCGTATGTAAGATTGACTTTGAAATGTACCATTGCACAAAGGTGCCTGCAATGGTACATTTTTTGTAACTCTGAATAGTATAAGTTTATTAAGTAGGAGGTGCCGGTAATGAATAATCAAATATTGATTGTTGAGGATGATAAAGAAATCGGTAGCATGCTGGCATCTTTTTTGGTGCAAAAGGGCTATGAAGTGTGGACTGCGCCAGATGGTGCGGTAGCTTCTTCCCGATTAAAAGAGCGGGAGTATGACCTGATTTTGATGGATTTGATGCTTCCTTTTAAAAGTGGAGAGCAATTGATTAAGGAGCTACGACAGAGCAAGGACACACCGGTAATTGTTTTGTCGGCGAAAACCATGATGGAAACCCGTCTGGAGGTGCTTCGTTTGGGGGCAGACGATTATATTTTAAAGCCCTTTGATTTAAATGAAGTACTGGTGCGTATGGAGGTAGTGCTACGCAGAAGTGGCGGTGTACAAAATGGATCGCAAAAGAAGGATGCGTGCCTATGTCATGGGGAGCTAAAATATTCTCCGGCAGAAAACAGTGTAACTTATGAGGGCAGGGAGATTTCCCTGACTGCCAAGGAAATGCATTTGTTGCAGTTATTTATGGAGAATCCCAAGAAGGTATACACCAAAGCCAATCTCTATGAATCCGTGTGGAATGATGTGTATTATTATGAAGATAATACGATTAATGTGCATATTAGTAATTTGCGCAATAAGCTGAAAAAAGCTACCGGACAGGAGTTTATTGAAACTGTTTGGGGCATTGGTTATCGTTTAAAGGAGAATTAGTATGTTACAGGATATATTACCTCACTATTTTCATAATGAATATCAGCCTAAGGAAGTGAGTACCCGCAGTAAGGTGTTTCATTTTCGGGGCAGAGAGGTTTATATTGCAAGGGATGAGGAAAATCGTTTGCGGTTGCCCGGTTTGATAGTGTTTCAAAAGTCTTTTGGGAAAGAGCAGCTGCAGTATTTATTTTCCATTGAGGATGAGGAGTATTTTCTGTTAAAGTGTCCGGAGACTTTAGAGGAAAAGGACGGTTATCATTACGAAAGTGTCCGTACACTGCGCCAGTTGGAATCCAAAGAGGTGTGCTTTGCAGTGATGACGGCGTATCATTTATATATGTGGTATCGTGATAACCGGTATTGTGGCCGTTGTGGCAGAGAAACTGTGCATGATGACAAAGAAAGAATGCTCCGCTGTCCCAAGTGTGGCAATATGATTTTCCCAAAGATTGCGCCGGCGGTGATTGTGGCATTGACGGATGGGGACAGAATCCTCATGACTAAGTATGCGGACCGGGAGTACAAAAAGTATGCTTTGATTGCCGGATTTACGGAGATTGGAGAAACCGTTGAGGAGACCGTAGCCAGAGAGGTTATGGAAGAGGTAGGTTTAAGGGTAAAGAATATCCGCTATTATAAAAGTCAGCCTTGGGGCGTGGACAGTAATTTGCTACTGGGCTTTTTTGCAGAATTGGATGGAGATGATACCATTCGCCGGGATGAAAAGGAGTTGGCAGAGGCGGAGTGGTTTGACAGAAGTGCCATGCCTGCTCATGATGACGGCATCAGTTTAACCAGAGAAATGATGGGTGTTTTTGAGAAGGGCGGCAAATAAGCATACGTATGAGGCGTGAAACGTAGGCCTGTAAATGCAAAAGGGAGGCAGAAAATGCTTGCTTGGAAGATGGTGGTTGTGGCACTGGCGGTATTATGTGTGTGTCTGCTGATTTATATAGGAAGAATGAAGTGGGAGCTTCGTAATATTAAAAATGAGTTGGAATTAACAACGGAAAAGTCCTACAATCGTCAAGTAAGTGTGGACTTGTTTGACAAGGATTTGTCCGGCATGACGACGCAGTTAAATAAAAATTTGGATTATCAGAAGCAGTTAAAGCTGGAAACAGAGAAGGCGGAGAAAGGTATTCGCCAAAGTGTGTCGGATATTGCCCATGATTTGCGTACACCGCTCACTGTGATAAAGGGAAATCTGCAAATGCTACGTATGGAGGAGCAGCTTTCCCCAAAAGGAAATCAGTATGTAGAGTTATGTGTTCAAAAAACTGACGAAATGCGGGAGATGGCGGATGACTTCTTCCAGTTGTCGGTGTTGGAAAGTGATTTGGAGGCTGTTGAGCTAAAGCGTGTGGATATGACGGAGCAGCTGTTGCAGTTTTTGGTGTCACAAGAGGCTGTAATTCGTACCAAAGGTTTTGAACCGGAAGTTATTTTCCCGGAAAAGAGCATTTTTGTGTTGGTGGATGAGAAGCTTTTGACCAGAATGTTCGGTAATTTACTCAATAATGTTTTGCGCCACGCCAAAGGAGGAACTTTCCAGATTCGTTTGGAGGAGACGGACGCTAAAGAATGTATAGTCACATTCGTGAATGAGGTGGACTTGCCGGAAACTTTGGATGCAGGAGCATTATTTGAGCGGACTTATCGTGGGAATAAGGCAAGAAGTGGCAGCGGCGCCGGATTGGGATTATATATTGTAAAGCTTTTGGCGCAGAAACAAAAGGCCTGTGTAAAAGCACAAATCAAAGAAAACATGCTTCATTTAAGCATCACATACCAGATTTATAAATAAAAAGTTGTCAAATGTGGCAACTTTTTTTATTATTTAAGAAATTCTTTAAGATTTGATTTTATGGTAGGATTAGAGCGGTTCCGTAAGGCATATGCGGAATGCGCAGGGTTGGAATGATAACAAGGAGGTTTGTTATGGCGCAAACAATTATAGAAGTAAAGAATTTGGAAAAGCAATATATGAAGCAAAAAGCGGTGGATGATGTATCCTTTCAAATAAAAGAAGGGATGATTTGTGGACTTATCGGTCCGAACGGTGCGGGAAAAACCACCATTATGAAAATGTTAGGTGGCTTGGTACTTCCTACAGGTGGCAGCTTGTCTTTGTTCGGTGGAACCACAGAGGAGGAACTTGCAAAGGCCCGTAGCCGTATGAGTTTTATGATTGAGACCCCCTATGCCAAGGAAAAGATGAGTGCCCGGGAAAATTTGGAGAAGCAGAGGCTGCAAAAGGGTATTCCTAACAAGGAACGAATTGACGAAGTATTGGAAATCGTAGGACTTACGGATACCGGCAAGAAGCCGGTACAGAAGTTCTCTCTGGGTATGCGTCAGCGTCTGGGTATTGCCAATGCACTTTTGACCAAGCCGGAGATCATGATTCTGGATGAGCCGGTAAACGGTTTGGATCCGGAAGGTATTGTAGAAATCCGTGAGCTGTTACTTAAGCTGAATCGGGAGGAGCACATTACGATTTTAATATCCTCTCATATTTTGAGTGAATTATCTCTGCTATGTACGGATTATCTGTTCATCCATAAGGGGAAATTAATGCAGAGTGTGTCTACGGCAGATTTGAAGCGCATTTGTAAGGAATATTACCATATCGGTACAGATAATAATGCGCTGGCACTGGCAATTCTGCAGGAGAAGCTGGGCGTGAGTGAGTATGAGGTAGAGAGAGACGGAAGTATCCGATTGTTTGAAAAGCTGGAGGATATCCGGAGCATTTCCAAGACCTTGTATGAGGGCGGTGTCGTACCTACGACATTGCACATGAATGAAGCAAATCTGGAGCAGTATTATATGAACATGGTAGGTGGTGAAGAAGATGTGGAACATAGTAAAGGGTCTAAATTATCAATTAAAAAGAGATAATGGTATAATATATATTTATTTAATCGATGTGTTTATGATAGGTTGCTTCGTGGTGGATTACATGGGAAGCTACGATATGGCAGAACTGACCGGAAGCTTTTACGGTGTGCTGCACGGAGAGGCTTGCTTTATGGTATTGGGGCTTCTGGTGGCACTTTTGACAGCGCGTATTGCAGGTTGGGACTATACGGACAAGACTTTAAATTATGAATTAATGTCCGGGCACAGCCGCGGACAAGTATATTG
The DNA here is from genome assembly GCA_045634745.1 of Acetatifactor sp. Classification (GTDB taxonomy): domain Bacteria; phylum Bacillota; class Clostridia; order Lachnospirales; family Lachnospiraceae; genus Acetatifactor. The sequence continues at coordinate 17,234 of JAZRAX010000037.1, read as the reverse complement.
GAGCCGTGTCTGGGTGAGCTTACTGTGGAGTATGGTGACCTGTGTTATTGTTGCTTTTGTACCGATTTTGTTCTTTAGTATGATAAATGGCTGGGGAATCAAAGCGGACATGGGCGGTATGCTGCTACGTTATGCATTGCTGGTATTTCCGCTGTTTCGATTAATGTGTGAATGTATTCTGCTTACAGTACTCATGAGAAACTGCTACATGGTTATGATTATCGGCTTTGTTATGTATGAATTTTCCTGGGTGTTCGGTGTGATGTCGGAGCCTTTAACGAACTATGAACTGACAACGCAACTAGCCTCCATGAATGTATTCCGGCTTATAAACTTTGAGAAGAGCAGTTTCGCCTACATAAATGGTGAAGATGTGATTGTGTATGAAACTGCTATGGAGCCAAGTTTTCTCATTGGTACAGTGGTAGTGTCCCTATTGGTGGGAATTGTTTGTCTGCTCATAGGCTACCTGTATTTTAAGAAGAGTGATATGGATTAAGGAGAGTGCAGAATGAAGGGTATAATCAAAGCACAGTTCTTTCAAATAGTAAGAGATAAAGTAGTAAAAGGCATGTTTTTGGTAACGTTGATGATGCAGGTATTAGTAGTAATGTTGCCCATATGGCTGGATACTGAAGCTGCCACCACAGCGGGAGAATTTTTTGCTACCCAGGATGGTGTCACCATATCTTTTCCCATGTTCTTTTTGATTGTGGTGACAGGGCAGATTTGCGGTGCAGACTTCCTGGATAAAACCCATAATTATGAGTTGATGATAGGACACAGAAGGTATGAGGTATATCTGGGCAGAGTGATTCCGGCTATGCTGGTAGGTGGTGTAGGGGCGCTGTTACTTACCATGTTGCCCATAGTGATTTATGCTTCCCTGTATGGCTGGGGAACCAAGGTGGTCTTTGGTCAGGTGCTTTTGCGCTGGATACTGATGCTGTTTCCTTTCCTTCGAATGGTTTGCGAATTTGCATTCCTGACCTTTCTCATAAAGAATCCTTATGTGGTGATGGGGCTTGGATATGTAGCGTTTATGGCATCTACAGCCCTATCCGGTATGATAGAGGAATGCTCGGTATTCTTAGGAATAACTAATCTTTCTTTGCTTCTGGTAGTCAGCAAGTGGACCACCTATGGATTGGGAGACGATATTAACTACATATTCGATGCTTCCTTAAGCGGAAGAATTGTTTGGGGAACGGTTGCAGCATCGGTGGTATTTGGTGTAGCTGCCTTGTACTTGGGGTATGTGTTCTTTAAGAATGACGACATGAATTAATGATTCGGAGCCATGCAAAAGAACCAAATGTTCCTGGCAAAAGGAAAGCCTCGAAGAGGCGGTTTTGCGAATGGGGCTCCGAATCGTTATAGTAGAAATTAGGAGTGAAAACAATCATGATTTTATACGATAAAATTTTAATTGGAATAGTGCTGGGCGGTGCCATCCTACTATATGTGCTGGCAGAAGTGGCTGCGAAGTTTATCAGTAGTAAATGGAGAGCTTTCTATTGTATCCCGGCGGTGATATGCATGTTTTTGCTGGCAATCACCGGTTTCGAAGTATCCATGTTGGGTGCATATGTGGGCGCAGTACTTTTGCTGGCCGGTTTTCTAAAGGATTCGCTGAAAGTACGCAGATGGGTGTGTGTAGGAGCGGCAGTTTTGGGATTGGTAACCATACCCATGTGTATGCTGAACCAAGGATATCGTGGGGTGGATTATGTGCAGGATTTCAAAGATGGCGTGGAATGTATGAAGGAGCACTACGTTTTGACAGACCATAAGGGTGTGGATTTCGATGCTCTTTATGAGGAGTATTTACCCATGTTTGAGGAAGCAAATAAAAATCACGATGAAGTGGCCAATTATATTGCCTGGGCATGTTTTTGTGCAGAAACGCATGATGGACATAATTATTTTTCTCCAAAGGATGATGCAACCGTAGAAGCGGCGTTGAGACGTGCTGCCGGAAACGATTACGGACTTTCCCTTATGACGCTGGCGGATGGCAGAGTAGCAGCGGTTAATGTGGAGAATAGTGACTTGTTCAAAGAAGCAGGTATTCATAACGGAACCATTATTACCTCCTGGGACGGAAGAGAGGTTGCAGAGGTGGCAAAGGAGTCACTGCTATATCGTATGAGCACCTACGCGGACAAGGATAATGAAGCATTTCAGCTGGTAATGTTTGCAGCCGGGGTAGGTGGTGATAGTGTGAAGCTGATTTACCTGGATGATGCCGGCGTAGAAAAAGAGCTGGAATTACCTAAGCTTGGCGAATATTATGAACGCTTGGAGAATACTGTGGAAACCATCAACCAAGGCGTGGAAACCGGACATATGATGTGGCAGGAAGTGGGAGCGGATGCAGTAGCCTTGCGCATCAAGATTATGATGTTTGACAGTGAAGCCTCCAAAACAGAGAATTATAGCAGTATGCAGGCGGATATTCGTGCTAAGGTCGAGGAATATCAGGCAGCAGGCATGACACACTTAATTTTGGATCTAAGAGACAATGGTGGCGGTTCCGGACAAATGGTGAAGGCTTTGGCGTCTCTGTTTGCACCGGAGGGTGAGTATTACTATTGTACGGATGGTTTGTGGGATGATGAGGCAGAAGGCTATGTGAAAGATGTTAACGGCCATTATGTGCCCGGTAAGGAACATTACTTCCGGGGCGAAAATATTTGGAAGGGGCCTATTACTATTTTGGTAACTATGAACAGTGCCAGTGCAGCAGACCATTTGACCAAGGTCATGCAGGGCATGGAAAATGTAACGGTTATGGGCTTTACAGAGCCCAACGGTTGTGGCCAGGGAATACATGGAATTCATTTACAGAGTGGTGACTTAAGTTTTTCCAGTGCATTGATGCTTGAGAAAGATGGTGATATTTACATAGACTCCGGTGTGGATAGAGAAAGTGGCAATGATATTGATGTGAGAGTGCCTTTCGATGAGGACGCTGTAAGAGTGCTGTTTGATGAGGGTGGCGACTATTTGTTGCAGAAGTGTTTGGAATATTATGAGTAGGGGAAAGACGGAGAGGTAGTACCTTCCGGGATGGGAGAAGCTGTAACATAGATGTGAAACTATCTGTGCGACAGTTCCCTTTTGTGACAGGCATGTCGATATGCTGTGCGGTCTAGGCAAAAAAAATCTATTTCCAGAATCCCTTTGAGCAAGAATTTGCCTAAAATCTGCCCCCAATCAGCGTGTTTTAGGTCTATAGAAAAAAAGTTGTCCGTGAGATACCACATTTTAGAAAAAGTGCGGTCTCACGGACTAATTTTTTTACATAGACCGCATGAGAAAAGATTGCAATAAAACACATCCTTTTTACAAAATTATACGTTGACAGTTGTCTGCATTTTTGACAAAATAAATATAGCAAAAAGAAAACCCCAAAAACATCATGTTCTTGGGGTTTTGTAATGAATCGTCGGCGTGACAGGATTCGAACCTGCGACCTCTTCGTCCCGAACGAAGCGCTCTACCAAGCTGAGCCACACGCCGATAACAGTAAAATTATATTAAATTTGCCAGTGTTTGTCAACTGTTAAATTTATAATTTGCATGACTGTATTTTGCTCGATAATTATGAATTCTGCAGTGGTTCAACATTATATTATAGGTGGAGGAAGTATGTATCAGACGATTGTGACATTAAAGAAAGGCGAGGGCCGTACCATTAAGGCAGGCGGCATGTGGATATATGATAACGAAGTGGCCACGATTGTGGGTAATTTTCAGGATGGAGATATCGTAACAGTTCATGATTTCGACGGCTATTTCATGGGGTATGGTTTTGCGAACAGACACTCCAAAATATTTATACGCCTGTTGTCCCGCAAAAAGGACGCAGTAATTGATGAAGCATTTATGGAAGAGCGTGTTCGTGCAGCGTGGAATTATCGTAAGGAAACCGTGGATACCTCCAGTTGCCGGGTGATTTTTGGCGAGGCAGATTTCCTGCCGGGGTTAGTCATTGATAAGTTTTCCGATGTGTTGGTGGTGGAATCTCTGGCATTAGGTATTGATAAATGGAAGCTTGTGATTGTGGAAGCACTGAAAAAGGTGCTTGCCGAGGACGGTATCCTAATCCGAGGTGTGTATGAGCGTAGCGATGCCAAGGTGCGTTTGCAGGAGGGAATGGAGCGTTATAAAGGTTTTATCGGTGAGCCTTTTGATACAAAAGTAGAGATTGTAGAGAACGGTGTCCGCTATATGGTGGATGTGGAGGATGGTCAAAAGACAGGATTTTTTCTGGACCAGAAGAACAATCGTGCCGCCATTCATCGGTTCTGTAAGGATAAGAAGGTGTTGGACTGTTTTACCCACACAGGTTCTTTTGCATTGAATGCAGGTATTGCCGGAGCAAAAGAGGTGTTGGGCGTGGATGCGTCCCAGTTGGCAGTGGATCAGGCTACAGAGAACGCTGCATTGAATCATTTACAGGATACGGTACGTTTTCAGTGCGCGGATGTGTTTGAATTGTTACCGGAATTGGAGGCGAAGGGAGAGAAGTTTGACGTGGTGATTTTGGACCCGCCGGCTTTTACCAAGTCCCGTAATTCTATTAAGAACGCAGTGAAGGGATATCGTGAGATTAATGTACGGGGACTGAAATTAGTGCGTGACGGCGGATTTTTGGTAACCTGCTCCTGTTCCCACTTTATGGACCCGGATTTGTTTGCTAAGACCATTCGTGAGGCCGCAAACGGTGCACATAAGAGGCTTCGTCAGGTAGAGTTTCGCACCCAAACCTGCGACCACCCAATTTTGTGGGCAGCAGACCAATCATATTATTTAAAATTTTACATTTTCCAAGTGGTGGAGGAGAAGTAAGAAGACGCTGTCCTACTAAACAGCGAAAACAGCTTAAAAATCGGGGAAGAAAGCGAGACCGCTACCCTACTAAATCATATTAAACACAAAATAGTCGGTTAAGAAGGAGAAAATATGAGTACAGCAAAAACTTATGAAGCAGAAATTGAACAGATTTTGAGTAGTTTAACCTTGGAGGAGAAGGTTACCATGCTCCATGGTGCAGGATTTTTCCGCGTAGATGGTGTGGAGGAAAAGGGGATTCCTGAATTGGTTACTTCAGATGGTCCCATGGGTGTGCGTAATCAGTTTTTTGATGATGAGTGGACGCCTATTAATGTGTCCGACGATTTTGTGTCATATTCCCCCAGTAACAGTGCTACAGCGGCTACCTGGAATCCTGCATGTGCTTACAAAGGGGGGCAGGTGCTTGGTGAGGAGGCCAGAGGTCGTGGTAAGGATGTGATTTTGGCGCCGGGCATTAATATTAAGCGTGACCCTTTGTGCGGACGTAATTTTGAGTATATGAGCGAGGATCCATATCTGATAGAGGAAATTACGGTTCCTATGATAAAGGGTATTCAGGAGTCGGATGTGGCTGCCTGTGTGAAGCATTTTGCGGTAAATAATCAGGAAACTAACCGTTTGTGGGTGGACACCATTGTGGATGAAAGAACCCTGCGGGAAATCTATTTGCCGGGCTTCAAGGCGGCAGTGCAGAAGGCGGGAAGCCATTCTTTGATGAATGCTTACAATATGTTTGAAGGTGTGCATTGTAGTGCCAACAAGCGTCTGTTGAATGATATTTTGCGTGACGAGTGGGGCTATGACGGCGCGATTATCAGCGATTGGGGTTCTGTGCATAGTACCAAGGAAACTGCAGAAGGCGCTATGGATTTGGAAATGAGCATAACAAAGAATTTTGACGAGTATTTCTTTGCGAAGCCGCTGGTAAAAGCAGTAGAAAGCGGAGAGGTGGCAATGGAGTCAGTAGATGCCAAGGTGCGTAACATGCTGCGAATGATGTATCGTCTGAAAATGATTGGACCGGAAAGTGGTAGCCGTAAAGCCGGTGCTTACAACACTAAGGAACATCAGACCGCTATTTTGGAAACTGCCAGAGAATCGCTGGTTCTTTTAAAGAACGAAGATAATGTGTTACCGATTACCGAGGATAGAACAGCTATGGTACCGGGTAAGCTGGCACCAAAGAAAAAGCGTATTGCAGTGATTGGACGTAATGCGGAATATCTCCACGCAAACGGTGGCGGAAGTGCGGAAATCAAGGCGTTGTATGAGATTTCACCGTTGATGGGTATTAAGACTTATTTGGGCGGTAATGCGGATGTGGTTTATGCAGCCGGATATCATGTACCGGAGAATAATGCAGATAAATATGAAGAGAACTGGCAGGGAAGCAGTTTAGAGATTAAATTAACGAAAACCGATTCTGAAGAGGAATTGAAGAAGCAGGCATCTGTTATGGAAGCACGTAAGAAGCTGTTTGATGAGGCAATTGCATTGGCAAAGACAGCGGATGAGGTTATCTTTGTGGGAGGCCTTAATCATTTCTATGATGTAGAAGGCTGGGACCGTGAAAATATGAAGCTTCCTTACGCGCAGGATGAGTTGATTGAGGCCTTGCTTCAGATAAATCCGAACACTATTATAGTAATGGTAGCAGGTTCGCCGGTAGAAATGCCTTGGAGAAATAAGGCGAAAGCCATCCTTTGGTGCTATTATGCAGGTATGGAGACCGGTTACGCAGTGGCGGAAGCTTTGTTTGGCCAGGTAAATCCTTCCGGTAAGTTGCCCGAATCTTTCCCGGAGAAGTATGAGGATACCGTAACCTTTAAAAACGGCGAGTTTGCTAAGGAGGATAAGGTAACCTATGTGGAAGGTATTTTCTATGGTTATCGTTACTATGAGCGTGAAGGTATTAAGCCTGCGTTTGCGTTTGGTCACGGACTTTCTTACACGGATTTTGCTTACAGCAACATGCAGGTAGAAATGTTAGAAGGTGCCGGAGTGATTAATGAAGAAGCAGATTTGGAAAAACCTGCCGTAAGCGTGCGCATCGACGTAACCAACACCGGTAAAATGGCCGGAGCACAGGTTATGCAGTGCTACGTTTCTGATGTGGAATGTAGCGTGGAAAGACCGGTAAAAGAATTGAAGGCTTTTGGTAAAGTATTCTTGGAGCCGGGCGAAACCAAAACCGTAGAAATGCTTGTAAACAATCGCGGCTTTGCATTCTATGATGTGGAGAAAAAGGCATTTGTGGTAGAAGCGGGTGAATTCGTGTTGCATGTAGGTACTGCTTCAGATATGATAGTGAATAAGGCAAGTATTCGGTTATAAAAAAATGAATAAAAAGTTCCTTTTGTAAAAATAAAAACTTGACAAGAGGCGAGAATATGATATAGTTCTAAATGCAATTGCAACTCATTTGCATTTAGAACTATTTTGTTTGAAAGGATTATTTATGTCAGAACTTTTAATACATGTAATAGAACATACTTTGGAGCATAGCATTAGTATTGTGCCTTTTCTGCTCCTAACTTATTTGGCCATGGAGTATATTGAGCACAAGGCAGAGGATAAGGTGCAGCATATGATTCAGAAGGCCGGTCCCTTTGGCCCTGTGATTGGTGCAGTGGCAGGTGCGGTGCCCCAATGTGGTTTTTCTACCGCAGCGTCCAATTTGTATGCCGGAAGAGTCATTACTTTGGGTACTTTAATGGCAATTTACCTATCTACCTCAGATGAAATGCTTCCTATACTGCTTTCTAATAAAGTAGGGGCAGCAGTGATTTTTAAGCTTTTGGGGATTAAGGTGGTCATCGGTATGTTGGCAGGTCTTTTGATCGATGCAGTCATGCGGGGAAGACACAAGAAGTATGCTAGCAGTGCAGAGCACAACCATGACCATAGGTTTGGCGACCATGGGCATAGCCATGGAGAGCATCACGAACATGATAAAGAGGATCACAGCCATGAACATGTTCACACCCACGAGGAGCACGCCCATGAACATAACCATAGTCATGACCATGACCATGGAGAACACAGCCATGACCATGGGGAGCATGACCATGACCACGGACATCATCATAATCACACTCCCATCCATGAGCTGTGTGAGCAGGAGCATTGTCACTGCGAGCGGGGGATTTTTGTGTCAGCGGTCATTCACACGGTGAAGATTTTCTTATATATATTAGTGATTACATTTGTGTTGAACCTGGTGATTGAACTGGTAGGAGAAGAGACCTTAAGCGGCTTGTTAATGAACCGTCCGGTATTAGGACCGTTGCTTGCAGGAGTGGTTGGTTTAATCCCCAACTGTGCATCTTCCGTGGTAATTACACAGCTGTTTTTAAGCGGTACCTTAGGGTTGGGTTCTATGATGGCAGGATTGCTGGTAAATGCAGGTGTGGGCGTACTGGTACTTTTCCGTGTAAACCGTCACCGAAAAGAGAATCTAACCATTGTAGGCATGTTGTACGTTATTGGTGTGGTAGCCGGTATGGTGTTGGATTTGTTACAGATAGTTATTATGTAAACCTCAAATCTTCTATGGGCATATTACAAAGTATAGTGCCTCTGGTGCCCGGAAGTTCTCGAAGTTTGGTATAGTTTTTGAAAGAAATTCTTCCTTTTGCCCAAAAGGGATTGATTTCTTTGAGATTGGCAGTCGTTTGTGGGCAAAAATACAAGAAAAGACCTCATTTTGCCCATCAGAGCAGAAACAGTAGAATTTAATATAACAAACATATAAAAAACAGGAGAGTGAAAACATGCAGGAGCGTGAATACCCTCAGGGTATGAAATGGACCCGCCAGCGCAAGGACGTGTATGATGTGTTATTGCAGGCGACGGAACCATTAAGTGCCGTTCAAATATATAATCAGATTGAAAAGACCGCAGACAGCGGAAATTATGCAGTTTCTACCATATACCGCATCTTGACCGCCTTTGAAGAAAAAGGCATGGTGGAAAAAAACAATTGGATGGGTGAAGGTACGGTGGTATATGAACTGAAAAAGGACAAGCATACCCATTACGCGGTCTGCCTGTCCTGTCATAAACATATTCCTTTACACGCCTGTCCATTTGAGCATGTACATCTGCCGGAAACGGAAGGTGATTTCCAAATCACCGGCCATAAGTTGGAGCTGTATGGTTATTGTAAGGATTGCAAGATGGTATGAGACTAAAAAGTCCTCTGCGAATAGAGCAGAGGACTTTTTAAGTTATGGGTTGGAGATTTCTCTACGAATCACATACCTCTGTATGGTCTCCTCAAAAAACTCACTATAAAATTCATCCACCAGCTTTCCGCCATTGTTCGTGATGACCTTGGCAGAGGCTGGATTTTCTTTGTTGCAGGTTACCAGCACTTCCCTAATTTCAATCCTATCACATACCTTCATGGCATCTGCCAGCATGTTCGTAGCGTAGTGCTTGCAACGCTCCGTAGGACGCACACTGTAACCGATGTGCCCGGCTTCCTTGCGCAAAAAGTCATTTAAAGCCAGACGAATATTGCACATACCCACGATACAATCATCCTCTTCCCGCACATAAAAGTAGGTCAAACTCGGTACCTTGGGAGCCGGAATGTTGGCAATGTCCATATAGTCGATCAGTTTTTGCAACCAATCCTCATAGGTTGCCTCTTCTAAATAGCGGTCCAAGGAGCCGCTTCCGTTTACCTCAGAACCATATTCGCGAAATTCTCTAATATAATCTATGGCCCTTTCCTTGTAGGCCATGGTAGGAAAAACTAATCTCATAATGTGTCCTCCGCTACATACCTTGCTAACTCCAGCGCTATATCAAAATGTCCGCTGTCATGCTGGGTGCCCTTCAGTTCACCCTCCTTGCGGCGCTCATCCCACTCCGGTGCATCCAGCAGGTCTCCACTGGTAAAGAAGGTATAAAACTCCAGTCCCCTGAAATCACACATAGCCTGCAATGCCGCACTTTCCATTTCAACGCTGATACAACCGTCTGCCTTATGCTTCTCGAAGTTATTTACCGTTTCGCGATAGAAAGCATCCGTGGTCCAGGTTTTGCCTTTGACATAAGGGATACCGTTCTTAGCCATGAAATCCGCCACCTTGTCAGAGTTTTTAATAGTAATATAATCCGCGGCCGGCGCATAGTGGTAGGAAGTACCTTCGTCCCGGTAAGCTTCTGTAGGCACCATTACTTTTCCGTGGGCGATTTCCTTGTTTAAGCATCCTGCGCCACCGAATACGATGTATTTGTTACACTTAATCTCCGCCAGCGTATCCTCCACCGTACCTACACACGCCGGAGCCCCTACATAAGTTTTATAAAAGGCAAACCACTTCCCCTTATATTCAATACAGTAGATGGGTGTGTAGCCGGTGGCAAAGTAAAATCCGCCAATGGGCTTGCAGTCGTAATTCTCCAAAACAAACTTCTCAATCACATGTGAAAAGGTCAAAATACACGCATCCACCTGTGGTGCGTCCCCCTTGGGCTGTGGATTGATGATGGCTTTTGAGTTGTTGTCAAATGAATCTGTTATCATAGTGGTCCCTCCTTCTATTTATAGATTTTTCACCATATACCCGCAGGTAAAAGGGAAAAAGTCAAATTTCTTAGCTCCTGTATGTAAAAAACCCAAGTCTTCATACCACTTTCGCAGCACCTGGTTTTCTTCTACAATGCCGATGTTCATGCGGGTACATCCAAATTCACGGGCCTTGCAGAAAGCATCTGCTACCAGCGCTTCACCGATGCCCTTATGACGATATTCGGGATGTACGCACAAATTGTTCAGTTCACATGCACCGTCCTCCAAAAGAGCCAAAGAGTAGTAGCCTACCAGCTGGTCGCCCTCATAATAAGCATACATGGGGCGTTGTTCCTCACATAGTTGCCAGTGTAGTCGCTCTGACGTAGTAGCAAAGGCGGTAAAACGAGGGGCATTTTCCACCGTAAAGCCGAAAGTATCAGCCACGGTCTGAAAACTTGCACGAATAAGCTGTACGCACGCAGGGATGTCCTGTTCGGTAACCGGTCTGATTGTTTTGGGTTTATTGCAGGAAAATGTAATCAGTATTCCTGTGTCCTCATATCCCGCATTTTTATAGGCGGTATTAGATGCTACATAATTGTAATCTGTATACAGAAGCGGTACCAGTTGCATTTCCAGCAGAAGCTTTGTAATATCATGAATCAGATTCGAGGCATAGCCTTTGCAACGCTCCTCCTTGGGAGTGTATACAGCCCCAATTTTTGCCTGACTTTCGGTAATTTTGTAATCTGCCATGCTGACGATTTTGCCGGCTTCGTTACGCCAGACAAAAAAGGTACCGGAAGCAATTTTCTTCTCGATGGTATTCTGTGCAGCTACCATAGTTACACCTTTCACACCATTCATTTCCTGACAATCATTATAAAAGTAGGTTGCTAAGATAGCAAGATCATCTAAAGTGGCCGGCTCCATACAGCCGTCGCATTTACGAGGCTCTTTCAGGCGATGACATTCTAAAGTCCCCATTTCAAAATAGTTGTTAGGGATTAAATATGGATATTTGCTGTTTTGCAAGTACTCATAAAAGCTCTTCTTGGAAGTCAGCTGATTTCGCTCTGGTGTCAAGTATTTGGTAGCAAGTGTTTCTGCAGCCTCCGCCATCTGCTCCGGACGAATGTCATCTGCTGTCCAAATCCAAGTAGGCAACCCCTCTGCACCCCGGCAAATCACATAACTTTCCTCATCACTGTAAAGCAAAAGTGTATCGCTGACAAAGTTCATTTTGATTATGTAAAATTTGCTTGCATCTTGCAAGTATGCTGCAGTTTGGAAGACTTTGTTATCTCTCTCTATTTTCATGACGTTTCCTCCCTTTCACAAATAAACAGTGCATGATTGCTCAGTGCGGTAGCGTATTCACTGCCGGCAACAGCGTCCGCAAATTGAAACCAAATGCGGCGTTGTTCCTCGGTAAATCCTTCGATTTCTTCCTCCAACACCAGAAAATCAACGCCTGTCATGCGAATTCGTTTCAAACCTAAAGCCTCCGTATCTTCAATGATTTCTTCCGGCATGGTAAAGAAGAAAATATCCGTATTCACATTATCCGTTCCACGCTCCAGGACACATTCGCCGATAGCAGGTGTCAGTACATGCTCCCAACCGTCACCATGACCGAACTTAGCGATAGCGCCGATTTTGTTAATAAAGGCAAAAGCAATCACGCCACCCGGGCGACAAATTCGCTTGCATTCTGCAATACACAGCTTCCGGTCCTCACGCTTCAGATGATACAGCGGACCAAGGCAAAGAACCACATCGTAGCTTGCGTCTGCAATGGCTGTCAAAGCAGTAGCATCGCCCAGGATTGCATCAGCATTCGGGTATTGGTGCTCCTCAATCTGCGCCTTTACAATCTCTACATTTACCGGCGAAAGATCTACGCCCAAGTACTCCTTACACTTAGGAGCATAATGCATCAGATAATATCCGCCACCGCATCCCAGCTCAATAACACGTTTCGATGTATCAATATAGCTATCCAAAGCCTTCTTAGTGTAAATAAATTCCATAGCATATGGTCCGGACTGTGCGGCCCGGTTTACCTCGCCACCGCCGGAATATTTTTCAATAATTTTTTCCTTGTAGTTACTTTCCATAGTTCGCTCCTTTCCGGAGGATAGCAAATGTTTCAAGACACCATCGGCAGAAATCATCCAGCGCGCTTTGGATAAACAAAAAAGCCGATGCCTGCATCTGCAAACATCAGCTCCTCAATCCTTGAAAAAAAATTACTAACAAAATCGGGATTCCCTGAGTCGTAATGTTTGCGTATGTGAAAAGAATGTATGCCAAATAAGACTTACATGTGCCACCATTTTAATAATCATGGACATTAAGCCGTTGGTAATGACTAAATTCAATTTCACTGAATTTAACTTTGCAAACATTGCGCGTCTCCTTGCGTTAGTAAATTTTTACCAAGATACCACCGCAGGAGTGGTTTGTCAAGGGGGGAATTGTAAAATCTCCTGACTCTTAATCAGGGTGTCCGGACTAAATTACATATACTTTGCAAACAAAATAAAAAATTTCTTCAATTTTTTTCAAAAAAGTGCTTGCATTATTGTTTTCAATGTGATAATATACATCTTGTCGTTGAGAAACGCACAAGTACAAAAGAAGAAATGGACCGCTAGCTCAGTTGGTAGAGCACCTGACTCTTAATCAGGGTGTCCAGGGTTCGAGCCCCTGGCGGTCCACTATGAAGGACTGATTTTGAGGACGTAGGAGCCTTGGGGTTGGTTCTTTTTTTGTGCGTATGAAAAGGCATAAACATTTCGTGGGAGCTTGCTCACTAAGAAATGTTTATGCCTTTTTATACATAGGGCGAAGCCCGCGACAACGAGATGAAGCGTAGCGGAATCGAGGTGTCAGCACGGCGTATTTTAGTTAAATGCGAATGACGCACGTCGGATGCTCGCTTGCGAGTCTGTCGTGCACGGCGAATGGTTAGGTTGTCCTTGGCGGCCGCCTTTTTAAGGTATTTGACTGCCAAATCCACTGCCAATTCCGGTTTTTTGGCGGCAAAAGCGAGTTTTATTGTGCCGCCACAGTATTGGTAAGGCTTACAGCAATGTTTACATTTGGGTGGAAGAAGAGCGTGGCGGCGAGGTCAGTATTTAGACATAAATAGTACCGTCCACATTTATATAAACTTGAACGGTACTTAGGGTTATTCTTATACAAACTGAAATTTTGACATGCGTTATATAACCTATCTCAAAGTATAATTCGCCCAGGTCATTAGCAATAATACACTCCCCATAAACACATGCAAAAATAGTTCAGCATAGCATATAGGGAACACTATGGCATTCTTTGGCTTCTTCTCTTCAAAGACAACTGTGTACTGCATGCCAATGGGAATCTGTGTGGCACTAGGGACATTTATTGTCATCGAGTATTCCTTTCCCGCCTTCCCCTTAAAACTGATACTTACCACTCCATGGTATGATTTTCCAGAATGTTCCAATCTACTATGGGTAACTTTTCCTTTAACGGTTTCCCCATACTTTTTCATTCTTGGATAATGAAAAAGAAACCACAACGGTCTGAGAAACATACAAAAACCACTTAGTCCCAATGCTATACTATATATTTCTTTCTCCATTTTGGGAAAAAATTTCGTTTCCACTATTAACGCTATTATGATAAAGAACATAAATGCAATAAACTCATATTTACCTTCTGAATAATGCAGCATTCTGTTTTCTCTCCTATATATTTTTTAATTTTGTTTCCAAACTCCAATATTTCCATTTTTCATTCTATCCTCAAACTTCAAATTCTTGCGTGCTTTCAATCTCTCCACAAGACTGAAATTTTGCGTTCTCTCAATCTTACTTTGAGATTAAGAGTTTATAATTCATAAGCATGTTTTACATATACCGTATCTACAAGCGAAAAATCTTCAATTTCCATAAAATTATGTTTTAGAATTTCTTTGATATGTTTTGGTAACAACTCATATTTTAAGGGATTTTGGGGACAGGAATGTTTTGTATAATATTCATGAAATGTACAAATTCCTAATTTTGTGCCATCATCTGCATCAAAATAATAAAGCCCTTTGTCTGAGAAATCCCTTGCAACCTCTTCTGCACGACCCACCTTGGTTTGCGGAAACATCAACATACTACTTGTCGTTTTTTTCATTCTATCAAAATACTCTATTAGTTCATCAGCTCTTTCTTCGCTTTCGCAAACGAACTCCGGCAAATTACCTTCTCCTCCGCTACAAAACACAGCGACATTGCCTTTTTTATCAACACCATACCATTCCATATCCATATTTCCACATTCGCCAGCACCTATTCTTGACATAAATATTTCTCCCCTACAACTTCAAATCTTCTGTTGCTTTCAATCTCTCTGTAAGACTGAAAGTTTCCGTTGCTTTCATTTACTATTTTTGTATCTGTTGAAAAAAGTCCATCTCAAGACCAATTATTTCCTTCATAGGAATAGCTTGTCTATGTCTTTTTTCAAGACACGCTGCCTCTGCCCATAGATATGGATAAAAAGACATCCCGTAATCCAATCCCAAAGATTCCACTTCTTCCTGCCAATGCTCCCACCTATAATCTATATAAAATGTATCCGTATCTCCATGTAAACACCAATAAATGAACTGACCAAAAGATATTTCCATATCTTCTATCTCCATTGTGTCAGGTGCAAAATAAGCCACATTTCCTCCTTCCAAAATGATAAACAGTCCTCCCAAAATATCTTCAGCAACTACTATTTCGTCATAAGGAAAAAGTTTATTTCTCTCGGAAAAATCTATCTCTCCTGCACCATAAATCCGAATCCATCCATCAACCACTATTCCACCTGTATTATTTACAATCGCTCCTAAGGTACTTTCTATATTTATGGAATACTGATTTTTGATAACCAATAGCCGTTCATCCTGTTTGGGTAATATGCTTACCTCTTTTGGAGATTCTTTTATACTTTTCAAAATCACTTCAAATTTTGGTATCATCATAATTCTCCATCAACTTCAAATCTTCTGTTGCTTTCAATCTCTCTGTAAGACTGAAAGTTTCGTGTGTTCGACAAATTAGAATTCGTAATATATAAGTGAAGGTTTTCAGCAGCCTTCACTCTTTTATTCTATAATGAAGGTGATTGGCTGACGGAATTTGGAATTGGGACACCACGCCCGTAGTCAAATGTGTCAGCTAGCCTTCATTTTCTTGCATTCGATTCAGCAAGTTGGGACACGCAGATGCTCCCGTTTAACCAACGAATATGAATGGAACCTGAAGAGCTGGAACCAATCAAAAATTCTACCAAAGGAGGTATCCCCATGATTGCTGTTGGAATCGATGTTTCTAAATCCAAAAGCACTGTTGCCATTCTGAATTCCGATGGCACTACATTAGTCAAACCGTATACCATGGAACATACGCAAGCAGATATGTGTGCTTTGGCTGACTATTTACGGACCTTTGATGAACCCATAACAATTCTCATGGAGTACACAGGTCACTACCATTATCCTGTACTGAAAAAACTTCAACAAGAAGGATTTCCTGTCTGCATTGTTAATCCATACCAAATGAAAAAGTATGCTGACGTTGAAATCCACAAAGCAAAGACTGATAAAAAAGATGCTATCAGAATTGCTACATATGCTCTGGAAAAGTCTTATAAACTTGTTCCTTATAACTCTTTGGAACAGAAATATGAAGACCTTAAATTCTTATCGAGGCAGTACAATCAGCGTATTTCTTCTGTGTCATATACAAAAGTTCAACTGATTAATCTACTTGACCAGACCATGCCAGGCATTACTCGTTTACTACCTTTGAAAAGCAGAAATCCCGAGCAATGTGTCTTATTACTTTTCATCAAACGATTCAAGTCCTTTGATGAAATCAACAAAATCGGTAAAACTCGTTTTCTTTCAAGCTATGCAACTCTTGTCAAGAAAACCCGTGACCGTCATGCTCCAAGTAAAGGCTTAGCAATATATGAGCTTGCTGCGAACAGCATTACAACCAGAGGTGAAGACCCGTATATCCAACTTGCCCAGAGTCAATGTGTTGACCTTTTATCCACTTCTCAGAATGCTGCTGATGAGATTATTCTTCAAATGCAAACCATCGCTGAAACCATACCGGAATACAAGGTTCTTCGTTCTATGGCTGGTGTTGGAGACCGACTTGGACCAATCATTCTTGCCGAGATTGGTGATATTCGCCGTTTTCATAGTGGTAAAGCACTCAATTCTTTTGCTGGAAACGATGCACCGCCTTACCAATCAGGACAATTCGAGAGCAGAAACCGCCACATCTCAAAACGTGGCAGTGCTGCCCTCAGAAAAGCTTGTTTTGAGGTTATGCAGGCCCTTAAACTGACAAAACCTCAAGATGATCCTGTCTACCTTTTTATGCTGAAAAAGGAGCAGGAAGGAAAACCTTACAACGTAGCCAAAATGGCTGGTGTAAATAAGTTTCTCCGGATTTACTACGCCCGTGCAATGGAGCTGTATAAGTAAATCTGAGTTCATTATCATATATTTTTGAAAAATCCACAATAGTGGGTTTATTAAGGTTACCCTTTTTTAGGACAAAATTTCTTAAAATAATTCTTGACAAACATTAGCAAGATTTGTCATGCTTTAATTACTTGTATGAATATACAATTTCGTCATTAGCAGTATTAATGCCTCCTGCTTTTTCATAACATCTACAAGCAGAGATATTACTCTTATTTGTTATCAAAAACATTTTCCTGCAGCCAATGCTTTTTGAATGCGAACTAATATATTTTACCAATTCCGTGCCATAGCCATGGCTCTGGTATT